>NZ_JYJK01000001.1 GCF_003263785.1 Vibrio variabilis
TACCCTTAGAAATTTTTCATGACAAAAAACCTTGATATTTTTTTATGACAAACCTATCTTTGATATGTGGGTAGCATATCGAGGATTGTTTTGTGATAGAAACGTATGAAGAAAAGTGTTCTGATGCTTATGATGACTTCCGACTTCTTTCTGTCGAGGTCGATACATTGGCAAAGCTCAGAATCTCTACAAATACCGATACTGAATCAGGGGAAGTGACATACTCTCCCTACCTCTCTCCTTCCAATCTAAAATCACGCATACAGAAAACCGATATCATCGTTGCACCTGACGGTAGAGTGGTTTATCCACAGTCTCTTTACCTAGTATCTAAATTGCGTGGTGAAGCGGCTGTAAAAGACACAGGTTCCATCGCAAAGGGTTTGCTAGCTTTCACTCGTTATTTGGATTCGACTCACCACTCTCAAGTTGATGAAGATGGTCATGAAATACCACCTGACTATCTAACGTATAAAACCCTATCGAAGTACGAAGAAGAAGGTGCTCCCTGGCAATTTGCTGAGTTCCTGCTTGCTAACTGCAATGATATTGAAGGGGCCAATGGCAGCGAGGCTTTTAGTTTATCTACTGCTCGCACCTATATGGGTGTGGTAATTGGATTCTATAAGTGGATGCAAAAAAACGGCTACATCAAAAATAACGATGAAAATATCGTTACGCACTACACCACAGAAACAGTGCATCAGGAGTTAAACCAACACGATATTCTGGCTCACACAAAATCTGGCTCTCAGCGTACTTATGAAACGTCCAATATCATGAAGATGTTTCCTAAAAAACAAAATACGCCGGCCCATAAAAAACTCAAGCCCATGCACCCCGAGCACAAAGCCTTATTCAATGAGCATATAACATCACTCCCAAAGACGACAAAACTCATCTTTCGCCTATGTGTCGAAGCAGGACTTAGAATAGATGAAGCCATTCACTTCCCCGCTCATGACATCGGAAACGCTGACTACAGTGATTTAGATGCTGTACCAATCAAAATTACCCACACTAAGGGTAGTAAAGAGCGTACCGTAGAAATCCCTATCGAGCTGTACGAAGAGCTAGAGATACACAAAGAAAGTCACACGCAACTTAAAAACCTAAATAAGCGCAATGATCTTATTCAGGCAGGCAACGAAATGGATACCGTTGCGTACCTATTTCTCTCAAACAAAGGTGTGCCTTACTCCGCTAATACGTTAGAAACACACTTTTCAAACCTTAGAAAGCAGATTCGGGAAGTGGACTCTTCTTGGTATTACCGAATTCATGATTTACGCTCTACCTTTGCGACTCACTGGCTTTGGGAAGAATCAAAAGAGCGTAATGTTAGCTATGACTATCTTATGGTTGAGTTAGCGGAACTGATGGGGCACGCCAGCACATCGACCACCGAAAAGTACATTCAATACATGAATAAGCTAGACGACCAAATCAACACGGCCAAAGCCAAAAACCGCAAAATAAACGGAGGTTGGTCGTAATGGCGAAAAGCAAAATCGCAAAACAGTCCAAAGCCGTCAAGCATCTAAGAAACTATCAAAATGTTGTTCCTTTGAATTTTGATATTCCTTATAAAACTACTATCTCAAGCCAAGTACAGCAGTTCGATGTTTCTCACCTATTGCATTTAGGGGGAGCAAAGAAAACGAAAAGATAAACAGTCGAGCTGTATTTATCCGATCTTTTTGCAAAAAAGCTAAACAATATGTCAACAATGGCAATTCAGCATGCACCGCCATCTCAAACTACGAGAACTTGCGCAGCTACCTGGCTTTTTGTGACGCCATAAATGTTAACCCGTTCACCGAAAACGGCTATTTGAAGTATGCTGGCAACGATGGCGAATTAAGGCATCGTATCAAGATGTTTACCCCTTCAAAACGGCTATGGGAATACAACCATGGCGATGAGTTAGGGATTAAAGAATCCTCCGCTCCAACAATGCTTTCATTCCTTCGTACTGCCCTTGAATGGTGCGGTCTGCCTATTTCAGATTGGGCGAGACACCACCGAGGGTTTTCTGGAGAAAAAAAGCCGTTTAAGGGGTACTCAGATGAAGAAGAAGAGTTTCTGGTCACACGATTAGAGGCATTATTTTTTACTCTTGCGCCACAGCTCATTGCCGCCAAAGAAAGCAATATTCCTTTACCCGAAACACTGCCTCTTATCATTAGCCTTGGTTTGCAAGAGGAAACCGTTCACATCCCGACATCATTGGCAGCTCGAGCTAGAGGTCGAGGTAAAAGTGGCACCACTGTTAATACTGGCTCTGCCTTTAATCTTACGATGGGCGCTGCCTATCATTTAATGTGTTTTTTCACCTCACTAAATGACAGCAACGTTCGAAACATTGCTCACCCAATTCATGTTCATACAGAAGCGCGAGATAAGAGTCTGCAAGTAGTCAAAGTCTCAAGCTATAAGCCTCGCGCCAACAGTGAAGTCGATGCTCTGTTAGTGGGTGAGTCGTTTGACGTTGATAAGCGCGGTGGCGTGAAGTTTATAACGTTATTAGAGCGTCTGTCCAAACTCTACGGCAGTGGTGAAGACGGCTCTGAGTTACTTTTTACCCTCAATAATCACTCCGAGGTCAATGGTTCGTTTAATTTGATAGGGCTAAATAAACAACTCGTTAACCAACTGCACCTGTTATCGCCCTATCGGGCTGGTAGCCTACCTTGGTTTAAAGAGCTGTTTCACGCCTATCGAAACCAACAGTACATCTCATTAAAGAAGGTCGTGAATCACTTAGGTCGCAATGTTGTTCATAAGGATGTGCAGGCAGCTTCCAAAAATAGGGCAGAACAAGGGGCGAGCAACAGTGCGTACTGCATTTTATCTTGTTACACAGACTTACCGCTCAAAGGAATTTTACTTCCACTCTCCTACTCAGAAAAAGATAGTGATGGCAACGTTACCGTTTCTTTTTACTATAGACATGGCGAAACAGGATCCTTCAAAGTCTCTGCTTCTGATTTAGCGTTAATCAAAGATATTGAACAATATGCGACAGAAAAAGCAGACAAACAGCCTAAGAAATACGAACGGCTGCTTTTAACAAAGACTTCCCGTAATGTTCCTTCAGATTGGGAAGGTATCAGCCCTATTTCAGCACATCTAATGACAAGATGGTCTGTTGAAACCAACCATTACTATTTATCTCTTCAATCAAGTCGCTGGCGAGAAATGAGCAGCAACCAAGCTTATGCCGAAGGAGGCATTCAAGCCGTTCAAAGCTTGCTGCAAAACAAACAAGAAACCATAGAGAGAAGTTACATCAACGGGCTTCCATCCCTCAATAAAGTCATTATCTCTCAGAGTATAGAAGTCATCGAAAATCTCTTTGACAATAACTTAGAGCAAGCAAAAGACGCTGTGGCTAAAAGGCGTGGTATTCCTATGCTGACATACGAGGAAGGTGAGAAAAAGCGTAAAACTAACCCCAACGGAATCGCTTGCGATGGAAAGCAAGTCATTGTCGATGGTAAGAATACACAACGTGAAACGAATTATGCGCTAGGCGTAGACTTGCCTTGCGCCGAGTTTGATATGTGTCACAAGTGCCAATCCGCCAAAGCGGTAGATGAGGTTGACGCCATTTATAAGCTTATTTCATACATCGATGTTTTAAAGCAAGGGCTGGATATGTTCCCCAATTCGAAAGGAGAGGCTTTAGAAAAAATCGAGCAGTTTGAGTATACGCTCGATGGAGCAAGCGACGATGTATTCGATGAAGCCATGAACAAATTTAATACCCAAGGTCGTCACCCACGAGTGTCCATCGACCATGCGATTCTATCCCTATAGTTACGGAGGCTCACATGATAAAACCCTTTGACCTAGAGCACCAAAACAAGCTTCTTAAAGCGCAACAAAATGTTGGCGTTCATGCCAATTACTTAATCGATGTATTAAAGCCAGCGATTGAGCGCGGCGATTGGAAAGAGCTCGAAGCCCTTGATATAGGCTTTACGGTAACAGGTGAATCACTAGGTAAAATTGGTGATGATGAGGCTTGGAGAAACTTGCAGCCTTATATTGACCCGCATGCTAAGAAAGCCCGAGCACTAGATTTTACGAACGATGGCAGAGTGATTGAGCGCAATCTAAAAAATGAGCTTAAAGCTCTCCTTCTTAAAATGATGTGGCTTTCACCTCATGACCATTCCTTTGACACTCTTTATTGTGCGTTAACTGACCTAAAAAAAGTCATCAACCCGCTTTTAAATGAGGGCCTTAACACGCTGTCTGCGCTTGACTTTGACCGTCTCGAAACTTGGGCACTAACAGGCTTTACCGGTATCGACTTTGAAAGAACACCAATTTACAAAGGATTAAATCGCCTTTATGTGGAAGCCAAAGGCTTGCCATTTGAGGTTGGTCTAAATAAAAAACTTAACGCCTCGGATTTTGGTTTAGCCCTGAAAGACGCGAAACAATCTACCGTCATTCCACAAAGGCTCTACTATTTGGGGCTTCAAAAGTCGGAAGAGATGATTAATAAAGCTTACGCTTTTCGTCATGAACTAGGGCAATTGGCAGATTACATTGCCACCTATTTTGAAAAAGCCTATGCAGGTTATGCCAAGTATCTGGTCAGTAGTGAAGCTAGAAAAGTAAACGGTGGTATTAAATGGTACTTAGGTAAGAAAAATAAAGAAAGTAAAAAGTGCACTACTGCCTTTCAACAAGCCTTCACCGCCCTGCATTCTCCAAATGAAGATGAAATATTGACGCTTCTTCGCCACCATAAACCAGAAATTAACAGCGACTACATTGATAACTTCCACACCGAACGAGAGCTAACGATTGGGCACTGGACAATCACCAACCTAAAAGGAGCTCTTGCTCTTTTTAAGGCGCTTAACGGTGGCTGCTTGTGGGGATTAATGGCTCGAACAGGAATGAGAGGCGATGAAATGTATAACCTGAACACCGCTCAGGGCTGTACCAAAGACAGAATCGAACGCCAGAATATATATGTTATCCATGCTGACTTATCAAAAACCACCAAAGGCTCTCAATCAATACAAGATGAGTTTGTTACCACCGAGATTGGTATGAAAGCTTATGAAGTTCTTCAAGCGCTGCACACGCCACTTAGAAAGCGCCACTCTGGCTCAAAATCCTTCTTCCATAAAATAAAAGAAGATTTTAGTGAAGTAGGCAAAGCTTCAATAGGAAAGCATTCTATAGCTTGGTTTAAAGGCGCTATGGGTGAAGAGCTTACGCTAACCAATGAAGACATTGTTGACCTAAAAGTATCCGACCCCAACTTATCGTTTGAATTGGGTAGCAATTACGAATTTACGCCACATCAGCTTCGCCGCTCTTTTGCTTACTACTTAATTGGTTATGAGCTTTGTAACTACCCGCAACTCAAACAGCAATTTAGTCATGTGTCTATGGCAATGACGCGGCACTACGCTAAAAATGCCAGTAAGTTTCAAAAAATCAGACAAAAGAAAAAGACACTTGCGAATGAAATTGATGAAGAACGGATCGACCAGAAAGCCCGTGTCTACTTAAGCATATATGAGAAATTGGCAAACAGGGAGAGAGTTGCAGGCGGTAAAGGCAAAGAGTTTGCTAAAAGCATGACCAAAACCAACCGCAATTTATTCAAAGACAAGGTGGATAATGACATGCTTTCTCTTAATTATTGGAAAAAGCAAATTCGAAATCAAAACCGACACCTTCATGCGGTTGCGCCGGGGATATATTGCACCTCGACCACTTGCGGGCTAAGAACGCTTGTTAACCTAATAGAATGTGTAGATTGCAAGAATGACTACATCGTGGATGCCATATTTGCTGAAGCAAAGCGTAAAGAAGCTGAAATTCACATGCTTTACGATATTGAAAATAACGAACTCACCCCTCAAACGCCTCTGAATCTTACATTAAAATTCAAGCGGCTGAACGTATTATAGGTGATTTAGGTATCGACTATGAGCCGGTTGTTTTTCCTAATCAAGTTAGAGAATTACTCATCCCATTCGGAGTTGTTTCATAATGTCACAGACCACCAAAAAGAAGCTAATCGAAGCATTAGAACGACTGTTGAGCGGCGATGTAGCAAAGTTAACATCAAAAGAACTGCGTAATAAGGCGCGAAAAGGCAAGCTCAAAATCAACAACAGCAATGTTGAAAAAGAAGCAGGGCTTTCCGCTGGCGCACTCCGAAGGCATAGTGATGTCGTTCTGATGATAAAAAACAAATCATTGGAAGTGCAAGTTGCTCAAGATGAGGCTACAGACTCCCCTATTGAAGTGCTTCAAAAGGAAATAAAAACTCTCAAAGGCGAACGAACTCAAGCCAATAAGAAGAAAAAAGAATATTACGATGAGGCTCAAAGCCATAAGGAGGCCTTGGCCGCTCAAGCAGCCATTCACGTAAAAGTAGTTCAAGAGCTTATGGATATGCTGCATGAGAGCCAGCGAGAAAAAGCTATGGATAAAATCGTCTCGGCTCGTTTAGACAATGTGGTTGCACACCCATTTAGAAAACCAAAGTAGTGTTTAGCACTGCCACCCAACTTTGTCCTGTTTGGAGTAATCACTAGACAGGACTGTTAGCTATCGGTAAAAATGCACACTCTAACATTATAAAAGTGCTCTAGACTGGATGTAGCTCACCGCACCTATCCGCAAATAGCTCAAATAAAGAAAGTAAGGACAAGACAATGGCAATTGAAGCCGGACAAACTGCACCAAATTTTACGCTTAATGACCAAGACAGCAACCCAGTGACACTATCAGAGCTTCAAGGAAAAAAGGTACTGCTCTACTTCTATCCACGAGCCTCAACGCCAGGCTGCACGGTTCAGGCTCAGGGGCTACGTGATACAAAAGCTGAACTAGATGCCCACAATGTTGTGGTTCTTGGCGTCAGCCAGACACTCCCAAAAAACTGACGAACTTTATCAACAAGCAAGAACTGAACTTCACGCTGTTAGCTGACGAAGATCACGCTGTGTGTGAGAAGTACGGAGTCTGGCAACTCAAGAAGTTCATGGGTCGTGAAAACATGGGGGTTGTTAGAACAAGCTTTTTGATTGACGAGTCAGGGAACCTCGAGCATGTATTCAATAAGTTCAAAACCAAAGACCATCACGAAGTCGTTCTAGATTACCTAAACAACAAGTAAAACTGTGTTTTCTAACAGAGCCAGTAAACTATTACTGGCTCTGCCTTCAAGGAGCTGCCTAGCCGGACTCAGAGCTCCCCTCACTCGCCTCATCAATTAATCGACCTGTCATCTCAAGGACTCTCCGCTTGTCCGCTGAAGAAAGCTTATTCATGCTCACTACCAACTCAGCAGAAAGCTCATCTTCACAAAAGAAGTAACTTAAAGGTACACCGAGCTCATCGGCTAATGCCTTCAGTGTCCCTATATCGGGAGTATGCTTACCCTTTTCGTACTGGTTCATTCTGGGGCTTGCGGAGCTTTCATCCATGCCTATACGCTCCCCCAAAGCCTTTTGGGAAATTTTCGCTTTTTTTCGAGCTTGTTTAAGACGCTCCGGGATTGGGCTAATGAACGACACTGACTATTCATACATCTGATCTCAAGGTAACTAAGATTTTCTTAGTTTTACTAAATTCTGTATACTAAGCAATCCTTAGTTTTTTTGCGTAGTATGAGTTATAAATGAAACGTTCTACTAAAATCAGTGCCATGATGCACAAGTTGTTGATTGAAAAAGAAATGGATGGTTTTTCAGTTGTTGAGTTGAGAGATGCCTTCGTTTCTACTGATAATGGTAGAACTGACCGAGACGAAGCGAGACGCATGGTGTATCGTCAGATCAAACGCTTTACTGACAACAACTGGCTCGTAAGTGAGGGCGAAGGACGAAAGAAAAGGTACTTCCAGACTAGCCAATTTAAAAGCCTTCAAGCAGAGCCGAAGGTTCTAACAACTCGGGTTCGCGCACCTTCTAGTACTGATTACTCAGTATTGTTCTGCGAGCACGGCCAGTACAAAGCAGAGCTAGAGATTGTTCTCAGTGAAATAGAGGAGTATCAATCAGTTATCTGTCGTTTTCAGGAACTAGAGACAAAGCTAAGGCCTTTACTTGAACAAGCTAAGGAACGCTCGGCGCATTTGCTTGGTAAGGTAAATGCTCTTACAAATGCTCTGAAGAGTGTTTCCGAAGAAGCAGCCCCATGCTGAGGTACTGGCAAGATGAGTGTTCCGACAGAGCACTAGAAAAGTACTCCACAGTGCACAACCACTTTTTTTGCCAAGCCACACCCGGTGCTGGCAAAACTGTGTTAGCTGCCAACATTGCTTCGAGGTTGTTGCAAAATGACATGATAGACCTTGTGTTGTGCTTCTCCCCGTCATTGACTGTTGCAGATGGGATCAAAAAGACCTTTTCGAAAACTCTGAAGTGTTCTTTTAATGGAGGTTTGGGAGCTATTGGACGATCACTTACCTATCAATCAATTCAGTTTCTTGATAACGAGTTTTGGGAAAGCCTGAGCAATTTCCGCGTATTTGTTGTATTTGATGAGATCCATCATTGCTCAGGTTCTGAGACCGGCATTACCAACGCCTGGGGACAACAAATACTTACAAAAATCCAAGGACTAGCGACATACACACTCGCAATGTCCGGTACTCCCTGGCGGTCAGATTCCTTACCAATCGTTATGGCTCAGTACAGTGACCCTGATGGAAAGCTTCTAGTCGACTACCAATACAGCTTAAAACAAGCTATTGCCGATAAAGTTTGTCGGAGCCCCAGGATAGTGCTCGTAGATAACGAACATTTGACAGTAACTAACGATGACGAAAAACAATCGTTTTCGTCAATTCTTGAAATGCTTAAGCAAACGAAAACCTCTTACCAAAGTGTTTTACACAACAAAGAAGCGATGGAGCACTTACTTGGCCTCGGGTGTAAAAAGCTCACAGAGTTACGCCGCCTTACCCATGATGCAGGTGGCTTGGTTGTAGCATCTTCAGTTGAGCATGCACTAATAATAAAAAAGGTTCTTTCGGAAAAATACACTCAAACCGTCTCTATCGTAAGCTATCGACACGAGGAACCTTTAGCAAGAATAGATCAGTTTCGTAATGATGACACACAGTGGATTGTTAGTGTTGGGATGATCAGCGAAGGTACCGATATTCCGCGCCTTCAGGTTTGCTGTCATATGAGTGCGGTTAAAACCGAGCTGTACTTCAGGCAAGTACTTGGGCGTATTCTTCGGGTTAACGGAGAAGAAAACCAGCATTCGTGGCTTTTCACATTTGCAGAGCAAAGCTTAATAGAGTTTTCTGAACAGATAGAACTAGATATACCAACATCATGCATGTTCGCAAACATGACAACCCCAATCGAATGTAACGTGAAGCCTTTAGCTAAGATCTCGAGTACCCAATCACTTTATGGGAATGGCAACAACAGTAGTTCACAGGTCGAATGGGTATCTGAACACCAAAATCATACTAATGTTCAAACACTAAGCGATATTCGGGATGAAATAAAGCTCGGTTCTTTTAAACAACGAGTAATAGCTGCATTTTCTGGTCTGAATCGATAAGTAAGCAGGCGAGGTACCAACCTTGCCTGCTTAACTGTATGAGTTAAGCCCTGTACCACCCATCAGCCAATACTTCAGCCTGTTCCAACACAAGCTTAATCGCCTCTTCAGCCGCATCAGGTGGGTACTTCCATCTGCGCAGCAGTCGGCGAACTAGGTTACGCATACGAGCACGGACACTTTCCCGCTTCTGCCAATCCACCGTTGCAGACTTACGAAGTTGATGAGTCAGTTCTATAGCAAGCTTACGTAGGTTGTCATCCCCCAACTCTCGGACAGATGACTCGTTTTCGACCAAAGCTCGATAGAATGCAATCTCATCAACAGATAGGTTTAACCTATCCAACATGGCCGCATCTTCCTGCATCTCTCTCGCCCATTGGATCAGCTCTTCAATAACTTGAGCGGTTTCAATATTACGGTTGTGATACTTTTGAAGCGTAGTCATGATTCGATCAGAGTATTTTTTCTCCTGAATCACATCATTTTTCATGCGAGCTTTGACCTCATCACGCAGTAGCTTTTCTAATAGCTCTACTGCAAGGTTCTTCTCTTTCATGTTTTTGACGTCTTCAAGGAATTCTTCTGACAACAAACCAAAGTTCGGTTTGTCTAGCCCTACCATGGAAAAGATATCATCAACGCCATCGGCAACGACCGCATTGTTAAGGATCTGCTTAAGAGCGGTATTACGCTCTTCGTCGGTGCGCTTCTTATCAACCGTTGAGTGCTTAATGAATGCAGCTTTTATCGCGGAATAGAACGCAATTTCGTTCTTGTAGCCACGAGTTTCATCCATCGTGTTACAGAGCGAGTAAGCCTTGGTGAGCGCAGCCATGACATCAAGGAAGCGTCGTTTACCATCTCGAACTTCTTTACCATTGCTGTCGTTGTGGGACAAACCTGATAAGTGATTCACAGCACCGGGTAGCAATCGAAGTGCATCAGTTTCAAAATCAGGTCGGTAGTTGAAGATGTCACCATCAACAGGTGTCGCGAACATGCCTCGAATAATATCGACCTTTTCCATCAACACAGCAAAGGCTTCTGATGTGTCTACAGTTGGCTGCCCTTTACCCTGACTGTTGGTATAAGTCTTAAGGGCATTTTTCAACTCATTAGCAATGCCTATGTAGTCAACCACCAAACCACCGGGCTTGTCTTTGAAGACACGGTTTACTCGGGCGATAGCCTGCATCAAGTTATGGCCTTTCATAGGTTTATCGATATACATGGTATGACAGCATGGGGCATCGAAGCCTGTTAGCCACATATCACGCACAATCACTAATTGAAGTTCATCCTCGGTATCTTTGTAACGCTTCTCAAACAGCTTTTTCGTTTTCTTATCATGGATGTGAGGCTGCATCTTCTCTTTGTCTGATGCACTGCCCGTCATCACGATTTTGATCGCCCCTTTTTCGGATCATCGTTATGCCACTCTGGTTTAATTGCCACGATAGCATCATACAGGTCGACACAGATCTCACGGCTCATCGCTACAATCATCGCCTTGCCGGGAAATGTAGAAGTACGGGTTGTGAAATGATTGATGAGATCTTTTGCCACTTGCTGTATACGAGGTTCCGCACCAACAAGTTTCTCTAACGCAGCCCATTGTGATTTGATTTTTTCACGGTCTGCGGTCTCTTCATCTTCACCAATTTCATCCTCTACTTCATCGTTGAGAGCTTCGATCTTGTCCTGATTGATATCAAGTTTCGCTAGGCGTGATTCGTAGTAAATCGGAACGGTTGCACCATCATCAACGGCATCTTGAATATCATAAATTGATACGTACTCACCAAACACGCCACGAGTGTCTTTGTCATCCATGGCGATAGGCGTGCCTGTAAAGCCGATGAACGAGGCATAAGGCAAAGCGTCACGCATATACTTAGAATAACCGAAAACGTACTTGTGGGCATTTACAGTGCCATTTTCGTCCTTAACTTCAACCAGTTTGGACTTGTTACCATACTGACTTCGGTGTGCCTCATCTGAAACGACAACAATGTTTGCTCTTTCCGATAGAACAGGATGCTCGGTTTCATCGGCTAATAGCGCAAATTTTTGTATGGTGGTGAAAATGATGCCGCCTGATTGACGATTAAGTAGTAGCTCACGCAGGGCATCGCGATCATCTGCTTGCTGTGGGATCTGTTTGAGCGTTTCTTGTGCCATGCCGAACGTATTATAGAGCTGACCATCCAAATCATTTCGGTCTGTAACGACAACAATCGTTGGGTTGTTCATGGTCGGCTGCTGAAGCAGTTTACTGGCATAACACACCATTGAGATGCTCTTACCACTACCTTGAGTATGCCAAACCACACCAGCCTTACCACTTCCGGGTTTAATTTTGTCTAAGCCTTTTGTGGCTTGAACCTGATACTTTGCAATGTTGTCAGCCACCAAAGGCAAGTTGGAATCGGCTTGCTTCGCTTTTACTGTTGCTTCTACTGCTGCGCGAACGGCGTGGAATTGGTGGTAACCAGCGATCTTCTTGATAATTTTGTCGTTGTCAGTTTCGAATAAGACAAAGTAGCGAATGTAATCAAGCAACAAATCAGGTTTAAAGAATCCCTTAACGACAGTTTCAAGCTGATAATCCCAAAGTGGTTTATCATCTTCACCAGAAACGGTTTTCCAAGGTAAAAAACGTTCTTTGTTTGCGGTAAGAGATCCAATCCGCGCCGTCCAACCATCACTGACGACTAACGACTCGTTAAATGCAAACAGATCAGGGATCTCATCTTTGTAGGTTTGCAATTGGTTGTAAGCATTCCAAATATCCGCATGCTCATCTGCTGGATTCTTCAACTCAACAACTGAAATAGGAAGGCCATTAATAAATACCACCACATCTGGTCGGCGATTGCCCTTAGTACCAGTAATAGTGAACTGATTAACAACTAGAAACTCATTGTTATCTGGATTAATGAAATCCATTAAGCGAGCATGGGTATGTTTTGGAGTTAATTGACCATCTTCAATGATGGTGTATTCAACAGGCACACCCTCAATCAAAAGCTTATGGAATGCTCGGTTGTTTTTGATAAGCACAGGTGTATCAGGTGTGCTTACGGTGTTCACAACCTGATTGAGAGTCTCTTCTGGCAATTCAGGGTTCAGTATCTCTAGCTGACTAAGCAAACGTTGTTTGAGAACTACCTGATGATAGTCATCACGTTCAGGAGCATCTCCATCCGGTGCAATGTCATAGCCATTTTTATATTGGTAGCCAAGCTCTTTAAACCAATCAAGGCATTGTTGTTCTAGTTGGTCTTCTGTGATCATTAAGCCTTTATCCTAGTTATTTGTTCCATGCACTCTTAATCAAACGTCCGGTTTGGTTATAAATTCCAACCTGCTCAACGTAGTGGTGAAAATCCCTATTTTCAGTGACTATTCGATTTGCAGATTGCCAATCGACGTTGACTCTCTCTTGAGCTGGAATGAGTATTTGGCTATCAAACAAAGATTCAGTATCAAGGATCAGCACACCAATCCCGTGTAAGCTCGACAGCATTTGCAGCTCACCTTCTACGTCGCCATTTAGGCCAGTCGCCACAAGGTAGCCGAAATTAGCCCAACTCGAATTTGATACCGCTTGGAAAAAGTATTTTCGTACATTGCCTTTGGTAAGGTGCTTCTTCACTTCAAAAGACCAAAGCCGAACTGAGCTATGATTACCACTGCGCACACAGCTTCTCACAATTTCATCCCAACCTTGGTCAAGCGGCTCTAACGCCACGATATCAGGGTGTAGCCAGTGGTTACCTCCGTTACCGTGGGAGTTTTTAGACTTACGCTCATCAATTCGCTGGCAGTAGAGACCCAGATCTTTACTGAGGTATTCTATGAGCATAGGGTACAAGTCATGCTCACTGAAGCTTTGTGAAACAAGAGGGGTGTCAATTTCCGGCTCATCGACTTCGTCTTGGATATCATCAAGAGAAGGTAGATTAGGATTCTCATCCCAATAATAGATTCTTGGGCGGGGTTTATCGCGAGTTGCTACATTGGCGCACGCCTTTTGTGCCCTGTGAGTTCGTTGTCCACCAACCTCGGCGGCCAATTGCGCAATCAAGCGCTCTTCGGTATCGTAGCGTGGGTTCGTTTGCTTCTCAGCGATTTCTTCTGGGTATCGAATTAAAAACTCTTTAGCCAAATCCCGAGCAGTAAACTTCTTGTCGGGATTCGCCTTGAGCGTTTCGATAATCATTTCTACTCGGGTTGCCATTACTCGACCTCTGCTAATTCTTGAGCCTGTCCTAACTCGATTTCGCCGGAAAGCAATTTAGGAAGCAAGGTGTCACGAAGAGCAGATAGATCTCTAGACTGAGCGAAATTACTCTTAATCATTTTGAAAATTGAAGAGTATTGTTTATTCCAAAGTTCTAAAACTTCATCAGAAGGAATGACCACTTCCATCTCACCAACATTGGTTAAACTAAGATTAGCTTGTACCCCCTGTACAATAGAAGCTAGAGCTTTCTGTTGAAGTCTATTCTCTCTTAATGCCATGTACACCAATGGCAGGTATCGCTTTTTATCTTTCAAACGAACGAATGCAACAGCCTGATTTGTATTAACATTGTTGAGGTCTTGATCAACGGTCGCCACTCGACCGATGGTTCCGGCAATAGAGAACAGTATGTCATTTGTTTCTAGAATGGAGCGCTTGAGCTTTCCGACATGGATTGAATCGGGAATTATTTCCAATGAATCACGAAGGATCTCACCTTGGTCGTTAATATCTTTAACCTTGATAAACCTGATCGATGCTTCATCTTCTGCCGCTGCTAAGTCCTTTTTAGACGGAGTTGTTCCCTTCGAGATTTTTTCTGACATAGATTTCAACGTAGCAATTTGCCACCCTTCAGGTATCAAACCTAATTCTGACTCAACTAGCTTTTCTGGGAATAGCGAGACAGTAGCCGCATCCATACCCTCTGGTTGTACACCTTTCATCTTGGCTTTGACTGGGTCGAAATCGACAAACCATGACTTGAAGATGGCTTGTACCATTTCTTCTAGGGTTTGGTTCAGCTTAGTATTCACTTCAATTTTGTTATCAATTGCGTTTAGTGTATTTACAATGCTTTGTTGTTCCTCAAAGCTTGGAACTAATAGAGGATATTTAGATAGCGTTTTTGCAGACAAATTTGGCTGCGCAGAGCCGTTGTCATTTGATTTCGCTAACTGCTGACCAGCAGGGCTTGTTAAAAAGTAATATAAATAATCTTGGTTAACTTCTGGCTTTGCTCTAACAATGACCAAGGAGGACGCTATCGCTCCTTCCTCGTAGTGGTTTCTGGCAGTTTTCCCGATAGTTGAACCACGTAAACAATAAACAATATCTCCGGGACGAACCTTACCCGAACCTAGTTGGTTATACTTTTCCGAAGTTATGTAATCCATGTCATCTTGAGTCAATCTCCCGCTAGGAAGAATGTGCCCCGTATTAATGAAGGGGATACCTACATTAACTCTATCGGCTACTCCCGGATAATTTTTCCCTCGGTCTCCATTAATAAAGTCAGCTAACTCGCCTAATGTTGTTTCTCGCCAAGTGTTAGATTTCATAACCCA
Organism: Vibrio variabilis; assembly: GCF_003263785.1. Taxonomy (GTDB): domain Bacteria; phylum Pseudomonadota; class Gammaproteobacteria; order Enterobacterales; family Vibrionaceae; genus Vibrio; species Vibrio variabilis. The sequence continues at coordinate 15,172 of NZ_JYJK01000001.1, forward strand.
ACCCCGCTAGGTTCTTCTTGATCTCCGCTTCTAACGTTGCTGACTCGGCAAACTGCTTACTCAATTTAGCAGTCAGTGTTGCCATCTTCTCACCAAATGGAATGCCGTCGTCTAGCTCTTCTGTTGCGCCAACGTAACGCCCCGGAGTTAGCACAAAATCGTGTTTCTTAATCTCTTCCAAAGTTGCGGATTTGCAGAAACCTGCTTGGTCTTCGTAAGCGATACCATTTACTTCTGCACCTGTTTTCCATGCGTGGTAAAGATCAGCTACTTTCTGAATATCATCGCGAGTGAAATCACGTAGTACACGGTCTTTCATATAGCCAAGGTTACGCGCATCAATAAACAACACTTCACCTTTGCGATCACGCAGCTTACGACCTGCTTTATCAGTGCGAGCGGTCTTGTTCTTGGTTAAGAACCAGATACATGCAGGGATCTGTGTGTTGGTAAACAGTTGACCGGGTAGAGCAACCATACATTCAACAAGATCGTTTTCGATTAGTGCTTTACGAATCTCACCTTCGTTGTTGGTTGTCGAACTCATCGAGCCATTCGCCAATAGAAGTGCTTGAGAGCCATCAGGAGCAAGATGGTGAAGCATATGCTGCATCCATGCGAAGTTAGCATTACCTGCTGGCGGTTGGCCGTATTTGAAGCGAGGATCGTTATCATCAACCCCCGTATTCCACTCTTTCATATTGAATGGAGGGTTTGCCATGATGAAGTCAGCACGTAGATCAGGATGCTGAATATTAGTGTAGGTACTCGCAGGCTCTTTACCGAAGTCGTAATCAAGGCCACGGATCGCCATGTTCATCGCCGCTAGCTGCCACGTTGTGTGGTTGTATTCTTGACCGTAGATAGAAATTTTTTGCTTTTGAGTTAGTGCGTCGACTTTCTTCTCATTAGCGTGACGCTCAATGAATTTCTCTGACTGTACGAAGAAACCACCTGAACCCATTGCTGGGTCATATACACGGCCTTCAAATGGTTCAATCATCTCAACGATTAGCGATACGATAGAGGCTGGCGTATAGAACTGACCACCTTTTTTGCCCTCAGAAAGCGCAAATTGACCCAGCATATATTCGTACACATGACCGAGGATATCTTTACTGTTTAGGTCAGCATGAACAAACGGGATTGTCGCAATCAGGTTGATAAGCTCATTCAACTTAGCTTGGTCAATCTTCAATGAAGAGTATGACTTGTTCAGTACGCCTTTTAGCTTAGGATTGTCGCGCTCGATACCCTCTAAAGCATTGTCGATAAGGTGACCAACCGATGTAATTTTCTTCACCTTGCCGTCAATTTCAAGGTCAGCACCACCAATGACCAATGGGCCATTGTCTTGTAGAAACTGCCAACGAGACTCCGTAGGTAGCCAGAACACGTTTTTCTCGGTGTAGAAGTCACGTTGCTCAAGTTCAATAGCAATCTCTTCCGCTAATTCTTCATCAGAAAAATCAGCCGGGTCTAGGTAGTATTCGTGATCTGGGTTAGCGAGGTCAGCTTTGATCTCGCCCTGACGAAGCTTAAATGCATCAGAAACGTATTTAACGAAGATTAAGCCAAGCACAGCGTGTTTGTATTGCGCTGCATCGAGAGTGGAACGTAGCTTATCTGCCGCTGTCCAGAGCTTGCTTTCAAGCTCTTTAAGGAATTGTTGTTCTTGTTGGTTCATTTCGGTGTTCTTTAAAACGAAAAATTCTTGTCATGATACCACCCAAGTCTGAAAAGTCCTTGATTTATGCCTTACTTAGAAGTGTATTTTATGAAGTAAGGAGCACATCATGGTTGCTTGGAACAAAGGTAAACGAGTTGGTCAGAAGAAAGCGTTCAAATTAGAAGATATTTGGCGGATTCGAATTCGGTTGGAGCTTGAAGAACGGCTGTTCGAGTTAGCGCTTTTTAACCTTGCCATCGATAGCAAGCTTCGGTCTTGCGACTTACGGAATTTGAAAGTGCAAGACGTCAGCCGCAGTGGTTGTGTGATGTCGAGAACAATCGTCAAACAACAGAAGACCCAGCAGGAAGTACACTTCGAGATAACACCCAAGACTCAACAAACATTATCGCAGTGGATCATCAAAAATTCATTATCAACAACAGACTACCTGTTTCCAAGCCCACGACGTGAGGGGCAGCCCATCTCCTATCACTACTACACCACTATGGTTAATCGATGGGTTACTGATATAGGTCTAGATAAAACGCAATACGGCACGCATTCACTGCGCAGAACCAAGGCTTCTTTGATCTACGCCAAAACCAAGAACTTACGAGCTATCCAGTTGCTTCTTGGTCATGCTAAGTTGGAAAGCACGATTGAATACCTTGGCGTCGAGATTGAAGATGCGCTAAGGATTTCAGAGAGTTGTGAGACGTGAGGAACCATCATGCAATGCCCAGAATGTGAAGGCAATTTTGGTTGGGATTGGATTGAAGGCGAGTGCATTGAGCCAAACGAAGAGTTTGATTGCCCAAGTTGTGGAGTGACACTGCGCTACACCATTGATGAGGGCACTTATTATGGTGCTCAGCACATGACTGTTGAGGTTGTTGATGATTAAAATGAAAAAGTCTGCAGTATTATACGATTACCAACAGTATCGTTATGAACTGTGGTGAGTTTGGGACGACTCAAGTTCATTGTTAACATCCACGCACAAACTCATATTGAAACATGGAATCAAGAATGATTATACCTTTCAAAGATGAAGTAACCATTGATATAGACTGGAAGAACAGAGCCATTGAACGGCTCTACGACAAGCCACATTTTCGTTACCCTCAGGAAAATGCTAAAGAACAACTATGTAACTACCTTCATACTGGAAGGCTACCACTCGACGGCTTAAGTAGTGCTATAGGCTACGCAAATGTTGGTCTTAAACATGCTTTATCCCTAGTTACTGATTACCAACGGACACACTACGAGAACAGTCTTCACCGACTCGAAGCTGTGCTCATTCAGACGCATTTTAGCGATAGCGAATCTGAAAATGGTTATCAGTATCACAGTAACTCGTCTTATGACCAAGCTCAAGAACGGATACCTTTCCGTTACTCTTTGCTGGCGTCACAGGTCAGATCCGAATCCACCGAGTCTGGATTTCATATTGGTACCCGCTTTAAAAATAGTGTTTGCCTTCAACCAGATTGGTCTGCGAAACAATGTCGAGATGCGATCATTAAGGCGCTTGAGCAGAATATTTCACAAAATGTTGATAGGCATTATTTTACTAATGACAGCTTAGAATTACGATGTATAGATCTAGATGTGTTTAGCATTGGCAACCCGAATCTACCCGTGATTTCTGATTTATCAGACAATCTTCCTGATTACTTAACCGTTAAGGATATTCAATACCACAATCATGGCAACGAGTGGTGTCAACCAAATGTGCGTTACACCATTGAGCATTGCACCAAGGCAACCGAACTTTACATCTCCATCTACCCTGTCCCCATGAAACGTATTGAGCAAATTCTGTCTGACCAATGCCACCAATTGCTTAATCTATTGAATCAACTGCCTGAATTGCAATCCAAAACGGTTCAATCCGAGTTTAATATGATCAAGGATGGTGTCAAAGCCGTACTCCAGAATCTTGATGACTGTGAGGATACATTGAACGAGGTTTCTAGCGCACTTTGGGCCTACAATACGCAACGCGACTTCCTTAATGCATTTAAAAACCGCACATCTTATTACATCAGTAAACACGATATTTATACCAAGTCGCTGGTTCAAATGCATGGCATTATTAAGTCATACAACACCTACCGCTTTACCACGTTAAAAAAGCGTGCACTCATTGAGTTTTACAAACCACAGACCACCATCGTCAATAATGTTGACAATCCGATGGAATTTAGCTCGTCTTTACTTCAATTATCTGCCACCACAATAGAAGAATTACTTCTTGAGGGGATCACCGCTTTTAAAACGAGAAAAGATAACTGGCTCGTAAAAAACCCAGAAAAGCCGACAGAACTAACTTTTCAAAAAGAAACTGAACTGACGAAGATATTGCGCTCTTATCTTCATAGAAGCAATGTAATGACGTCGCTTGAAGATGATCGAGGAGTGGGGCGTAGTGATCTTGAGATTACTTTCTACACTTCACAAGTCGTACAACGAGCAATTGTCGAAAATAAGAGAATCACAGAAGATACTGATGCTGACATAGTGGATAAATATTGCAGTGCTTTACATCAGATCGAACATTATTTAGACAACACTGATGCCGACGGTTATATTCTGTTCTTCGTTTACCTGAAGGATTTGGCTGAAGTTGAAACCTTACTATTGAATAGTGATGAAAAGCTACAACGAGTCGACAGTTCAAACAAGCGCAATGGATTCAACTTGATTCATGACAATAAGTACAAGGTAAAATTGATTAAGCTTCCTTTGAATGCACCGACGAAAACCTATAAAAAATCAATCCTATCGAGAACAATTAAAGAAAGTTTCAATACATCCAAAAACAGCACTAAATAACATTAAATTTGTTCGACTAGAGCAAGATGATTTTTTTAGTGAAGATGAAAGGAAGTGGGCCATTTTCTCGGACCAGAAGAACCTAACACCCCCATGTCCCGAACTGTTGTGGTTCACTAAAATTGGTTGGTCACGTATTCAGAATAAATTTTCTAGGGCGCTTTTGTCCCAAAGTGAGTTGGGTGACAAGTGTATATGTGATCACCAAACGATCCCATCGTAATGACTATCAACTTATAGCAACACCTTAGTTTTTATGACAAGTTTACGCTTGGAAAAGCGTCAAAATCAGCCTGATTTACAAAAAATTATGACAACTGCTATAATTGAGGTTCAAAAAGAGAAATTATTAACCTAACTCACTGTTAAAAATAGAGTTTGTTATAAATCGTCATAAGTTTAGTCTGAGAAAATTTCCAAGGGTAA
>NZ_JYJK01000002.1 GCF_003263785.1 Vibrio variabilis
GAAGTTCAAGCACAATAACCAAAACGAAACACAATATGGTTGTTATAGCTGATGTCCATAAAATTCCAATATAGCAATAGCAAACCCTAACAAATCTAGTAGGACAGACAGTTCTTATTTCTGTTAGTCCTCTGCGTTTCGCTAGCTTGGGCATAACTATCACTGTCATCAATGCGATACCATGTATTAAGGCCACAAAATGAAAGCCCGACACGACTGCCAGCTCTACCTCAGTATAATGATCCGTGGTAAATGCGTACTGTTTTATACTTTTGGGAGTAACAAAACATAATATTGCTCCGACAACCACGAACCAAAAGGCCATGAATATACCCACTACTAAGAAGCTAACAAAAAGTATCTGAACTACTGAGAGCATACTTTATCTACACCGGTTATCGAAACAAGATTCAAATCTGGAACTAACTTCTTATAGAAATGGGCTCCTGTTTTTCCACTGGCATAACCTATACCTGCAGATACGGCAGCAATACTCAGCGCCGCAAACCAACCAATCGAAGAGACACCAACAACAAGTGATATTGCGACACCAGCGGCTATCCCCACTAAATTGCTTGCTACCGTCTCTACAAAAATTTCATTTTTCTTCGCTATGGAACTCGAACTCGAGATTTGATGACAGGAAACGCCTATACCAACAGCTGTAAGAAGCGTACCACCTCGTGCTGCTCCAGATGATAGTGCTGCTAGTCTCTGCGTATTCTTGCGTAATGCGACTGTGCTAGAGACTCCACCAGCTCTTGATATCCGCATAGCTTCCCGTGCCTTTTTCCCTTTAAAAAGTACTTTTTCAATAGGTCCAAAGTTTTGGGCAACGGATTTCAGAATCTTGCTGCGATGATAATCATATTGACCTTTTGTCAACACACCTAATTTGTACTGTTGGTAGACTTTCTCAATCTCCGCGAGTTTAGCTATATTTCCTTTCCCTTCGCCTCCCAACAGTATCCCCATAGACGCAAACGTCACCCCAGCGCCCGTACTCGCCGGTCCCCAGGCATCCTCTAACCAGGACAGAGCCCAAAACAGATCTTGTTGCTCTTGAGGCATCTGCTTCATGGTTCGCTCAAACTGCGTTTTATCTTCCTTTGAAATGGCTGGGTTTGGCGCGAATTGACTCGCGACGGGAGAGGTAGAGGCGGGTTGACTATTCAGGGGGCGGAGTGAAATCGCTTGGCCAATACGAACTTTATCAGGGTGTTGGATTTCTGGGTTGTCGGTGAGGATTTGATCAAGCGCCAGACGATAGCCATCACTGCCATAACGATGATGGTAGATTTTGAGAATGACCTTGCTTAATGTGTCTCCGGGGCGGATGTTGTAAAAGTATCGATAGCGATTAACGCTGTTAAAATACTCACTATTCATGCTGAACATTCCATTTCAAAAAGTAAACTTAATATACAACTTTAAGAGTACATTCTTGTGGTTCAATATCAGATTTTGGTTTTGAGAGTGAGCATGAATTACCGATGAAATGGTGAGAAATTGACAATAAAATCAGCTCATTATTGTCGATAAAAAAAAGCCAGTAATAACACTGGCTGGAGAAATCCCGATATGGACATCAAAACAAATAATAAAAAACCACTACGTGGTGCAACGTTTGATTAAAGTAACCCCAGAGACAAGGATTCGAGGGTTCTGAGGTTACTTGGAGTCAAATCAAACTAGTCAATCAAAGTGCGAACGTATTCCGCAATTTCAGTGACTTGACAGTTAGCAAAGAAACACTCTTGGAACTGAGCGCTGCCAACAGCTTGTTTAACGAGATCTTGATCAATCGCTTTTAGTGACGCCACAACGTCTTTGCAAACAGCAGCCTTAACATCATTAAGGATCGCTGCATTTTGCTGCTGAGGCACAACTCGCTCAACTGGGTAACCTTCGCCGCGTGCGCCAGTAAACGCTTTTTCAAAGATGTAACGAACGTTCAGCTCACCAGCCCAGCCAAAGCCTTTCGCAAATGCCAATGAAATCGCATTACCATTGTTAATCTGGTTAAAAAGGAATGCATCAGATGGTTCTAGGCAGTAACCACATACCACACCTGGGTGAAGGTTACTTGCCATCAACGCCCCTTGGCCTGTGCCACAGCCAGTCACGACAAAGTCCACCGCTTTTGAATTCAAAAGAATGCTCGCCATGATACCAAGGTGAATGTAAGTTAGGTGGTGGTCATTTTCATCTGTCATACCAACGTTGTATACGTCATGACCTAGGCCACCTGCTACAGAGTTCAGTTCCGCTGCAACCATAGCATTCTTAGGTGCTTGGCTGTTTTCCATCATTAGTGCAATTTTCATAGTAATTCCCCGACGAAAAGGTTCGTCAATAGTTAAATCTTAAACAAAATCTTTGCGCATTGGTGTGAACGTATCAATTAACACACCCGCTTCAACACACACACAGCCGTGCTCAATATCTGGCTGCTTATACATAGTGTCACCTGCCTTGACGATGTGCTTTTCTTCACCAATCGTAAACTCAAAAGCGCCCGACAGTACATATGTAAGCTGCTCATGAGGATGAGAATGCATCGCGCCAACCGCACCTTTCTCAAAATGGACTTCAACCGACATCATGTTGTCGTTGTGTGCAAGTACCTTGCGGCTTACACCGTCACCTAAATCTTCTAACTGTATATCTTTGTTAAATACGAACATGGGTAAAAGCCTATTGTGTTTGTGATTTGCTCACCACTAAATCACTTGATTTACGTAAACGATAAATGGTCACTAGGTTCGTCACTATAATCGTCGCTTCCAATAACGTACCACCAATTGAGCCAACCAGTATGTTGTTGATAAGCCAACATGTGGCGCCCATCAAAAAGCCGATACGCATGGCCACACCGCTGAGGACAAACATTGAGAATGTCCCTATCACAGTGCCAAATATTGACCACAGTTGCCCTATACCATCAGCAATCCAGAACCCAAAACCACCAGCAACAACTATGAAAAATACCGCCACAAGTTTGGAGCGAGTATGTATCGACGCCAACGTTCTGACAGCCGACAATCCAGCTGCAACCGCTGAGACGGTTGAACCTAGTAATAAAAAGTGGAGAAGATGATTGATATTAAAGGCCAACATCGAAATTTTGAGCTGCCTGTCATCTTTTTGGTAAAAGGTGGAGATTCCTAACCCAAAACTCAAAAAACCCAATGCCTGGCCGACAGAAAATAGGTCAATCATCTTCTCTCAATCCCGTTAGCGAGATAGCCAACCACCATCAACGGCAATGGTATAACCATTAATGTAGTCTGAAGCTTTTGATGCTAGGAACACACATGGGCCAGCGAGATCTTCCGGCGTGCCCCAACGGTCAGCTGGAATACGCTCTAGAATTTCAGCGTTACGCTTCTCATCGGCGCGAAGCGCTGCTGTGTTGTTTGTCGCCATGTAACCCGGTGCAATCGCATTCACATTAATGCCTTCTTTTGCCCATTCGTTGGCCATCAAGCGAGTCACACCCATTACACCACTTTTCGAAGCCGTGTAAGACGGCACTCGAATACCACCTTGGAATGACAGCATGGAAGCCACGTTGATAATTTTGCCGCCTTCGCCTTGGGCGATGAACTGCTTAGCCACCGCTTGTGACATAAAGAACACCGACTTGATGTTGATATTCATCACGTCATCCCAATCTTGCTCCGAGAAGTCGATGGCGTCATTGCGACGAATGATGCCGGCATTATTTACCAAAATGTCAATGCGACCTAACTCGGTAACCGCTCGATCAACGATGCCTGGAATGTCGTCTAGCTTCATTAAGTTAGCGCGAATATCAATAAACTTACGACCCGTCTCCGCCATCATCGCAATCGTCTCTGACGGTTCAACAATGTTGACACCAACGATGTCACAACCTGCTTTAGCAAGTCCAAGAGCCATTCCTTGGCCAAGGCCAGTATCACAACCAGTTACTACTGCTACTTTGCCCTCAAGGCTAAACGAATCAAGAATCATAGTCTGTTCCTTTGTAGTGAATGTGTGGTGAACGATTAAAGGGGGTGTTCACTCTGTTGAAATCTACATTACACAAAAAATGACACACCTGAAAGTTATTTTTGAAATTGCGTTTTAATTTTTTAGTTTCGTTCTCTTGAATGTGATAAATGTCTCACAACTTGGTTTTAAATAAATGAAATGGCTTTTCGAAACTACTGACTCATTTAAACATGTCAGGTATAATCTGCAGCTATTGAAAATGACACAGAGCGTGAAATGGAAAAATCAACTCAACCAGAAGCCGTATCGTCAGTACTAAAAGTATTTAACATTCTCTCAGCGCTGGCTGATCAAAAAGAGATCGGAGTATCAGAGCTCTCTCAACGTTTAATGATGTCAAAAGCGACAACCTATCGCTTTTTGCAGACAATGAAGACACTTGGTTTTGTTGAGCAGGAAGGGGAAGCCGATAAATACGCACTGACACTAAAATTGTTTGAGCTGGGTTCAAAGGCTCTAGAGCATGTCGACCTTATTGACCTTGCCAACACTGAGATGGCGAAAATCTCTAAGATAATCAATGAGACGGTTCACCTAGCTCCATTGACGAAGATTCCATCATCTACCTGCACAAAATTGACTCTAGTTATCATCTACGTATGCACTCTCGCATCGGTCGCCGTAATCCGCTTTACAGCACCGCGATTGGCAAAGTACTCATGTCTCATATGGATGAGCAGGAAGTGCGAAATCTATTGGCTGACGTTGAGTTTAAGAAACACACACAACATACGCATGAAAACGTAGACCAGTTGCTTGAAGAGTTAAACCTCGTTCGTGAGCAACACTTTGGTGAAGACAATGAAGAGCAAGAGCCAGGACTGCGCTGTATAGCGGTTCCGGTTTACGACCGATTTGGCGCTCCTATTGCGGCTATCTCAGTTTCATTCCCTACGATTCGATTCGAGGAAAGCCGTAAACAAGAATATATCGCTCTTCTCCATGCAGCAGGACGTAACGTTTCTGAGCATTTGGGCTACCATAAGTACCCTATTTGACATTGATAAAAGAAAGAAGCAGCACACGTGCTGCTTTTTTTGCCACCAAAGAATTTATTGAAACGCCATTTCATTTAAGGGATTAATATGGGAACCTCAGCTTCAAACAATATTCTTGATTTCTTGATTCATCTCGATCCTTTCGATCTTCTTCCAAAACCCGTCGTTGAATCGCTGGCCAGCTCGGTGACCGTCAAATACCTCGCCAAAGGGGAAAGTATTGAATTTCATTCCATGTGCGAGAAGCGTTACCTCTATGTGATTCGAAAAGGTGCTATTGAGCAGCGAACCCAGATCAATAAGTTGCGAGCTCGGCTTGGAGAGGAAGATCAATTTGGATTTACTTTCCTAGAGCCGCTTAAAGAAGCTGAAGATGGCTATCGAGCTGAAGCGATTGAAGACTCGCTGCTTTACCTCATACCGCACGCTAACATCCAAGAAACGTGCGAACAGCATCCCGAGATCAAAGACTACTTTGCGGCTACGGCCAAAACACGATTACACTCTGCGATACGCTCGATCGTCAATAAAGAAGACAAAAGCCTGTTTTTTCGGACTGTTGGTGAAGTCGCTAGCGAAAATATCACAGTCTCTAACTATGACGACTCAATCATTGACGTCGCCAAAGCCATGTGTGGCAAACGCCGCAGTTCATGTGCCGTGGTACTTAAAGGAAGCGAAATCGTTGGTTTGGTCACGGACCGAGATATGACACAACATGTTGTTGCCCAAGGGGTGGATACCCATCAACCGATACATGAAGTCATGACTCGCAATCCAATCTTGATAAACAGCGAAGACAAAGTAATTCAAGCGATTTCACTTATGCTGCAATACAATATTCGCTGCCTGCCCGTTATTGCTAATCACGAGGTAAAGGGCTTGTTGACCACCACTCACTTAGTTCACAACCATCGAACTCAGTCGCTATTTCTGATTGAAAAGATCAAATACGCGAACTCGATAAGTGCCCTTGCGAATCTTCGAGATGAAAAGGAATCCATTTTCCAAGCCTTAGTCGAAAGTGGCGTGAGTGCCGAGATTCATGGCCAGGTCATGTCGATGATCATGGATGCGTTCAATAGGCGAATAATCCAACTAACCGAAGAAGTGCTCGGCCCACCGCCTTGTGATTATGCATGGATGGTAGCTGGTTCTCATGCACGTAACGAAGTGCATATGCTGTCAGATCAAGACAATGCTTTGGTTCTTGCAGAAAATGCAACCGAGAATGACCGATACTACTTTGCCTACTTTGCCATGCGCGTGTGTAACGGACTCGCAGCCGTTGGCTACCCTTTGTGCAGCGGTAAATACATGGCTGCTACAGCCAAGTGGAACCAGAATGTAAGTCGCTGGAAAGACTACTATACGAAATGGGTAGCCAGTCCTGAGTACAACAAACTGCTCAGTATCAGTGTCTTCATGGAGATACGCTGTGTCTACGGGAATGCAGAACTTGTCGATACGCTTCAAAACCATCTACACCAGACAATTCATGCAAACCCTCGCTTTATCCCAGCCCTGACACGTGATGCCATCGAAACGTCGCCACCACTTGGCATTTTCAACAGTCTGGTTCTTGAAAAAAGCGGAGACAACACTAAGTCACTCAACATCAAAAAGTTTGCCTTGAACCTGATTATCGACCTCGCTCGCATATACAGCCTAGCCGCTGGAGGCTCTTTGACAGGAACAGAAGAGCGTTTTCGGTATGCCGTGGAGCAAGGCACCTTGTCTCAAGACAGTTGCGATAACATCATTGGCGCTTACCGCTTTCTGATGCAGGTTCGGTTTAGACACCAACTCAACGCCCAAGTGCGTGGCGATACCCCAGATAACAACATCCGCCCTGATGAGTTCAGCAGTTTTGAACGCAAGCACCTAAAAGACGCCTTCAAGATCATTAGTGAACTGCAGGATGTCGCTAAACTCAAATTTTTAAGCGGGTTCTAATATGTTGGCCAAAACCCTACAAAAGCTCTTCTCGAAAGGCGATAACATCGAAGCTCTGCACCAATCCATGCAAGCCAAACACTGGCCTTCTCATGCACTTGAGCATTACTTTGCCCACCCTCTCCCCAATGCACAGCGCCCTGTGTCCGAACAACAGTTTGTTGCCCTCGATTTTGAAACGACGGGGTTAGAACCAAACTCTGATAGGATCCTGTCGATTGGAACGGTGGAGTTAAACTACGAAGAAATTGATTTAACCAGTGTCAGTGAAGTGATTTTGCGACAAGATGTGACTATTCGACCGGAAAGCGCCGTCGTTCATGAAATTATGCCGACGCAAGTTCGAGAACAAGGCGTAGAAGCTGAGCTTGCGCTCGACCGATTGATCGAGCTTCTTCGGGGCAAAACCATCATTGCCCACAGCGCAGGTATTGAGTTTGGCTTTTTGTCATCATACCTTAAAAGGCGCTACCAAATTGAAAGGCTACCTTGTTACATGGTAGACACCTTATTGCTTGAGAAACGATTTAGCTACTTAGGGAAAAATCGAGGACATTCCAGCTTTCAACTCGATGACCTGCGGCAACATTATAATTTACCTGATTATTACGCTCACTCAGCGGCCAGTGATGCACTAGGATGTGCCGAGCTATTTTTGGCACAGGTCAAAAGGCTAAAGCTCTGTCATCGTCCGCTCAGTGAGGTAATTTATCGACCTTAAAATACTACGCAGCTGTTTTTTAACGTGCCGCTATACGCTCTTCTCAAATCCATGACTGTTGGATTGTAGGTCGTCAGATAACCGCTTGAGTTCGATGGAGCTCAATGAAAACTGCTCAATTCGATTCAAGTTTGCTTCTTGAACTTTGAGCAGTTGCTCAATGGATAGATACACCTGCTCAGAAATGGTCAACTCATTTTTTGTCGACTGCTTTAAATCAGCGACAATACTCTGAACATCACTCGCACCTTGCTTCACTTGACTGAAAATCACACCAACCTGTTCAGATTTGACCTCGCTTTGCGAAATTTTTTCAAGTAGGCCTCTCAAGTCACTGGAAACATGTTCTGACTCCGACAAAATATGCTCACTCATTTTAGAGATTTCCACCGTTGCATCCGACGTCCTAGCCGCTAGACTTCGAACCTCATCAGCGACCACAGCAAAACCACGCCCTTGATCGCCCGCTCTCGCTGCTTCAATGGCTGCATTGAGAGCTAACAGGTTGGTCTGTTCTGCGATACCTTGAATCACCTCTACAACCCCTGTGATCTGCTCGTATTTTGCTGCTAACAGACCAAAACTGTGCAGTGAACCATCTAGACTAACACGAATGTCCTCAACCGAGCCCTCCATGGATTGAATTGCCGCAACTCCCTCCTCAGACAAAGTTTGAGACTGCAAACTATTCGATTGTGCCTTATCAATACCTATATTGATTTCCTCAATACTGAGTTCAAGAGCCTTCATAGAGTTGAGAGTGTCATCTGAAATCGAACGGATTTGACCGAGACTCTCCGTTGTTGCCGCGACATTACGATCTAAACTATCGGTGGACTGATTGATCATCACCGAAACCGAACTGATTTTATCGACAAACCGCTTCAATGAAGCCTGCATCTGGCGAACCGACTCTAGAATGCTGCCTCGTGGTACTGACTGAGCAACAGATTGAGCTAAGTGCCCATCTGCTATTCGCTTCGTTAACGAAACAACGATACTCGGCTCACCACCTACAGAACGATAAATACTGCGCGCAATGAGACCGATTATCAGCAATATCACCATTAAGATTCCGCCGCTGTAGATCAAAAGACGTGTCACAAGCTGCTGATAACTTTCGTCAACATCGTCCATATATATTCCAAGCCCCATCACCCATTTCAGCTCAGGGATCATCGTAATCGCACTCACCTTGGTCACTTTTTCTGACGAGTTTGGTTTGCTCACCTCGCCGACAACATAGTTGAACTCCTTATCCCTCAGTAGGTTTACATGCCGTGCATAAGAGCTTTGGAAGGTCCCCAGTTTTTCGCCACGCACATGCACGCGAGCCATAGCATTATGGTCATTCGCCCAAATGTAAGCGTTACCCAAGCGATAGGTAGACAGCACCGCAATAACGCGCTGCTCAGCCTCTTCTGGAGAGCGGCTTTGCAAGATGGCATCCGATGCTTGCTTCTTTGCAAACGAGAGTAGCGAGGCCACCTCATGCTTTTTGGTTTCGACTAAAGATGTTTTTATTGAATCCAAGCTGACAAACACAATCAACGCGATACCCAACATCGCTGTAATCAGCAGCAGTGCGCCCTTTTTTATCAATGTCATAATCCCTCACTATAAAAAATGGCCACACTAACAATCTAGTGTGGCCATGCGGACAATCAGTTAAAGTAGACCTCTACTCTAGAAGCTATAAGTAATGCCGATACGGCTTCGTAGCTGACGATCGCTTGAAGAGCTCGATACCGAAACATTGGCGAACTCAACATATGGGCGCCAACTCCAGTCTTCGCCTTTATAGCCAAGTTTGAACAATGCGTCCCAGTTGGTGTCACCGTTGTCGAATAACACTTGGTCATCCAAACCTTTCTCATAGTTCGCTTCTAGGCCAAACTGAAACCCATTGTATTTATAATCAAGGTTCGCCGTGACTTTGCTCTTCTGTTCAGAAGAACGATCATCAGAGAAGTTACGGAACTCATGACGATAGCGAAGCTTAGTGACAACCCCTGAATCAAAAGAGTACTGAGCGCGAAGCTGCGGTTTATAGGTCACGTGACAGGGAAGAACGTAATTGGCATACCCGGTATAAGCATCCAATTGTCATCAATTTTGTATTTGTAGCCGAAGTCGAATTCGTTGCCTTTCGATTGCCATTCTGAAAATGGTTTCCCCTTCTGCATCGCTTCAACGCCAAAATACATATTCCCAACGCCAGCCCCAAGCTTAACGCGACTAGCATATGTTTCACTTTCATGTTTATATTCTTGACGAAAATCGAGAGATGCCGCAGAAACAGAGGCACTAGCAACCAATGCCACAACCGCAGTTGTAGCTATTTTATAAACCTTAGACACAGTTTAATTCCTTTTATTTGAATAATAGATTTGCAACTTTTTTGCTATTTACTTTTTCTTTACTCAGCTCAGAAATAGCGTCGGTAAATACCGGCTCACCATATGCCTTCTGCGCATAAAGTAAATTCACATAGGCTTTCGAACCATCAAAGCCTTTTAATTCTTTGTATTGCCACTTATCCGGTTGATTAGCATGTTTAGCGATATATTGATAACCTTTTGCTAAAGAGTGCTTATCAACTTCATAATTCCAAACGTCAATGCCAAGCTTGTCTCCAAAATGACCAAGATGACTGTAGGCTTCTAGGTTGAAGTTTGAATAATGCCAAGGGCGAGTCCGTTCTAGCTCTCCATGTTGACGACCATGCATATCAAATTGACTGCCGATTCGGCGCATCTGCGTGATTCTCAAGCGCTGCTTTGCAATATCTTCTTGCCCAACAAAAATGGCAAAAGCAGCCACTTGTGCGTCATACCACGTACCGTGATTGTTGTGCCAATTGTCCTCTTCAAAACCATGATTACTGGTTAGAAGCCATTGATTAAATTCACTAAACCAAGTAACCATGGCCTGATAGTCTTTCGGATCTAGTTGCTCTTGTAAGATGTTGATACTATCCAGTACTGGGATAAGTAAGCGACTATCAATTATGCCAATACCACGGCCATCAACAATTCCTGGGATTGCTTGAGCATGGTTGAGGTTAGGGTTCATTCGTGTCTTTGGATCAACAAACCATGCTATAAGCTGAGCTTTCGCCTTATCTGCATATGCTTGATTATCCGTGAAATAATAAGCGAGACTCAGGTCTGTCACATCTTTAGCAAAGCGGATAAAACGCTGCTTATCCGTTGCTGCGCTTTTAGTGGCCATATTGTATTCACCATCACGGCGCACATAAGGTAAGCCATCTTCAGTATCCGGATTCGGCCACCAATATGGGCCAAAGCTAAAATAATCGTGTTTGTCACCACTGGCTGGCAACAGAGTTTTGTTCGTCACCGGATCTATTTCGGCGTTGAGCGCCTGCTCTGCTTTTTCAACTAATGTATCTATAGAGCCTTGTTTCATCGTTAGATGTTGCTTGTTATATTCAAGCGCAGCTGAATCATATGAAATAAAGTCGACACCACCCGCTATTGCTCCCCAGGACAGGGCGAGCGAAATAGCAACCACACTTTTATTTATCATTATAAACCTCCTTATTGAAACTGAAACAATGATAAGTGAAACATCGGTTCAAAAAGTCGATCATGATCATTTTATTAAATTAGATATATATTAATAGTGATAATTGTGACTTCGGTCAAATTTATTAATCTATGACTAATTCCTGCCGCTATAAATATAAAAAGGGCTCATAAAGAGCCCTTTTATATTACTTTAGATAAATTAGTTCTAATAAGATCTAAATTTTACGTACTGGCAATTGTTGCTTGAACTAAATTTCACTACTTTGCCAGTGAGAGTGTTTCCGCTGACATAGTTTGATGTCACGCTCATTGAACCGCTGCCATCAACACTGGATAACGTTCCCCTAAAATCACAGTGACTATTTGCATCACTATCCCATACTTGTACGGTTTTCCCCGCGAGATCTCTATCAATCGCTAAACAGGTTGCTTGGGATAGATCCAACTCCATTTTCTGCCCCCAACTGTATTGGGTTACAGCATCACACCCTTCAGATACGGGAGGATCAACGGGATCAACCGGCTCTTCTGGTTCAACCCCTTCTGGAGGCCAAGAACCTCCCGCAACAGTAACACCAGAGGTTGGTATCTGTTGATGCACGCCCTCTGCCAATGTTTGATTCCAAGTCGCTATTGGCTCTCCATTAATATTGAGATGTTGGTAATTGCTGCCATCCCAGTTGAGCGCATACTCTACATCCGGCTCATCAAACAGTCCCCAGCGAGTAATACTGTCACCCGAGCTCTTTGCCTTCTTCAGCGTATTGTTAACTAGAACATTGTTGGGTCCTGTTGGTCCTGACCACTTACTTGCATGGTCGCCCGACCCAACCCAAATCGGTTGCCACGTTGCTCCCGATTCTGGCGCGCCATTGGACCAACTGCGATGCTCAAACGGCACTGCAATATCGTTAGAGCGAACTAAGTTGTTGCGCTCCCAGCCCCCATGGAAGTTCATATCAACGTTGAGTGTATTGTGCTCAACGACATTTCCAGTCGCAGACCACTGAAGGGCTAGGTGTCGAATGTTGCGAATATCGTTATTGTGAATCCAGCTGTTGTACAACTTGGAGCCACGAACGTACCCATTGCCACCAGCACCTTTATTCCACGAACCGTCGATCATGTTATTGGAGATAGTGACCGCTTTAGCAAACTCACTAACAATAGGGTGTGAACCAATCATGTCGATACGAACATTATCAACCCAGCCATTGTATGCCCACTTGAGAATGATGCCGTGAATTGCATCTTGTGCACATACATTCTCATACCGATATAAGACCCCATTGGGGTTGCTCGCCGAAAACTGGTTGCGGTTGTAGCCTTCACAATGACTGCCTTTTGTATCCATGGTCAGGAAGAAGTCTTGCAGGCCAAAGTTTTCTACCGCACTGACAGGCATAACACGGCTGTTATAACCACTTTCATTGTTTAGCGGGATATCGAACTCTAGAGCGCCATCAAGTGTGACGGTATTATTGCCAGTATTCACTGCTGCCACTTTAAAAATCTGTGTACGCATATGACCCGTTTTCAAGTGACTACCACTTCTTCTCGACTCTGGCACCTGTCCCTTGTCTAAAAACGCTTTGTCACTTGCTGCGCCTACGTAGATGAGGTCGCCTTGACTAAACTCGCTAGCTTTCCCGGACTCTAAGAAAAGCGTTGTGTCACCCATTTTGGCTGGTTGTGAAAACTCAATACTGTGTTTCCAGTGAAAGTTGACGCTCCCTTCGTAAGCTGGTTCTTTAACATGCTTTTCTCGAGTTTCGACACGAAATACGCCAAAGCCTGGCCAGTATTTCTTATCAAACTCAGGCGCATTGCTCGCATCCACACCATAAGGTGACCAAGATCTGACGACAATTTGCGTACCCGTGGCAGGATCGCTACCTGCCCCTTTGATAACCAACCCTGACTTATCGATATGGATTTCATCGCTCAGGTTGATCATGCCCTTTGGCAATACAATCACCGTATTTTGACTTGTGGAAGCAGTCACATCATTGTCAATTATGGCTTGCAGTGCTGCAGAGTCATCGATGCCATCATCTGCGATAACGCCATGATCAGCCGCGTAAATAGTGTTTTGAAATGTCGCAGGTAACGTTGCGCCTTGTTTATAACCTGGAGCAGAAAGACCAGAAGCGCTATATAGTGTTAGAGGTATCAGTATGGCGAGTGTGTTCACGTTCATTTTCACGATTGGATCTCCCTTCCGTGTTTTAGATTTTTTCTTTTTGTTAATGGTTAAAAAAAAGGAGCTACTGTGAACTGCGTAGCTCCTCAATGGGGGTTAATCAGATTATGTAGCGGTACTTGCTGTTAGCTTATCCGCTTGTTTTGCACTCTTAAGAAGCAAACTACCTACTGTAACAATCACCGCACCACAGAAGACGAACGCCATTCGTCCCCAGAATGGGTTCGGGATGAGCACCATTAGCGTCACTAGCACACCGAAGACGAGGATTAGTTTGCCTAGCATGTTGCGCTGTTGACGATCCAGCTCGTCTTGACCAGCTTCTTCTACAACTGGAGTAGCAACATCATTCCAGAACTCAGTTAGCTCAGACTCGCGCTCACCCACTGGCTCTTTGTAGAATCGAGTTGTTAAACAGAAGAAACCACCAGTGATGAATAGGTGACCCATGATGCCCAGTAGAACCTTAAGATCTTTCGCTTCACGACCGGTAAATGGCGTATCGAGGTTCAGCCAGTTAGCTACCACATCAGCAGTAATCACAAAGCTAACAAGGTAAGAAACGATGATACCGACAACCAGTGTTGCCCATGCTGCCCAGTCTGGCGTCTTCTTGATGAAAATACCGAAGAACAGTGGAACTAGGATAGGCATCTGCAGCAATGTACTAACGTACATCATCGCATCGAATAGGCTCAATCCGCGAAGTGAGTTGATGAACAGTGCGACGAGAATAATCAGACCACCAAAACACATAGTGACGATTTGGCTCACACGCATCAGTTTCTTGTCGTCAGCCTTCTTATCAAGGATTGGCGCGTAGAAGTTGCGAACGAAGATACCGGAGTTACGGTTAAGGCCAGAGTCCATAGAAGACATGGTCGCCGCAAATACCGCTGACATAAGTAGACCCACCATACCAACAGGCATCGCATTCTCAACGAAGACTAGGTAAACCGCATCCGCTGCTTTTTTACCCAGCTCTGCCGCATGAACCGTGGCTGCATCTGGGTACATCACCGCCGTTACCCAAGGTGGCAAGAACCAAATCGCTGGACCAATCAGCATAAGAACAAACGCAAGTAATGCTGCTTTGCGCGCATTGGTCGAATCTTTAGCCGTAAGGAAGCGATAAGAGTCTTGCATGTTGTTGATGTTTTGGAGCTGCTTAACAAACATGAAGATGAACCATGCCACGAACAGCAATGGATAGTTCATATCAGAACCCATGATTGAATCGGCAGGGAACTGCTCGATAAGGTTGGTTGGACCACCAATCTTAACTAAGGCTGCTACCGCACACACGACGGTCACCGCCATGATGACCACCATCTGAACAAAGTCAGATGCCACAACGCCCCAAGCGCCGCCAATTACGGAAATAAACAGAACAATCAAGCCAGTAACAACGATGGTCGTCTCGATATCTACTTTAAATACCGCACTGACAAACAGGGCTAGACCATTCAACCAAATACCGGTGTAGACAATGCTGGTTGGCATCGTTGCCCAAGTAAATACTTGCTCGTTGGTGCCACCAAAACGACGACGAACGCCCTCAATCGGTGTTACTACACGCATTTGGCGGAAACGATATGAGAAGAACAACCAAGAAAGTAGGAAGCCAAATGCGTTGGCCATAAATACGACCATGATAGGGAAACCATCGGTAAACGCTTTACCTGCTGCTCCAGTAAAGGTCCACGCACTAAACTGGGTCATAAAGGCTGTTGAGCCGACCATCCACCAGAGCATTTTACCGCCGCCTCTAAAGTAGTCACTGGTAGAACTACCCGCGAAGCGTTTAAAGATGACGCCTATCGCTATCATAAAGATAAAGTAAACGCCCACGACGAGCATATCGACATTCATTCTGAACTCCTTTCACATTTTCTTTCTAATCTAAAATCATTTTTAAAACTCCGTTTCATTATTTGATAAATGACGTTTTTATAAAGGCCGTTTAGGCATAATGTGACCTGTGTAACTAATTATTTCTGGAGATATGATTTTGTGTTAACGCGATCAAAAAATGCGCAACACACATGAATGATGGTTGCTGATATTGTCATAGGTAGTCCAAACAAACGGTCTAGATGCCTACTCAACATGGCCTGAAGGCGCTAGCCTTAGTCTTACAAAGCTTGGGACTGGGTGACTAGATCGACATATAAGGCACGTTAACCAAGACGAGAAGCCTACAGTGCGCTGATGAAACCTCATGACAAAAAGCCAAGCACAATCTAAAAAAAATGAAAAACCGTTTCATTCATCACAAAAATGCACAGTTTTTTGGCAATAGCGACACACTTAAAGCAATAATGAACCGGTGTTTTATTTTTTTGATTTAAGTAATTTCATTTTAGAGGTAAGTATAATGAATATTGACATTGTTGTTGTCGGTGTCTACTTCGTCTTCATGATCGCTGTAGGTGTCATATTCAAACGTCTAGCGGGTAGCTCGACCAGTGATTACTTTCGCGGGGGCGGCAAAATGCTGTGGTGGATGGTGGTTCTACAGCCTTCATGACCCAGTTCAGTGCTTGGACATTCACCGGGGCAGCAGGCAAAGCCTTTACTGATGGCTTCCCTATCATGGTTATTTTCATGGCCAATGCATTCGGCTTTTTGCTGTCTTGGCTGTTTTTCTCTTACCGCTTCCGTCAAATGCGCGTTGTGACACCTGTAGAAGGGGTTCGTCGCCGCTTTGGTTCGACAAACGAGCAGGTATTTACCTGGGCAACCATGCCAACCAGCATTGTTTACACCGGTATTTGGCTAAACGGTCTGGCGTTATTCGTTAGTGCAGTATTCAAAATCGATATCGAAACAACCATTGTCGTTACCGGCTGATTGTTCTGTTTATCTCTGTGATCGGCGGTTCTTGGGGTGTAGTGGCGTCCGACTTTGTGCAAATGGTGGTCATCATGGCGGTCACCGTTGTATGTGCCGTTGCAGCTCTCATAAAGATCGGCGGTCCAAGCAACTTAATTGAGCAGTTCCCAGCAGACTCTGTTATGGGGCCAAACATGAACTACCCGTTACTGTTCGTAGCCTGGTTCATCTTCATGTTTGTTAAGCAGCTCCAAAACATCAACAACATGCAAGATTCTTACAGATTCTTGACGGCTAAAGACTCGACCAACGCGCGTAAAGCAGCGCTTCTAGCCTTCGTTCTTATGCTAATCGGTCCGGCGATTTGGTTCATGCCTCCATGGGTAACAGCGGTTCTTTACCCTGATGCGGCGCTAGCCCACGCAGATGCACTCGGCGGCAAAGCGGCGGATGCGGTTTATCTGGTATTCGTTGAACGAGTAATGCCTGTCGGTATGGTCGGCCTGCTTATGTCAGCGGTATTTGCGGCAACCATGTCGTCAATGGACTCAGGCCTTAACCGTAACGCGGGTGTTTTCGTTCGTAACTTCTACAGTCCTATTATTAATAAGAATGCATCTGAGAAAAAACTGATGCGAGTCAGTCAAGGCGTCACTATGGTGTTTGGCGCGCTGATTATCGCAGTTGCTCTGTTCATCAACTCGCTTCGTGGATTAAGCCTATTTGATGCCATGATGTACGTTAGTACATTGCTACAAATGCCTATCCTAGTACCGCTGTTCTTCGGCATGTTTATTAAGAAGACGCCGGATTGGGCAGCTTGGGCTACGCTAGCAGTCGGTATGGTGGTCTCTTACATGGTGAGCTTTGTCATCACACCTGATGTCATTGCGAACCTACTCGGTATCGAGGGCGGCTTCACCAGTCGTGAGGCGTCAGACCTAACGGTCATGAATGGCATCATCGGTCACCTTGTGTTCACCGGCGGTTTCTTCTGCCTAACCACTAAATTCTACAAAGAGCCACAAGGCGAGCGTAAAACGGAACTTAACGAGTTTTGGACGGATGTGGCAACGCCTGTTATTGAAGAAGAAGGACAAGATGCGGTCGACCGCCAGCAGCGCAGCATGCTTGGTAAGCTCATCTTAATCTTCGGTGTGTTGGTTGTCTGCATGGTACTGATACCAAATCCATTCTGGGGTCGCATGGCCTTCTTGTTCTGTGGCGGCGTGGTACTGACCGTAGGAGCTCTGCTGCTAAAAAGCGCCAAGGAAACCAAAGTACTTAACCTGCAAACTCAGAGTTAACGGAGTGACAAGGGGCTGACCACCAGCCCCTATTTTGCGTTTAGCAATCCACTAGTCACCACTACGTTACAAAAAGTATTTCGAGATGAGACCCATGAACCAATACATCCATGACGATTTTCTTTTAACCTCGGATTTGGCTCGCCGCTTGTTCCATGACTATGCCAAAACCATGCCGATCATTGACTATCACAATCACCTAGATGCAAAGCAGATTTGGGAAAACCATCGCGCGAGTAACATCGCCGAATGCTGGCTGCATAGTGATCACTATTTGTGGAGGGCGATGCGAAGCAATGGCATTGAAGAACACTACATAACCGGCAACGCGCCAGACAAAGAAAAGTTTGAAAAATGGTGTCAAAACCGCTCCTTATCTACTCGGAAACCCGCTCTACCAGTGGTCTCACTTAGAGCTAGAGCGATTCTTCAACTGCTCATTACTATTAAACCCAGACAATTGTGATGCCATTTGGTCACACTGTGAGGCTGAACTTGGGACTTCTAAACTCACCACTCAGAGTGTATTGAAGCAGTGTAAGGTCACGACAGTTTGCACGACAGACTCACCACTCTCTGATCTTCGCTATCACAAACTGATTGCAGAGTCCGACTTTGACGTCGAAGTGCTCCCTACATTCAGAGCCGACGATTTATTTGCGTTTGGATCGCCAAGCGCTTTTCGCAATATGATTGATACATTAAGCACAATGACCTCGCTACATATTGTATCTATCAACGACTTCCTCCACGCGATTTCAAAGCGAATCGAAGCATTCCATGAAGTCGGCTGCCGACTATCCGATCTTGGTCTCACGCAGGTCAATTTTGCTCCTTGCTCCCATAAAGTTGCTCAGCAACTGTTTGAGAAGCTTCTAACCGGACAAGCCCTTAAAGATATCGAAAGCACACAGCTTAGCTCTTATCTGTTCAACCAATTGGGTCAACACTATCACAGCCGTGGCTGGGCAATGCAGCTTCATATTGGTGTGCTGGTTAACGTTAACGAACGCAGAAAACAGGAGCTTGGCGGTGGCACCGGATTTAGTGTGATGAATGATCGCCTCATTGCTGAAAATCTCACCCAGCTTCTCAGTCAATTAGATTTAACCAACCAACTACCGAAGACGGTGCTGTACAGCATCAATCCGAACCATAATGCGTTACTCAGTTGTATTGCCGGTGCTTTTCAAGACAGTGACTCCGCCGCAGGAAAAATCCAGTTTGGCGCAGCATGGTGGTTTAACGACCACAAAGACGGCATGGAAGCGCAGCTCACCACGTTAAAGAACTTGGGCGCCTTAGGTCGATTCATCGGTATGTTAACCGACTCTCGCAACGTATTTTCCATGAGCCGTCACGAATATTTCCGCCGTGTACTGTGCAATCAACTCGCCTCTTGGGTTGAAAATGGCGAGCTTCCAAATAGCGACGCTCTGCTCAAAGAAACCATCGAAAACATCTGTTATTACAACGCACAGCGCTACTTTAATTTTCATCAATCCAAACTCACAGGGGATGCTCAATGATCCAGTTTAGCGAACAACAAATTCAATCCATCAAACAGCGCGCTTCTGAGCAAACCATCGCCCAACTAATAGAAGACAATCGTGTTGTGCTTAATAGCGACACCTTGGTTCCGCCTGATGGCCGTGCGACTTGGAACCTCTATTACTTTTGCCCTGAGCATGGCGTCCGTCTAACATGGGATCGTGAAAAGCCCCTCTCGCACTGCTGCCCTGTTGACGGCAAAGAGTTCACGGGTGAACCTTATGATGGCGCTTGGTGGCGATGGCTAAATGGCCTGAATGCAAAAGCGTGCTACGACCTTGGCTTACTGTGGAATCTAACCGGTGAGCAACGTTTCTTCGATAAGGTTAAAGACATCTTACTTCAATCCGCTAAATACTATCCGGATTACGAAGTTCATGGTGGTATCCCTTACAACGGCCCCGGTAAAGCCAATGCGCAAACCCTATGCGAAGCAAATTGTCACCTAGACCTTGCTCGCGGTTATGACTTTATTCGTGAGCAACTAACAGCTGACGAGCAGTCGTACATCGAACAGCGCCTACTTCGTGAAGGGGCTGAGTTTTTGATGGAGTACCGAACTGACCAGCTCCACAACCATGAGATGAAAATCAACGCCACGATTGGTGTCATTGGGCTTATCTTAGAAGAGAGCCGCTACATCGATTTTGCTCTGAATACTGACTACGGGATCCACTATCAACTTAACCACGGCTGCTCAGAAGAGGGGATGTGGTTTGAAGGCTCAATTCACTATCACTACTACGCCTTACAAGCGCTGTTGAACTTTGAAAAGATCGCCTACTCGACGCCTCATTCAGTAAGCTCAAATCCTAACTTTCTGAAGATGCTCAAGTTCCCACTTAACTTGGTGCTGAATACGGGTGACTTCCCGCGCCTTAATGACTGTATTGCCGGGCAAGAGCGCATTACTCATTCCCACTTGTTTGAGTTTGCCTACGCGCAGTACCCTTGTGATGAGTTTGCGAGTGTTCTAACCAGCATCTATCAAAATATCTCCAGAGATAACATTGATGCACTTCTTTACGGCGTCGATGAGCTTCCAAAAGCTGCGCCACTGCAATGTCAATCTATCCATACCGCTCAAGCGGGCGTAACGATTCATTACGACCAAAACAATGATCATTCGCTACTTCTCAAGCACAGTCCATATGGCGGTGAACACGATCACTACGATCGATTGGGCTTGATCATTGTTCGAAATGGCAAGGAGATCTTGCCCGATCTCGGCACCACCGGATATGGTGCAGAGCTGCACTATGGCTACTACAAGAATACCGCTACGCACAACACTCTTGTCGTTAATCAGCAGAACCAATCGCCAATCGACCCTACATTGCTTCACTTCTCTAACTCACCTATTTGCAAAGTCATTGATACGCTTGCCGATTGGAACCAACCACCAGCGGAAGTGGATAGCCACACTATCGAACAGTGGGATAGCAAGGCCTATCAGAACATTATGTTCAGACGTATATTGTTCTGTGTTGGCGAAGCGTATGTCGAAGCAAACCTGATTGCCAACCCACATCAGCAACAGTTGGATTTGACTTACCACATTCGCGGTGAGCATACCGACACGGATAGCTTTGAGAACTGCTCTAACCCGCTACCGGGCGCACTAAACCGAATGACAAATACACGTCAGTTAAGTTCGGTTTCTGCACACTCCCATCGCTACACCATTGAAGGACAAACGCCATTTAATCAGAGAATGGTGTTCAGTTCGCCGTGCGACGTCTTGATAGGTGAAGCGCCAGATAACCCAGCAACATCAAACCTTGCGTACACCTTGATTCGCTCCAATGCGACCGCGTTAAACACCTTGGTGCTACACGACCTATCGGAAAACGCAGAGCTTCTACTTGAAGACGTCTCTTGGAGCGACACTGAAATCACATTCAGTATTAATCAAGATGGCAACAAAACCACCATCACCTATAACTTGCATTCGCATTCTTTGCGAACGCGCAGTTGGCAGCCTGAAAACGACAATTTAGCATTCAGCGAGTAATACTATGGCCAGCTCTCTATCGAGAGCTGGCTTAATCTCAATTCAAATCCGCTAACTAATTGTCACTCATACACAAAATCGCTACTCTGGTTTTAACACTTTTGAGCCGGAGCCATCCATGAAATACCCCAATCCTCTCACCAAAGGCCGCACCATAGGTATCACCGCATTCTCATCCGGTATTTCACCTAAACACAATGCTCGTTTTGAATGCGTTACCAACCACCTCAAGTCGCTGGGCTATCACATAGTGGTTGGAGACTGCTTGTACGACCAAGGAAAACATGTCAGTGGCTCGGCAAAGCAAAGAGCCGAAGAGCTGATGTCAATGCTACTGGATGACCGCATTGATGCGATCTACCCACCGTGGGGCGGAGAGGTTGCGATGGAGCTACTGCCGCTGATTGACTTTGAAAGACTCAAGCAGGCTCGCCCTAAATGGATTCTGGGATTTTCCGATGTCAGCACGATATCGGCGACCTTTGCTTGCAAGCTAGGCTGGGCGACTGGGCATTGTTCTAATCTTATGGATCTCTCGACTAACTCCAATGATCCCCTCACTTCTAACACCCTAACCTATTTTGCGACGCCGTCAGGAGAACGTTTTACCCAGGTTTCACTCCCTTTCTACGCCAGTCAATGGCCGGATTTTGTGAATCAGCCAGAATCCGGGTTTAACCTTGATACTATGACTCAATGGCAATGGCTAACAAAACCGCAGCACGCTGAAGTCATCGAAGGTCGACTGATTGGTGGGTGCTGGGATACGCTGTCACATCTTTTCGGCACGGAGTACCTCGATCTCAAAGCGATGTCAGAACGCCATCCTGAGGGCTAATTCTCTACTTGGAGAATGCAGAGATGCCGCCAACGGAAGTGGCACGAAGCATTCTAAGCATGGAATATCGTGGCGTCTTTGAATGTATTAACGGCTTACTTATAGGCCGCAGTGCAGCACCAGATGAAACCGATCCTAATCGCCTCAGTTATTACGAGTGTCTAAGACAATACCTCAGCGATATCCCGATTCCAGTTATGATTGATCTCGATATTGGCCACAAGCCGCCCAACCTATCTTTAGTAAATGGCGCCATAGCAAAAGTAGAACTCAATAACGAGGCAAGAGGCAGTATCACTCAAACATTTAGTTAGTAAACACTGGGGCATACACAATAGCATTCGAGAAGGCATCAAAAATTTCATCTATCGTAAAGTTAGCCAAGTTGATATGTGACATTCATTCAACTTCCCGCTCAAAAAATAAAAAATAAACTAAAACCAAAAAAACTTAAGCCATTGAATTAAAAGAAAAAGAAAAAAATAAGATATTACAGCAGCACCCAACATAACTGTATGATATGCAACAGTTTAATAAAACATTAATAATCAAAATCTAAAGTCCAATCCAAATTTTAACTCTGTGATTGGAAACTATGAGAATACACACCAACAAAAATCTTCTAGCGATTATTATCGGATCCGTCTTTACTGCAAGTTTGATGGGATGCAAAAGTTCTGAATCAAATACAGTCCTTAAACCAAATGCTCCTTCAGGTATTGGATACGAACTGCATGTTCCAGTTCCAGAAACTGACTACCCACTCCCTATGGTGAGCAATGGTCAAAATAATAGTGACAGTGCTGTTCAGTTCAATATCGATCATAACCCGCTAACCACGTTACTATCTGGCATGAACGATATATGGACTGCTGGGGTAGATGGTTGGCAAAACAATGCAAATGGTGATGGACCTGAGTCTTTTGCTCACCAAGAAATCTTAGATGCTGACGTTTGGCGTCACAATATTCAATATGTTGTCGATGTGACAAACAACAGAACACTCGAGCAAGCCATTGAAAGTTACTCTGATGATCGCCGAAGCAAAAACTACAGTGTTATTGACGCTTTCGGCCCTTTGACACAATCCTATCTTGATGGCTCTGAGGCCTATGTAGATATTGATGTACCTAAGGTCACGGATATCACCGAAAACTATCATTTCTTTGCGCATCACAATGATGGTGGAGACTATACTGGCAACGAAACCTCGCCTCTCGGCGACGTGGTTCGATTAGTTAGGGATCTCCGTAACTCTTCTGCCTCAACAAACCCGTCAAAATACATCTACTCTACCCCTCGTCCTTGGCGAATGGACGACGATGGTGATGTCGTTCATCTCGGTTCCGGCAGCCATTCATGCGTGCAACTAAATGGGGAGATTGAACAGAGAATTTACGACAACTACCAAAGTAGCGTCGATGTTCTACCTGGAGTGTTCTGCGCAGGCCGTCACCATGGTTCTGATCCATTAACTGACAATGGTGAAAACCGTAGAAAAGATGGAGGCTATCCTAGCGGTCACACTAACGCAGGCTATCTCGCTGCGATGGGCTATGCCTATGCATTTCCTGAGCGATTCGCTGAATTCATTACGCGCGGTTCACAAATGGGTGAAAATAGAATATTGACTGGAATGCATTCTCCAGTTGATGTCATTGGCGCCCGCATTCACTTTCAGGCAGTTTCAGCGTACGCCCTCTCACAGCAGAATGTGTACGACAATGCTCAAAGAGCTTATGAAAACACCCACGAGTACTTTACAGATTTAGCACATGCTGATGGCTACTCATCTCTTTATGACTATGCTCATCGCAAAGTAGCACCTGAGAACGAGGTAGGTTACGTCGATGGCGAACACGCGATTGTTTATGTAGGTGACAACAATCGTTACTCCAACAACGATGAAAACAAAAAGTTGTATAGAGAACGAATGACATATGGATTTGAACAAGACCTCAGTAAAGCAGGTCAAAAGCCTATCGTTCCAAAAGGTGCTGAGAGACTGCTCGAAACGCGCTTGCCTTACCTGTCCGATGCTCAGCGAAGAGCGGTTCTCTATACGACATCCATCGATTCTGGCTACCCTATTCTTGATCAGTCTAACGGTTGGGGAAGAATCGATCTTGTGACTGCGGCTGACGGCTACGGAGCATTCGAAGGTGATGTAAAAGTGTATATGGATGCCGAAAGAGGACGTTTCAACGCCAACGATAGTTGGAGAAATGACATTGCAGGAGAAGGTAAGCTGAGAAAGTCTGGTAGTGGCATACTAACGCTTACCGGCGAGAACACTTATGCAGGTGGTACTATTATCGAACAAGGGGTGTTAGTAGCTGGCTCACCGACCGCATTTGGAACTGGTGATGTCTATATAAATGGTGGCACATTGAAAGTCGACAGCGATATACAGTTGACTCTCGCCAACAATTTAACGATCAGTAGTGGCGATCTAGCGATAGAGGTTTCAAAAGACGCCTCTCTTAAAATCGCAAGTCTCGCTTACCTTGATAGCGCTTCGTTAACACTAACATTTGGAGAAAATGCTCCCCAACCAGGAGAGCGCTTTACCATCCTCACCGCAAACAAGATCCATGGTGAATTTAACTCTATTGAGTCAGACAATAATGTCGAACTCTCTGTCGACTACGGTGCAAGCGCCATAACGGTAACAGTACTATAAAATAGTAAAGGGGGCGTCTACTGCCCCCTTCCTCAAATCTAAGCGCTGTACTCGGGATAATCGATATACCCTTTCTCATCACCACCATACAAACTCAGTCTTGCATCGGCATCAAACTCAGCCAGTGGCCAGTTGTTTTTAAAGCGCGCCACAAGATCTGGGTTGGTCACATACGGCGTGCCAAATGCCACAAGGTCGGCGTAGTTGTTTTCAAGCAGTGCAATGGCACTCTCTTTCGTTAGCTTGCCTGCAATCATAATAGGGTTCGGGTAAATGTCGCGCACCTCTTTACGGAATGACTCTGGCGCTTCAACATAACGCGAGATATTTTCAGAGAAATGCACATACGCAAGATTCATTGGAGCCAGCGCAACGAGTGCCTTTTTCACCACTTCGACAATCTCTGGATCTTCTTCAGCAAAGCCTTCCATGACGTGCGGCGAAACACGAATCGCGACTTTGTCACCGCCGATTTCATTCACCACCGCTTGCATCACCTCAACAAGTAGACGGATACGGTTTTCTTGAGTGCCACCATATTGGTCGGTACGTTGGTTGCTAGAAATACGCATAAACTGGTCAAGCAAGTAACCGTGCGCAGCATGGATTTCAATACCATCAAAACCCGCTTCAATTGCATTTTTCGCGGCTTGCACATAATCGGTAATAGTTTGCTGAATATCTTGCTCAGTCATTGCGCGAGGTTCGCCGGTTTCAATCATACCGAAACCACCTTCCGGTAGCGGGCCGAATACTTGGTCAGCTTCTTTGATCGCCGACGCAGACAAAACCTGCTCACCCGTGATGGATTCATGGCTACGGCGACCCACGTGCCAAAGCTGAATGAAGACTTTGCTACCTTGTTCATGGATCGCTTTCGTGACTTTTTTCCAGCCATCGATGTGTGCTTGAGTATAGATACCTGGGGTCATGGAGTAACCACGACCAATGGCCGAGATCGGCGCACCTTCTGTGATGATAAGACCTGCATTGGCGCGCTGTGCGTAGTAAGTCGCCATCATGTCATTCGGCACATCACCCGGTTGAGTGGTGCGAGAACGGGTCATCGGTGCCATCGCGATGCGATTGCTTAGCTCAAGTTGGCCGTAGTTAAAATTAGAAAAGATCATGTCGTATGCCCTCAATATCGTAATGGGGACATTTTAGCGACGAGTGACCTCTAGATTGAGAGCAATAATCGCAAATGGCTTTTGTCAAAAATGCAAAAGCCGCCGGAACAAAGAAGGAAGCAAAGAAGGAGATAACGACTACAGCGATAGCCTAGGCTGGATAAACTCAATAAACGCCGTAATGCGGCGCGCGACCGACGATGAGCGGTAATAGACCGCATTGACTTGCTCGCGACCCGTCGTAGTGAGTTTTTCTGACTCAAGAAGTGGCACCAAGCGCCCTTCTTCAATATCTTGTTTCACCATAAAGCCCGACATACACGCAATTCCATTACCTGCTAAAGTTAACTGGCGCACCGTCTCACCGTTACTCGACACCATGCTTGGCTGAATCGTTGGATTGCCGGGGAGTGGCCATTGGTTAAGCACCTTTGCACCGACAAACCCGATTAAACTATGCGTACTCAAATCAACGGCCGATTTGGGGTAACCACGCTGTGCAAGGTAATCGGGTGACGCGACGAGATACAACAGGCTCTTTCCTAGCGGTTTAGCATGCAACGTTGAGTCAGTTAACTTACCTATGCGAATCGCAACATCGGTGCGCTTCTCAAGTAAATCAACAAACCCTTCGTTGGAGGTCAGCTCAAGCTCAATATCTGGGTACTCTCTATTAAACTCCGCGATAAGCGGCACCAGTTGATGCAGTACAAATGGGCTAGCTGCATCGACTCTCAATCGCCCTTTTGGCAGTTCGCCTCTAGCCACAATCTCTTCTTCGGTCTGCTGTAGAATACGTAGCCCTTCACGGACGCCCTCCACAAACTGACGACCTTCGTCAGTGAGCTCAATGCGGCGAGTGGTACGATTCAATAGCGTCACTCCAAGTTGGGTCTCAAGCTTACTCACACTGCGCGACACTTTGGCCACTTGAATGTCGAGCGCTTCTGCGGCAGCGGAAAAACCGCCACTATCGACAACAGAGAGTAATATTTCCAGATCATCAGAACGAGTGAGCATCTTTATTTCTTAAATTGCAAAAGTGATGTCTTAAAGTATATCAATTCGGCAACGAACGGCGAGAAAGATCACGAGCTAAAATCAGCGCCAGTCCGAGAATTTGCAGAAACACCGCGATGTTTTTGTAATACGCCATGTCTTCTTCGACGCTTGCGAGCGTTTCTGAGAGCTCCAAATTGTCGAGATAGAGCCCATCAATCAAGTCACGCTGCGTATCTTGCGCGCTATTGATCATAGCCATCAATTCAGGGAGGTGTTTTCGATGAATCAGAGGAACTTGAGCGGTGACCCATTGAGATAGCTGCCCCCTCAACATATCCGCTATATCAGTATCAATATCATCACCATCAAGGTGCAGCAGCAATGCTTCACGTTTTCTTTCCAGCGTTTCTACTTGATTCCAAGCAAGCTGCATCGAATACAGATTTGCTTCTTTGCGTTCCTGTATTACAGCAATATCGCTCGACATTCTGTCCAGCACTTGGCTTGAAAGCACAATCGCCATCACATTAAGGATAAGACCAATGGAGACCATCACCCAAGCTGGCGGCAGTAATGCTCGTGTCATCCCTATCTTCCTCCGTTTTTATTCAGTGTAGGCAACAATCGTGATTCGTCACACAACTGGCATAAAATCAATCAGGTACCTAACCTTATAGTAGCGGTACTGAGATTTACCCGAGTGAAACCAGCTGAGTGGCCATGTATCGAGTGTCTATGCATCAAGTAAAAATGTACCAACTGACCCTGTATCAACTACTGTTCATCATTGTTGCTTCTACTCCTTGCGCAGCTAGCGCAAGCTGGTTCAACGAGCACAATATTGATAAGTTTGACCGCGTCGAAACCCACAGGGTGTGGGGGTTTGGTGATCTAGTTGAAGATAAATTTACCACTTACGGTATTCGCTGCGATGATCGCTCGAAGTTGCTCATCACCTTCGGCCTTGCTCAAGACTTGGATGAAGAAAACGCCAAAGTGGATTTGGTATTTAAAGTCGACGACAACAAACCACTGGCTTTTGAAGGGCAACTGTTCTCAAACAGCAAAGAATCAGGATTTGTGAGAGCCGACAAGCAAAACTTGGCGCTGATCAATCGACTGATATTACAAAGTAAGGAAGGCCGCACGGTGGATATCCGAGCCTCCAATAAAGACCAAAGTCAGTTTATTGAATACTCGGTATCGCTCTCTGGGTTTACCCGATTTAGCCAAGCCACCAGAGACGCTTGTGGGGTTGGAACGATCAAGCTCGCCGTCACTCCGAAAGACAAGGCTGAGCTTGTTCGACTCAAACAGCAGCTTAAAGACATAGAGAAGAAAATTGCCGAGATTGAGGCTAAGTACTCGACTGGTTTTTAGCCTCTTTTCACCCCAAAGTGGAAAGTAATAATGGCTTCACTACCAAAGCTTATCAAAAGGAAGGTAAAGAAGGTTTGAGACGATAAGCCCCGCCATCGCAAAAACAGTGATTTGCATTCCCCTCACCCGACCTTTGAAGCGTTTGTTGAGTATCCCGTGAGCGTGCAGGCAGCGCCCAATAACAAAGCTCACTCCAATGACATGAATCCAAATCGCGGGGGCGCCGTTGTACTCAACGAAGGCCATGAGAATTAGAGTAATAGGAATATAGTCGACAGCATTGCCTTGTGCGCTTCTCGCAATCTGCAAGGCTTCCACGCCTCCATCGGCATAGGCGACCTGATTCGATCGTCGCTGTTTGATCACCTGAAATGAAAGCCAAATCATTAGTGACGCAAGAAGAGAGCCGTACAACGCAGTTATCATCAATAAACCTTATTTTTTATTAAGTTAAGTCTATTGAGTGTAGACAAGAATCTCGGTATCTCCACTGGCAATCCCCCCTCCCAGAAACAAGACTCAAATAAGAAAACGCCGCGAAACTCAGGAGCAGCGGCGTTAATGGCAGGGGATTTAGTTTTTTAAATGGAATATTAACTTCGTTCGCTAGGCTGTATTTTGCAGATCTAATGGCGCCAATAAAGCATCCGATTCGACAAGCCATTGCCCTACGATGCGGTTGAACTGTTATCACGATTGATGCACTGCATTGCCAGCGTGAAACTGCGTTGTTGACCAAATCAATTGAACCTTTCCCCAGGCCTGCGATCTGATCCCATGCAGTCGAAGCATGGTGTCTTTATGGGTAAGTCCAAAAGGAAGTTAGCAAACTATAGTGAGTGCAATGAAGCCTTGTGCCAGCGAGGCTCAGTAACATTTTGGATTGACGACTCGTTGAATGGCAGAAACATAAATGGAATGCAAAAGTGGAAGAAGTCCACCTATAAAGCGCTAACCGTCATGGAGCTTGATAAACTGAAAGTGATAGAATAGTATCACTCTAGTATTCCTTTGGAGCAGCTCTCATGAAAGTAGAACTAGTTACATCACTTAAACGTCAAGCAACTAAGATCCTCGCAGACCTCCACGAAACTAAAGAGCCTGTGTTAATAACCGAGCATGGCAAACCATCCGCGTATCTCGTTGATGTTGATGATTACGAGTTTATGCAAAATCGTTTGGCTATTCTTGAGGGTATAGCACGAGGCGAGCGCGCATTAGCTGACGGCAAAACTGTAAGTCATGATGAAGCCAAGGACAAAATGTCTAAATGGCTAAAATAATCTGGACTGACCCAGCGTTATCTGACCTTAACGATATAGCTGAATACATCGCAATTGAAAACACTGTTGCGGCAAAGCAGTTAGTACAAATGATCTTCTCCAAAGTCGAGCGCTTACAAACTTTCCCGGAGTCTGGTCGTATTCCTCCCGAGCTAAAACATCTACGTTATCGTGAAGTTGTCGTTAATCCCTGTCGTGTTTTCTATAAGCAAGATGGTGACAAAGTTTTTATTCTGTTTGTCATGCGAGTTGAGAGAGATTTGCGCAAGTTCCTACTGAGTAAGCAATAACCTTTGGAAATGAGTAAATAACAAACGGCTATAACACTACTCGCCTTGCTCGAAGTAATCCGTACATATCTAAATCAGAAGATTCACTGACACGGAAATGTCCAGAACAATGCCGAGTGGAGATGTAGTACAGATTTTCCCTCAACGTTTTTTAGGCCACAGAACTAAAATGCCCACAAGACCTGGCATCTCGTGGGCATGAAAACTTTCACTTATCAGATAAGAGCATTACTCGTAATCAGAAGCGTAAGTGTCTTCGTAAGAGTGAGAGTAGAACTCGAATAGGTTGCCAAACGGGTCTTCTAGGTAAACCATCTGCGCTTGCTTAGAATCATCTTCTGGGTGGTAACGGTGAATATCCATACGCACTTTACCGCCGAACTCTTCTACACGTTTGATTGCTGATTCAAACTGCTCTTTTGGAAGCTGTAGACAGAAGTGGAAGATACCTAGGCGAGAAAAATCAACATTGTGACGCTCGTCGCGGTCAACCATTTCGAACAACTCCACGCCGATGCCATCAGTTGTCACTAGGTGAGCAATGTTGAAACCTTTAAAGCCTTCACCAAATACGGCAATACACATACGACCGATTGCTGACTCGCGCTCTTCGATAACTTTTGTATTGTTCATTACAACGCGAAGACCTACCGCTTTAGTGTAGAACTCTACCGCTTTGTCCATATCGCCAACCATGATACCAACGTGATTCATTTTCATAACTTTCTCCAAAAACTGATTTGATTATTTGTTTCGTGTTTCGTTTCGATGTGGAGAAGTATAAGCACGATGAACTTAAATAAAAAATTATCAAAAATTATTATTATGATAACAGAAATTTATAATTAATTTGGTAATGATTCATTGGTCTACATGTAAGAGTGAACGTTACTAGGCACAACTAGTTCTCTGTCTTATATTTCAATTTCAACTTAGTCAGCACCTCTTTCCCTTTATCGGTACTATAAGGCCACAACAGAACGATAAACTTAACAACACCGCGATTCACATCGGCTTTGGTTATCGACTTGCTCACGGAGTTTGCCATTAAATAGCTTACCCAGAAGCCACCAACGACGCGCATCAATTCAATGAGCTCATCGATTTGATCATCGTCGATGACAATAAATCCGTCGCGGCGCAGATTAAGCACCGACTCGTGAGCTCTGGCGACCAGTACATCATGCGCTTGCAAGTAGGCTTGATGCAGGGCTTTATCGCGCATCACGATTTCAGGCATGCTGGCGTGGAAGAAACGAAAGCGCCAGATACTGCCAAATACTTCTTCGCAATAGCGTTGCAGGTAAACCTCCGCAGGCGTGTCACTGGATACCGGAACAAAGGACTCACGTACGTAGGCGATGTAGTCGGAAAATATCGACTTTATGATGTCTTCTTTATTGCGAAAGTAGTAATAGAGATTGCCAGGACTCATCCTAGGTGGGCGGCAATATGGTTGGTGGTGATGGCGCGCTCGCCTTTCTCATTGAATAGCTTCAAGCTGGCTTGAATGATTTTATCTCGGGTCTTCATACTCGTTAACGAATCTACCTCTCTCGCAGAGCGTGATAAACAAAAGCCCCAGCAAAGTGCTGGGGCTTCAACTCATTTAGCCTTGGTATTTGTAGAATACTGTTGAAAGCGGTGGCAAACGCAGTGATAGAGACTGAGGCTGCGCTTCACTCTCAACACTTTCCGTTTCTGCCACCTGAGCCACACCAAAACCACTGCCTGCATAGAGCTGTCGTCGGTGTTTAGCAATAGCTCATAACGACCCGCTAGCGGTACACCCAATCGGAACGCTTCGTGTGGCACTGGCGTAAAGTTGCTGATAACCAGCACACGTTCGCCGTCTTCGCTAATGCGCTCGTGCGCTAAAATACTCGCTTCTGCGGCATCTTGCAGTCGCCACTCAAAACCTTGCGGATCTGAGTCTTGATCAAACAGCGCTTTTTCTCGGCGATAGAGTAAGTTCAAGTCTTTCGTCAGCGCTTTCACACCTTGGTGGCGCTCAAAATCAAGCAAGAACCATTGCAGCTGGTCATCGTGGTTCCACTCACCGGTTTGACCGAACTCAGCACCCATGAAGTTTAGCTTCTTACCTGGCTGAGCGTACATGTAACCTAGGTAAGCACGAAGGTTCGCTGTTTGTTGCCACTCATCGCCCGGCATCTTGTTATGGATAGAACGTTTGCCGTATACCACTTCATCGTGTGATAGAGACAGAACGTAGTTTTCACTATGCGCATAAACAAGCGGGAATGTGATGGTATCGTGATGGTATTTGCGGTGAACTGGATCTTCTTGAATGTACGACAAGCTGTCATGCATCCAACCCATATTCCACTTAAACCCAAAGCCTAAACCACCAGCAAAGGTTGGTGCAGATACGCCAGGGAAAGCTGTCGATTCTTCAGCGATCGTCATGGCATTCGGGAAGTGCTTGTACACTTCTTCGTTCATCCATTTCAACGTCGCAATCGCATCGTAGTTTTCACGGCCGCCATCGACATTTGGGATCCACTGGTCATGACTACGTGAGTAGTCAAGATACAGCATAGAAGCTACCGCATCGACGCGGATGCCATCGATATGGAATTGCTCAAACCAGTAAAGGGCATTAGATACCAAGAAACGACGAACGTGCTCGCGTCCAAGATCGTAAATGTACGAGTTCCAATCTTGGTGCCAACCGCGACGTGGATCTGGATCGTGGAACAATGGCGTGCCATCAAAGTTCGCTAGGCCATGATCATCCGATGGGAAGTGCGCTGGAACCCAGTCGAGTACTACGCCAAGGCCAGCTTGGTGACACTGGTCGACAAAGTACTTAAAGTCATCTGGTGAACCAAAACGGCTGGTCGGTGCAAACAAACCTACTGGCTGATAGCCCCATGAACCGTAGAACGGGTGCTCAGACACTGGCATCAATTCAACATGGGTGTAGCCCATATCGGTCAAGTAAGGGATCAGTTCATCAGCCAGTTCGCGATAATTTAGGAAGTCACCATTGTCATTGCGTTTCCAAGAGCCTGCGTGCAGCTCGTAGAATGACAGTGCTTCTTTGCGTTTTTCTGTTACCGGACGCTGCTGCCAAGAGCTGTCTTGCCAGTCATAGCGGTCATGGTTATAAGTAACGGAAGAAAACGATGGGTATTGCTCAGAGTAAAAGCCCCAAGGATCCGCTTTGTGCGGCAGACCTTCACCATCCGGTCCTTTAAGTTCAAACTTATACTGAGTGCCTTCTGGCAAGTTCGGTACAAACAATCCCCAAATACCGTAGTCAAGTCGCTGCATTGGGTTGCGACGACCATCCCAAGCGTTGAAGTTACCGACTAGACTGACCGCGGATGCATGCGGTGCGTACACCAAGAAACGCGTACCTTCGATGGTTTCTCCATCACGCTCTTGGGTAATAAATTGCGCACCCATGTGGTGATACATCTCTTTTGGTGTATGCAGCTCTTCATACTCCGCATACAAACCGTGGTATTGGTATGGGTCATCGAGCAACTGCTCAGTGCCATTCCAATCAATCGCCAACTGATAGTGGGTAAATCGTAAATCGAGATCCGATTCAAGGATAAATCCAGACGCTTTGTCTCGCACCATTGGCATTCTGGTGCCATCTTTCAAAACAACCGTTACGGCGTCCGCGCCGGGCATCCAAACCCTTAGCGCATGAGTCTCATCTTGTAGGTATGGACCTAGAAATGAGAATGGGTCAGCAAACGATGCACTCGAGAGTCGATCGTACGCCTGTTGTTGTCTTTTAAGCCCTTTTTTGTTCAACGTTCATCTCCCTCGACCTAACACTGTGCCCCCCTTTTTATTGTTGAGTCTCAGCCAATGGCAAAGACGTCGGAGGCACAAAATAAAAAGCCCGCGATACGCGGGCTATCTGCAAGATTTCATTGTACTGGAAACATCTTGTACGGGAAGTGACAAGCGCCCAATTTTGCATTGCAATTGGCCTATTTCACCGACAATTTACAATATAAATTTGAGAATGATATAAGCCAGACGCCAAAACGAAGAAAAGCACGACTCTTTGGAAATGACAGAACAAATATCCAAGAGAGTCGTGCTTTGTTAGCGATTCAATAATCTATAATTAGCTGGCTTTCGCGCGTACTTCCGTTAGGCGTTTAGCGATGCGATTTACCCCTTCTTGAGCGAAGATTTCTTCTAGGTTCATCGACAGTTTACGACGCCAGTTCGGGTACTCATTAACCGTACCAGGAATGTTGACTGGCTTATCCATTTCTAGCCAGTCTTCTAGCTGAACACTAAGTAGTGCAGAAGAGCCCGCTGCTACGTGAAGCTGTAGTGCTTCGCTTAAATGCGCATCCATAGGGACAAGGCTTGCATCACGACCCACACCTTCAGGCAGGTAACCGTGCCATGCCACGCTATCTAGAATGCCTTGCTTACACACTAGGCGATCATCAAATAGCCCTGCGAGCTGTTCTTCATTTGGATACAGACCAATTTCGCGACCCATCTTCAGATCATCACAGTGCCAGAAGCCACGTAGCGTTGGCATATCGTGCGTACACAGTGCAGACATTGATTGATCTGCGTAGTGCTCAGGAGAAATAAAGCCGCCGTCTTCTGCTGTTTCGAAGAAGAACACCTTGTACGAGTGTACGCCTGCGTCACGAAGGATCTCTACGATTTCATCAGGCACAGTACCCAAGTCTTCACCGATAACGCTACATTGATGACGGTGTGACTCTAGCGCTAGGATGGCTAGCATGTCTTCTACTGGGTAGTAGATGTACGCACCTTTTGTTGCGTTCTCACCTTTTGGAATCCACCAAAGGCGCAGTAGACCAAGAACGTGGTCGATACGCAATGAGCCACAATGCTTCATGTTGGCGCGCAACAGTTGGATGTACGCATCGTAAGACGTTGCTTGCAGTACTTGTGGGTTGAGTGGCGGTAGACCCCAGTTTTGACCCAAAGGACCAAGAATATCTGGTGGCGCACCGATGCTAGCATCCATCACTAAGTTGCCATTGTCCGCCCAAGTTTCAGAACCAGAATCTGCCACACCTACAGCAAGGTCACGGTATAGACCGACTGCCATACCCTTCTCTTCTGCTAGTGCTTGAGCTTCGTTAATTTGAACATCAGCAATCCACTGCAAGTACATGTAAAGCTGAACTTTGTCTTGGTTATCGGCAATGAACTTCTGTGTCGCTGCATTTTCGAAACGGCGGTACTTCTCTGGGAATACCGGCCAGCCCCACATGTTGCTGTCTTCTGCATGAAGCTCAGCGTGGATCGCGTCGAACGCGGCTTGATGCAGTAGGCTCTCACCGCCTGCTTCAATGAAGTCTAGGAACAGTTTCGCGCGCTCAGACTGTTTGTCTAGGTGACGAGTCTTAAACTCATCGAATAGCAGCGGCAATACGCTCATCTTAAGCTCAGCCACTTCGGTGTAGTTCACCCAGTGTGACTCACGCGCTTTTTGTAGGCGTGCTTGGAACTCAGAGCCGCCAACGATTTGTTGTGCGTCTGCACTTAGTGCAAATTCCGCAACCGAGCTTACGTCGATGTAAAGAATGTTTAACCAGCGACGTGAAGATGGGCTGTA
This sequence comes from Vibrio variabilis, assembly GCF_003263785.1. GTDB lineage: Bacteria > Pseudomonadota > Gammaproteobacteria > Enterobacterales > Vibrionaceae > Vibrio > Vibrio variabilis. Next base: position 35,389 of record NZ_JYJK01000002.1, read on the forward strand.
TGGCTCGCGCCTTCTGGGTTTGCTGGGAATAGCGAGTGAATTGGGTTAAGGCCCACAAAATCACCGCCACGTGCCGCGATATCGGCAACCAGCTGTTTAAGATCGCCAAAATCACCAATACCCCAGTTGTGCTGAGTGCGAAGTGTGTAAAGCTGGATACTTGGACCCCAAAGCTTTTTACCTTCGTCAATTGCACTTTGCTTGTAGCAGGCACGAGGTGTGCGAATAAGCGTCATCTCGTAAGGCGCTTTGCGGCGCTTACGCTCTAGGTAAAGCTTGTGATAACCCCATGGAAGGTTGTTTGGTAACGCAAATACTAAAGGGCCACCCTCAGCACGTTCATCACGAACGATCTGAGATTGAAGATAGCCTTCAAGTACTTCTCCTTGCTCAGTCTCTAGACGCCAGCTGAAATCACTTTCTCTCGCGCTTACACCTAAATGAAGTTCTACTTCTACTGCATCACCGTCTTTAACAACCAGTACTGGATCGAGCACTTCTTTCTTGTGCTTTTTCTCAGCAGATTTTAGTAGTGATTCATCATTTGTCGTGTCGTAGCCTAAAGACGCAAGCAGACGAAGAATGGTTTCGTCCTCAACTTTGGCTTCATCGCCCCACGCACTTACGTAGCTGTCGGCTATTCTTGCCATCTCAGCAACTTGTTTTAATGCTGTTTGTTCTGTCATCGCTCTCTCCGAAGGACTTCTCTTAACCTTCAAATCGGTAGGGTTGTTATTAATTTATATAAAAAGCCAAGGTACCCCACTCAAACTGGGGTACCTTGGTTAAACTTGTTAGCGTGAAACTGATTCAAGCTTCCAAATGTTGTTCACGTAATCGCGAATCGAACGGTCTGAGCTGAACTTGCCAACGAGCGCCGTGTTAAGAATCGCTTTCTTCGCCCAACCCGCTTGGTCACGGTATTGCGCGTCCATGTCTTCATGCGCCTTCACGTAAGATGCGAAGTCAGCAAGACATAGGTACGGGTCACCGCCATCTAGTAGGCTGTCGTATGTTGCACGTAGCAGACCTGGTTGACCTGGAGTGAACTCTTCACCTAGTAGTAGGTCTAGAGATGCTTTCAGTAGTGGGTCAGCGTTGTAGAAGTCGTATGGGTTGTAACCTGCCGCTTTGGTGCGTTTCACACCATCAACCTCAAGACCGAAGATGTAGATGTTCTCGTCACCGACTTCTTCACGGATCTCAACGTTCGCACCATCCATCGTACCGATAGTTAGGGCACCGTTAAGCGCCATCTTCATGTTACCTGTACCCGATGCTTCTTTACCTGCCATAGAGATTTGCTGAGAAACGTCAGCAGCTGGAATCAACATTTCAGCCATGCTTACACGGTAGTCAGGGATGAATACCACTTTCAGCTTACCGCCTAGGCGTGGGTCGTTGTTTACTTTCTCAGCCACCTTGTTAATCGCAAAGATGATTTCTTTCGCTAGGTGGTAACCCGGTGCAGCTTTAGAGCCGAAGAATACAACGCGTGGCGTCATATCAAATGTTGGGTCATTCAGTAGACGGTGGTATAGAGACAACACGTGTAGCAAATCAAGTTGCTGACGCTTGTACTCGTGTAGGCGCTTGATCATTACATCAAAGATAGCATTCGTATCTAGCTCAATACCCATGTTCTCTTTAACCCAGTCCGCTAGACGCTGTTTGTTCTGCTTCTTAACAGCCATGTAGTCTTTCTGGAACTTAGCGTCATCCGCGTATTTCGCGATGCCTTCTAGCTGCTCAAGCTTAGCTGGCCACTCGCTGCCAATCTTGTCAGTGATAAGAGCCGATAGACCTGGGTTACAGAACTTCAACCAACGACGTGGTGTCACACCGTTCGTTACGTTGTGTAGACGAGTTGGGTACATCTCGTGGAACTCAGGGAATAGGTCAGATTTCACTAGCTCAGAGTGAAGTGCCGCTACACCGTTCACAGCGTACGAACCGATAACACATAGGTTAGCCATACGAACCATGCGGTGGAAACCTTCTTGGATGATAGAAAGCTTCGCTTGCTTCTCACCATCACCAGGCCACATTGCACGTACTTCTTGTAGGAAGCGGTGGTTGATTTCAAAGATGATTTCCATGTGACGTGGAAGTAGACGCTGGATTAGCGACTCAGACCAAGTCTCTAGTGCTTCTGGAAGTAGCGTGTGGTTTGTGTATGCAAAAGTCTTAGAAGAAATCGCCCACGCGTCATCCCAGCTCAAACCTTTCTCATCAAGAAGGATGCGCATGAGTTCAGGGATAGCAATGGTTGGGTGCGTATCGTTAAGCTGAATGGTTTCTTGCTTAGGAAGATCCGCAAGCGTGTAACCTGCAGCTTCATGACGACGTAGAATGTCACGTACAGACGCGGCTGAGTGGAAGTACTGCTGCATTAGACGCAGTGTCTTACCTTTCTCGTGGTTATCGTTCGGGTATAGAACTTTAGTGATGTTGCCCGCATCGATTAGCGCGTGCTGTGCTTCGAAGTAATCACCATTGTTGAAGCTTTCTAGAGAGAATGGTGCGATTGCCTGACATTCCCAAAGACGTAGTGGGTATACCGTGTCAGATTCGTAACCAACAATTGGAAGATCCCAAGGCATTGCTTTCACTGTCATGCCAGGAACCCATTTACGCACTTCTTTGCCATCAACGTTTACAATTTCAACGTGACCAAAGAAACCGATCTCTTGTGCAAGTTCTGGACGAGCCACTTCCCATGGGTAACCTTCAACACCACACCATGCGTCTGGTGCTTCTTTTTGGCGACCGTTCTCGAATGATTGCTTGAATAGACCGTATTCGTAATGAAGACCGTAGCCAACAGTTGGGAATTCTTGAGCCGCACATGAATCCATGAAACATGCTGCTAGACGACCTAGACCACCGTTACCGAGTGATGGGTCACGCTCTTCTTCTAGAAGGTCAGTTAGGTTGTGACCTAGTTCAGCCATTGCGTCAGTTACTTGCTCGTAAAGACCCATGCTGATTAGGTTGTTACCCGTCAGACGACCGATTAGGAATTCTAGAGATAGGTAGTTAACACTTTTTGCGCTCTTGATGCGCTCGTCTGCTTCAGTTTCAAGCAGGTCAAAAGTCGTTAGCTCAGCAAGCGCACGACCCATTGCTAGATACCACTGACGTTCAGTCGCAGTTTCTACTGTCGTTGCGTAAGTTGCTGATAGGTGTTTTTTAACACTTTCTTGGAAAGAAGCTTTATCAAATTTTTTCTGTTGCGCAGGTTTCATTACGAAATCTCACTTTCAAGTTTTATCCATCTGTCACATATCGTGCATGGTGACGTATCCATAAACATCCTCCTAAGTCCGACTCCCTGGAGGATGAGTGAGGAGGGCGTAGAGGGCGTACTCCCCTCCACTTAGTGATCGATCTCCCATTCCGCTATCTGATTCGGTTTTTTCTGGTGATAGCGATCACGCCAAGCTCAGTTTTTAATCTAGCCACGAACTAAGAAAGAAATGCTATCAAGCGGATAACTAATTACAAAAATTGTTGCGAAGATCACAGTTACCCGCAAAAAAGAATCAAAATTTCCCGAAATTTTGTATACATGGCAGACCAATCCCCCTTCCACACCAAGGATATAGTGACAGAGATCACAAATACGAGGCGTAGTAGCGGGATTGGCCACACAATAATCAAAACCGAGCGCTTGATCAAAAACTGTATAACCCACTGTTTTATATCTTCGAGCTGGCTCAACAAAGCTGTGGTAAACACGCCCTCCACCCCGGGGCATTGAAAAATAATAATCGTAGGAAATAACTTATGTGGATTCCTTCAAAGTTGACTCGACCTGGCCGCTTGCACAATGCCATTGTTCGTCCTCGAGTTTTAGACCTGCTTGCACAGGCACCTTTTTATAAACTGGTATTATTCCGCTCGCCAGCCGGTTACGGCAAAACCACCATGGCCGCTCAATGGCTATCGGACAAACCTCATGTAGGTTGGTACAGCATTGATGAAAGTGATAATGACCCATTTCGCTTCGTCAACTATTTGCTGCAGGCCATTAACAAAGCCACCAGCAACAGTTGCCCGAATGCACAAAAGCTTGCAGAGCGCCGACAGTTTTCTTCTTTGCATTCCCTGTTTAGTGAAGTATTCGCCGAGTTAACCAGCTACCACCATGAGTGTTACATCGTTCTGGATGACTACCACCTAATTAGCGATGAAGACATCCATGAAGCAATGCGCTTTTTCCTAAAGCACATGCCAGATAACATTACTTTGGTCGTCACCAGCCGAGGTAATCCGCCATTGGGTACAGCGAACCTACGCGTTCGCGATCTCATGATTGAAATTGGTAACGAGCTTCTTGCCTTCGATACTGAAGAAACCACACGTTTCTTTAGTCAGCGCCTTGCCAGTGAGATCGATAACGAAACCGCGAATACACTTCGTACCTATGTGGAAGGCTGGCCATCGGCCTTGCAACTTTTCGCACTGCAAGCGCAGCATCAAAAGCGCACACTGGCACAATCGGTGGAGACTATCTCTCAGTTCAATCACGCACACCTTTGGGACTACCTTGTTGAAGAAGTGTTTGATCTGCTTGATAAAGAAACCCGTCATTTCTTAATGCAGTGCTCGGTGCTTGATCACTTCAATGACAACTTGGTCACCGCGCTTACCAAACGTGATGATGCACTCAGTATGATCGAGTCACTCAACCGCTTTGGTCTGTTTATCTATCCCCTAGAGGGTGAGAACAACTGGTTTAGGTTCCATAACCTATTTGCAGAGTTCTTATCCCACGAGCGTAAAGCACGAATTCCACAACAAGAGCACGACTTGCACCTAGCGGCAGCGAACGCTTGGTTAGAGCAAAAAGTCCCGCACCAAGCACTGCGCCACGCGCGCCTTGCGAACAACGCAGATTTGGTGGCGAGTATTTTGCTGGAGTTTGGCTGGAAGATGTTTAACCACGGTGAATTGACCACGCTGGAAGATGCCATTGGTGTGTTAAGTGCTGATCAGCTTTACAGTCAGCCTAAGCTATGTGTACTGCAAGCTTGGTTGGCACAGAGCCAACACCGATACAATGAAGTGGGCGAGCTGATTGCCAGAGCCGGTGAAGAGATGGCCGCGCGCAAAGTCAATTTGAGCAAAAAAGAGGAGGGCGAATTCCACGCGCTTCGTGCTCAGGTGGCCATCAACCAAAACTCACCAGACCAAGCTATCGAGCTGGCTGAACTCGCACTGAGCGAGCTCGACCACTCTGAATATCGCAGCCGTATTGTCGCGACGTCCGTCGTTGGCGAGGTGAATCACGTAATTGGCAATCTCAGCGTGCGTTGTCGATGATGCAGCAGACCGAAAAGCTGGCGCGTCAATATCACGTATATCATCAAGCCTTGTGGGCGCAGCTGCAGCAAAGTGAAATCTTGATCGCTCAAGGTTATGTACAAGCCGCGTTCGAGATCCAAGAAAGCGCCTTTAAACTGATTGAAGAGCAGCAACTGCACCAAGTCCCGCTGCACGAGTTCCTATTACGCGTTCGTGCACAAGTGCTTTGGTGTTGGAATCGCCTTGATGAGGCCGAAGAGTGCGCTTACAAAGGCATCGACGTGCTGGGTAACATCGACCCAAGTAAACACTTGCACAGCTATTCCATGATTGCTCGCATTGCCATCGGCCGTGGTGAGCTCGACAAAGCTTCGAAGGTGATTGAGCAGATTCAACACCTTATCAAGCAATCAACCTATCACGTTGATTGGACTGCGAATGCTTCATTGTCACTACTGCTTTATTGGCAAGCAAGAAACGACATGGAGTCGATTGAGCAGTGGCTAGAAACGGCTACTCGTCCTGCAGAAGCATGTAATCACTTCTCTCAACTGCAGTGGCGTAATATTGCCCGTGCACAAATTCAATTGGGTCAGTACGAGCAAGCGCAAAGCACGCTGAACTTCCTAGAGCAAGAAGCGAGCAAGCATCAGTTGGTGACCGATCGCAATCGTAACCTGATTGTCGAAGCGATCCTTAATGTGCACAGCAAGAATGAAGACCGAGCCAAACAGCTCTTGAAAGAAGCGTTAGTACTGACTAACCAGACAGGCATGATTGGTAACTTCCTGATTGATGGCGCAACCATTGGGCACTTGCTGGCTAACCTAGTATCGAAGTCCGATCTTGGCGATCTTGAGCGTCACCGCGCTCAACTGCTAATGAAAGACATCAACACCACTCAGCGTAGCCGCTCTGTGCACTTTAACGAAGAGTTTGTTGAGAAGCTGGTCAACCACCCGAACATCCCTGAGTTAGTACGCACTAGCCCACTCACCCAGCGTGAATGGCAGGTTCTAGGATTGATTTACTCTGGATTCAGCAACGAGCAAATTGCTCAAGAGTTGGATGTTGCAGGCACAACGATTAAAACCCACATTCGTAACCTGTACCAAAAGCTCAACATTGCTAACCGTAAAGAGGCGATCAGCACTGCCGAGAACTTGTTGCAGTTGATGGGTTACTAACTCTGTCAATAGGCAATCCTGCCAGCGAACTTAGGTCAAGTTAATTACCAACCCGAGCAACAAAAATTGCTCGGGCTTTTTTAAACATATACCTAAACCAGTACGCAGTTGTTAATACTCTGCGCATTAGTACCAACTTCCCCTAGAGCTGATACCGACTCAGATCTGGCGAGTGGCCAAAGCGGCTTCAACAAGTCCAATCACCTCTGCACGCTCAGAACCCTGCAGCAGTTGACGTGGTGGGCGCACCTGCTCTGAACCGCGACCACAAACTTGCTCGGCGAGCTTGATGCATTGGACTAAGGTTGGAATAGTATCGAGTTTAAGAAGTGGCAAGAACCAACGATAGATTTCGAGCGCTTCGGCATAGCGGCCTTGGCTCGCCAGTTTGTAGATAGCGACCGATTCCGCTGGGAACGCATTGGTTAGACCGGAGATCCAGCCCGTTGCACCGAGCATTAAAGACTCTAGGGCAATATCATCCACGCCACCAAATATGGTAAAGCGCTGATCAAACTTATTATAAAGCTCGGTGATGCGGCGCGTGTCCGTGGTCGACTCTTTGATAGCGACGATGTTGTCGAACTTCGCCAGTTTTTCCATGATGTCCAGATTCACATCCACACCATAAGAGACTGGGTTGTTGTAAATCATCATTGGCATCTCAGGCGTTGCTTCCGCAAGTGTGCGGTAGTATTCATACGTCTCAGAATCTGACGTACGATAAACCATGGCAGGCATGACCATACAGCCGTCAACGCCAATGGCTTTCGCATCTTGCATGTAACCAACCGATGCGGCGGTAATTGACTCTGCAGTGCCTGCGATAAGCGGTACTCGGCCGTTAACCACTTCTTTAGCGGCTTGTAGTACCTGACGCTTTTCCTCTGGGTAAAGGGCGCAGTTTTCCCCCACCGTGCCAAGACAAATAATGCCGTTAACACCGTCGTTGATTTGGTTGTCGATGACAGTTTGAGTCGCATCTAAGTCAATCGTTAAGTCGCGTCTAAACTGAGTACTGACCGCTGGGTAAACACCTTTCCAATCTACGTTCATTGAAATCCTTCCATTTGTATATTGTATGCAATTTTAGAAGTGAGCAAAAAGCTCTTCACTATCCCAATTCCACTTGGGCTAAGTTCGTCAATACCACCTGCGCTGCTACGAGATCAGCGAGAGCACTACCGACAGATTTATACAGAGTTATTGACTCGGGATCGGTTCGTCCCAAATCCGCGTTTTGACTTGTTTTTGGGCTTGTTTTTGTGCTTAGCTCGGCGCCGCAAAGCTGTGGTAAATCCGCCACTATCTGCTCTGGCGAGAAGATTTGCTCAGCGATTGGGATCAATAACTCGCCCGCCTCAGCTAACACATTGATGCGGCTATCGACATATACCCGCGAGCGCAGCACCAACTCACTGTCACATTCTCGGTGCTGACGATGATGATTACCTACCAAGTCAACATGTGTCCCCGGCTTCACCTGCTCGCCCAATATCAATGGTTCGAGAGAGCCCGTTACGCAGCTGATAATGTCTGCCGCCTGAATACCTTGCTCTATATCCGTGACTATCGACACTGAGAACTGACGCTCGCTTGGCAAGCGCTGGTATTCATCACCATGAACAATACGCTCTGCCGCATTCGCAGCCTTCGCAGCATCTCTGCCCCATACAATGACGCGTTCAATAGGGCGAATCGCTGCGTAAGCCCAAGCAAAATAAGGCGCCAATCGCCCCGTGCCGCAAATCAGCAAAGTCTTTGACTCTTTACGTGCTAAATAGTCCGCTGCAAGCGCCGATGCGGCTGCCGTACGCCAATAAGTCAGTACTTTGGCATCCATGGAAGCGAGCGGTGCACCATCACTGCGCCGAAATGCCAACAGTCGAGAAGCCAACACAATCCTTCCCTTGTTCACCATTGCCCGGAAAGTAAGTAAATGTCTTAACTGCGATCAACTCATCATTCCACGCTGGCAGCAAGGCCAAGGCATCGTGACTATCTGCGGACAGTGGCAATACTTGGCGCTGAGGCACACTAGCAGGTTTGGCATAAGTTTGACGCATCGCCGCAATAAGCGATGTCATCGTCAAACTTTGGCTAATACACTCTGATTCAATTGTTTTCATTCATCCTCCACAGAAAGCACTCACGCTAGGGGAAAACATCTTGTTATGGTTTATAATGCCCGATTTCTGTTAACCTTTAATTAACATAATGACGAAGTATATTTTATACAATATTAAATACTAAAATTTTTTAGCTAAATCGGCGTAGTGTGAATGGCGCCACATTTATCGAAGTTGGCTGATTAGCGATCAACTGACTGACCAAGTCCGCCGTGATCGCCGCCTGAGTAAGCCCAAGATGCTGATGCCCAAACGCCAACACGATCTTGTCATCGCAGATCGTATCGATCACCGGCAAAGAGTCGCTGGTTGATGGCCGCTCCCCCATCCAGTGATCGCCAACTGCGCGACGATCAATCCCATCTTGCAGCATAATATCGCCCTGCTTTATCAACAGTTCGGTACGTTTATGATTAAAGGGAGCGGAAGGCGAACCGTACTCGACGGTGCCCGCTAACCGAAGGCCATGCTTCATGGGGTCATAATGAATTTTCGGTCAGCACTGCTTACTGCCATCGGTAATTCATGGTCGAATTTCTCCACCATGACATGGTAGCCACGTTCAGCTTGAATCGGCACTTTGATACCCGTCAAAGACGCCACCATAGGCGCAGAATGAAGACCTGCAGCGAGTACAATGCGATCAAATTGTTGAGCACCATTTTCGGTAATGACTTCGCCTTGCTTGGTGAGCGAAAGCACACCTTTTTCGACAAATTTTCCGCCCAATTCTTGAAAGCGTTGATTGATCGAAACGCAGAGTTCATAAGGCTCTATGGTATGTCCAGTGTTAGGAAAAAAGACCCCATAGCGAACCTGTAAACCAAGCTTAGGCAGCTTTCTTCGCAGGCGAATTTGATCCCAAATTTGGTATTCAACACCCGCTTGGTTTAGGGCATTGAGCGTCTCTTGGTAGGACTCAAACAGAGTCTCGCTTTCGAACACGAGCAGAGAGCCATCGACCTTGATTAACCCCTCTTCGTTGATAGAACTTAGTAGTGTTTCCCAGCTCCGTAATGAATGCTGATTAAGCTCTGTTAGGGCACGCGCAGATGTATCAAATGACCGTTTTCTGGCACTAAAAAGAAAGCGAACCATCCATGGCAAAGTGCTCAACACATCTCGCCAGCGGATGGATAATGGGCTTTGCGGCGCAAACAACATACTGGGGATTTGCTTGATTGTACTGGGTGAAGCAAGAGGGAAAACTTGCTCTGTTGCGATGTGTCCCGCGTTGCCTTTTGAGCATCCTTGCGCGGCACCTTGGGGATCAAAAATCGTCACATTGAATCCGAGCTGCTGTAATTTAAGCGCCGACGTGATACCGATAACTCCCGCGCCGATCACGGCGACATTCTGTTGAGTTGATCCTTGTTTAGCGGTCATGATCTTGCTCCGTGTCACACTTCATAAAATAAATTGTATAAAATATATTTAACATCACAGTAACATTGCTAGAGTGTAATTCAACCAATTTCTTATCAGAGGATCTGAAAATGAGACAAGGCACGTTTTTCTGTATTGATGCCCATACGTGTGGCAATCCGGTGCGACTCGTCGCTGGCGGTGTTCCCCCTTACAAGGCTCCACCATGAGCGAAAAGCGCCAGTACTTTATGGAAAACCTAGATTGGATCCGTCAGGCGTTGATGTTTGAGCCACGCGGCCATTCCATGATGTCGGGTTCCGTCGTACTGCCACCATGCAGTGATAATGCCGATGCCTCAATTCTGTTTATCGAGACCAGTGGCTGTTTGCCCATGTGCGGCCACGGCACCATTGGCACCGTGACTTCTGCCATTGAGAACAAGCTGATCCATCCAAAACAGCCGGGTAAGTTGATCCTTGATGTGCCCGCTGGACAAATTCGCATCGACTACCAAATGCAAGAGGACAAAGTCACCTCCGTTAAGATCTATAACGTGCCAGCCTACCTTGCTCATCGAGATGTGAAGGTTTACGTGGAAGGTATGGGTGAGATAAGCGTCGACGTCTCTTACGGTGGCAACTACTACGTAATCGTTGATCCACAAGAAAACTACCCGGGACTCGAACATTACTCTCCCGATGAGATTTTGATGCTCAGTCCCAAAGTTCGCCAAGCAGTATCAGAAGCGGTGGAGTGCGTGCACCCCGACGACCCAACCGTGAAAGGGGTCTCTCACGTCCTTTGGACGGGCACCCCAACCCAGCCAAACGCTACGGCGAAGAATGCTGTGTTCTATGGCGATAAAGCTTAGATCGCTCACCTTGTGGCACAGGTACCAGTGCACGTATGGCACAGTGGCACGCCAAGGGACTGCTCAAACCTGGTGATGATTTTATTCATGAAAGCATCATCGGCAGTCTGTTTCATGGCCGAATTGAATCAGAGACTACCGTCGATGGCCGCCCAGCGATATTGCCGAGCATCGAAGGTTGGGCTCAGGTTTACGGACATAACACGATTTGGGTTGATGACAACGACCCATACGCCTACGGATTTGAAGTCAAATAACAACAAAGGAAACGACCACCATGCTCAAGCCCCCTACATTTCAAGCCATTAACGCCTTCACTGGTGAGCCACTAGCGGATGACTTTCCCGTTCATGGTAAGCAGGATGTGGATGTCGCCTGTAAAAATGCCCATGCGGTAGCTCGATCATTTCGCCAGCAGAGTGCCGATATGCGAGCTCAGCTTCTCGATACGATCGCCAGCAAACTAGAACAAAACGCCAGTGTCATTGCCGAGCGTGCACACCTTGAAACAGCGCTACCTTTAGTCAGGCTAAACGGCGAGATAGGCCGAACCGCCAATCAGTTGCGCTTATTTTCTGAGGTATTAAAACAAGGTGCTTGGTCACGTGCTACGTTGGCCTTCTCAGCGGCTGGCGGCGATACCGCATCGGCACTCGCCGCAGGATGCCCAGTGATTGTTAAGGGTCACAGCGCACATCCAGGAACTAGCGAGTTGGTCGCTAAATGTATCGAGCAAGCGCTCACCGAGTGCGACCTTCCTCAAGCCATCTTCACGCTACTTCAAGGTAATCAACGCGAACTTGGTACATCGTTAGTGACGCATCCAAGGATCCAGGCCGTTGGATTTACTGGCTCTGTCACTGGCGGTCGTGCCTTGTTTGATCTTGCTCAGCAGCGCGCGGTCCCCATTCCATTCTATGGTGAGCTGGGTGCCATCAACCCAACCTTTATTCTGCCTTCAGCACTCGATGATCCGCAGCAACTTGCTGAGCAGTATGTTCAATCGATGACATTAGGTAGCGGTCAGTTTTGTACTAAGCCGGGCGTGGTATTTGTTGTCGATAGTGACCCTGCCAGCGCGTTTATTGAGTCTGCTCAGACACTGCTTCTTGCGCATGCGCCGCATACTATGCTCACCCCTAGCATCCGCAATAGTTACTGTGAACAAAGCAAACATCGAGCAAGCGAAGCGGGATTGATGTGCACCACCCAAGACCAAGGTTTTGCCGAGGTTACAAGTGCACTGTTTGTTACCGATAGCGATGCGTGGCGTGCCAACCACAGTGGGAAGAGGAAATTTTCGGCCCGCAGTCCATGGTCGTAATGTGCAAAGATGTCGATGACATGTTGACCATCAGTGAAACGCTAACAGGCTCATTGACTGCAACACTTCACACCCAAGAAGGTGACTACCCTGCGGCGAAACAACTGCTGGCTCGACTCGAAGAGATGGTCGGTAGAGTCGTCTTCAACGGCTGGCCTACGGGAGTTGAGGTGAGTTACGCCATGGTTCATGGTGGCCCCTACCCAGCCTCGACCAGTGCAGCCTCAACCTCGGTTGGAGCGAGCGCTATCGAACGCTGGCTCAGACCTGTTGCCTATCAAGCACTCCCCGATGCCCTGTTACCTGAAGCGTTAAGATCAAGCAACCCACTGTCGGTGCCGCAAAACTTTGACGCGCTTGGTTAATGACTGTTCAAAAAGGCACCAATTGGTGCCTTTGTTGCCTCGCGCTTCTCAGAATAGTGGCAATCTAGTCGGAACCATCGCCAAATTCGCTACACTCAATGTATATTGGATAAAATATCTTTTTCTTGGAGACTTGGATGTCACAAAAGCCCGTTTTTAAAACTCGAACTCAATTGGTTGAAGAAGCTATTCGAACGCAAATCCTCAAAGGTGAACTGCAAACTGGACAGCCCCTCAGACAAGACGCCTTAGCCAAAGAGTTCAATGTTAGCCGCATTCCCGTACGTGAAGCATTGGTTCAGCTTGAGGCTCAAGGGCTGGTTAGCTTTGAAGCACATAAAGGTGCCACGGTGACTGAGCTTTCACCGGATAAAATCGATGAGCTGTTTGAACTGCGAGCCGTCATTGAGTGCCACATCCTTGAACGCGCGATTCAAAACATGACAGAAGACGATCTGGCCCGCGCTCAACAAGTTCGCGAGCGTTTCGAAAGCGTGGTCAACAGCGGTGATGAAATAGAAGAGTGGAGCAACTACAATTTTGAGTTCCACAAAGCGCTCTATAGCCCAGCCAACATGCCGGAAACCATGGATGTGATCAGCAATCTCAACACCAAATGCGATCGCTATATTCGCTTACAGCTGCTGTTCACGACTGGCATTAAAAAGGCGGAAGATGAACACTTAGCGCTGTTCGATATGTGCCGAAACAAAGACGTCGACGGCGCAAAATATCTGTTGAAAAAACACATTATCGAAGCAGGTAACGCCATTCGCGATCTGCTGCTTGAGAGGCAAAAAACGCCAGCTTAATGAAAGCTGGCAATTAGCACTAGACTCGCTTGGGAGGTAAGCAAGGATGCATGTAGGACCTCGATTTATACTTGCGGCGATCCGCAAAAAACTCAAAGACGAAAGACTGGGGTACAGTGCGCTGTCCGAAAAGACCGGTATCCCACTGTCTACCATTAAACGTCATTTGCACAGCCCGACGTTAGGTCTCGACAAGATCCTGATGTATGTAAACTATCTCAATACCGACCTAGTAGAGCTTTCCAAGATCGCCAACCAAATACAGCATGAAAATGCGAAAATGATTGGCGGCGATCTCAGTGAGCTGTTTCTTGAGCACCCTTACTTACTCGACTTTGTCTACATGCTCACCGCACGCAACATTGCTCCAGAAGAGATCGCTAAAACCTACAACCTCGATGACACCAGCCTGCGCTTCTATCTGCGCATCGCAGAGATCCTTGGCTACATCGAAGATTATGGCGACGGCGTCATCTACCAATCAGGCAGCCGTTTTCTCACAGAAGAAGGCTCAGAGTTAGACTCCCTATTTCGACAGCGCTTCCAAGACGAGTCTCTCTCCCACCCGATTGCGCCGAGCTTTTGCATTGGCCGTATCCGACTGACGCAAACCCAACGCGAGCAACTCGAGGAAGACTTCTACGCCAAGTTGATTGAACTCAACGCGATCAACAATTCCAACGAAGAAGGCGAGCAAACCAACGTACTCATGCGTTTCACCCCAGGCAAGCAAATCTTGTTTTCTGATGGCTTGCCGAATATTGATGGGGGTTGCTAAAGGAAGTATCGGAGAGATTTACGAGGGAGTGGTAGGTAATCTTACCCTCTCCCTTTTTAGCTTATAAGCAATAGATTATAATTATCGCTATTCTAAGCACTGATCTTTGAATTTATCCCACTTTGACATCTTGTAAATTAAAAATGGTATATCCTCGGAAAGGAAATCATTCTCTAGTTGCTCTTTCATTGCAAAATAATCTTCAGAGCACTGTAAACGCGCTCGTCCGTAAGGTGAGCTCAATCTAACTTGGCTAGTTGCGTTCTTTACCCACTCTCTATCAATAAGAATATTATCTACATACGGAGTCGAGATCCGGAAGTAAGAATAATTCGTGTTGTTGCAAGGTTTAATTATTGTAATTTTATAGAGCCCATCTGTATTTAGACGTTTGTAATACTCTCTACGCACAATCACATCACTCCCTAACGAACTTAGCTCATTAACTTCTTCTGTACCAACAACTCCAGCCGCATCATACAACTGCCTTAGTCTATATTCAGAATTAGTCTGAGGGTACGCTCTAACGCTGCTTACCCCACAACTAGACTCGATACCATAGACACCACCAACAAGAACTTTCATCATCGGCGATACTGATTCGACTTTTCTCGCATCTGACACTTTGACGTGGTTTACATACTCTCTAGGAACTTCAACATCGATCTTAAGATTTGAAAATGGTCCGGAAAATTTATTATTACCACTGAGTTCAACCACATAGCCATCCGCTGTTTCTTTAATTAGCTGGTAGCTTTCCCCTCTAGTGAGTACGAATTCCAATGTACTATGTTGATGTTTTATTTTTGATTTATACTCTCTCTTAATAAAAACCACATCATCCCATTGTTTAAAACTACTAATAGAACCGGCGTTCCAAAACCTATCTTCATGAAGGTAAATATAATAACCATCTTCTGTTAAAAAAAGCTCTCTTTCTTCTCCATCGAGATTACGAGATTTGTTCAGTTTATATATAATCTTTCCAGCTGGAATAAAAGAATAACTCCAGGGCGATACACTATAGTTAATGCTATCTGCTATTCTTATTACAGAACTCTTTGAGATGTATGGAGTCGCAGTAACAGAAAGTGATACAGTACCAACCAAAATAAAAATTAAGCATCTCATTTACACTCCCCTTCTTTGCCTCTAGCCTCAAGAACCTTACTCGCTACACCATCACCACTGTCAGAACTCGCACACAATAGAGAAAAGACAGGTGCACTTAAGAACGTATAATCTTCTGCCAGCTGAGATGATAGATGATAGGAACTTTCTCTCAATGCCTCACCGACTAAAGGATTGTCGCTCTTTATCAAGGGTGTTATTTCACTCAAAAATATCTTAGTTGTTTGCATTCTAGTATTTAACGCAAGCTCATCATAAGATCTTGATATATTTGAAAGTATGTTGACAGCACTTATAAGAGTGCCTAATACGCCGACCACCAAAGATATACTCACGAGCCAGCGTCGTTTGCGTTCATCTCTAATAGCTTGAATTTCTACTTCTAACTTCTTTGCTTCTAAAACTTCAATCGATGTCGACATTTTGCTTTATTGCACTGTATTGTTATGAATAGTAATAAATGTAGTTTATATTAGCCTCAATGGCTTAAGACAGATCACAAAACTCACTTTCACTATAATCAACATTGGATGTTAAATATAAAGCGAAACATAATCAGAGGTTTATTTTGACAGTAATATCATTAACATTCTAAAAAGT
This sequence comes from Vibrio variabilis, assembly GCF_003263785.1. Lineage (GTDB taxonomy): Bacteria > Pseudomonadota > Gammaproteobacteria > Enterobacterales > Vibrionaceae > Vibrio > Vibrio variabilis. The sequence goes on from NZ_JYJK01000002.1 coordinate 51,264, forward strand.
AACTATGACAGCTTTTCCAGAATATCTTTGGCTCTGCCCACGACGCAGTTGTCCAAGTTCATTCCCGCCCACAAAGGACTATAATCCCCACTCGCGTGTGATTCTGCTTTTGAGCGAAGAGGCGCCATAGCGATTGACGCATAAGGAAATGCAGGCGCATTTGTCGAAATAAAACCTTGTTCAATCATGACCTTGTTGATGATTCCTCTCGCAGGACGGCCTGAGAAAACATTGGTGACTTCCGTTCTACTATCGCTAGATTGAATGGCCGAACGGTGCACTTGACTGGTTTTGGCTTCATCACAGAGTAGAAACGCTGTACCTATCTGCACGCCGCAACAGCCCATTACCATCAAGCGCTCAACATCAGCGCTTGAACCGATTCCACCAGCTGCAATTATCGGCACTGTCAGGTGTTGCCTTAGCTCACTTACCAAGTCATTAGTGGTCATTTGACTGGAGAGTTCGTCGGTTAAAAACATCGCTCGGTGACCACCCGCCTCAATGCCTTGGGCAATCACCATATCAGCGCCATTGTTTTGCAACCATACACCTTCTTCGAGTGTGGTTGCCGAAGAGAGGATCACCGAGCCCCAAGACTTAATTCTTGCCACCAGTTCAGGTGAAGGCAATCCAAAGTGAAAACTAACTACCGGAGGTTTAAACGCTTCAATAGCATCTGCCATATCAACATCAAAAGGATAACGCAGTCCGCCAATTCCACTTGGTACTTTTGCATCGAGCAAGTCGTAATAGCCTTGCAGAGTAGACTGCCAAGTCACAAGTGCCTCTTCATCGATTGGGGCATATCGTGACAAAAGAAGTTGAGATTATAGGGCTTAATGCTGCGCGCTGTGAAAGCTTCAATCTCAGAAACGACTTGTTCAGGTGTCAGCATTCCACAAGGGATCGAACCCAAACCGCCAGCTTCAGATACAACTAACGCCAACTCCCAATTTTGAACGCCCGCCATCGGCGCCTGAATAATATCGAGATTAATGCCCAGGATTTGACTCAATGTTGCGTGCATGCTGACTCCTTTCAGATATGAACTGGTGCACGCATGAAAATAACAGAGTCTGATGGGGTGTAAACTAAAGTGTTAATGAAATGTGACTTCACTTTCAGCGCTAAACTCAGTAATAGTTCACACTCAAATGAAAGCTAGCAAGCTATTTCTACGCTAACTTCGAAGCACTTTACGCATATAAAGCCCTATTAACGACATAATGAAGACAGTAAGCGAAGATGCATAACCATTGAAGAAGTACATGCTTCCCATTTCACTTAGAACAGCCTGCCTAAACGATGGTTCAACATACATATCATAAAAACTCGAAGCCAATATCAATGACACAAAAGCAGCAATTATTGGCGAGAGGCTGAATCTCATCGAAGCTAGGAGGAACAGGATTCCCAATAAAGTAGCTGTTGCCCACATGCTTTCGAAGGATGGTAATTTATCTATTATCTCGGCATGGCATACAGCTGAAAAAGCGTACACAGAGGTAAAAACCCATCTATTCATTCTGTCACCTCAACGGGAATTTTCACCTGGCTAGAACTTATATAACTAAGTATTTTGTCTGTTATCGGGCTACCAGTAAGCCCACCTCCAATATCGATACATCCAGCTGAACCAGCTAAACTGCCACCATGAAGAAAAAAGTTATCTCTTCCATGTCGTTTTGAACCAGCCAATGGATGAAGTCTTACTCGCCAGTCCCCCAGTCACCCGAAACTTTCCTAAGTAGATCACCCACGATGTTTGGATCACTGATTTCTTTTGGATCAATATAGTAGTTTCCAACAGGCAGAGGCCCTTCAAAAGCTTCATCTGACATGTCAATGAAGAGTTGTTAAGACAACTACCTCTTCCACTTGTCGCCTTCACCGATAACGATAGGCACGGCGTGATCAAGTTTAGTCTAGCTCGACCTATCGAAAAAACTAGCTTCATACTTACTCCATAGTTCCACTTTGGTCGTTAAAATCTACCACTAGAAACTGAAGAAATTCTCATTCTAGTATCAATTATTAAAGCAACTCGGTTCTCTTCACATATTAAGACTGACGATCTGTATTGTATTACTCACTAAAATGGCTACAAAGAATAGTATGTACATTTCAGCCAGATTGATTTAACTGTGTACAAAAGGTTTCAACTAATCTAATTCCATGCCGAATTAGGCGTTTAAACTAGCCAACTTCCTCCAGTCTCAAAAACTAAGCCCCACCAGCCTAGCATCCGACTCTTTGTTAATGTCGTGTTAACAATTTATTGCGAGCACATTTTATACAATATACCTTTCTCCTTGTGATAACGATAACGAACCAAACACAACGAGGAAGTGATGAAAAAGACCAAGCTACTGATGTTAGGAACGCTCGTCGCCAGTGTGCTCGCGACGGGGGCAATAGCAAAACCCTACCCACAAGGCACGCAACTTGCGCCTGAACAATCAATCACGCTCAACAACGGGGCGGAAGTCACCTCTATTGACCCTGCAAAGCAAGCTGCAGAACCTGCGTTTAATCTAGGGCGTGACCTGTTTGAAGGGCTCACCGTTCAAGACAAACAAGGTCGTACGATTCCAGGTATTGCTAAATCTTGGAGTGCCAATGCCGACAATACGGTCTACACCTTTAATCTGCGTGAGTCTAATTGGTCCAATGGCGAGGCATTAACGGCACACGATTTTGTCTACAGCTGGCAACGTCTACTGAATCCAGAAACGGCCTCCCCTTATGCTTGGTTTGCCGCCATTCCGAAAATCAAAAACTCGGCGAACATTATGGCCGGCAAAGCCGCACCAGAAACTTTGGGCGTACGCGCCATCGATGACCTAACCTTCGAAGTCACTCTTGAGCAGCCAGTACCGTTTTTTATTAAGCTGCTAAGCCACCCCGTATTAGCACCCGTACATCAAGCCACCGTTGAAAAGTACGGCAGCGAATGGACTCAGCCTGCCAATATCGTCACGAACGGTGCTTTCAGCGTAGAGAGCTGGAAAGTGAATGAGAAGATGGTGATGAAGAAAAACCCACATTATTGGGACGCCGGCAACGTGTACTTGAAGAGATCACTTGGCTACCCATTGGTGATGCCAACGTCTCCCTCAATCGTTACCTAGCGGGTGAAATTGATGAGGCGCTGTCGATTCCGTCGGCACAAAAAAATAAGCTTCTTAAGCAGTTCCCAGAGCAAGTGGCAGATACCAGTGCATCACTCGGTTCGACGTTCTACTACCTTAATACCGAAAAAGGACCGACCAAAGATGTTCGCGTTCGAACAGCACTCTCTTACGCTATCGACCGCAGCATTCTAACCAGTGCGATTTTGAAAAATGGCGGCATTCCTATGTTTACGCTAGTACCACCGCAAACCGATGGTTACCGCAGCCACACGCCTGAGTTTGCTAACTGGACGCAGCAAGAGCGTAATCAAAAAGCGAAGCAGCTTCTCGCTGATGCGGGGTATGGCAAAGACAACCCGCTTAAACTCACCTTCACAGTTCCAACCTTTTCTAACGATGTGAAGATGGCGACTGCGATGGTAGGGATGTGGAAAAGCGTCTTGGGCGTACAAGTTGAAATCCAGCAGCTCGAGCCAAAAGTATTCTATGCACTCAAAGATCCAGGCAACGTCAGCCGCGGAGGCTGGACAGCAGACTACAACGAAGCATCGACTTGGTTAGACATATTTGTCTCCACTGGTGAGTACAACGATTCTAAATTCAACAATGCGCTCTACGACAAGCTCATGAATGAATCGAAAGTCATGGCGGATCCATCGCAAGCGTACATCGAAGCAGAAACTCTGCTCATTGACGAGATGGCGATCATTCCCGTCTACCGCCCTGGTAATGACCAGTATCTGGTGAAGCCTTATATCGGTGGCTACGAGCGCACCAATCCTGAGTCTTCTTATTACCGCAAGAACGTCTACGTCACAGCACATTAAGACACCACTTTTGGGTCGACCTGACAGCAACGTCATAGCACGTAGGTAGGCCCTTTTTTCTTTATTGGAGACGATTATGTTGTGGTACATCCTTCGGCGTCTTTGCATCGCCATCCCTACCCTACTCTTTATCGCCCTAGTCTCGTTTTGGCTGATGCACATTGCGCCCGGTGGTCCATTTGATATGGAGCGTCCAATGCCAGAAGTGGTACGTGCCAACATTGAGGCTAAGTTTCACCTCAACGAGCCCTTTTTGATTCAATACGGCATCTATATCAAAAATTTCCTTCAAGGCGATTTGGGACCAAGTTTTGTTTATCAAGACTTTACGGTGACTCAGTTGGTCGCTCAGTCTTGGCCTGTCTCTGCGGTGTTGGGCGTATTGTCATTTTGTATTTCAGTACCGGTCGGGATGATATTAGGGACGCTGGCTGCTCTTAATCGTAACAGTCGGTTGGACTACTTTTTGATGTCGCTATCAATGACAGGCGTCGTGATCCCCGCCTTTGTGCTCGCGCCGGTGTTAGTGACCATTTTTTCGATTCATTTAGGTTGGCTTCCTGCAGGCGGCTGGGAAAATGGCGCGGCGGCATTTCTAGTATTGCCGGTGCTCAGTTTGGCGATTGGATCGGTGGCCAGTATCGCTCGTGTCATGCGTGGCGCGATGATAGAAACCCTAAACCAACCCTATATTCGCACCGCTCAAGCAAAAGGGCTTTCCACCAGCTACATCCTGTTTCATCACGCCCTAAGGCCGTCTTTGATCCCTGTCGTAGCCATGCTTGGACCTGCGTTTGTTGCTGTGGTTACGGGCTCAGTAATCATCGATATCTTTTTTGGTACCGGCGGCATGGGTCAGCACTTTGTATCGGGCGCACTTAACCGAGACTATGGGCTGGTTATGGGAATCACACTTATCGTCGCTTCACTGACCATACTGTTCAACTTGATTGTCGATATCTTATACACAGTGATTGACCCAAGAATTAACGTCTAGGAGGCACCATGATCACTACTAAAAAACTCGATGCCTCTCAGTTTTCCGAGCAGGTCATCAACCATATTGAAACCAGTCAGATTGAAGCTGTCGAAGGTCGCAGCCTTTGGCAAGATGCGTGGAGCCGGTTTCGCAAAAACCGCGCTGCGATGACTTCCATCTATCTGCTCGCTTTTATCGTGCTATGCATAACCGCAGGGCCACACCTGACCCCATTTAGCCATGATGAAATCGACTGGAACGTGGTATCAGAACCGTATGAACTGGGTAAGCCATCCATCTCCTCACAGCACTACTTTGGCACCGATGACTTAGGGCAAGATCTGTTCGCTCGCACCATGAAAGGCGGACAGCTCTCCATCATGGTGGGCTTTATGGGCGCGCTTGTCGCAGTGGTTATCGGCACTATTTGGGGCAGTATCTCTGGCTACCTCGGCGGAGTCGTCGATAGCGTCATGATGCGAGTCATCGAGATCCTCGATTCCGTCCCCTTCATGTTCATGGTGATTCTCTTTGTCACGCTGTTTGGCAACAACATCTACCTAATTTTTGTTGTCATCGGCATGGTTTCTTGGCTGGGCATCGCTCGCGTGGTGCGAGGCGTGACCTTCAGTATTAAAAAACGTGAGTTCATAGAAGCGGCGCACTCTATTGGTGTCTCAAGGCTCACCATAGTAAGGCGCCACGTTTTGCCCAATGTACTTGGCATTGTGATGGTTTACTCCTCTTTGATGGTGCCGGGTTTCATCATGTTTGAATCGTTTTTGAGCTTTTTGGGTCTGGGCGTTCAACCGCCAGATACTAGCTGGGGCATTTTGATAGCCGAGGGCGCAAAAACCATTGATGTCGCCTTGTGGCAGTTGCTGTTTCCATCGGCTTTTTTGGTCGCCACCTTGTTCTGTTTTAACTTCATTGGTGATGGTCTTCGCGACGCACTTGACCCTAAAGACCGCTAGGAATGCACATTATGACGATATTAACGGTAAACAATATGAACGTTGAGTTTGCAACGCCTGACGGTACGGTCAAGGCGGTCAACAATCTCAGCTATAGCATCAGTGCTGGCGAGACTTTAGGTATTGTCGGCGAATCAGGCTCAGGCAAAAGCCAATCAGTATTCGCGCTCATGGGGCTGACGGCTCACAATGGCAAGGTGTCTGGCGAGGCCAACTTGCATGGCGAAAACCTATTGTCGATGTCTAAACGACAGCTCAACCACATTCGAGCAGAGAAGATCAGCATGATCTTTCAAGACCCGATGACCTCACTCAACCCATTCATGAAAATCGGCAAGCAGCTTTGCGAAGTACTGATCATTCACAAAGGACTGTCGCGCGTTGAAGCACAAGCCGAGTCAATTAGAATGCTTGATGCGGTGCGTATTCCTTCTCCAGAGACTCGCCTTAATCAATACCCTCATGAGCTTTCAGGCGGCATGCGCCAGCGGGTAATGATTGCGATGGCGCTGCTGTGTCGTCCGGAGCTGTTGATTGCTGATGAACCAACAACGGCGCTGGATGTGACGGTACAGGCGCAAATCCTGTCCCTCTTGCGAGATCTGCAACATGAGTTTAATACCGCCATCTTGCTCATCACCCATGACATGGGCATCGTGGCTGAGATGTGCGACCGAGTACTGGTGATGTACGGCGGCAACCGCATGGAGCAAGCGGATACTGAAAGCTTGTTTGCTCACCCAGCACACCCTTACACCCAAGACTGCTCAACGCCATTCCATCGGTAAGCGAAGATATGGATCGCCTGCCGACCATTCCGGGCAGTCCACCTAGCGCGCTAATTAACCACAAAGGCTGCCCATTCAAAGAGCGCTGCCAACACTACAAGCCTGAGTGTAGCGCTTCCATGCCTGCATTTTTGCCGATTTCGCAGCAGCAAGCGATCGCTTGTCATGTCGCTGGTCAGCAAACCGTGACCCCACTTTTTAATCAGCCTACAACTCAGTTGGCCTAAGGAGATAGTATGCAACGCAAAGAAATACTATTGGCGGCGCAAGATCTGCAAGTACACTTTACGGTCAAAAAGCACCTTATCGCCAGCAAACGTAAGGTGGTTAAGGCCGTCAATGGCATTGATATCGATGTTTATCGTGGTGAAACCTTAGGAATCGTGGGTGAATCTGGCTGCGGCAAATCGACACTTGCGCGTGCGCTGCTGAGATTGATTGAACCAACACACGGCGATCTCATCTGGAAAGGTGAAGATATGCGCGCATTTGGTAAAGCCGAACTTGCTCGCCGCCGCCGTGAATTTCAAATGGTATTCCAAGACCCCTCTGCCTGTTTGAACCCAAGGCTAACCATCGCAGAGTGCATTGCCGAACCGCTTCTCACTCACGAACCTCAGCTCAAGCGACAAGAAGTTGAGCGACGTGTCATCACCATGATGGACAAAGTTGGCTTGTTGGCGAGCCAGCGTAATCGCTATCCCCATGAGTTTTCAGGCGGTCAATGCCAACGTGTCGGCATTGCAAGAGCGCTGATCCTTAATCCTGATCTTGTCGTCTGTGATGAGCCAGTCAGTGCATTGGATGTTTCGGTTCAAGCCCAGGTCATTAACTTACTCGATGACTTAAAAAAAGAGATGGGTCTGACCTTAGTCATGATTGCTCACGATCTGAGTGTGGTTCGACACATCAGCGATCGCGTGATGGTGATGTATCTTGGCAAACCGATGGAGGTAGGACATTATCAGCAAGTGTTTGATGAGGCGAAACATCCCTACACCAAAGCGCTCCTTTCCGCCGTGCCCATCGCCAATCCGACACTCGCCAAAGCGCGCGATATTCAACTTTTGAGTGGAGATTTACCTTCTCCACTCAATCCGCCAAGCGGCTGCGTATTTAGGACGCGCTGCCCAGATGCAACGGAGCAATGTGGACAGCAACCACCCACGAAAACGGGTAACCAGCATCACCATATTTTTTGTACTCACTCGACATTAGGAACGTCTCCTGTATGAAACAGAACCCAATTTGTGAGCGATTAGCTCTTCTGCGCAATGCCATGAAACAGCGTGGCTACAGCGCGTATATCGTCACCAATAATGATCCACACAACAGCGAATACTCAGCAGCTCATTGGCTAGCGCGCAGTTGGATCTCTGGCTTTACGGGCTCCGCAGGCGATGCCGTGGTCACCGCTCAAGGTGGCGGGGTATGGACAGATGGCCGTTACTATATTCAAGCCGAAGAGCAGCTATCTGGTACTAGCTTGTCACTGTTCAAAGCAAAAGAAGCGGAAACGCCATCCATTGCTAAGTGGTTGGCACAAACGCTACCGACACAGTCAGTGGTCGGTGTCGATGGCCGCTCTATCAGCTACGCGTTCTATCAGCAGCTAGAGCAAGAGCTGACCCCAAAAGGCATTCGCATTGAACTAGCTGACATCCTAACACCGATTTGGCAAGAGCGTCCGCTGCGCCCACAAGCGCCTATCTTTGGCCATGATATCGCCTATGCCGGTGAGTCGGTGGATGACAAGCTCACCCGACTGCGCGACTACCTGCGCGATGAGGAGGCACAAGCGCTGCTGGTCTCTACCCTTGACGATGTCATGTGGAGCCTAAACATTCGTGGCGCAGACACGCCCTACTGCCCAATTTCAGAGGCTTACTTACTGATTACTGCACAAAGCTGCCATTTATTCATCGACCGATTAAAAATCAATGCCGCGCTTGAAAAGCAGCTGTTAGACGCTGGTATTGTGACGCTCGACTACGGCAAAGTCTCAGACACCATCAACTTGCTACCCAGCAAGACCAAGCTTCACTTTAGCTCAACCAATACTGACAGCCTACTCGCCAGCTCGATCAATCTGACCATATCTTTGGTCGATACCCCATGTGTCGTCACCAAAATGAAGGCGCAGAAGAATCCAACCGAGCTGGCTTCCATGGAACAAACCCTGATTCAAGATGGCGTGGCCATGGTGCGCTTTATGCACTGGCTAGAGCAGCAGGTTCCGAGTGGCCAAGTGACTGAGCTAGCTGCAGAGCAGCAGCTACAAGGCTACCGCAAACAGCTTGATGGTTATCTATCCGACAGCTTTAGAACCATTGCAGCTTTGCAGAACATGGCGCCAAAATGCACTATGCTGCCAACGAACAAAGCAATGCGACCGTCGATGAAAGCAATCTGTTTTTGGTCGACTCTGGCGGCCAATATCCGGGTGGCACCACAGATATTACCCGTACTTTCCATTACGGCCAGCCAACTGAGCAGCAGCGTATCGATTACACCTTGGTACTCAAAGCTGTTATCCGTCTAACGACCGCGCAGTTCTTAAAAGGCACCACAGGAGCGAACCTCGATATCCTCGCGCGAGGCGTACTCTGGCAGCATGGCATTGATTATAAATGTGGTACTGGTCATGGTGTGGGCGTCTGCTTGAACGTGCACGAAGGGCCGCAAAACTTCTCCCAAAACATCAAAGAAGTGGCGCTAGAGCTTGGCATGGTGATCACCAACGAACCTGGTGTCTATCGTGAAGGCGAATACGGCATTCGCATTGAAAACATCATGAAGGTAGTACCACGTACCTCGAATGAGTTTGGTGAGTTCTATGGCTTTGAAACCATCACCATTGCGCCAATTGCAACCAACCTTTTAAACACTGAAATGCTCGAGTCCACAGAGCGCGCATGGCTCAATAACTATCATCAACAAGTATTCGAATTACTATCACCCTATCTTGCTGGCGATACGCTTGATTGGCTCAAGGACGCGACGCGTCCGATTTAATCCCTTCCTCTCCCGTGTTCCTTTCACGTGTTAGCCAGATGAAAGCAAGCTCTGATGGCTAGTGAAGAAAGGTTTGCCAGCGCAAGCTGGCTTTTTTGTCCTTTGGAAGTTTGTCGAGGGTTGAAATTCAGGGTAATTGCACGGTGTATGTGCGGAGTTGTGTTGACGGAGCGTGAAGCACAGAAATGCCCCTTTCTCACTCAGAGTTGTTACTCTTCACTAAACAGCATCGATTACATTGACCAACATTTCTATTATTGAAAGCTCATGCAAAGCAAGTTTTGTTATCGTATCGACATGCATATTGGCGACAGCTAACGTTTGCCGCCATTCGTCTGGGTGAGGCTATTATCGTTTACTCGCTACAATTTTTCTTGAAGTCGAAAAAAGAGAAGCGGTTGTTTGAAGTACACCACCCTACAAGTAAGTAATGGCTCGGGACTCGGGTTTCATAAATGGTCGCAGCCTTTTGTAGCGCCCGAAAAGTTGTTTCAACCTCAACTTCAGTTTTGACCTGAAAAACCATGATCTTGTATCTAGATTCAGCCTGAAGCAGCTTGTTGAAATCATACATGAAGCTTTGATCAGAAACTTCAATTTCCATAGTAAGAGCAACGCGTTTCAAGTGGTTATGATCATCGAACTCACGCCAAACGAAGTCATATAGCCATTCACCTGCGTTTGTTTTGTAGGATGGTCGTGATTTAAAACCCAATCGCTCTCCCTCGTCTCGAAATCTATGTTTAATGGCGGCATTTTTTGCAGGACTTTTCCAGATCTCTCTCTTCCATTGACTTTCATCTCCCTTTGCTTTGGCTTTAGCTTTCTTTTCCTGAATCGCATTATCTTGAATATCAAGAAACCACTGTTTAAATTGAGTTACCATCTGAGTATCCTCCGGTAACGTCATGCTTTCAGGTGTCTTGAGTTTGATGGTGTCCATATATCCTCTATTTATAGTTGTCCAAAGAGCGTTTTAGTCTCTTAAATACATTATTTCTTAGTTCGCTCGGCGCCTCACAAACCACATCTTGGCTAAACTTGAGTATCCAACTTATCAAGTCGTAGGTGGGGTAACATGAAAAAGTCACTTTCCACCATGTATCATCGTACTGTTCCAAAACTTGATCTTGCGCAAGCTTATTGTGTGTCACGACATCTAATGCGTAACCCTTTACCTTCAGTACAATCTCCTCAACTTTGTCTCCAAGTAGCCAGCCAGTCGGATTTTTCGCAAAGTAGTCTTCAATGGAAAACGACGTTGGTGTAGTTATGTCCAAATACACCTTCTCAGCACATGAAATCCTGTGGAATAAAAAAAGTTGAGGCGTTTCAGGAGTTATATCTTTCGTCGCCACTAGGTAGTGACTTTGATCTCTGATTATCAAACCTAGTGGGTTAAGGATATAGTCTTTGATTCGCTCTGAACTATCTGATTGATATGAAATTTTTATTTGCTCTTCATTGAGGACGCAATCATAGATTACCCTTCTATGCTCCTCATCGATGTGATGCTCATCATAGATTAGTGGGTAACTATCAGAAACGACATATACCTTGCTTTTCCAGTTTGAGAACAAGTGCCTTGAGGACAATTTGGCATCGGCTTTGTTATACCATTCTTCCAGCTTGTCAGACATATTTAGTGGAACAGCCTTACGAAGTAGTTTTTGCGATAGCACAAGAAGGAACGCTTCGGATGCAGGTACAAGATCTATTACATCTGACTTTTTGATAGCTCTAAACCAACGTCTTAGACCAAACTCGTCATCTTCGAAATCCAATGCTGCCCAATCAGCAAGTTTTTCAAGATCTCTTTGAACAGTTCTTTTGGAAATCTCATAACCTTCATCAAGTAAAGCTTGATGGATTGCTGCAGTTGTTAAGCCTCGTTGAGGGTAAACAGGTATGCGATCAACCATAACTAAGTTTCTTAAAATAGCACTCTTCCTTCTACGCTCTTGAACTACGTCGCTCATACTGTGGCCTAACCCTAATTATTTTTGCATATTATTTAGTATGTTAGGTAATGTTACGTCGACAGGCGTCACGTAATGTCGCGCCCATATACATCAATGAGACATTAGATGTCGTTCAAGTCGCTATCCTGAATGTTAATAAAAGCATTGGTGATTATGTGACATGAAAACACGAGAACAAGTTGTCTTAGAAATACTCGATATCTATCCAAAGCTGATGGATGCCAAGGGCTTCATTTTCTTTGGCAGCCTTCAAGAAAAGCCACCATACGAAATGGCGACCTATTGTAGTTGGCGTCTAATCCATGAGGAAGGTGCTGAATATCGTATAGCTAGGAAATCGATTGGCTATTTTTTAGATTCATTGCTGGAAAACATCAGTGTATTGTCTCCTCGACCTCATGGGTATTTAAAGATTGATAGCTCGGGAATTTCTTTACATTGGGTGACAAAAGATATTGTAGATACGATGTTAGATAATATAGATAAGGTGTCTAAACTTGACTGCTACAGAATAGCCACTTCACATGCTCCTCATATAGCGATGTGACATTAGATGACGCAATTACCTCTACTCTGATTGTTTCAGGTAGAATGAGGAAATAAACGCATGCTCGAATCCGAAGAAAGGTCATTCAATCACATAAACAATTGGACATCTGAGTCGATCAAGAAATTCGCAAATAGACTAGCCGTTATACTGGCAATAACAGAAAATATGCGTCACAAGTATAAATCAAACAGTAGTAAATCTGTTGGTTATGATGTCGAGTGCGATCCTATCCGAGTACATTGCTTGAATAAACGCGGAGAGTGGATTGGAATTAGTGACTGTCTCTCTTACAGGAAGTCTACCCTTGATATATTTGCCAATGAAGATTGGGATGACCTTCGCCGAGATCGAGGTTGTCCTACCTGTTACCCTCTTCATGATCTTGAATCACACTGGAGATATCCAATATTCAGAGGCGGTCTTCATTTTGAACCCCTTGATATTAATGAGCTGCAACTTCACGTGACCGTTAGGCGGCAAGCTTTTTTCCCCTTCTCACCAAATTCAGAGTACTCAACTTTTCTCAATCAACTACTGGAAGCAGAGCATTGGCTGTTAGAACAGTGGTTAGTTCCGGAGGAACTTAAGGGGCTTAAGACAGCCCCTCCTGAGTTTAGTGTTAATGTGATGCAAAATAAATATTCAGAGACCTATGGGGTAGACGACGTTCTGATAGAACTAGGCGACTTTCAACTTAGAGATTTACAGTCTGGTTTTTTAATGAAAAGGAGGCTTGATAAGCCATCTTTGATTCCAACGCATGGCTTCTTAGATTCTTTGTTTATGCATAAACTACTCAAAATGGATATTTATCACAAACTTGAAGAGGCCGACATGATTTGGGTTGAGATAGAGAACAAACTAATTTGGAAGTCTGTCGTAAATCAACCATTCTCGGATTAAATGTTTCTATTGATTACGGTGATCATATGAAAGTATACCTTGATGATGAAAGAACAGCTCCCGAGGGATGGAAGCGAGTATATTGGCCCGAAGAGGCTATAGAGTTACTTCAGTCTGGAGAGGTGGAAGAAATTAGCTTAGATCATGATCTTGGAGATGATACGCTCGGGACTGGCTACGATGTCGTCGTGTGGATAGAAGAACAGGTAATTGTAAACCGTTTCAAACCACCAAAAATACTAGTACATTCTGCCAATAGTTCAGCTCGTATCAAAATGGAAATGGGAATAAGTAATATCTACGCCAATGCCGTTCGAGATTTGAGAAGTACATGAATATGCCAGTTCAAATTAACGCTTTTTCAAGATGGTAAAAGGAGTTTTTGCAAACTGCTTACCAGTTTGCCAACAGGCAGCATTACTAATGGAATTCCGAAAGGCTAGAGTGTCTTAGCAGTCGTAACTCGGAAATGTCCAAAAGTTTGTTAAAAATCGCTAAATCTTTTTGTGCGTGGCGCATAGCGGTCTACCCCATAGAAAAAATCCCAGCCACACCACCGCTGGGATTCATCCATTCTCACAATAACTAACGTCGACATTCAGTCGTATCGAGTTCAACAATCAGCGATGCACCACTATACTCGCCCGATACCTGAATATAGCCCCAATAGTTATCTTGCTTATCCAGTACAATACACTCGCCATTGCCAAGCTGCGAAGAAACCACGTCGGAAGCCGAGCCTGTCGGCCAACCTTGGTTGTTATAACGAAGCGTTAAATCGCCACTACCGTGTCCGGTGGAAATCACAACACTGCTACTAGCATTGACCGCTTCGACACTGAGCCACAGCGGGGCACTTGAAGAGAGGCAAATCGCCTCACCCGCCGTTACGCGGCCGCTGCCTGTCGCGTTTTTACCCGTACACACATCAGGCACTGGGATGCCGCCCACCAGTTGCTGTGTCCACTGTTCAAATTCATTTTGATATTGCACTGCCCACTGATTGACGTGACCTTTGTAAGCAGCCCAATCACCGCGTCTGGTTTCCACCAGCATATGTGCTAAGTCTTCTTTATGGCGTTCAAACATAAACCTTACCGCCAAGTAGCCCCAACGATAGATTCGGTCGACATCAAACCCGTCATAGGTGGTTTCAAATATCTCTTGTAAGGTGAACGCGCTGCCATCGGCAATGGTGTCCAGCGCAGCTTGGTTATCGTTTTGTTTTGAGATGTACTCTGCAACCCCCTCACTCCACCACACCACTTTTTCCGTCGGTGTCGAGAAGTTGCCATATAAATCAAAACGGCCATCTAGGTAGTGCACATACTCATGCTCTAGGTTCCAGATAAAATGATCCGGGTTAGCATAGCTCGCCTCATAGGCAATAAAGTTTGGCACATTGCCCGGCACCGACGGGTCCCCTTCTAGATACATGCCCCCGTTGTTTGTATCGATACCAAAGATGGGCCCCGCGTACTTGCGGTAATCATCACTGGAGTTGAAGATATTGACTTGAAGCTGAGTGTTGTAATCATCAGCAACAGGCTGATTGCCAGTTTCTAGCTCAAAGTGAAAATGTGTTTCTTCAAAGCCCATCTTGTCACATGCAGCTTGCTGCTGAGTAAGGGTCAGATCTTGAGAGAGAATACGAATTGTATCGCTACAGGTGTAATTTTGACTCAATACTAGGCTTTTAAGCTCGGTTTCAAAACCGCAGATGCCATACTCGGCACAATCCGCATAGTAGCTCGCAACATCCGCAGCAGCGAGCCACACTGCATCCCCGTTGCCATACATGGTGTATTGGTCAAACAGGACGGTAAGCTCTGATGTCACAACAGGAGCGATGGCCGTATTGGTGTACTGCGTCATACGCGCCAATTCTCGGCCGGCATTAACGGCCATAAATTCGGAGGAAGAATTGAGCTTAGATTTGTCTTTTGCAAACGAGGCCAGATTGCGCGCCAAAGATTCTCGCCCAGCAATAGCAGTTTTAAAGGCACTGCTCCACTGGCCACGATACAAAATAGTGAAAATACCATTGACGGCATCGCGCATATTCCAGTGCTGAGCATAATCATCATTCCAGCGAGTTAACCACTGCTCGATAACGTCTAAGTATTCATGTTGTAGGCTAGCGCTGTCCATGGTGGTGATCACTTCTGCCAATACTTTGCCGTGCGCATCATTGCTGGCATAGAAATGTGTGTTGGCCACAAAGGTATCGACCGCTTCTTTAACTGCTGTCGTCACCCAAGAAGTGAAACTGACGCCATCGTTATAAAACTCAGCGTAGTAGCCTGCACGCAAATACAGAAACAACGCTTCCAGCTCAGTGCTACCGGTTCCAGAATAGGTTTTAGCCAGCTCAGTGGCATGTTTGGCGACGTAATACATGTTGTTTGAACTGAAAGCGTCGATTTGAGTTTGGCTGTCAGCGGAGAACAAGTCATTCACGCACCCGGCACCTTGGGTTTTCAGCTCATTGATAAGGGTTTGGCTGTTTGATGTCGCGAAAGAGGACACATCGCACTCAACCGCAGCTTGGGCGCTGAATGTCATCACTCGTGGCTGCGGATTGATGGTGGTTGCCCGCTCTTGAGACGGGCCGGTATCGAGATTGCCATCATGGTCATCACTTTCATGAGCGTGATGGTGGTCGGCATCAATGACTTGAGGTACTGGCGCTGTATCCGCCAGCGCAGAGAAACTAACCAAGGACGCTGCCAAGGCCAGAGAAAGTTTGTTCAATTCCATTTATTTTTGTCTCTTTGGTCTAATTGTGTAAGCAAGCTGCGATTTGCTATTGTTTCCAATAGTCATTTCTGCAAATAGGATTTTTTGCAAATAGCAATCGTTTCAAAGTGCGCATTAAACCGCACTGAAACACTCACCAAACTAGACACCAACCTCAGAATCAGAAACATTTTATTAACATCACGCTAATTTGGTTTCAGATCCTGGAACCGGTAGAGTCAAAATATGATTTTATAAAATATACATTCTTCTATTGGTTAATTTAGGCTAGCAATCACAATCAGTTAGCGCGCCGCGTACATTGGGTTTGCTCGCCATCGACTTCTTTAAGCGTCATCGTGGTCGCCGATAGCTCAACCACTTCCGTGGTCAGCTGTTGGTACTCTCGTAGTGCCTCTGCCAAAGGCTCAGATAACTCATTGCCATTGGAATTGGCCGTGGCCATACTCAGCACCTCAAAACGCTCCGTCAATATTGTCCCCTCTAATTGCCAACTGCCTCCCGTGACGAGCTCAACCTTAACCGCGCCTTTGCCTGTCGTCACAGGGTAATTTAAGAACACCCGACCACTAAACTCGCCATTCTCCCCATACGCGACATGCACCTTGGATTTGATATCCGTTAGCTTATATTCACACTGCCATGCTCCGGCGATATTCTGTGGCGTAATAGCAAGCGCTTGCTCCGTTTTGCTTTCTGGCTGACTGCAAGCCGCCAACGCCAACGCGGTGATTCCCGCGATTATCACTCTTTTCATTTTGCATCCTTGTACTAGACCGATTGTCACTATAATTGTAGTTAATCCATTGTTTATTGGGTGACTTGCTTAAAGGCTATTAGGCTGGCATCACAATTAACCCGAGAGGCTCAAGTAACTGCGCTTGCTGCCAGTCACAGATCTTTACTCCGGTTAAATCGATGCGTCTTGGATCGAGTCCCTCTAGATCCACATGGCATAGATCCGCACCTTGGAGGCGACATTGATGCCAGCAATCAGGCGAAAATACGCCGCGACTTAAATCGGATCCTTTCAGCGACGCACCTTGCAAATTTGCGCCAATCCAACGATTCTCAAACAAATCACATTTCTCGATAGTTTGACGCTCAAAATTGGCGTAAGACAAGTTACAACCGGTAATAAACACGGAACAAAAGTACACGGTGTGGCTGACTTGGTTAGCAAATCGCGCTCTCACAAAATTAGCGCCTTTGAGGTCACACTCTCTAAACTCAGCGCCAAAGCAATCCGCTCCTTCAAAATTGCTCATCGCCAACTGACAGCTCTTGAAACTGGCATCCTTGAGGTTAGCGTAAACGAAGTGACAGCCTTCCAAGTCGCTACGATCAATAAACTTACAATGCTCGAAGCTCGCATCAGATAAGTCAGCCCGAGAAAAGTCACATTGGTAGAACTGGCAGTTGGAGAACGAAGACTGCGATAAATCCTGCCGTGAAAAGTCGTGTTGATGAAAGGTTTTGTCTTGGTAGTGCGAATGACTTTGATACATAGTTTCTCGATATATTTGCTGTTGCCTCAAATGGCACTGTGTTCCTCACGATTGATTTACGGAGCATAACATTGAGGGCAAGCTGAAACTAATAATAAATACCCATTAAAAACAACAATTTAAATACACCCAAAATAGCCAATTTAAGAGGTCATTTCAGCACGCTAACCCCAATAAAATTCGATGAGCGCACGCTCATATCAAAAAAATAATTTAGAGCCGGAGAGAGCGATAGATAAGCTTTTCAATCCGTTGGTTGACTTAACCATGAATAACGATAGAATTAGTTGACTTAGTCAACTAACTTTCCTTTCGCAACCCTAGTTGACGCATGCGTTCTATCGCTCTTCAATACATTCTCAACTTGAAGGATTTAAGCTTGAAACAACCTCAACCCGTACTGGGGTCAAAAGGAACCCTATTTTTCCTCGTCATTATCAGCGCCTTTCCCCTCTGACGATTGATTTGTACCTGCCTGCCCTGCCCACTATGGTCGATGCCTTTGATACCACCGAGTCCATGGTCAACCTGACATTAAGTAGCTATTTCATCACCTACGCCGTTGGTCTTCTGTTTTGGGGACCACTAAGTGAAAAGTTTGGCCGCAAGCCCATTTTGCTGGTTGGTATTGGTAGCTATATGCTGGCTAGTATCTTATGTGCGCTTTCTGGCAGCATTGAACACCTTATTGCTTCGCGCGTTTTACAAGCCTTTGCGGGAAGCGCCATCACCGTAGTATCGACGGCCATCGTTAAAGATATGTTCGAAGGCCGCGAGCGCGAGCGCATCATGGCCACCATTATGTCGCTGGTGATCATTGCCCCTATGGTAGCCCCGTATTGGGGGCATTTTTGCTGCAAATCGCTTCTTGGCGCATGATGTTTGTTACGCTCGCGATTTTTGGTGCGTGTGCATCACTATTAGCGTTTTGCTACAAAGAGACCTTGGAAAGCCGCTACACAGGCTCATTAGTGCGCTCTTGGACTCGTCTTGGTGTCGTGATTCAAAATCCGCGCTTTGTGATTTTGTTGTGCGTTTTCTCCATCGCTCCTATGGCCTTGATGGGTTTTCTCGCAGCGGGCTCTTACATCTACATCAACGAGTTTGGGCTAACCGAGCAGCAGTTTAGCTACTTCTTCTCATTCAATGCCATCGTCGCCTCTTTTGGTCCGACCATATATATGAAGCTTTCACGCCACATCGCCGTACAGAACGTTATCTCTGGATGTTTTGCGGTATTGGTTGCGGTAGGCGTAATGACTCTGAACTTTGGTGATACATCGCCTTGGGCATTTGCGTTACTGTGCGCCCCTGCGACACTCATGGTGATCATGATGCGCGTACCAGCAACCAACCTAATGCTTGATCAGCAAGACAAGGACACCGGCTCCGCGGTCGCATTAATTCAGTTCTTCGCCATGATTTGTGGCTCAGCAGGTATGCTGTTGGTATCGATTCGACCAGAGTCTCTGATTGCCAACCTCGGCACGATTCAATTTTGTATTGGCGTGTTTGGCGGCTTGATGTGGCTGATGGTGAGAAATCGCGGTTTTGTTGTCGACAAGCTTGTGAAGGCGCGTTAACCAGTAAAGGGGCGCTCGCCCCTTTTAAAATGTTCCGCCAATTAGCCCTTGTACTTATGCAGTAACTTTTTAGGAATGTGGCAATAATCATTCGGATGTAGCGTCAATCGATCTTGATGCTCTTCATCGCTCTTCACGTAATTGCTAAGAGGCAGTACCTCGACCGCAATTTTATCGGCATCTGGACGCGCTGCGATATACTGCTCAGCAAGCTCAAGATGCTTCGGATTCACACTGTAAACTCCAGTTCGGTATTTGAGTCCTACGTCCTCACCTTGCTTATTGAGGCTATAGGGTCGATGATTTCAAAAAAGAACGCCATCAACTGCTCTACGCTCACTTTATCTGGGTCAAACTCAGTGAGTACACACTCAGCATAGCCGTCGTAGTCGCTTGCTGTGGTATCAGTTGTGCCATTGGCTCTGCCAGCTTGGGTTTTTGCCACCCCTGGTAAGTGGCGCATGAACTCTTGTACGCCCCATAAGCAGCCACCAGCAAAGTAGATCTTTTCCATCTTGTATCGCACCTAAAACACTCTCGAAGGCTGGCAAGGTAACACAGTTTAAAGAGAGATGGGACTATGCTGACAAGGTCTAACAGGAATTCAAAGTACTCGGTCGCTAAATCAAGGCCGGATATGAGATGTAGTCAAAGATTTTGATTCAAACTCCAGCAAAGCGTACGAAGACAAATGATCTCGGTGCTAGGATATCAAGACATAAATGTATGCCGCATTATAGGAATCGCGGCTCAATGGAGAAACACTATGCGTAATCGGCATTTAGGCGAGGTCGTACTGAGTGAAGCGCAGATCCAAGCTGGCACAAAGACAGTCGCAGAGCTTATCAACCAACAATTCAAAGAGGTAGTGGTCATCTCTGTGGTACCGGGCGGTATCTTGTTCACCGCTGATCTAGTAAGACAGCTGACGATTGAAGTGAGTATGGATACCATCTCATGCCCTCATACACCAGGTGATCGCAATAACATATCCGAGATTGTTTATCATCAGAATATCGAAATTGAAGGCAAAGATGTCATCATTATTGATGATGCCATTGAGTCCGGCGGCACAATGAAACGCCTGGTTGAGTACCTATCAGCTAATTGTCAACCGAAATCTCTGTCTATCGCGACGCTGTTTGTCAAACCGGGCAGAGTTGATATTCCATTCCCGCAGCTTTATGCCTATGAGATGGAAAACGACGACTTACTCGTCGGTTACGGTCTGCCTTGGAATGACAAGCTAAGAAATGTGCCTTATGTCTCTAAGCTTGTAAAATAACCAAAGTACAGAGGGGCATGTGTTGCCCCTTTGTTTTGTCCTTTACTTTTCAATGACTGCGGCGAACTCTTCTGCAAATGCTCTGAAGGTTCTTGGCTTTTGACCCGTCACTCGCTCTACCGTATCTGTAACGGTCGCATAATGACCTTCTGCAAACCACGCCATGATTTCTGCGAGTTTCTCTGCCGCCCAGTCATCCATACCGGCCTCTTTCATTGCAGCTTCAGCCGCTTCTTTTGGCACATCAACATACTCAATTTGCTTACCAGATACCTCTGTTAGCACCTCAGCTTGCTCTGCAAACGTTAACGATTCAGGCCCAGAGACCAGATAAGTTTGATTTTCATGGCCAGGCTGAGTCAACGCAGTCACAATCACCGCTGCCACATCACGAATATCAACAACACTCTGTTTCGCTTGCGCTAAAGGCAAAAAGAACTGCCCCATCGCATTGATGGTCGGCAAGCTACCAAAGAGATTCTGGAAAAAAGAGTTTGGTTGAACGATGGTATACGCAATACCCGAATCCTTGACCATGTCATCGGTTACAACATGGGTGCGAATAATTTCTGAGCCAGCATCCGCTTTTGCGCCCATACCAGAGAGCTTAACAATGAGCTCAACCCCTGCCACTTTCGCTGCGGCGATGGTGTTTTCAATCCACTGCTTGTTGCTCGCGTGAGCGGGCATAGCTACATAGATTTTTTTCACACCTTCAAGCGCCTTTCGTCATTGTTTCAACATTGTCGTAGTTACTAACGCGAACCTGATTTGGGTTTAGGTCTAGCTTGCTAGCTGCATCAGCGCTACGCGCCATCACACCAAAATCTGCTCCCACCTCTTTTAGCTGCTTAACGACTTCTGAGCCTGTGTTGCCTGTTGCGCCTAATACTAGAATTTCCATCATAAACCCCTTGGTTCTTATGTTAGTTTCACCGGTTAAGCAGCGTACTGCCTTGGTATGGATTTACTATAGCTAAACCCATAAACATTGATTAGAGGGTTAAAATGAACTTTACTATCCCTTATTTGGATAATAAGAATCAAACCGGAATGAAAGAACTTTCAGCACTGCCTTTATTCGCTAAAGTCGTGGAACTCAATAGCTTCGCTAAGGCTGCGCGACAACTGAATGTACCGACGACCACGGTCAGTCGAAAGATCCAGCAACTAGAGCATGATCTGGGAGGGAAACTTCTTAACCGCTCAACCCGATCACTTTCTCTAACCGAACTTGGCACACAAGTCTTACCCAAAGCACAACTGATCGCCGACACAGTTTCGGAGCTCTATAGTGATGCTGAAGAAATGGCAAACCAACCTATCGGAACCTTGACAGTTTCTGCGCCAAAGGCACTCAGCCAAGATTTGCTAGCACCTATGCTGGCAGAGTTTCGAGCTCGCTATCCCACAATTCGCATCAACCTTGCCTCATCAAACCGGTTTCAAGATCTCACCAAACAAAGTATCGATTTTGCTTTTAGACTTGGTCCTCTGCATGACTCAAACCTTGTCGCACTAACCCTTTCTCCGGTTAAATATGTACTCGCCGCATCAAAGGCGTTTTGTGCCAAATATGGAGAACCTTCTCACCCTCTAGACCTTTATCAACTGCCCTGTATTCGAAATCATGTGGAAGGCTACTTTCTACCTTGGCGCTTTGCTTACCGAGGTGAAGAGGTGGAGATCACTAGCCAATCGGATATGATTTCCGATGATTTTACTGTGACAAAAGCCCTCGCACTTAATCATGCAGGCATCTGCTATCTACCTACTCCTTGTTGCGCGATGAGTTGAACACAGGCGATGCCAAAGCACAGCTTGAGCCTTGGGTTCCGCAAGAGAGAACCATGTTATTGGTCTACCCAGACAAACGACATTTACCGCTTAAGTCTCAGTTATTTATTGAGTTCATAAGAGAAAAGCGCGAGGAATTTAGAGAGAAACTGTCAGGGATTTCCCAAACTCAAAGCGGTGAGTGATGGGCATCTCATTCACCAAGCGAGACTACTATCCAATCACTTAAAAATCCGCTATTATCGTTCGAAATCCAAATAGGTGATATTGTATGACAAGTAATTTTAAGTTAGCTGCCTCTGAGCTACTAAGACGCCGAGTGCCGGGCACGAAAGCGCCACGTCTTAATGAAACGCACCGCCCAAAAACACTCGACGATGCGCTGCAAATCCAATCATCAATGATTGATCTCCACAGTAACAAGGTGGGTGGCTGGAAGTGTTTACTTCCTCTCGCAGACGATAAGTTTGTCGTTGCGCCAATTTTTGCCGACAGTGTACAAACTGGTGATATGTGTCAGCTGTTTGCAGACAACGAGGTTGCACGAGTCGAACCAGAAATCGCCTTCGTACTCGACAAAGCGCTGCCCGCTAGCCCTGAAGGCTATAGCGAAGAGCAAATCAATGATGCTATCGGCTCCTGCCATATGGCGCTAGAGCTCATGCAGTCACGCTTTGCGGACGACAGCGGGGCTGAATTCTATGAAAAACTCGCTGACTGTCTGGTAAACCAAGGGCTGTTTATTGGGCCGGAACTCCCTCGCGAAAAAGCATTTGATGCAGCTAGCATCAACATTACCGTCTCCCAAGATGACGACACGCAAACCTTCGCCGGTGAGCATCCCAATAAACTGGCTCAAACGCCAATTTACTGGCTAATCAATACCATGACTCGTCGTGGTGTTGACTTCCAGGCCGGTGAAGCCATCATCACAGGTTCTTACTGTGGCATCGTTGAAGTGGCCTTTGATAAACCAACTACGATTCAGTATGAAGGCTTTGGTGAATACCAAGTAACATTTAAGGCTAAAGGTTAAGCCCTAAATGGTTTGAAAGCACGCAGCTCCCGCGGAGTTGCGCGCTTCACAACCCAACGATCCTCTTCTTCTCAATAGCTCTCCTCATCAGGGTGCCGATGTTACCCTATCATTAAT
Organism: Vibrio variabilis; assembly: GCF_003263785.1. GTDB lineage: Bacteria > Pseudomonadota > Gammaproteobacteria > Enterobacterales > Vibrionaceae > Vibrio > Vibrio variabilis. The sequence continues at coordinate 74,505 of NZ_JYJK01000002.1, forward strand.
GAGTCACAATTTGTGTTTCCTGACTGCTCTGGCACCGAATGCTTCACCGACAAAGGTTCTTTGCAAATCATGGGAGTTGAATCAACTTACTCAACCGCACTCAATCATTTGCTGTCCACCAAATTTACTGATAAATTCCCGCTGAAATTTCATCACACAGCAAGGAGGACCTTCCAATGATTCGTTTTCTATCTACTACTTTATTTCTGCGTCCTTGCGCGTTGTTAGGCTAATCATCCTACCTAACAATCCTGTAAGGACGACACACTAACTTATTGTCGGAATTACAAAAACATGTTCAAAAATCTGAACGATGCTACTGAAAAACCACAGGTTTGGTCAGCCTACACTGCCGATCTGCTGTGGACAGATGCACATATTGCCAAACAGATGCTCGCGTTTCACCTAAACCCTGATATCGAAGCAGCATCGCGTTCATTCGCATTCATCGATGAGTCTGTTGACTGGTTAGTTAACGAGTTTGGTCTAAATGCGTCTTCCAAAACCATCGACTTTGGTTGCGGCCCTGGACTTTATACTCAACGGCTAAAATCACGTGGTATTGGCACGGTTGTGGGGTTAGATTTCTCTGAAAACTCTTTGCGTTATGCCAAGCAACAGGCAGAGCAAGCAGGGCTGGAGATTGAGTATCGTCTTGGCAACTACCTTGACCATAAAGAAATAAGAACGTTTGATTTGATCACTATGGTGATGTGCGACTTCTGCGCTTTAAATCCAACACAGCGCTCGTCGTTACTAGCTAAGTTCAAGTCGATGCTTGCACCAAATGGGTCTATTGCTCTCGATGTCTACACGACATCCAGGTTTGCTAACCAGACCGAGTCAGTGACGCTCGACAAGAACACAATGAACGGTTTTTGGAGTGCTAAAGACTATTGGTGCATCCAATCCAATTTCACTTATCAAGATGAAAAAGTGACGCTGGACAAATACGTGATCTATGAAGAAGAAAGTGAAAAAACCGTATATAACTGGCTGCAGCACTTCTCACTTGATCAGATCGAAGCGGAACTTGAGCCTCATGGGTTAGCAATCAAGGCAAGCTACAGCGACCTACGTGGTAAACCGCTTGTAGAGGCGGATGAGATGGCGCTAGTGATTGGACACCAGAGTTAACTAAACAAAAACGTACGTTACATACTGTAAACTCACCTAATAGCCTACCTTGGCTCATAATCTAAGACCAGGTAGGCTCCGGAGTACTTTGTATCAAGCCTTTTTCTAATGTCCTACGACGACGAACTCCCACTACCGAAAACGCGGCAAGGCCAAGCCCCAAAAGTCCCTCAAGGCCAATTGCGCCGCCGCCACTACCGCTACCTCCGCCCCCAACTTCAGGCGTTGGCTCAATCTTTTTCGGCAACACAATATCAAATGAGAGCGGATACCAGTCGGATAATTCACTGGTTTGAAAGCTAATAGCAATACTCAACGTTTCACCTTCTAAGTCTTCAGAAAAACGGGCTTGCAAGTCAATGACGTTATTCTTCGCATCAACTCGCTCAGACGCAAAGTTTAGCCCTGAAGATTGGTCAATCACTGCGGATGAAAGCTGCTGATTACCTGTTAATTGAATACGACATAACCTTTCTTCCCCAATCTCACAGCTATGAACAATAATTGGTGAGGCGTGTTTGACAACTTGAATCTCTTTTTCTGAGAAGTCTTGATTGGATATAGTCACGGCATAATTACCAGCCTCGAAATGGCTGAAGTCTAGGATTGCCTTTCCCCCACTTTGTTTAATGTTCAATTCTTTACCAGCGACCTCGACTCGATAGCCATCGAAATGGTTAATGTCGCCTAGTACGAACTCGAACTCTGCTGGTGCTAGTGATACATAGTCTACATCAACCAAAATAGGTTCTTTACGTAGCAAATGGCGGATATCGAAATTCACTGTGGTTTTACTCACCACCTTCTCATAAGTCTCGCCCATCCAGCTTAGCGAAGGCTCTGTAATCAGTAGCTCTACCGGAATGGCTTTCGCGTGAAATAGCCAGCGCTCATAACCATATTTTTCCATCACGCGACCAGCGAGATCATCGGCAAGCTTTTGAGTGAGTTCTCGTTCTGAGTACTTAGATGTCGCACTCAAATGAACTCCATCGCTCTGCACCTCAATCGAGATATCAAAGTAGTTATTCAGCCAGTCTAATTGACGATGATCCGTTTCATTGGCCAAATCGTCATAGTTCACCGCTGTAGAAGACCTCAAGCAACTGTAACCATTTGGATCTGGCTCGATACAGGGGGCCAAAGAAGACACTAAATACAATTTGGAATCTTCACTTAAAGGGCTGACAACCCTACCTGAGCGAAAGGCGCGTTATTAATTTGAGGCACATAGGTATTACTTGCATCCGATACAATATTAGATGCTTGCTTTGTCGGTACCAGGACAGAACCTAACACCGACTTTCTTACCCCTTCCGCACCTTCAATCTTGTACATCCCTATCACGCTGACACACTCTCGATAGTTATCATCAAGAGTGACATCAACATAGTTATTATCCGTAACGGTGACAACACCACTCTCGTAGTCATACTCATCGGGAAAATCGAGTCGATCGCAATCGTAACTACGATAAATCTCGTAAAGACCCGATACATCAGGCCACTCCACACGATAGCCGTCCGAATTTTGAGACAATGAGAGAGACTGCATATCGTAACGCTGATGGATCATGTCTTGCTCGGCGATTCGTAAAAATGCCGCCATATCCGCACTGTCTTCCGCACCAGCAGCACGGCCGAGATCAATTCCATGAAGTTTTTTCGAGTTCGAAAAGCTGACTACCGCTTCACAATAGCTGTCTGCTGTTTCCCAACATGATGAATAGTAGGCCATGATGCTATAAAGGCTTTCTGAAGGGTTAATATAGCCATAGTTAATGGCACCAAAATGATGTTCACCGCCAGCTCCCCAACCACCCGTCTCTAGGGTATGTCTATCGTGATTTGCTCCTAAATTGTGCCCGGTTTCATGAGCACTCACGCGGCCATTACCAATAGCATTTGCCTTCACTAAATTAAAGTACGGAGGATCACTGAAGTAATCAGGGCGGTTGATGTTGTCTTCGTCATACCCTAAACCACTGTAAGCTATCCCTCCCCAGCCACTGTTTAGGTTGTTATCGGTAATAATCTGCACTACATCAATAGCATTGATTGCGATAAGACGTGATACTTCAGGTATTGCGCGTACAGCTTCCCTTGTTTCGATGGTTCCAGACTCTTGAGGAAAATCAAAATCAGCGAATATAAGGCGATTTTTGATCCCTTTTTTCATATCTGTTTCATTAAAAGCTCGTTCAGCATTCACCAGATCTGCTTGCAATAGTTCTCTAGCTACAGCGACATTCTCAGGTGTTACCTCACTATCCCCAGTCAAATAACGGACGGTGGAATGATCGAATACCACTATTTGATGAACTGTATCGCGCTTAATTGGTGGTGCAGGTAAGGATTGATCTGCTTGAGTGAAAGATTGATAGTCGGGAGAAAAATTACGAGATCTCGATTGTGCTTGCGTATAGTGGACAATATTATCTTCAATTAGATGTGGCCGAACTCGCGACCGCACCGAATAGTCGTCATTTCTCCAAGTCACGGTGTAAGTCACTTGCTTCCAATGCAACTGCGCCACCAGCTTATCGCCCACTAAAGCAATTGAACTAAGGTTGTTGTCCTTCTCACCCTGATATTTGAGAGCGCCGACAAGACGATTACTTTTGCGATCTAACACTTCAAACTGCATCTGCTTCATCGCTATGGATGGTAAGTCAACGACTGTTGGAAGCTCAGCAAAGCCGTTTTCCAGTTCATGCCATGACTGATGTGCAAAAGTACTAAAGGAGCATAGCGCAAGGATACTCGTGCTAGCTACCTTAATTAACGTAAATAGCCGGGACTGTTTTAATTTCATTATTGACATCCATTTCCGAATTATCGTTATAGTAAGTTCATTCACTACGACTTACTTGGATGCCAATGTATCACTAGAAAAGTAAATTTTATAAAGTTAACATTTCTATTTGAGGGTGAGATATCAATAACTTTTGAAGAGTATGAGATATGCAGCCCACCAAACATGAGCTGCACTTAATGACTTAGTTATTTATCATGGGAGAGCGTTGATAGGTAGTCAATGAACTCCAACGGCCCTAACTCTTGAAGCTCACTTTTTAGTTCAACTTTAGGCAAAGAGTAGTATTGAGCGACTCTTTCATTTAACCCACTATTTTCATTACTCTCTCCTTTCGCTAAGAAATCCCAACCATAAAACTGAGGAGTATTAAGAATTGCATAATCTTCAACGATTAGCGGTTCGGTACCAGTATGTGCTAGTGCAGGCAGAGTGACTCTCTCCAGCTCTACTTTGTATAGGCCATAGGTAGCAAGAGATACATAGAATAAACCTAGCGAGTAAATAGGAGCGAAAACCAAAAGCGTGTTTCTTTTGCTCCAGTATGTGGTCACCAGCATCGTGATAATGAGAGCCGAAAGGTAAGTGGCGAAAAAGTATGCTCGTCTGGTGGGGAACCACTTATAACATAGACAGAAATATCAACAAGCAGCAACACACTAATCAATGAAATGAATAAAAGTGTCTGAGCGTAGGCATTTCGCTGAGGCTTAAGGATAAGAATAGATGCTATGACTGCGGACAAAATGCCATTGGCGACCAGAATTACAGCTCCGAGTGCATCCCCTGCCATTGTACCTTCAACAATAAGCAAGGCCAGTAGTAGGACGATGACAGAAGCATAACCCAACCCAACCGAGAACGATATGTTTGCAATTCGGCTTTTTTGAGTACACCAAACGAGTATGACACGACTATCAATGAGGCCAGTGCTACCACGTAATTCGTTTTAAACATTGACTTGCCGATGTTAAGTAAGGCATAGGCAAAAAAGTCCGGAGCCTGTGCGGAAAACAACCAACCAATGAGTTCGCCTGCACCGACATTATCTGCTTGTCCTGCTCTAGCTTGGGTGCCCGGTGCAAAATACAACACTATAAATCCAGCGATAAAACTCACGGACAAGGCAACGTAGCGCCAATTCCACTCTCTCTTTGTTGCGATAATGGAGCTGATGAATGCGGCATGAATGACTAAACCCACCGCTCCCATATCAAAGCTACTCATACCCGCAAAAAAGCCTAAGATACTGATGGCAACTACTGAACCCACCGAGGCACGATCAAACCAAGTTGTTTGCCCTGCTACATAATATCTCACCAATACGAAATGGCCCAAAAACAGACTCAGCGAGAGGGCATAATTGAGTGCGCCTGCCCGCCACAAGAAAACGGCGCCAAAGATAGAGCCTAGCATCAATATCGTAAGCATCACTAATATCGACAAGGAGTGACTGGTTGACGAAGGTTTCCTCACATAGAGGATCTGATAAGTAAAGTAGAAAATGGAGGCGAAAATCAGAGTATTGAAAATACTGTATGTAACACCATTTAGCCAGTCACCTAGCAACAATAGTAATAACTCACCAGTACGAGCATTCCAGGTCATAAATGAGTGCACCGCCGCCTGCAGTCCTCCTACATTCTCAGAGGCCATTAAGTGACCAAAATCATCAGAAACTAGAGGGAAAAACAGGTTTAATACAAAGAAATACAATGTCAGGCAAATCAGAGCCTTTAAAAAACTAAACGGATTATTAGAAGAAAGCATGAAGCACCAAAATTAAACACTTTATTGGAAGAATTATTACACAGCCCCCATTAGAACTACAGGCAAAGAATGGCTCAACATCACTTGCTCGCCTTTGTTGGACAAAAAAGCCGCCTCAACCGAAGGCGGCAAACTGGAGTTTATCTTATAGAGTTAGGCCAATTCCTGCTCTTTCACTGGCGCTGGGTTGCGAATCAAGAAATCAAACGCACCCAAGCTTGCTTTCGCACCTTCGCCCATCGCGATGATGATTTGCTTGTAAGGAACGGTCGTTACATCACCCGCCGCAAATACGCCTTTCATGCTGGTTGCGCCATGGGCATCAACTTCGATTTCACCGCGTGGTGATAGCTCGACTTTTGTCCCTTTTAGCCATTCACTGTTTGGCACCAGACCGATTTGAACAAAGATACCCGCAAGCTCGATTTGCTTGATTTCATCTGTGTTGCGATCTTTGTACTCAAGACCTGTCACTCGCGTGCCATCACCCAGAACTTCTGTGGTTTGAGCCATCGTGATGATATCGATGTTTGGCATGCTGTTCGCTTTGTCGATAAGCACTTGGTCTGCACGTAGTACATCCGCAAATTCAAGAACCGTAACGTGCTCAACAATACCTGCTAGGTCGATCGCCGCTTCAATACCTGAGTTACCGCCACCGATAACTGCTGTGCGCTTGCCTTTGAATAGTGGACCATCACAGTGTGGGCAGTAGGCCACGCCTTTGTTGCGGTACTCTTGCTCACCCGGGACGTTCATTTCGCGCCAGCGTGCACCCGTACTTGTGATGACAGAGCGAGCTTTTAGCACTGCACCGCTTTCTAGTACCACGTGGGTGTAACCGTCATCGGTATCTTCCGCGTCAATGATATTCGCCGCGCGCTGCTCAGTGATGACTTCAACGCCGTATTCTTTGACGTGCTCTTCTAAACTTGCCACCAGCTTAGGACCTGTGGTCGCTTTGACTGAAATAAAGTTCTCGATTGCCATTGTATCCATCACCTGACCACCAAAGCGCTCCGCGACCACGCCAGTGCGGATCCCCTTACGCGCTGCATAGATAGCGGCTGAAGAGCCAGCAGGACCACCACCGACAACCAACACATCAAACGGCGCGGTTTCATTTAGCTGATTGGCTTTTTTCTCCGCGGCCCCTGTGTCGACTTTATTTAGAATTTCATTCAGTGACATACGGCCTTGGCCGAACAGTTCACCATTAATGAACACGCTTGGCACTGCCATGATGTCGCGCTGCTTCACTTCATCTTGGAATGCTGCACCGTCGATCATAGTAACGTTAACCAGCGGGTTAATGGCTGCCATCATATTGAAGGCTTGAACCACTTCTGGACAGTTTTGGCATGATAGAGAGATAAAGATCTCTACATCTAGCGGTGAGTTTAGTCCTGCGATTTGCTCAATGGTTTCAGCTTCTAATTTGATTGGGTGACCACCTGTGTGCAATAGCGCTAGCACAAGTGACGTAAATTCGTGACCCATTGGCAGACCGGCAAAACCAATAGCGGTGCCCTTCTCTGGGTTGACAACGCGCATGACTGGCTTGCGCGGGCTTGCAGCATCGTCGCGTACGACGTCAATTTTGCTGCTAAGTGATGCGATGTCATTAGCAAGAGATTCGATCTTGCTTGCCGTATCACTGTCATCAAGGCTGAGAACCAATTGAACTTGGGTTTTAACGTTTTCTAGATACGCTTTTAATTGCTGCTTCATTGCTTGATCTAACATACTGATACCTATTCTATAAGACTGCTTAACATCAGAAGGAATTTAAAAAGGGATAATTAAAAAAGGGGACCCTTTTGATGTTGATTTAATAATATATTTAAAGGGTGCACGCCCCCACTTTTACAAGCCAATGGTAGAAGCCATAAAAGTGACTGCGGGGCGTGCAACACGGACACGAATGCCGTTTATTGCTGCGTTTGGTTAAGCTCTAAGAGCGTTTAGATTTTGCCTACTAGGTCTAGAGATGGCGCGAGTGTTTCTTCACCTTCTTTCCATTTCGCTGGGCAAACTTCACCTGGGTTAGCTGCTACGTATTGGGCTGCTTTCACTTTACGCATTAGGTCTTCTGCGTCACGGCCGATGCCTTCTGCAGTGATTTCCATTGCTTGGATTACG
>NZ_JYJK01000003.1 GCF_003263785.1 Vibrio variabilis
TTTGGATCTTTGGGTTGGCTTAAATCGGCACGGAGACACGCAGGGCTTGGCATGCCTGACATGTATCGCACTGCGGTTTGTACAAGGTATTACCGCTGCGACGAAACCCATTAGCGAGCAGCATTTCGAAATTGTCGCTATTGTGCATCTCTTTTTCCAGCACGATAGCGACACGCTCTTCCTTGGTTGTAATGTAACTGCAAGGCTGTTTGCGGCTAAGCCCAATTCGGATTTGTTGCACGGCCATTGTCATTGATTCTCACCTCTGTCTATAGCCAATGATAGCGTTTGCGGTGAAAAACAGGAAAGATCCATGGCAGATTGTTGATGTTGCTGCAAACGTGACAGGAACTCATCACGACTCATTTCTATCGCACCGAGGGACTCCAAGTGTGGGTTCATCACTTGGCAGTCAATCAGCTTCCCACCAAGCTGAGTGAAATGATGACAGAAATACCAAAGGGCGATTTTTGATGCATTGGGGCAAGGGAGAACATGGATTCACCACAGAAAACTTGGCCAATTGAGAGTCCATAAAGTCCGCCAATGAGTTCATCGTCTCGCCATACTTCAACCGAGTGACAGTAGCCCATCTTAGCCAGTGTGATATAGGCGGCACGCATGTCGTCGTTGAGCCATGTTTCCTCTAGTGGGCGGGTGCTTGAGCAGTAGCCGATGACCGCTTCGGTATTATGGTTGATAGTGACGCGATACTGATGCTTGCGCTGAAACTTTTTAAGGCTTTTTGATGGCTTGTAAATTTCAGGCTTAAATACAGCACGTGGAGATGGGCTCCACCAAAGCAATGGCTCATTGGGTCCAAACCACGGAAATACACCATTCTTGTAAGCACTGATTAGACGCTCTGGGCGTAAATCGCCGCCAAATGCAAGCAGTCCGTTGGGCTCGTCTAATGCTTCATATGGCGAGGGGAAGCTTAGGTCTTCGACATCCAACTCGGGAAGATAAATGGTCATACGAAAGTGGCTCTGTGTTCTAGGTTTTTGCTATGTACTAGTTAACTAGTATTTGTTTGGTTGTTTTTTGACCCCTAATGGTATGATTAGGGGTAGCGCTTGGTCACTATTTTCGATAGTCTGCCAGTACGAAGAATTATAGAGGATACTTCACGTTAGGATCGAAGTATCGACAAAGGATTAAACACCCCAATGGAAAGCTTAACATTACAACCTATTCAGAAAGTATCGGGAACCGTTAATCTTCCTGGTTCGAAAAGCGTTTCCAACCGTGCCTTACTTCTTGCAGCACTTGCTGAAGGCACGACAACACTGACTAACCTACTCGATAGTGATGACATCCGTCATATGCTTAACGCGCTTACTAAACTTGGCGTTGAGTATCAGTTATCTGACGACAAAACTCAATGTGTGGTCAAAGGTTTAGGTAAGGCGTTTACCGTAGATGCAGCCACAGAATTGTTTTTGGGCAATGCAGGTACCGCAATGCGCCCCCTTGCTGCAGCTCTGTGTTTAGGACAAGGTGAGTTTGTACTTACTGGTGAGCCTCGCATGAAAGAGCGACCAATTGGTCACTTAGTCGATGCGCTTGTCGAAGCGGGCGCGGATATTACTTATCTTGAGAGCGAGCATTACCCTCCGTTAAAAATTAACGGCACTGGATTAAAAGGTGGCCACGTTAAAATCGATGGATCTATCTCAAGCCAGTTCCTGACCGCCTTTTTGATGTCAGCGCCTCTTGCGAAAGCGGATGTGACGATTGAGATTGTTGGTGACTTAGTGTCTAAGCCATACATCGATATTACTCTACACATCATGAAGCAGTTTGGCGTTGAAGTTGAAAACCAAAACTATCAGCAATTTGTTGTGAAAAGTGGTCAACAATACCGCTCACCGGGTCAATTCTTGGTGGAAGGGGATGCATCATCGGCCTCTTACTTTCTTGCTGCTGCGGCAATCAAAGGTGGTGAAATTAAAGTCACAGGTATTGGTAAAAATAGTATCCAAGGTGACATTCATTTCGCTGACGCGCTGGAAAAAATGGGCGCAGACATTGAATGGGGTGATGATTACATTTTGTGCCGCAAAGGTGAGTTAGTCGGCATTGATATGGACTACAACCATATCCCCGATGCTGCGATGACTATCGCGACAACGGCGCTATTTGCAAAAGGCACCACGGCCATTCGCAATGTTTACAACTGGCGTGTAAAAGAAACCGATCGACTTGCTGCGATGGCGACAGAACTACGTAAAGTAGGCGCGAAAGTCGAAGAGGGGGAAGACTACATTATTGTCGAACCGACATCGGAGCTTAAACATGCCGCCATTGATACTTATGATGATCACCGTATGGCGATGTGTTTCTCGCTGGTCGCATTGAGCGACACACCAGTGACGATCAATGATCCTAAATGTACGTCAAAAACCTTCCCGGACTACTTTGACAAACTAGCCGGACTTAGCCAGTAATTTTTAAAGCGCCTTATCGAAAGATAGGGCGCTTTGGTTTTGAAGACCGAGTTTTAAAGATCTCGTTTTTGAAGGCCTAGATTTTGAAGAACTCGTTTTTACAGATGCCGACAATTATTTGAGCGTGAACTCTTTAGAAAGATGGTGAGCTAGGTATTTAAACATATTGAAAACTGCCGTCGTTTTCTCAGTCGGTAAACCATTGTCATCCAAAAAATAGTTGCCTTTAAAGACCAATACTCCGTCTTTCTCCTCTACGCTATCAGCGCGCATGCCATCTAGGTAGTCGTCATGCTCTTGGATGACTTGGTTAGCAATTAACAAAAGGTCGAATGGTGAGATAGGCGTTTTTTGTGACATATTGATGTCCTCTATATATATGGCTTTGCCGTAGTGTATGAGCGACACCGCATTTTGCAAGGGTAAATATCTCAGCTATAGTTAGCAGCAATTTGTGATTTGCGACAAACTTTGCTTAATGTTGCTGGTCAAGCTGGGTAAATGACGTTTAATATTGCGCCATTTTTCAAATAGCGAGCCTGTATCGATCGGACATTTGTCGACCAATTAGCTTCTGATTGTAAAAAAACAGGTTGATCTTCTTTTGTTCTCGCTCAATAGTAAAAAAAGAAGCATACATTTCGAACATCGTGCGATTAAATGTCGCAATGTGATATAGGACGTTAGTGTCATTATGGGAAAGTCACTAGTTATAGTGGAGTCACCTGCTAAAGCTAAAACCATTAATAAGTACCTCGGTAAAGACTTTATTGTTAAGTCGAGTGTGGGTCACGTTCGTGATTTGCCAACTGCCGGTCAGAGTACAGGTAAAAAAGCGGCTGCGGTGTCTACCAAAGGCTTAAGTGCTGAAGAAAAAGCACGAATTAAAAAAGAAAAAGACCGTAAGGCACTCATCAAAAAGATGGGTATCAACCCATTCGACGATTGGGCGGCAAACTATCAAGTGCTACCTGGCAAAGAAAAGGTAGTCGCTGAGCTGCAAAAGCTTGCCAAAGACGCTGACCACGTTTATCTCGCAACCGATTTGGACCGCGAAGGAGAAGCTATCGCATGGCACCTTCGTGAGATCATCGGCGGCGATGAAGAGCGATATAAGCGTGTGGTCTTTAATGAAATTACTAAAAATGCTATCCAACAAGCGTTCCAGGATCCTGGCGAGCTGAATATGGATGGTGTTAATGCTCAGCAAGCGCGTCGTTTCCTCGACCGAGTTGTGGGCTTTATGGTGTCTCCGTTACTTTGGAAAAAAGTCGCTAGGGGCTTGTCTGCTGGCCGCGTACAGTCGGTTGCCGTTAAGCTGCTGGTAGAGCGTGAGCGTGAAATCAATGCGTTTATTCCAGAAGAGTTCTGGGATATTCATGCAGACACCAAAACAACAGACAAAACTGACTTCCGTTTACTTGTTGCTCAGAAGCAAGGCAAGGCATTTAAGCCTGTTAACGAGGCGGAAGCGAAAGCGGCGGTCGCAACACTCGATAAGGCCGTATACGAAGTTTGCAAACGTGAAGATAGACCAACACAGAGCAAACCGTCAGCGCCATATATCACGTCAACACTGCAGCAGGCGGCAAGTACGCGTCTAGGCTATGGTGTGAAAAAGACCATGATGCTCGCTCAAAGGCTCTATGAGGCGGGTTACATCACATATATGCGTACTGACTCGACTAACCTCAGTGCAGAAGCTGTGGATGCGGTACGTGGCTTTATTGATAGTGAATTCGGTGACGCTTACCTACCGGCTAAGCCAAACTTCTACGGTAGCAAAGAAGGGGCGCAAGAAGCGCACGAAGCGATCCGTCCATCAGACGTGAATGTTAAAGTTGACGATCTGAAAGGGATGGAAGCGGACGCTCACAAACTGTATGCGTTGATTTGGAATCAATTTGTTGCGTGTCAAATGACGCCAGCGAAATACGATTCGACGACCATCAGTGTTAAAGCGGATGACTACACGCTAAAAGCGAAAGGCCGAATTCTTAAGTTTGATGGTTGGACTCGCGTGCAGCGTCCAATGGGCAAAAATGAAGATGCGATTCTTCCAGCCGTTCAACTGGGTGATAAGCTCGACTTAGTCGCACTGGATCCAAAACAGCACTTCACTAAGCCGCCAGCGCGCTTTACTGAAGCTGCATTGGTTAAAGAACTTGAGAAACGTGGCATTGGCCGTCCGTCGACCTATGCTTCTATCATCTCTACGATCCAAGATCGCGGTTACGTGAAAGTGGATCAGCGTCGTTTCTACGCAGAGAAGATGGGTGAGATCGTTACAGACCGTCTGGATGACAGCTTTACCGATTTGATGAACTATGACTTCACTGCTCGTATGGAGCAGAAGCTAGACCAGATCGCAGAAGGTGAGACCAACTGGAAGCAAGTTCTGAATGACTTCTTTGCCGAGTTCACCACCGACCTTGGTAAAGCGGAGCTTGATGAAGAGCATGGCGGTATGAAGCCAAACCACATCGTTGAAACTGACATCGAGTGTCCAACATGTGGTCGCCCAATGGGCATCCGTACAGCGTCAACAGGTGTATTCCTAGGTTGTTCTGGTTATGCGCTGCCGCCGAAAGAGCGTTGCAAAACGACCATCAACCTTGGTGACGAAGAAGGCATTATCAACGTTCTAGAAGAAGACGTTGAAACCGCTGCACTTCGCGCTAAGAAGCGTTGTCCAATCTGTGAAACGGCGATGGACGCGTACCTGATTGACGACAAGCGTAAGCTTCATGTGTGTGGTAACAACCCGAACTGTGAAGGTTATGTGGTAGAGCACGGCGAGTTTAAGGTGAAAGGCTATGATGGCCCAACCGTTGAATGTGATAAATGTGGCTCTGAGATGGTATTGAAAAATGGCCGTTTTGGTAAGTACATGGATTGCACCAGCGAAACCTGTAAGAACACACGTAAGATCCTTAAGAACGGTGAAATCGCACCGCCTAAAGAAGATCCTGTGCATTTCCCTGAGTTGCCTTGTGAAAACTCAGATGCGTATTTTGTATTGCGTGACGGTGCTTCTGGCCTGTTTATGGCGGCAAGCAACTTCCCTAAATCACGTGAAACCCGTGCCCCGTTGGTGAGTGAGCTTGCTCGCTTTAAAGAGCGCTTATCACCTAAGTTTGTTTACTTAGCTGACGCGCCAACAGAAGACCCAGATGGTCGCCCAACGGTTGTTCGCTTCAGTCGTAAGACCAAAGAGAACTACATTCGTTCAGAGATTGATGGCAAGCCATCTGGTTGGACAGGCCTCTATGTTGATGGCAAGTGGGAAATCACTGACAAACGCAAGAAGCCTAAAGAGTCGAAAGCGTAACAGCGCTTAGTGACCCTAGAGTGTTAATAAAACCTGATGTGTCGTTTGATACATCAGGTTTTTTATTAGTTTGAAAACATCCTGCTATTTACAACAAAACACAAAAAGCAAAAGAGCCGCATCACTGCGGCTCTTAAATGTCTTTCGCTTGTCTTTCGAGCGGGGTTACTTGTCTTCTGACAAACCCACAAGCGCCGACTGAGTTTCCATAATATGAGCATCGATATCACTGCTATCGCTGATACCCAGTTGCTCGCGAGCCTCATCTTCACTGATTCCCAAGTGGCAGCACAGCAAATCGATGGCCATCTGAAAGTTGTTGTTTTCTACCATGGTGGTTTCCTTTTCCTATGGGCTTTGACCTGCTTGGACTTTATCTTGTCAGTGCCAGAGTCACAATAAGACCAAAGTCTAAGGCCTCAAAGCCCGATCTCCTCACACAACAATGTTGCATTGCATCTCTCCAGCGGCACATAATGAGCGTGCTGGAGATTGCTTCACTATTTCAATACGTTATTCTTTATAAAGTAGTCAAAAGATTAATGCTTTGTTGCAATTTAAAGCTTAACCTTGAATTTCAAATCCACGACACTATGTATATATTGAATGTGAAAAATGCCACTTGGATCTCAAAGTAGTGTTGATACTGCGAGCAAGATAACAATCACCAAGAGAAAAACACAAAGGCATGATGCTCAAGTAACATTGAGTAGATAGAAAAATAGCTTCTTAATCTGGAGAAATGTAAATGAAGCGAGTAGCACTCTTTTTAGCGACTAACCTTGCGGTAGTTTTGGTATTGAGTATTGTCCTCAATATCGTCTACGCGGTGACAGGTATGCAGCCTGGTAGCCTATCAGGGTTACTCATTATGGCTGCAGTATTTGGCTTTGGTGGCTCGTTTATCTCTTTGATGATGTCAAAGAGCATGGCGCTGCGATCAGTCGGCGGAATGGTGATTGAAAGTCCACGCAACGAGACAGAGCATTGGTTACTGGAAACAGTGAGCCGTCAGTCACAGCAAGCAGGCATTGGTATGCCAACGGTTGCGATCTATGACTCGCCTGACATTAATGCATTTGCAACGGGTGCAAAGCGTGATGATTCGCTCGTTGCGGTATCTTCAGGTCTGCTACACAACATGACTCGTGATGAGGCAGAAGCGGTTCTGGCGCACGAGGTAAGTCACATTGCCAATGGTGACATGGTTACCATGACGCTGATGCAAGGCGTGGTGAACACCTTTGTTATCTTCTTGTCGCGTTTTATTGCCAATATCGTCGCATCAAACAACTCCGATGAAGAAGGCGAGGGTGGCAGTAACATGATGGTTTACTTCGGTGTGTCGTTTGTTCTTGAAATGGTATTTGGCTTCCTAGCAAGCTTTATTACCATGTGGTACAGCCGTCATCGTGAGTTCCATGCTGATGCTGGCGCGGCAAGCCTGGTTGGTAAGCAGAAGATGATTGCGGCGCTTGAGCGTCTGAAAATGAGCCAAGAATCTCAGCTTGAGGGCTCAATGATGGCATTTGGTATCAATGGTAAGCGTTCTATCACAGAACTACTGATGAGCCACCCACCGCTAGAAAAACGTATTAATGCACTACGTAGCGAACAGTACTAGTACTGAACCTTAAACAACCCGAACCTATTAAAAAGCTTGGAAAATTTTCCAAGCTTTTTTTTGATCTTTTCAAAATTGCGACCCGTAGTAGTTATACAAAAAATTGAAAATGCAAAAACTTGTATAAGTTTTGGGATGTACTAACTTGTACAGTAGGAATAAATGTATAACTAACAAAGGGTTGTTATGAATATCGAAGCCGTCAGTGAGGTTTACGGAAAACTGAGCAAAGACAACCTGTATTTGCTCGAAGACATTTATCACAAGGACGTGGTGTTTGAGGATTCGGCTCACCGTTTCGAAGGCTGGGATCAACTCTCTGCGTATTTCGACTCTCTTTATACCAACGTCATTCAATGTGACTTTCATATTCGTCATCATCAGCAAGTTGAAGACACGGGTTTTCTGACTTGGACAATGAAGCTTAAGCACCCAAAACTCAACGGGGGACAGCCTGTAGAGGTTAACGGGGTCAGCCAGATCCGCTTTAGCGGCGACCGCGTGATCTACCATCGCGACTATTTCGATTTAGGCGAAATGCTGTATGAGAACATACCGCTACTTGGTGTGGTCATCAGAAATATCAAGCAAAGGCTAGGGAAGTAGCACCATGGAGCATCAGTCGGTATTCATCACAGGCGCCTCTTCGGGCATAGGACGGCAATTGGCTGAAGATTATGCCGCAACGGGTATACATGTCTACGCGTGTGGGCGCTCGGAAATGAAACTCGAGGAAGTGAAAGCAGGGCGAGACAACATTACTACTTTGAGCTTTGACGTGACTGACAAAGAGCAGGTGAACCAAGCCATCAGCGTTTTAACTGAGGCACCGACGCTTTGGATAGTGAACGCTGGGGACTGTGAGTACATTGATAATGGCGAGCTTGATGCTGCGCTGATCGCGCGAGTAATGGACGTCAACGTCAATGGCAGCGTGAATGTATTAGCAGCTATCCAAGACAGACTGGATGAGCGTCACCACGTTGTTGTCGTGAGCTCTATTGCCGGTGAACTGGCTCTGCCACGCGCCGAAGCGTATGGCGCATCGAAAGCCGCGATTACCTATTTAACCAGAACATTACAGCTTGATTGGCAGCATAAGGGCGTATTGGTGAGTTGTGTGTTTCCTGGCTTTGTCAAAACGCCGCTCACCGACAAAAATGATTTTGATATGCCAATGATCGTCTCGACAGAAGAGGCGTCTGTGGCAATACGCGAAGGGATTGAGAAGCGCCAAACGACGATTTATTTCCCGAAAAAGTTTACCTCTATTCTCAGGGCAATTGCAGCTTTGCCCTACCGTTGGCAAACCAAAATAGTGGCTAAACTTCTATAAAAGAAACTAAGGATAATAATAATGAAGATTGCAATTGTAGGAACCGGAATATCAGGCTTAACGTGTGGCTATTATTTACATAAAGACCACGAAGTCACGTTATACGAAGCGAACGATTATATTGGTGGTCACACCGCGACTATTGATATCGAACACGAGGGCAAGCACTACGCCGTCGACACTGGCTTTATCGTCTATAATGACCGCACTTATCCAAATTTCATCAAAATGATGAACGAAGTTGGGGTGAGAGGTAACCCAACTCAAATGAGCTTCAGTGTCAAGAACGCAGCGAATGGGCTTGAATATAACGGCCACACTATCCCGACTCTGTTTGCACAAAAACGCAATCTACTTAACCCGACCTTCTACCGCTTCATCTTCGAGATTTTAAGGTTTAACAAACTGGCTAAAGCGTCTGCCGATGACGACAGCTTAGTAGAGCAAACTCTGGGTGAGTTTTTGCAATCGAACGATTTTTCGGACTACTTCACTCAAAACTATATCTTGCCAATGGGCGCCGCGATTTGGTCTTCGACGTTAGCGGACATGCGCGCGTTCCCGCTTCGCTTTTTCCTACGTTTCTTCTTGAACCACGGGTTACTTGACGTGGTGGATCGCCCGCAGTGGTATGTGATTGAGGGTGGCTCGCGTGCCTATATTGAACCGTTAACTCAAGGCTTTGCGAATTGTATTCGACTGAACTCACCAGTCAGTCGTGTTGAACGTGATGATAACGGCGTTAGTGTCACATCAAACGGTGCGACTGAACGTTTTGACAGAGTCATCTTCGCTTGTCACAGCGATCAGGCTTTGGCGATGATTGATGATGTTTCAGATGAAGAGTGCGAAATTCTCGGTGCAATGGCCTACCAAGATAATGAAGTCGTTCTGCACCGAGACACTAGCGTACTGCCAAAGCGTCAAGCGGCTTGGGCTTCATGGAATTATGCCTTAGATGGTGGCGAAGACGAGCAGCAACGCTTGCCGACGCTAACCTACAACATGAACATCTTGCAGCATATCGATTCAGACACCACCTTCTGCGTGTCACTCAACTCAGCAGAAAAAATCCAGCAAGACAAGATACTGCGTACCTTTAATTATAGCCATCCAGTATTTACTACTGAGAGTATCGCCGCTCAGCAGCGACGTGAGGAGCTTTGGGGCAAGCGCAATACTTGGTTCTGTGGTGCTTATTGGTACAACGGTTTCCATGAAGATGGCGTTCGCAGCGCACTAGATGTGGTGAACGGAATCGAGCAAGAGGTTTTGCAAACCGCGCCCGCTGACGAAACGTTGGCGCGAGGAGCGGCGTAATGTCTGTTTCAAGCCGCTTGATGATTGGTGAGGTCGGGCATCGGCGATTTACACCGACTAAGCACCACCTCAGTTATCCGCTGTTTATGCCCGCTATCGATCTCGACGAGGTCGATGAACTCCAACGAAGAGTATGGGGCTTTGGACGTCGCTGGTGGCATTGGGCTCGGTTTAAGCGTGACGATTACATTGGTGATGGTGACTTAAAGTTAGCGGTGCAAGACAAGGTTTTTGAACTGACTGGTGAGAGGCTCAGTGGCAAAGTCATTGCGGTCTGTCACCTTCGCTACCTAGGTTTGTATTTCAGCCCAGTCAACTTCTACTATTTATATGATGATCAAAACCAATGGCGATATTTACTGGCAGAGGTGAGTAATACGCCCTGGAATGAAAGGCACTATTACGCCATTGCCGCTGAATCTGGCGATGAAAACGTTAATTGGCAGCATGACAAAGCGTTTCACGTCTCACCGTTTAATCCGATTGACCAACGTTATCACTGGAAGCTGAAACCTTTGAGTGACAGGGTATTTGTTCATTTAGAGTGTCATAAACCCAATAAAGTCTTTGACGCGACACTTCAAATGAAAGCGCAGCCGTTCACGTCATCTTCTTTGTTAAAACAATTGGTCAAAACACCAATAATGGCCGTAAAAGTGGTGGCTGGAATCTATTGGCACGCCTTTAAGCTTTGGCGAAAAGGGGTGCCAATATACGACCACCCAGGAAAGAACAATAACGAATTTTCGCAGCAATCGAATTCTAAGAATTAGGGAGAATTCCAATGTTACAAACCACGTCCCTAGACGTGCCAAAGACGCTCACTGGCTTACAAAAAACCGCTAAAGGTGTGGCTTTTAGTTGTTTACAGAAACTGGAAATTGGCACATTAACCATCATCGAGAGCTTTTCTAGCGACGGTGAGAGCAATCGTCAGGTGGAGGAGCGTTTCGGTGCACCGCGTTCTAACGAGCCTGCTGCGGTGATCGAAGTCAAACACCCCGAGTTTTACCGACGCTTACTTCAGGGCGGGAGCATTGCCGCCGGCGAGGCATATATGGATGATTGGTGGGAGAGCCCAGACCTTTCTGCACTAATGGAGTTGATGGCGCTCAACCTTGCCGCGTTAGACTCGATCGAAGATAAATCGAGCCTGCTGACCCGTATTATGTACAAACTCGGTCACTGGGTGAATCGCAACACGGTCTCTAAATCGAAAGAGAACATTGAGGCGCACTACGACTTGGGGAACAGCCTTTATGAAACCTTCCTCGATGAGCGAATGCTGTACTCCTCAGGCATCTATCAGCAGGATACAGATACCTTAGAGCAAGCGCAGATCAACAAAATGGAGCGTTTATGCCAGCAGTTAAAACTGCAACCCAGTGACCATGTGATCGAAATTGGCACGGGTTGGGGCGGAATGGCGATTTACATGGCGAAAAATTATGGTTGCCGTGTCACCACGACCACGATCTCGGAAGAGCAGTATGCGTACGCCCAACAAAGAGTGGCTGAAGAGGGACTGGCGGATAAAATCATCCTGCTAAAACAAGACTATCGCCTACTAGAGGGGCAATTCGATAAGCTGGTGTCCATTGAAATGATTGAAGCGGTGGGTAAGCAGTTTTTAGTTTCCTACCTTAAAAAGTGCCAATCGCTACTAAAACCAAAAGGTTTGATGGCGATACAAGCGATTACCATCGCGGATCAGCGCTACGATTATTATTCTGACAATGTCGACTTTATTCAGAAATACATTTTCCCAGGTGGCTTCTTGCCTTCCATAACTGCGCTAACGTCAAACACCACCAAGCACACGGATTTGATCGTCCGCGACTTATTCGACATTGGTCAAGATTATGCGAAAACTCTTGTGGATTGGCGCCTTCGTTTCGAAGCGGCGTTAACACGGGTGCGTGAGCTTGGATACGATGAGCGCTTTATCCGTATGTGGCGTTACTACTTCTGCTACTGTGAAGGTGGCTTTAGAGCGAAGAGTATCAGTACCGTCCATATCACGTTTCAACGCGGCCAATAGTTAGAGCTAAATGGAGTAGAGCGGTCATGAGTCGTGGTTGGAAGCTGTTAATAGTGAGTACTTGGTTCGAGCTGATGTGGGCGCTATCTGTATTGGGTCAGGAGCGGTTTCAATGGCTCGCACTTGCGCTTGCTGCAATTACTGTTGTGACCACCTTTAACAAGCTCAACCTGTCACTGCCCATCTGGGGTGCCATTGTTGGCCTTGGTTTAATTGTGGATAGCACAAATGCACTGACTGGCGTGTTGGTCTTTGATTCAGCGCTGCTTCCAATTTGGCTGGTGGCTCTATGGCTTATTTTTGCTTGGTATGCGTACTTTCTTGCTAGTTTTCTGACTTCTTATCCGATTTCCATCGTAGTAATAGTGGGTGGTGTGGCCGGAGCGCTGAGTTACTTCGCAGGGTTTAAACTCGGCGCTGTGGATACACACCTTTCTATTTTTACGATGATGGCGCTACTTTTCTTGCAATGGGTTGCCATCGTGTTCGTTGTGCTTCGATTGAGCACATACTCGGAGCGGAAGGTGAGTCATGAAAGCTAAAGTATTACTTGGATTATGTTTAGCGTTGGCGGTAGGTAACGCCTCTGCAACCAGCGATAGACCGGTGAGTTATGAAGGTTGGGGACAATGGAAAGTCGTCGGCGAGGCACAGCTGTCATGGCTCTTCTTTGATATTTACCGCTCACAGCTGCTTGCGCCTCAAGGCACTTATGCGTTGGGCAACGATGTATCCCCTCATCCTATCGCGCTGCGCATTGAATACCAGCGTGACATTAGCCGAGAGCAACTTTTAGAAGCGACGCTCGACCAATGGGAGAAAATGGGTGTCGACAAAGCGACTCGGAGCCAATGGATCGCCAAGCTGTATGATATTTTCCCAAGCGTTGCTGATGGTCATCAGCTTATCTACGTGACCGACGGTTCAACAGGTAATTTCTACTATTTGAACAGTGACAAACCGATGCAGAAAGTAGGGCGTATTGAGGACGAGTCACTCAATGATGGCTTTCTGTCTATTTGGCTAGGCAATAATACTCAATATCCTAAGCTGCGCGCCCAGCTGATAGGTATGAATCGTTAATAAGGAATAATAATGAAACGTATGCGGTGGTTGGCTTCATCTTTGATGCTTCCTTTTATCCTACTGCTCAGTGCTTGCAGCGCGGATTTAAAGGACTATCAAGGTTCTAATCCTGAATTCAATTTGTTTGAGTATTTTGAAGGTGAAACTAAAGCTTGGGGGATGGTGCAAGATTACACCGACAAACAAACTCGCCGCTTTGAAGTCGTGATCGTTGGAACCGTGCAGGGAGACCAGATCACTCTGATTGAGGACTTTGTGTTCGACGATGGCGAGTTCGATCAGCGTATTTGGACGATAGACAGACTGGCTGACGGAACCTACAAAGGCCGCGCGGATGACATCATCGGTGAGGCGACTGGAGAGGTAGTCGGTAACGCGCTGCGATGGCAATACGATTTTGAATTGGAAGTCGACGGTTCAACGTACACGGTGGCGTTTGACGATTGGATGTACCGCCAAGATGACAAGCATTTATTTAACCTAACTAGCATCCGCAAGTTCGGTATGGAAGTGGGTACGATAACCCTGTTTTTTCAAAAGCAGTAGTTTTTCAAGAACAGAAGCTTTTCAAAATCTGTGGCTCTGTCACTATAAGAGGCTAGTGCACAAACGTAAAAACGGCGGCGACATCACTATCGCCGCCGTTCTGTTTTGCACTCTAACTAGCGCTATCGCTAAGCTGAGTCGGCAAGCCTTACAGCTTGTCAGTTAGCTCGATAGCTTGACCGATGTAGTTCGCTGGTGTCATCTGTTTTAGACGCTCTTTCTCGTTTTCTGGAAGCTCTAGGCCGTCGATGAAGTTACGCATCGCTTCACCGTCAACACGCTTACCACGAGTCAGCTCTTTTAGCTTCTCGTATGGCTTCTCGATGCCGTAGCGACGCATCACTGTTTGTACAGGCTCTGCCAATACTTCCCAGTTGTTGTCTAGTTCAGCAAGAAGCGCTTCACGGTTTACTTCTAGTTTGCTAATGCCTTTAAGCGTAGATGTGTAAGCGATGATCGCGTAGCCACAGCCAACACCTAGGTTACGAAGTACTGTTGAGTCAGTAAGGTCACGCTGCCAGCGCGAAACAGGCAGTTTTTGTGCTAGGTGAGCGAATACTGCGTTTGCTAGACCTAGGTTACCTTCTGAGTTTTCAAAGTCGATTGGGTTAACTTTGTGCGGCATGGTTGAAGAGCCGATTTCGCCAGCGATGGTCTTCTGCTTGAAGTGGCCAAGTGCGATGTAACCCCAAACGTCACGGTCGAAATCGATCAGAATTGTGTTGAAACGTGCAATTGCATCGAATAGCTCAGCGATGTAGTCGTGTGGTTCGATCTGAGTTGTGTATGGGTTCCAAGTTACGCCAAGAGACTCAGTGATGAACTCTTCGCTGAACTTGTGCCAGTCTAGCTCAGGGTATGCAGAAAGGTGAGCGTTGTAGTTACCTACTGCGCCGTTGATCTTACCTAGGATTTCTACAGACTCGATTTGCTTGTATTGACGTTCCATACGGTAAGCAACGTTCGCCATCTCTTTACCCATGGTAGTCGGAGATGCTGGCTGGCCGTGCGTACGAGAAAGCAGTGGAATATCACGGTACTCTTCAGCGAGTTTGCTGATAGCGTCGATGATGTTACGGATTTCAGGAAGAACAACGGTGTCACGAGCTTCTTTAAGCATGAGCGCGTGAGACGTGTTGTTGATGTCTTCAGAAGTACAAGCGAAGTGGATGAACTCGTTTACAGCGTGAAGCTCTGGTACACCCGCTACTTTTTCTTTTAGGAAGTACTCAACCGCTTTAACGTCGTGGTTCGTTGTACGTTCGATTTCTTTAATGCGAGCTGCGTCTTCTTCGCTGAAGTTAGCCGCTAGTTCATCAAGAAACTGGTTCGCTTCTGCACTGAATGCTGGAACTTCTTTGATTGCATCCGTTGCTGCGAGTTTTTGCAACCAACGAATTTCAACGATAGAGCGGTACTTTAGTAGGCCAAACTCACTAAAGATGCTGCGAAGTGCAGTTGTCTTACTACCGTAACGGCCGTCTACTGGTGAAACAGCAGTCAATGCTGACAGTTCCATGATGTTCTCCTGAATTGGGTTTCTAAATTTCGTGAGCTTTATACCAATAACTGCGGCATTTGTCACGAACATTGCGCAAACGTTTGCGCTAAATGTATTTTGGTAGAAAAAGTAAACTCGCACAGGGTGCGAGTTTACAGTGATTCGTATGAGTAATAGTGACTCGAGTCGCTATACCGTTGTCTATTACATACGAGCAAGCAGAATCTGTGCTTGTTCAATCATTTTCTTGCGTCCGAACACTAAGTGTCTGCGCTTACCACCTACTTGGCGCCATAAAACAGCACTACGAATGCCAGACAGTAGCAGAGCGCGTACTTTCTGTTGAGTCGAGGTTTGCTGAAGTACCGCTGGAGTCCCGGTCACTTGAATGCGAGGTCCAATTGGCTGATGACGTCTAAGTAAACGCTGGCGAGGTTGCTGATCATTTGCTCATCGAGTAGCTCGTAGTGATCAAGTTGACGCTCAACCATTTGCAAGCGATCACCAAGCTGCGCCATAGCATCGTTGCGAGAGTTTAGTTTACGCTCTAGAGCCATCAAGCTAATGATATAGCGGGTGATTTCGCTGCCCGTAGGGGTGCTGTCGATCCCATTCACTAGACACTCGAGTCCAATTTTTAGATCAGACTCGATCCCGAACACGTCGAGTGTACTCGACGGGTTCATGTTAGTGATCGCTTTGATTGAGGTTTCAAACGCGTCTGAATCACAGTAACCGTCTTTAGCAACACGTTGAACGAGGGCAACGGCTTGGCAAATCCCTGCAAACGCTATAGTACGGTCATAAAGTGTATTAGCCACGTAGTTCTCCTAAGAAAATAATCTGCGAATTGTGTTTAGATGCGCTCTTCGATGATGCCGCCACCGAGACAAACATTGCCGCTGTAGAATACCGCAGATTGACCTGGGGTTACTGCGACTTGTGGCTCATCAAAGATCACTTTAATGTTTTCATCGTCGATAGGAATGATAGTACAAGGAATATCCTGTTGACGATAACGGGTTTTCACTGTGCATTGTAACGGCTGCGTGATCGCTTGACGATCGACCCAGTGTAGTTGCGAAGCGCGAAGTCCATTAGATTTTAGCAGTGGGTGATCAGCACCTTGTACCGCGATAAGGACATTACGTTTCAGGTCTTTCTCTGCAACGTACCAAGGCTCTTCGTTACCACCGCCGCCTTTTTGGCCGCCAATATGCAGGCCTTTACGTTGACCAAGCGTGTGGTACATAAGACCTTGGTGTTCACCGATTTCTTTGCCTTCAGGCGTTTCAATTTTACCCGGTTGTGCTGGCAAATAGCGAGACAAGAAGTCTGTAAATTTGCGCTCACCGATAAAACAAATACCCGTAGAGTCTTTTTTCTTGGCCGTAATCAGACCTTGCTCTTCAGCAATGCGTCGTACTTCAGGTTTCTCAAGCTCACCTACTGGGAACAAGCTGCGAGCAACTTGGTCGTGGCTTAGCGTATAAAGGAAGTAGCTTTGGTCTTTATTGCTGTCTAGGCCACGTAACATTTGTGGCGCTTCACCGTTCTCAGGGAAGGTGCGGCTTACATAGTGCCCCATGGCAATATAATCAGCATCTAGCACTTCATCTGCAAACTCTAAGAACGCTTTAAACTTGATTTCTTTGTTACAAAGAATGTCTGGGTTTGGCGTACGACCCGCTTTGTATTCGGCAAGGAAGTATTCGAAAACATTGTCCCAGTATTCAGCCGCAAAGTTGATCGTATGCAGGTGGATACCTAGCTTGTCACAAACCGCTTGTGCGTCGGCAAGATCTTCCGCTGCTGTGCAGTATTCCTCGTTATCATCTTCTTCCCAGTTCTTCATGAACAGGCCTTCTACTTGGTAGCCTTGCTGTTTCAGAAGATAGGCAGAAACAGAGGAGTCTACACCGCCGGACATCCCGACAATCACTTTCTTTTGGCTGTTATCAGACATGTATAAATACCACCTAATTAAATTGGACGCCGATTCTAGCAGAAACCAAACCAGCAATACAGTTCCGCGAACTGAATCACACTTTTATAAACACCTGAAGTGCGTCCTGATTGGGAGAAAAACAAGGCTTATGACAAAAAAATTGATACGTAAACGTTTGCTAAAATTGCGTATGTTGCCGAGGTAATCTATACAGAGGTAGAATCGCCGCCCTTAACCCTTCTTATTTACTTATGACGAAGACAACCGTATGAAATTCCCAGGCCAAAGAAAGTCAAAGCACTACTTCCCTGTCCATGAGCGAGATCTGCTAGTTAGCCAATCGCAGGTCAGTAAAAAAATGTCCCGCACGCACATCATTGGTATTGACCAAACATTAGTAGACATTGAAGCAAAAGTTGACAGCAGTGTGATCGATAAGTTTGGCCTAAGTAAAGGGCATTCGTTGGTGATTGATGACCAAGCGGCGGAAGCTTTATATAACGAGCTGAAGGAAAAAGAGCTGATCACTAATGAATACGCTGGTGGAACCATTGGTAATACTTTGCACAATTACTCTGTCTTAGCAGACGATAAATCGGTACTGCTTGGTGTTATGAGTGCTGATATTAAGATTGGTAGCTATGGTTACCGCTATCTTTGTAATACGTCTAGCCGAATGGATCTTAATTATCTTCAAGGTGTGGAAGGGGCAATTGGTCGCTGCTTTACCTTGATCACTGAAGATGGCGAGCGCACTTTTGCTATCAGTGAAGGGCAGATGAACCATCTTCGCGCAGACAGTATTCCTGAAAAAATCTTCAAAAAAGCGTCGGCTTTGGTTTTAACCGCGTATTTGGTGCGCTGTAAAGATGGCGACCCAATGCCAGAAGCAACGATGCAAGCCATTGAGTACGCCAAAAAATATAATGTTCCTGTTGTATTAACGCTCGGTACACGCTTTGTTATTCAGGACGATCCTGAATATTGGCGCGATTTCTTGAAACAGCATGTTTCTGTTGTTGCAATGAATGAAGATGAAGCGGAAGCGCTCACCGGTGAAAAAGATCCACTAGCCGCTTCAGATAAAGCGCTTGATTGGGTTGATTTGGTACTTTGTACTGCGGGTCCTGTCGGATTGTACATGGCGGGTTACACAGAAGATGCATCTAAACGTGAAACGAGTTTGCCTCTTTTACCTGGTTGTATTGCTGAATTTAATCGTTTTGAATTTAGTCGACCAGCGGTTAAAGATGCCTGTGATAATCCTATTAAAGTTTATTCACATATTGCGCCTTATATGGGCGGCCCAGAAAAGATTAAGAATACTAATGGTGCGGGTGATGCTGCGTTGTCTGCATTGCTACATGATATGGCAGCTAATAAATACCATAAAGAAAATGTGCCAAACTCAAGCAAGCACCAGCATACTTTCTTGACGTATTCATCGTTCTCACAAGTGTGTAAGTACTCGAACCGTGCAAGCTACGAAGTATTGGTTCAGCACTCACCACGCCTTTCTAGAGGTTTACCCGAAAGAGAAGACAGCCTTGAAGAGGCTTATTGGGAAAGATAAAAAAAGCGCCAATTATTGGCGCTTTTTTTATAAATGACTAAAGGGCTTTGAATTAAATTTCAAAGTCTTCTAGAGATTTGCCTGCGTCTAGTGCTGCTTGGATAACAGAAGGTGTACGACCTTGACCTGTCCAAGTTTTTTCTGCACCAGTTGCGTCTACATACTTATATTTAGCAGGACGTGGAGCACGCTTAGCTTTTGTTTTGCCTTTAGACTCACCAGAAAGCGCTGCAATAAGATCTTCAACGTCGATACCATCTTTAGCAATCATTTGTGCGTATTCGCTAAGTTTCGCTTCACGAGCTTCTTTTGCTGCACGCTCTTCTGCTTCCGCTTCTTGTCTTTCACCAACAACAGTGGTGAGTTTTTCTAGTGCTTCTTCCAGTTGCTCAAGAGTAAGTTCACGAGCAAATGCACGCAGGCTACGAATATTAAGTAGAGTTTTAGTTAATTCAGACATGACATTCCCATGAGTTATTTATTTGGTTTCGATTAATAATAAACATCAAATTTAAAATTGACAATATTTTCATCGTGTCAAAACAATAAAAATAAGAATTCTTACAAAAACTTGATAATTGATGATGATTAACGTGCTCAAAACCTGGCGCTCGGGAAAGATTGGCGCAATATTGATTCAATTGTGAATCTTTCTTCATAAAAGCCATTAAATTTTTGGACTTTGTTGCATATTGTACTAGAAGCTCGATTTGTAGAGTGTATCAATAGAGATAAAGTAATTATTCAACTTACAACTGATGTATTTATGACTGCAATGTCATTGAAGAGTTTATAAAACAATATGGATTACGTCGCATAAATCGCTAGTAGTGTGATTGAGCTTGCTAAAATGCATCGAGATAGCTTTGATACTGCGATGTTCACAAACAGAGTCAATTCTTTACCAAGTTGTAACATCATTCATGTTGCAATTGACGATTTCATAAGTACAATGGCTCGCACCTAATGCAAGAGAAAGCACATTATTTCACTCTAGTTGCTCTGACTAGTGAATGATTTCTCTTGATGTAGAGGCGCGATAATGATCAGTAACCATCGTTGGGGTGATACCAATGAACGGTGATGAAAGGCATTGTCGCCGAAGTGAGAAAGACCATCAATCTTCCTCGCTGGGGTTGTCTTCGAAAGGAACAACACTGCCATAGTCTATTATATTGTTAAACTATGGAGCGCTACTGTAGGGTTGGGTGAAGTGTTCGCTTCCCTTTCGCTTAGTTCAACGTTTGCGTCTGGACTTCTCGTCTATTGACGCATGTCTGCAGTAGATCTCTGACCATAATAAAAACTGGTTTTTGAAGATCATGAATTTAATCGATTTTGCTACATCACCATTATCACTGCTACCGCCGATCGTAGCATTGAGTTTGGCTATTATTACCCGTCGCGTTTTACTGTCTTTGGGTGTTGGTATCGTTTTGGGTGCCTTCTTACTCAATGACTATTCTGCAGTCAACGCTGCTGGTTATGTGTTCGACACCGTTTCTGGTGTGGTTATTGAAGATGGTGGCCTGAATACTTGGAATATGAGTATTGTTGGCTTCTTATTGCTATTGGGCATGATGACTGCGTTGCTGACGCTGTCAGGTGGCACTAAAGCTTTTGCTGAATGGGCGCAGGCTCGTGTGAAAAGCAAGCGTGGTTCAAAGCTACTGGCAGCATTTCTAGGCGTATTTATTTTCGTTGATGATTACTTTAACAGCCTAGCAGTCGGTGCGATCTCTCGTCCTGTTACTGACCGTTTCTACGTATCACGCGCGAAGCTCGCTTATATTCTTGACTCTACTGCCGCGCCAATGTGTGTGCTCATGCCAGCATCAAGCTGGGGTGCGTACATCATGACTATCGTTAGCGGTATCTTGGTCGCTCACGGTATTACAGAATACTCCGCAATTGGTGCTTACGTTCGCCTTATTCCGATGAACTTCTACGCGGTATTTGCTCTCTTGATGGTATTTGCCGTTGCTTGGTTCCAACTTGATGTGGGTCCAATGCGCAAGCATGAGCTGAACGCGAAACAAGGTCTTGGTTTCGACAAGGATAAAGAGAACGACGCAAAAGAAGCGCATGAACTGAATGAAGAGCTGGATATTAAAGAAAGCGATTTTGGTTCTGTTTCTGACCTAGTACTGCCTATCTTAGTTCTAATCGGCGCTATGATTGCTGCGATGATATACACCGGGGGCCAAGCTCTGGCTGCGGATGGTATTGCATTTAACTTACTTGGTGCATTTGAAAATACCGATGTAGGCACTTCGCTTATTTACGGTGGTTCTGCAGGTCTTCTAACGGCGGTATTTACGGTTGTTAAACAAAAACTGTCTGCTGCTGATATCGCAACGACCATGTGGATTGGTGCAAAATCCATGTTTGGCGCCATTCTTATTCTATTCTTTGCTTGGTCTATCGGTTCCGTTATCGGTGACATGAAGACAGGTGCGTACCTATCGTCAACAGTACAAGGCAACATCAATGTACATTGGCTACCAGTTATCCTGTTCCTGTTGTCTGGCCTGATGGCGTTCTCTACAGGTACATCTTGGGTACATTCGGCATCATGCTACCAATTGCAGGTGACATGGCAGGCGCAACAGATATTGCAATGATGCTGCCTATGTTAGGTGCGGTACTCGCGGGTTCTGTGTTCGGTGACCACTGTTCGCCAATTTCAGATACAACGATTCTCTCTTCAACGGGCGCACGTTGTAATCACATTGACCACGTATCGACGCAGTTGCCATACGCGCTATCTGTTGCGTTGGTATCATGTGTTGGCTTTATTACGCTTGGTATGACAACGTCAGTCGCGATTTCTTTTGCGGCGGCTACAGTGACGTTTATTGCTGTATGTTTCGTGCTGTCTGCACTTTCTAAGGCAAGAATGGCGAAAGAAGCAAACGTGTAAGCAAATCATTTGATTTCTCAAGGAGCCCAAAAATTGGGCTCCTTTTTTTTATTTATTGCTTAGGGACATCCCGTAAGGGCAGTTATTTCCATACTAATTAGCGAGTACAAAAAAAAATTAGCACGATCTGGAAAATAGGGGTTGAAAATCGGCATGAGCTTAGTTAGTGTGAGGGTACAGATACAAAGGAACCCAGTAATAAGTATGCAAAACTTTGATATGAAAATTCATCATCATTACCATCACCCAGCTTAGTCTTTCGGGAGATGTCTGCATACCCGAGAGCTAGGTAAAACTCTCGGAGGTTCGATTTAAGATTTAAAGAATGAAACCCTCGGGAGACCAAAACTCCCGAGGGTTTTTTTCGTTTTATAATTTCAAAATCAATAATTTGCACAGGGATACAGCAATGCAAACACAACGCCTAAGAATTGCGATTCAAAAAAAGGGTCGCCTAAGTAAAGAGAGCCAAGACCTGCTGAAAAAGTGTGGTGTTAAGTTCAACGTGATGGGTGAACGTCTTGTTGTACACTCACTAAATATGCCAATCGATCTTCTGCTTGTTCGAGATGATGACATCCCTGGCTTAATTATGGATGGCGTGGTGGATCTTGGCTTCATCGGTGAGAACGAACTGGAAGAAGTGCGCCTTGACCGTAAAGCACTGGGTGAGGCAAATGAGTTCAAAACACTTCGCCGTCTAGATTTTGGTGGTTGCCGCTTATCTATCGCCATTGATAAAGACGAGACCTATAACGGCCCTCAAGATCTTGCTGGTAAACGTATCGCCACCACCTACCCACAACTTCTTAAAGCGTACATGGATGAGCAAGGCGTCGACTTTAGTGCATGTATGCTAACTGGCTCTGTTGAGGTTGCGCCGCGTGCAGGCCTTGCGGACGCGATTGCAGACTTAGTTTCAACTGGGGCGACGCTTGAAGCGAACGGCCTAAAAGAGGCTGAAGTCATCTTCCGCTCGAAAGCGACACTTATTCAGCGTATGGGCGAGTTTGATGCTGACAAACTTGCACTTATCGACAAGCTTCTGACTCGTATGCAAGGTGTTCAACAGGCGAAAGAGTCTAAATACATCATGCTGCACGCGCCAGTTGAGAAATTAGAGCAAATTAAATCATTGCTTCCTGGTGCAGAAGACCCAACTGTCTTGCCACTATCGACAGATAAAGAGCGCGTAGCGGTTCACCTAGTGAGCACAGAGAACTTGTTCTGGGAAACGATGGAGCAGCTTAAAGAACTGGGTGCAAGCTCTATTCTTGTCCTTCCAATTGAGAAGATGATGGGGTAATCGATGAGAATGGTAGTTTGGCAACACTTAAGTCAATCTCAGCAAGAATCCGTGCTTGAGCGCCCGGCTATTACTGAAGGTGCAAACATTACGGCCGCCGTGACTGAGGTCATTAATCAAGTTCGTAGTGAAGGTGACAAAGCGCTGCTTGATCTTACTGAGAAGTTTGACCGCGTGCGTCCGGAATCGATTCGAGTTTCTGCTGAAGAGATTGAAGCGGCGTCTGGTCGCTTATCTGAGAAGATGAAGCAAGCACTTGAACAAGCCTATTCCAATATTGCTAAGTTTCACAAAGCGCAGCGCCCAGAAGCTCTGCGTGTGGAAACACAACCAGGTGTAGTTTGTGAGCAGGTGACTCGACCTATCAATAAAGTCGGTCTCTACATTCCAGGTGGCAGTGCACCGCTTCCATCGACGGTATTAATGCTTGGCGTACCAGCGCAGATTGCAGGATGTCGTAAAGTGGTACTTTGTTCGCCTCCGCCAATTGCAGATGAGATTTTGTACGTTGCTAAGCTATGCAAAATCGACGAAGTGTACAATGTCGGTGGCGGCCAAGCTGTTGCCGCTATGGCGTACGGTACCGAGACCGTGTCTAAAGTCGATAAGATCTTTGGTCCTGGTAACGCTTATGTGACCGAAGCGAAGCGTCAAGTGAGTAATGACTTCCGTGGCGCGGCGATTGACATGCCAGCAGGCCCTTCAGAAGTTCTTGTTATCGCGGATGAAACGGCGGATCCAGATTTCGTAGCATCGGATCTATTGAGCCAAGCTGAGCACGGCCCAGATTCTCAAGTAGTACTGGTGACCCCATCACCAATCATTGCCGACCAAGTCACAGAAGCGGTGAAGCGACAACTCAAGCAACTATCTCGTGCTGACATCGCTGAAAAAGCATTGGGTTCTAGCTTAATTATCATTGCAGAGTCGCTGACGCAATGTGTTTCGATTTCCAACTACTATGGCCCAGAACACCTGATTGTTCAGACTAAAAGCCACGTGAGCTTTTGCCTCTGCTGGACAATGCTGGTTCTATTTTCTTAGGTGACTGGTCTCCTGAGTCTGCAGGTGATTACGCATCAGGCACTAACCACGTTTTGCCGACCTATGGCTACACTCGCACCTACTCAAGCCTCGGCTTGGCGGACTTTTCAAAGCGCATGACGGTTCAAGAGTTAAGTGCTGATGGCTTACTAGGTTTGGCACCTACCGTTGTGACTATGGCGGAAGCTGAAGGCCTAGACGCCCACAAACGTGCTGTGACGATTCGTGTAGAGAAGCTCAACGCGCAAAAAGCCTAGTTTGGAGAGTACTGGAGAGTGGATGATGGAAAAACTAGCTCGTAAACAAGTTCAACAATTGACGCCTTATTTGTCTGCGCGTCGAATCGGCGGTAGTGGTGATATTTGGCTGAACGCCAACGAATCGCCGTTCAACAATGAATACAAAACTGACTTTGCTCGCCTTAATCGCTACAGCGAATGTCAGCCAAAGCAGCTTATTGAAGCCTACGCCAATTATGCAGGTGTTAAGCCAGAGCAAACGCTAACATCACGTGGCGCCGATGAAGGCATTGAACTGCTGATTCGTGCTTTCTGTGAGCCTGGCGAAGACAGCATTCTCTACTGTCCGCCGACTTATGGCATGTATGCCATCAGCGCAGAAACCATTGGTGTCGAGCGCAAAACCGTGCCGTTAACCGCAGATTGGCAGCTCAATCTCCCAGAGATTGAAGCAAACCTAGATGGCGTTAAGCTGGTGTTCGTTTGTAGCCCAAATAACCCGACAGGCAACTTAGTTAACCGAGAAGACATCGTCTCTCTTCTTGAGATGACTAAAGACAAGGCCATCGTGGTCATGGACGAAGCATATATCGACTTCTGTCCTGAAGCGTCAACGGTTGATCTTCTGGCTAAATACCCAAACCTCGCGATTTTGCGCACACTGTCAAAAGCATTTGCACTAGCGGGTCTTCGTTGCGGTTTCACATTGGCGAATGAAGAACTCATCAACGTGTTACTTAAAGTAATTGCACCATATCCCGTGCCAATTCCTGTTGCCGAAATTGCGCAGCAGGCGCTTTCTGAACAAGGTTTAGCTCGCGCTAAGTTCCAAGTGTTGGATCTCAACGCCAATCGCGCGTATTTGCAGGCCGGTTTATCAACGATTTCCGGCGTGACGGTATTTGAAGGCTGGGGTAACTATTTGTTGGTCAAATTTGACAACGGTGATGCGCTATTTAAAGCCGCATGGGACACCGGCATTATTTTGCGTAATTCACCCATCGAAAATTGTGTACGTATCAGTGTGGGAAATCGCGATGAGTGTGAAAAAACTTTGGCATTCATCCGCAACCAATTAGAACAAAGTGCCGCTTAAGCACTGGTGCAATAGAAAAAGGATTTATAGAGTGAGCAACCAACAGAAAATTTTATTTATTGACCGCGACGGCACGTTAATTGTCGAGCCGCCAGTGGACTTTCAAGTTGACCGTCTAGACAAGTTGAAACTTGAGCCATACGTCATTCCAAGCCTACTAGCACTGCAAGATGCAGGCTACCGCCTAGTGATGGTGACCAACCAAGATGGTCTGGGTACTGACAGTTACCCACAAGCTGACTTCGATGCTCCGCATAACATGATGATGGAGATCTTTGAGTCTCAAGGCGTTAAGTTTGATGATGTGCTGATTTGCCCGCACTTTGACGAAGACAACTGCTCGTGCCGCAAGCCTAAGCTAGGGCTTGTTAAAGAGTATCTACAAAGCGGCAAGGTAGACTTCAAAACCTCAGCAGTGATTGGCGATCGTCAAACGGATCTTCAACTTGCGGAGAACATGGCGATTCGCGGTATTCAGTACAACCCTGAAACCATGGGCTGGAAGCAGATCCTAAAAGATCTCACTGTGAAAGCCCGTACAGCGGAAGTGGTACGCACCACGAAAGAAACCGACATCAAAGTGTTCGTAAATCTTGATGAAGCAGGTGGTAACGAAATTTCTACCGGTATGGGTTTCTTCGACCACATGCTGGATCAAATTGCCACACACGGCGGCTTCCAGATGAAGTGTCTTGTGAAAGGCGATCTGCACATTGATGATCACCACACTATTGAAGATACGGCACTGGCATTAGGCCAAGCGCTAAAAGAGGCACTTGGTGACAAGCGCGGTATTGGCCGTTTTGGTTTCAGCCTGCCAATGGACGAGTGTCTGGCGCAGTGTGGTTTGGATCTGTCTGGCCGCCCTTATCTTAAGTTTGATGCGCAGTTCTCTCGTGAGCAAGTGGGTGACCTGTCGACAGAAATGGTCGTACACTTCTTCCGTTCACTGACAGATACGCTAGCGTGTACGCTGCACCTGTCTTCTTCTGGCGACAACGACCATCACATCATTGAGAGTCTCTTTAAGGCGTTTGGCCGCACACTTCGTCAAGCGATCAAAGTGGAAGGCAATGAGCTACCAAGCAGTAAAGGAGTCTTGTAATGACCACCCAGAATGTTGTCATTATCGATACTGCTGCGCCAACGTTTCTTCGGTTAAGTTTGCGATTGAGCGTCTGGGCTATCAAGTCGTTATCTCCAAAGAGCCAGAAGTGGTTTTAGCGGCAGATAAACTGTTTTTGCCAGGCGTCGGCACGGCTAGTGAAGCAATGAAAAACCTCGAAGAGCGTAATCTCATCGAGCTAGTTAAACAGGTTGAAAAGCCTGTACTTGGTATCTGTCTTGGCATGCAGCTGCTTGGTAAGCTTTCTCAAGAGAAAGGCCAAAAGGCCGATGAGCTTGTAGAATGTCTAGGTCTATGTGAAGGCGAAGTAAGACGTCTAGAAACAGGTGACTTGCCACTGCCGCACATGGGCTGGAATACCGTGACAGCGACTCCGGGAAACCCACTTTTTGCCGGTATTGAAGAGGGCGAGTACTTCTACTTTGTCCATAGCTTCGGTATGCCAGTGGGCGACTACACTATCGCGGAGTGTGATTACGGAAACCCGTTTAGCGCAGCGATTCAGAGCGGTAACTACTATGGCGTTCAGTTCCACCCAGAACGCTCTTCGAAAGCAGGTTCAAGCTGATTCAGAACTTCTTAGAACTGGTATAACGCCGCTTTTGCCAAGCAAGTGCTTTGCATTAAATAGAACAGATATATGACGCCTCACAAGGCAGTGAGGCTAAAGGATTGAAACGTGATTATTCCTGCATTAGACCTTATTGAAGGACAAGTAGTGCGTCTTTACCAAGGCGACTATGGCCAAGTGACCGAGTACAAAGTGGATCCTGTTGAGCAGTTCAACTTGTACCACCAAGCGGGTGCAAACTGGCTGCACCTTGTAGATCTGACCGGTGCTAAAGATACGACGGCACGCCAGCTCGATCTTATCGCGAAATTGCTCGCGGGTACGCCGGCTAACATTCAAATTGGCGGCGGCGTGCGAAGTGAACAAGATGTTGTCGACCTGCTTGAAGCGGGTGCGCAGCGCGTCGTGGTGGGCTCTACGGCCGTGAAACAGCCTGAGCTAGTTAAGGGCTGGATGGAAAAATACGGTGCTGAGCGTATTGTGCTTGCGCTGGATATTAATATCGATGAGAACGGTACTCGAAAAGTGGCGATCTCTGGTTGGCAAGAAGACTCTGGCGTCACTATTGAAGCACTGATTGATGATTACCTAACAGTGGGTCTTAAGCATGTATTGTGCACGGATATTTCTCGTGATGGCACGCTAGCGGGCAGCAATGTTGAGCTATACGTTGACCTATGTAAGCAATACCCACAGGTTCAGTTCCAATCATCGGGCGGCATTGGCAGTCTAGCGGATATTGAAGCGCTGAAAGGCACTGGCGTATCGGGTGTGATTGTTGGCCGTGCTCTATTGGACGGTAAGTTCACCGCAGAGGAGGCATTCCAATGCTGGCTAAGCGAATAATTCCTTGTTTGGACGTCCGTGACGGACAAGTGGTTAAAGGCGTTCAGTTTCGCAACCACGAGATCATTGGTGACATCGTACCGTTAGCCGCTCGCTACGCGGAAGAGGGCGCTGATGAGCTGGTTTTTTATGACATCACCGCATCTAGCGATGGCCGCGTGGTTGATAAAAGCTGGGTCGCGCGTGTTGCGGAAGTGATTGATATCCCTTTCTGTGTTGCTGGTGGTATTAAATCGGCAGAAGACGCGGCGCGCATTCTTGAGTTTGGCGCTGATAAAGTGTCCATCAACTCTCCAGCGCTTGCTAACCCTGAGCTTATTACCGATTTAGCTGATAAGTTTGGTGTGCAGTGTATCGTTGTGGGTATCGACTCATATTTCGATAAAGAAACGGGCAAGTATCAGGTTTACCAGTTTACGGGCGATGAAGCGCGCACTAAAGCGACTAAATGGGAAACTCGTGATTGGGTTCAGGAAGTACAAAAGCGCGGTGCGGGTGAAATCGTTCTGAATATGATGAACCAAGATGGCGTTCGCAATGGCTACGATATTGAGCAGCTCAATATGGTGCGCGAGGTGTGTAACGTACCGCTTATCGCATCAGGTGGTGCGGGTGCTATGGAGCATTTTGCAGAAGCCTACAAAAAAACTAACGTTGATGGCGCACTGGCGGCATCGGTATTCCACAAGCAGATCATCAATATTGGTGAGCTAAAGCAGTATTTGAAACAACAAGGTGTGGAGATCAGATTATGAGCCAAACAGCCGTTCTTGCAGAAAATAGCCCATTAACACAGCGTATCGACTGGGAAAAAGTAGACGGTATGGTTCCAGCGATCGTCCAAGACTTTCAGTCTAGCCAAGTTCTTATGATGGGTTACATGAACCCAGCAGCGCTTGAAAAAACGTTGGATACCGAGCAAGTGACGTTCTTTTCACGCACCAAATCTCGCCTTTGGACTAAGGGTGAAACGTCAGGAAATGTCCTTCAGTTAAAGAACATTTCTTTGGATTGCGATAATGACACCTTGCTAGTCAAGGTCGATCCAATCGGCCCTACGTGCCACACCGGTACGACAACGTGTTTTGATGGCGATCCTCAAGAGGAGTCGCAAATGGTGTGGCTTCATCAGCTTGAGCAACTTCTTGCCGCTCGAAAAGATGCGGATCCGGAATCTTCTTATACCGCGAGCCTCTATGCCCGCGGCACCAAGCGTATATCGCAAAAAGTGGGCGAAGAAGGCGTTGAAGTCGCGCTTGCGGCAACGTCGGGTGACAAGGATGAGCTAGTGTGTGAATCTGCCGATCTTATCTATCACTTGATGGTGCTGTTACAAGACCAAGGCTTGTCGATGAATGATGTGGTAAACAAGCTTAAAGAGCGTCATAAGTAGCAACTTTAAAGACCAATCAAAAAGGCCAGCGATTCATTCATCGCTGGCCTTTTAACTATTAATGCTTATCCATTACTGTTTACTCATAGCCTTTCGAATACAGTAGGACGCGCCGCCCCAAGTAATGCCGAGGCCTAAAATCATCATAAAGATTGCACTTGCGGTCATGACTACGCTCCTTGCTTTTTAATTTGCTTCGATGTTGTGTTGCTGCTAGTGATGTTAATGACAATGCCAACAACAGCGAGAAGTGCCATTAATCCCCAGCCTAAAAGCAGTAGATCAGATTGTGCATAGCCACCGTAGCCCTCGGAAATGAGAGTGGCAAATTTGGTCGCAACAATGATGGCTAAAATCACTGGCGTGATAAAGCGAAGGCAAACGTCAAACCAAGTGCCGATAGTAAAATCAGAGATCTTATTCACGTAGTCACGTACATCGGCGATCTTGAGTAGCCATGCCATTAGGACGATTTCAATTAGGCAACTGGTAACAATGCCTACGTTGTTGGCAAAGTGATCGACAAGGTCTAGCAACAGCAAGCCGCCATTGGTAGCAAACGCCATCGAGATAATAAACCCACCACCACAGATAATGGTCGCAGCCTTGTTGCGACGCCATTTTAGCTTGTCAATGACAGCAGAAGTCACGGCTTCCATAATAGAGATGTGTGAGCTTAGTCCCGCGATCACCAAGCGAAGAAGAACAGTGGACCTAAGATGTAAGGCGCTGGAAGCAAGTTGATTGCAGCCGGCAAAGTGACAAATGCCAGACCGACACCAGCTGTAACCACTTCCGTCAGTGGCTTACCTTGTTCTTGTGCCATATAACCGAGTACGGAGAAGATCATGATACCTGCCAGAATTGAGAAGCCACAGTTAATCAGCACCGTCATAAAAGCGTTGTTGGTAATATCAGACTTCTCAGGAAGGTAGCTAGAGTAGGCAAGCATAATGGCAAAACCGATACTCAAGGTGAAGAAAATCTGTCCATACGCGGCTGCCCAAACTTTTACATCCCAAATCTTGGTAAAGTCGGGCTCAAACATGTAGTTAATACCGTTTAGAGCACCAGGAAGGAAAGCCATACGAGCGATAAGCAGCAGTACCATGATGAATAGAATTGGCATCATAATTTTTGCTGCACGTTCAATACCAGACTTCACGCCACCGGCAATAGCGGCATAGGTAATTGCCCAAGCTATCGCCATCGAACCGGCAATCTTCCATTGAATAGAACCCAGGCTCGTTGGTGAGTTGTCGCCGAGCTGCAAATATTCGCTAAAGAAGAAAGCGTTGGTGTCTGTTCCCCAGCTTTGAGTAAATGACATGCCAAAATAGGAAATGGCCCAGCCAATAACTGCGACGTAATAGACGGCAATGGTTGCGGCAACGCCAACTTGGAACCAACCTAACCATTCAAATTTAGAATGAATTTTTGCGAGGGTTTTGGGAGCCGATCCGCGGTATTTTTGACCCATGCTAAACTCAAGGATCATAAATGGAATACCTGCGGTGATCATGGCAAATAGGTAGGGAATAAAAAACGCACCCCCACCATTTTCATAGGCCATATATGGGAAGCGCCAAATGTTCCCCAAACCGATTGCGGATCCTACTGCCGCAAGTATGAATCCAGCTCTGGATCCCCACTGTTCACGTTTCATAGTGAATTCCTT
The DNA here is from genome assembly GCF_003263785.1 of Vibrio variabilis. GTDB lineage: Bacteria > Pseudomonadota > Gammaproteobacteria > Enterobacterales > Vibrionaceae > Vibrio > Vibrio variabilis. The sequence goes on from NZ_JYJK01000003.1 coordinate 30,979, forward strand.
TGTGTCATCTGTAATCTTGTGTCTGTCAAATTCAGAATAATTCACCAAGCAAAGTGTTTAGCATCAATTTTCATTCCTTCCAGAGGATAATGTTGAATTAAATTATTATGTTGAAGCAATATTTTTACATTGGTGGTAAATCTGGTCTTTCCTATTGGTAATAGTTATTTTTGAATGGATATATTGAAATAAATATCTACTCATTAAGAGGTAGATTAACGGTGCAAATTATTAATAGCAATAAAGTTTGTGTGGTTACTAGGTGGTGTGGATAGAGTTATAAGCTTCAATATATAGGTTTAGTATTGATATATCCTGTGGTGGCGAGTGCGAACAGCGACAGGCTACGGCAGTTAATATAAAACCTGGTGCAAAGGTCTAATTTTAGTAAATAGTACTTTGTTTTTAATATGTTACGCAATTGTGCTGTAAATGTGCGTTATCTCGATTGCAGGTTCGTCAAAATTTGACATTTAAACCAAGGTTCGTCTGCACTTGATTCATCCAACTGGTTTTAAACGCGATAAAACAGCTCTGATCATCAGTCGGCAGGTTACAAATAGACACGGAGTCATTACTGACTACCGTGCCTTGCCAGCGAAGCTGCCCATTTATGGCTAGGTTCTTGGTTAGGTAATATTCAACACCACCAAAGATGCTTGCTGCAAAACCTGTATGTGATTTTGTCCATTGCCCAGAGGTGTGAGAGGCGCCTAATCCGGCACCTATATAAGCTTGAGTATTTTCTCCGACCTGATATTCGGCACTGCTTTGAAATTGCAGATATTGGATAGTGGTATCAAGATTGAGCGTATCAAGTGATGAGTCTTGCCTTGAATAGAAAGCGCCCATTCTGCCATTTCGAAATGGGAACTCGACAGCTAATGCTAAGTTCGCTGAAGGGGAAATGTCATAGCTGGTGCCATCGGCGGTTTCTGCCGCGCCTCCCAACGAGTAGCCAATAAAAGGCGTCACCATAACGCTGGCGTTGCTGTTGATGCTAAATATCGCTGCGGTAAACATCATCGCTTTCGTCGTTAGTGCAACTCGGTATGAATGCATTTTCTTGCTCCTAAACAGAATATCTGTTTTTCAAATCACATTTCTTCTACTAGTTTTAATCATAGTGTGACCCTAACGCCATAATTTTTAGATGGTTATTTTAAGATTGTAAATATGTGTCACAATGGTAACTGAAATGTTACAAAAGGAGAGGTTATGGAGTACGATCTAAAGTTAGCACTCACCATCACAACTATTGCGTTTAGTACGATTATTGCTTTTGGTGCTATCGCTATCTTGTCAGTTTAGACAACGATATGGCGAACGCAGGCTTAGTAACCAATGCCCGCACCGTCATCGACTATCAACAATTTGGTAAATATGTAGACGGGAAAACGGCGTTAGTGGCACAAGGTGGAGGTCAACGTGGCATCTTCACCTCAGGTGTGCTCGACGCCTTTTTGTTGTCTAATTTCGACCCTTTTGATGAGTTTTACGGCACGTCAGCAGGGGCGTTAAACATCTGCGCATTCCTTTCCCGTCAAGCCGAACTTGGTAAGTCATTCATCCTCGACTTAACAACAGCCCCTGAGTTTTTTCATTTATTTTCGCTTTATGCGTCGTAAGCAATACCTCAACCTGAAATGGGCACTGGATAAGATTTGTGATTATCCATACAAACTCGATATCGATATGGGGCGACGAGTCGTGGGGCATCGGCGCGCTTTTGCGGCGACCACCGACGTGAATACGTTAAAAGATCACTATCTGCCCATGCTTCAAGAGGATTGGTACCAAGTTTTGATGGCCACCAGCGCCATTCCTACTTTGTTTGAAGGCACCGTCGCTCACCAAGGAAATGAGTTTATTGATGGGGGCGTTTCGGCTTCCATTCCTGTTCAAGAAGCATGGCGACAAGAGTGCCGCAGTATTATCGTTATTCGAACTGAGCAGTATGTTACTGAAGAGCCAAAGCTTGTTGAGGACGAACCTGTTGCCATAGAATCGCCCACTTGGTTTAGAGGTTCGTTGAATAACCTGCAACTTCAATGGCAGGATAAAGTCGATCAATGGTCAGGTGATTGGGGAGCGTTTTTTGAAAGTCGTAAGGTAAAAGCCAGCTCACTCAAGCACGCAGAACAACTTAAACTTCTTAATGGCGGCCGTTGGCTATTTGGATCCGGAGATATCTATCGTCTTAGCCACTGGTTTGGTGAACGCTTTGATTCAGGTCTTGCGGACATGCTGATGGTGCACTACCAGACGTATTCGTTAACCAGTGAATTTATAAAAAACCCTCCTGATGATTGCTTTATCTGGCAAATAGCGCCTGATCAACCATTAAAAACGTCCTCGCTTCTTAGTGATGTTGATGACATACTGCATGACTATCAAGTCGGTTTAGACGCCGGTTTCCGTTTTGTAGAAAACTATAATTTTGCAAAGCAACACAAAGCACTGACCAGTAGCAATAATGATCTTTGGCAACCACACCAAGCCAGCTAACCCATTTGGGTATTGACAAATTCGTAAGTTATTAATTGGTGCTAAATAAGTGCCATCTAACGCAACAAGCCATTAAAAACATTTGGTTAACAATTGAGCAGTTATACCGCAAACTGTGACGACCCCTGTGAGTGTAACTTGATACGTGCCCCAAAGTTCCATCGATATGCGTGATATTTGTCACGGCAATCTTATAAACTGCTTCACAATTACTTCGCAAAGTAAAAAAATTAACAGGTTGTTGTTTTTTGGAGTTCAAAATGTACATGGCTCAACCCGGGCACATTGATCATATCAAGCAGATCAATGCTGGTCGTGTGTATAAACTGATAGACCAATTTGGGCCTATTTCGCGTATCGACCTATCTAAATTAAGTGATTTAGCCCCTGCGAGTATCACAAAAATTACGCGAGAACTCATTCAAGCACATCTAATTCATGAGACGGCGGTTCAAGAAGCAACCAGCCGAGGCCGCCCTGCGGTTGGTTTACAGACCAACAATCAAGGTTGGCAATTCCTCTCTATGCGTCTAGGCCGTGGTTACCTATCTATCGCGCTGCACGAGCTTGGCGGCGATGTTCTTATTGATACCAAAATAGAAATTCATGAAGTGGATCAAGAAGACGTGCTTGCTCGTCTGCTGTATGAGATAGAAGACTTTTTCGAAAGCTACAGCGAGCAGCTCGATCGTGTCACCAGTATCGCACTTACGCTTCCGGGCTTAGTGAACTCTGACAAGGGTATCGTTCTGCAGATGCCGCATTACAACGTTAAGAACCTTAACGTTGCCGAAGAGATATTCAAAGTCACTGGATTGCCCGTCTTTGTGGCAAATGACACCCGAGCTTGGGCGCTGGCTGAGAACTTATTTGGTCATTCTCAGGACTGTGATAACTCAGTGCTGATTTCCATTCACCATGGTCTTGGTGCAGGTATTATCCTAGATGGTCGTGTCTTGCAAGGGCGTCACGGTAACATTGGCGAGTTAGGCCATATCCAGATCAATCGCCAAGGCAAGGATTGTCATTGTGGCAATACTGGGTGTCTTGAGACGGTCGCGAGTTCTCAGGCAATCCGCGACGAAGTGACTCAGCGACTGGCAAAAGGTGAAGCATCGATATTATCCGAATGTGAAGAAATATCGGTAGAAGCGATTTGCGAAGCGGCAGTAAAAGGTGATGCTCTTGCCATCAATGTGATTGAAAAGCTTGGCGAGCACCTAGCAGTGCGATTGCGATTGTGATTAACCTGTTCAACCCAGAGAAGGTGCTGATTGGTGGCGTCATCAACCAGGCAAAAGACATTCTCTATCCTGCCATTGAGAGCTGCATCGCCAATCAAAGTTTGCCGGTTTATACCGAAGACCTGCAATTGGTCGAGTCACGTTTTTATAAGCAAGCGACGATGCCAGGAGCGGCTTTGGTGAAACAAGCACTGTACGATGGCCTGTTGCTAATGAAAGTTATTGAAGGGTAAGGCTTTTCACACTCTTTGCTGACGGTCATATTTTTGTTTGTTCAGACAGTAAACTTCTTGTGCTTCCTGCCGATATCATGAGATAAGAAATTGTTATCGTTTTTGCCAAGGAAGCCTCATGTCGAGTGTATTGAGTTCTGTTGACCAGCGTACCCAGTTAGTGGGTGAGAATAGACTTGAGCTGTTGATGTTCACGCTGAACAGTCGCCAGACTTTTGCTATCAATGTTTTTAAGGTTAAAGAGGTGCTTAAGTTGCCTCCTTTAACTCAGCTTCCTGGCTCACATCCCAGCATCCGTGGTGTTGCCTCCCTACGTGGTGAATCCCTGCCGGTCATTGATTTGCGTCGTGCGATTGGTTTTCCTACTTTACAGGAAGAGGCTGTACAAAACCTTATTATCACCGAATATAACCGCACTGTTCAGGGCTTCCTCGTCGGTGAAGTGAAGAATATCGTTAATACCGCTTGGACTGAGATCCAACCGCCACCGCGCACCGTCGGACGTTCTAATTACCTCACCGCGATCACTAAAGTTGAAGAAGCGGATAGTGTAAGTCTGGTCGAAATCATTGATGTTGAAAAAGTGTTGGCTGAGATCATCGACTACGATATTGCCATTTCCGAAGAAACCTTAGATCGTGCTCTATTACCCCATTTGGCGGGTAAGAAAATCTTGATTGTTGATGACTCATCCACGGCTCGTCATCAGGTCAAAGCGACGCTGGCTCAGCTTGGTGTGGAAATTATCGAGTGTTTTGATGGTGCTATGGCACTGAAGTTACTTAAGCAGTGGAGTGATGAAGGTATTGATGTGTGTAGTGAACTTCTGATGATGATCACCGACGCCGAAATGCCAGAAATGGATGGCTACAAACTCACGCATGAAGTGAGAAGCGATCCACGCATGAAAGATCTGTTTATCACCTTAAATACGTCACTCAGTGGTAGCTTCAATGATGCGATGGTGGAGAAAGTAGGCTGCGATCGTTTCATTTCTAAATTCCAACCGGATTTGCTGGTGGATGTGGTTCAGCAGCGTATTCGTCGCGACCTATAATTTCGCGTTGTAAATTAATGTACGACATACGGTAAGGTTTGGTCTATAATTACATGATATCTAATGGGGTCTACTCTTAGATACGCGCAATATAATTTACTACCAGCTAAAGGTTGTTCCATCAGAATGATTTGGTTAACTTCTAAGGTCGTAATGACTTTGAGTTTACTCATCTACAGGGAATGGAAGAAAAGACGTACGGAAGCGGCAGTAAAAGTGGATGTTTAGTCCATGCGATTTAAAAAAAGCGGGAACGTCGGTTCCCGCTTTTGTATTTTTGCTTTCTGTAAAAAGCGCTGGACTAGTGAAATTCACGAGACTGTACTTTTAGCTCACTTAACTGCTCTGTCATGTCAATAAGTCGACCCGCAATGACATGCGTGACCTCGCCTTCACGCTCTAATATGCCTTTCACCTTGAGGATCTTTGAGGTGAGATAGGCCTGCTTTTGTGCCCTAGCGGTGGCTTGCCATACTACGACGTTAATGTTCCCAGTGTCGTCTTCTAACGTGAAGAAGGTGATGCCAGCTGCTGTACCCGGTGATTGCTTACCTGTGACCATCCCCACTACCGTGACCAGAGTTTGATGGTCTTTGTTGACTAGTTCTGTCATTCGGGTGAAGCGGCCAAGCCTGCCTGCTTCATCGAGCAGGGTGATAGGGTGTTTGTTCAGTGATACATTCATCGATGAAAAATCTTCAAGCATATCTTCAATGGCTGAAGGCTTGTAAGGTAAAGGATCCGCAATTGCCGATTGAGCACTGTGCTGGAATAGGGGTAAGTCATCTAAGCTGTCCATCATTGCCCAGCGTGTGGCGTAGCGATCTCCCGAGATACATTGGAGTGCATTGGCTGAGGCCAGAGTTTCCAGCTCACGCCGATTGAGTCCGAGTTGCTTGATCTGCGTTGGAGTTCGAAAACCCTCTGGTGGCCTATGCTGCAGAAGTTTTTGAATGCTCTGCTCACTTAATCCATTGATCTGCCTAAATCCCAGCTGCAGTGTCAGCCCTTTGGCAGTCTGTCTTAGATAGTGATGATACGTCGAGCGATTGACACAGACTGGCGCGATATCGACCTGATGTCGCTTAGCATCTTGAATCAATTGTGAAGCGCTATAGAAGCCCATAGGAAGGCTATTCAGCAGAGAGGTGTAAAAGGCCTCAGGATAGTAATACTTCAGCCAAGCGCTGCAATAGGCCAGCACCGCAAATGACGCAGAGTGACTTTCTGGAAAGCCATATTCACCAAAACCACAGATCTGGTCAAACAACCGCTCGGCAAAGTCGATTTGATAGCCGTTTTGCTGCATGCCGTCGATCAACTTGTGGCGAAACTTGGCCAAGTTGCCATTCTTCTTCCAAGCGGCCATCGCGCGGCGCAGTTTATCAGCCTCACCACCGGTAAACCCTGCTGCGACCATTGCCAATTTGATCACTTGCTCTTGGAAAATGGGCACACCTAATGTGCGTGAGAGTACGGCTTTGACTTCCTCAGAGGGATAAGAAACGGGCTCTTCTCCATTACGACGTTTCAGAAACGGATGCACCATATCGCCCTGAATGGGGCCTGGCCTAACGATGGCAATTTGAATCACGAGATCGTAATAGGTTGCTGGCTTTAGGCGTGGCAACATACTCATCTGCGCGCGGGATTCAATCTGAAACACCCCAACAGTATCGGCACGTTGCAGCATGCCATAGACATTGGGGTCGTCTTGAAGTCTGGTAATATCAGCGATGCTCAGCTTGCGGCCGTAATGCTTCTCAACCAATTGGAAGCATTTACGAATGGCGGTAAGCATACCTAAAGCGAGCACATCGACTTTAAGGAGCCCTAAGCTCTCTAGGTCATCTTTATCCCACTGAATGACGGTACGCTCAGCCATCGCGGCGTTCTCTACCGGCACGAGCTCATACAAAGGGCCAGAGGCAATCACAAAGCCACCGACATGTTGAGATAGGTGTCTAGGGAAGCCGGTGATGTCGTTGACGAGCTCAATAAATTGCTGCCCTTTGAGAGAGTCAGGTTTTAGTCCTAGTTCGACCAATTGCGCTTGCCACCCTTGTGAACGGTCGCGGCGATTGATGTTTTTAATAAAGTAATCAAGCTGAGTCTCACTAACGCCTAACGCTTTACCCACATCGCGTACCGCACTTTTAAACCGGTAAGAGATCACCGTAGCCGCTAGCGCGGCGCGCTCACGGCCATATTTTTGATAGATGTATTGAATAACCTCTTCACGGCGTTCGTGCTCAAAGTCGACATCAATATCAGGTGGTTCATTACGTTCTTTACTGATAAAACGCTCGAACAGTACCGAGATCTGTCTTGGGTCGACGGAGGTAATTTCGAGGCAATAACAGACCACGGAGTTAGCTGCAGAGCCACGACCTTGATAAAGGATCCCTTGCCGTTTAGCGAACATGACGATGTCATGAATAGTCAAAAAATAGAATGGGTACTTAAGATCTTCAATAAGAAATAACTCTTTCTCGATCGTTTGCTCAACTTCCGTAGGCACCCCTTCAGGAAAGCGCAGTCGTTTACCGTGTTCGACCAACTCCCTTAAATAGCTCATAGGTGTTTTGCCATTGGGGATCAGCTCGCTAGGGTACTCATATTGGAGCTCTTTTAACTTGAACTTACATAGGCTGGCAATGTAGATACTTTCTTCTAGCCACTCTTCACGATACAGCTTAGTCAGCTTGGCCTTAGGGCGTAAGCTACGCTCGGTATTTGCCAGTAAGTGACCACATACTTTATCGATAGACGTGTTGAGTTTAATAGCGGTTAAGGTGTGCTGCAGTGGCAAGCGTGTCGCGGTGTGCATCAATACACCACCACACGCCGTGATAGGGCGCTGCAGTTCTACGGCCAGTGATTCACAATGAGCAAGGTATTTATGTTCATGAGAATTAAGGTGACGCTGCACACCAATCCAAAGCCTATGAGCGTGATATTGCTCAAGCCAGCGCCCCCATCTGAGGTCGCGTTCATCGCCACAAGGCAGCCAAATGATTAGACAGTGACGCAGCGACATCACGTCCCATTCTGAGAGTTGATACTCGCCCTTCTCACAGCGACGCCTCGCGTTCGTAATGATGCGGCACAGCTCAGCGTACGCCTCACGACTAGGGCACAGTAATAGAAATTGGCACTCACTATTGAGCCAAAACATGCTGCCGACAATCTGCTTAATCGATAAGTCGTGCTGCTTAATGGCCGTGTGAGCGCGTACCACGCCCGCAACCGAGCATTCATCGGTTATCGCGATGGCGCTGTATTGTAAAAAATCGGCCTGCAGCACCAACTCCTCCGCATGGGAGGCGCCGGTAAGGAAGGAAAAATTGCTCTGACAAAAAAGCTCAGCGTACTTCATGGTTAACGGTCTACTGATTGACGAATTAAGGATTAACTAAATTGCCCGTGGATAAACCACTGCTTGTCTTCGGTGCGAAACACCCAAAGCCATTGGCCTTGTTCGCTGCGTGCCACATAGTAATCACGCTTTACTGGGTTGCCATCCCACCAGCCGCTGACAATACGCTCGGGTCCAACGACCACACTGACTTTTTGTTCCAGTGGCATTGGCGAGTTAAACATCAGGCTTGGACGCAGCTTAATCGGTAAGTGAGCGTTTACCTTAGGTGATTCCGTCGCGGTCGGGGCGCTGGGTTGGGTGGCGTATTCCGGTCTTGGATCATCGGTGAGCGTTAATGAGGTGACACTATGTTGCCCAAGCTTTGCTTGCAGTGTGGAGATAAGCTCCAGCGCTGTTTGACGACCTTTTACTCCGCTAAACAGATCGTGTTCATGCACCTGCACTTCATCAGCGCGTACTATGCTCAGAGTCAAACCGCTCACCGCGCCGTCTAGTTGAATGCTTTCCAAAGTGAGGGCGGATAAGGCTTGCCATTTCTCAGCCAGATAATCTCCTTGCGCCGAGTGAAAGCTCACCGATTTATCACCGTGATCACGTTGATGCAGCGTCAGTGACAGTTCAAATGCGACCTTGTCCCTTAGCTTAAGAAATACTTCTAATTGTCGGAATAAGCGCGTTAAAGGCTTCTGCAGCCAGTCGACGTTCTCGATATCAAACAGCAGTTCTAAGTACTGGCGAAAATGTTCTGGTGGATGATAGAAATCAACCGGGTGTTTAAATTGCCCAGTAAGCCTGCCGGTATAATTGACTAAGTCGATATCAAAGCGCTTGGCAATATCAGGGAGTGGCAGCCCGAGTAGATCTTGAATCGTTTGGATCCCTACGCGCTGTAATTTTTCGACCTGCTTGGTTGGCAGTTCAGAGCAGGTTAGTGGATAGCGTGCGAGTGCCTCATTGAGCTTGTCTCGGTTGGACTCTATCCAGTTACGCCCCTGTTTTGCCATGAGCATCGCCGCATAGGGCGATACGCCGGTTGAGTAGTGCGTCTGTACCTCTAAATGCGCGAGGTGCGTCTGTAAAGCGTGCCAATAGTTTTCGATGCCGTCGTAAAGTGACAGCATATTGGTGACTTTAAGCAGCAGACCATTGGGAGGGCACAGGCAGATATCCGAGGTGATCATATAGAGCCACTGCGCAATGTCTTGCAGGCGGCGCGCTTCAACATCGCTGTCATAAGGGTGCACTTGTAGGTCTTGGCAAAGCGCCGCAGCGCTGCCAAGTCCCATGCCTAATGTCACGCCTTGCTCTAATGCGTGTGTATTGGCTTGTACAACGGTATGCCGACGACCATCGACAATAGCGACAGCGAGTACTTCTTGTAGTTTATCCGCCGCGTTAGGTTGCGCCTGCTTAAATGATGCGAACAAAGTATCGAGCTGCAAGGTCGGAAAATGTAGGTATAACCACAACAACATCGACTATCCTTGCTGGCGCATTGGAAATGCAACCACGGTTGAAGGGCTAGTTTGGTGAGTGCGAGTAAGCTCTGGCCAGCGGTCGTGCATATTAATCACGAACTGGTCGCGTACAAAACCACCTTTACGCTTGGTAATGGAAACCGACAGCCCCATATCGTGTGGGGCTAGAGTCAGACTGAGCGAGACAGGCAAAGAAAAGACCTGTGAATCACCTTGGTTGAGTTCAGGTTTAAACAGAAACTGTAGACAGTGACCAATGTCACTTGCCACTTGAAGGCGCTTCGCTTGATGGATCTCAATCCCGCTATGCCATAGACAGACGCCGCAACATGCGCCACTTTTTAAGCATTGCTCTGCAGCCCAAAGCGCGTGTTGAGGAGAGTTTGGATAGATCAAAAGTACTTGCGACGGAGCGATGCCCTGAGCATAGAGATACTCGGCACACAAATAGCCCGGAGGATTAATCAGTACGAACAGTCGTTGTGCCGCGTGTTTCTGTACATAAGGCATCAATAATCTAAGCTCGCCAATACCTTGCTGTGATTGAATATCAATAACGCCAGAAGTCGGAAAGCCCCCACCAAGGCGTTGGTCGAGTTCGGGAAAACCGGTCGCTTGATACTCGCCGGGAGAGTCGACTCGGTTTCCTTTCCAAATCAGTTGCTTGCGTTGTAAATCACTAATCAATTCATGCATAATAAAATACCTGTATGTATATACAGTATATAAGAATTCATCGCCGCCGCAAGCCTTGATGAAGACACAATGACGCTGTTTGATTACAGAGCGAGCAGAAACAAAAGGTTAGTGACAAATAAGAGATAAGAGCCAACAAAAAAATAGTGTAAACAGTAGAGCAAATATTTTAATCTCAACCTATGACGACCGTTTATAGCTGAATAGAGCGGAGAACTAGGACGTGGAGAAGCAGGACGTGATGAAGCAGAATGTGGAGAAAGCTGGCGTGTTCAATCAACAACAAAAATACTCGCTGATAGTACAAGGTGGCGGGCAAAAAGGGGCATTTGCTTCTGGCGTGCTAGATAAGTTTATCGACGCCGATTTCGATCCATTCTCGCTCTACATTGGCACCTCAGCTGGGGCGTTGAATGTCTCTTCGTTTGTTGCGAAACAGCGTGGGATCGGGCTGGATTTTATTCTCAACTACACCACCCGTGAGCGCTTTTTCGATATGAATAAGTTCTTACAAAAGCAGCAGCCAATGGATCTGGATTGGGCGTTTGAGTTCGTCAATAGTGGTGAATTTCCGCTCGATCTGGAAAGAGGAAAGCAAAACCTTGGTGATGATCGTGTCGCCCTTGCTTGTATTACCGATGTGGAAGAGCTTAAAGATTACTACTATCCGATCTTTGCGGATAATTGGTTTGATGTACTGCGAGCAACCTGTGCGATCCCAATGCTCTATTACCATGATATTGAGTTTGACGGTAAGAAGTGGGTTGATGGTGGGTATCGGCGACGATTCCAGTAGAGGAGTCCTATCGTCGTGGCATCAATAATATGGTCGTGATCAGCACCATCCCAGAGCCCAAAAAGCCCGTCACCGTCATGTCACCGGTGCGAGAATCACTGGAAAAGTGGAAGAAAGAGCTGGAAGCCGGTCTTGAGACCCATATTCGCCATCTTAAAGTGTCTGGTACCAAGGAGAAGCTGACTGAGTTTCAAAAGCAGTTCTCGGAAAAAGTCGCCAATATGAAGGCCGATTATCAGCGTCTGACTGAGTCTCGCTTGGCGTCTTACCGAGAGCAGTATCAATTGATGGCAGGGGACAAACTGAACTTAAAGCAGTGGATCCAAGATAACGAAAAACTGGCTCAGCTCATTGATATTCAGAACAAGCGCACCCCGTTTAGTCGCAGCAGCACCAGTCATCTTGATATGTTGGTCTCACACTATGCCAACCACGCAGAAGTTGAGCAGTTTTTATTATCCCCACCGGAAGATGTCAATCTCTGGCACATTCAACCAAGACACGAGCTCTCTTCGAAGGGCTTGTTGAGCCAAAAAGACCAAATATTAGAAGACTACGAACACGGCTCTGCTGTCGCTGCTGAGTTTTTAGCACAGCATCATTTCACTCGCTCATAGCGATCTAAGTCCGCCGTTGAATTGGATAGTAACTAAAACTAGTGAAAATTGAACGGCGATCCAAATACTTAACCTTACTTATATGGTTTTAGTTGAGTATTTACTTGCTGCGGCTTGGGTCACAGATATTCTTTTTCGCTTCCCATACACTCGCGATAAATTTCGAACGAGCATTAATTTGTTCGTTCGAGCGTTGTTGTTATATCGCTCAATAATGAGGTAGCTATGTTCGGAATATTTAAGCCCAAGGTACATATTGAACGTTTGGCGGGCGACCAAGTCGACCGCACCTATTCACGTTTAAGATGGCAGTTGTTTATCGGCATATTCGTTGGTTACGCCGGTTACTACCTAGTCCGTAAAAACTTTAGTTTGGCCATGCCATACTTGATCGACCAGGGTTACAGCCGGGGTGATCTTGGTGTGGCGCTGGCGGCCGTATCGATAGCTACGGACTTTCCAAGTTCCTGATGGGCAGCGTATCCGATCGCTCAAATCCGAGATACTTTTTGAGTGCTGGCTTGTTAATGTCGGCGATCGTGATGTTCTGCTTCGCTTCATGCCCTGGGCGACGGGCAGTATTACCGCCATGTTTATTCTGTTGTTCCTCAACGGTTGGTTTCAAGGCATGGGATGGCCTGCTTGCGGGCGCACTATGGTGCATTGGTGGTCACGCAAAGAGCGGGGTGAAATCGTCTCGGTATGGAATGTGGCGCACAATGTGGGCGGTGGATTAATTGGTCCGCTGTTTATTCTCGGCCTATGGGCGTTTAACGATGATTGGCGCACCGCTTTTTATGTTCCTGCTTTTTTTGCCACTCTCGTTGCTATCTTTATCTGGTTTACTTTGCGTGATACGCCGCAGTCATGTGGTTTGCCGCCTATTGAAGAGTACAAGCAAGACTACCCAGATGACTATGACAACTCACACGAGAAGGAGATGACGGCGAAAGAAATCTTCTTCAAATATGTGTTCTCGAACAAGCTTCTGTGGTCGATTGCGATTGCTAACGCCTTTGTCTATTTGATTCGCTACGGAGTGCTCGACTGGGCTCCGGTTTACTTGAAAGAAGCCAAAGACTTCTCGGTAGATAAATCATCTTGGGCGTATTTTCTGTATGAGTGGGCGGGTATCCCAGGAACACTTTTGTGTGGTTGGATATCGGATAAGCTATTTAAAGGCCGACGCGCTCCAGCAGGCATCTTGTTCATGGCGCTCGTCACTGTTGCCGTCATGGTTTATTGGTTTAACCCAGCGGGCAATCCAGCCGTGGATATGATGGCCCTCGTCGCGATTGGATTCTTGATTTACGGACCCGTGATGCTCATTGGTCTTTATGCTCTAGAGCTAGCACCTAAAAAGGCAGCCGGGACAGCGGCAGGCCTGACAGGGCTATTCGGTTATCTAGGCGGCGCAGTGGCGGCCAATGCCGTACTTGGTTATACCGTGGATCACTTCGGGTGGGACGGTGGTTTCATCTTGCTAGTGGGTTCGTGCATTGTTTCTATCATCTGCTTAACGTACGCGTTATTGGGCGAAAAAGCGCACCATGAGGCTAAGCTTAAGGAGTCACAGCAACAAGAAGCAAAACTGGAAGAAAAACAGGCGCTGTCATAGAACCAAAAAGGAAGTTTTGATGAAAACCAATACGTTCATTGTCTCTGCCGCTGCGCTTTGCTTATCGATGAGCGCTGTAGCGAAACCCTTAGTGATCGCCCATCGTGGTGCGTCAGGTTACTTACCGGAGCATACGTTAGAAGCCAAGGCGCTCGCTTATGCGATGAAACCGGACTATATCGAACAAGACGTCGTAATGACAAAAGATGATCGCTTAGTGGTATTGCATGATCACTATCTAGATCGCGTCACCGATGTGGCCACTCGTTTTCCGAATAGAGCAAGAAGCGATGGCCGCTATTACGCCATTGATTTTACTCTGGCCGAGATCAAAACCTTACGAGTGACGGAAGGTTTTAAGATTGATGAGCAAGGCAACAAAGTTGCGGGTTACCCGGATCGATTTCCAATGTGGAAGTCTGACTTTACCGTGCCAACGCTTGAAGAGGAAATTGAGTTGATTCAAGGGCTCAACAAAACCTTGGGCTACGACATTGGCATCTATCCTGAGATCAAAGCGCCGTGGTTTCATCGCCATGAGGGGAAAGATATCTCTATAGCGGTGCTCAATGTACTCAAGCAATACGGTTATGACTCGGTCGACGACAAGGTGTACTTGCAGTGCTTTGATGCGTTAGAGCTTAAACGTATCAATGAGCAATTACTTCCGAAGATGAACATGGATGTGAAGTTGGTGCAGCTTATCGCTTATACCGATTGGAACGAAACTATGGTTTATCAAGGCGATGTGAAGCAGCCTATAGTTATGACTGGATGTTCGAAACGGGTGGCATGGAGAAGGTGGCGTCTTTTGCTGATGGGATTGGCCCTTGGAAGCCTATGTTGGTGGACTCGTCATCAACACGCGACAACATTATTGTTAAGCCATTAATGGCGAGTGCGAAAAAGGCCGGGTTGGAAGTGCATCCCTATACATTTCGAGCCGATAAAGGACGTATTCCGGCCTATGCGAATGACTTTAATGACATGATGGACATTTTCTATCATCAAGTGAAAGTCGATGGTTTGTTTACTGACTTTCCTGACAAAGCAGTAGAGTTTCTAAACCAGCATTAAGCTAGGTTTAATGACGGAAAAAAAGCGGTGCACCCTATGTTTTTTACTAGAAAAACTTGAGGTAAACCGCTTTTTTATTGGTCTTGGTTATTGAGAGTTAGCGCTTAGGCTGGGCGTCAATACACTGACCGTTGACATCCGTTACGCTTGGATCCATAAGATGCACATAAAGCGGCACAATATCCAGCGGTGTTTTTAGGGTGTTGGCATCTTCACCTGGGTAGCTTTTTCACGCATACGAGTACGTGTCGCACCGGGGTTGATCGCATTAACGCGAACAGCGGTATCGCTTAGCTCATCAGCCAGAATTTGCATCATGCCTTCTACCGCAAACTTGGAGATTGCATAGGTTCCCCAGAACGCACGGCCTGAGTGACCAACGGTTGAAGAGGTAAAGACGATGCGAGCCGCCTCTGCTTTTTTCAAGATTGGCAGTAAAGCCTGCGTCATCAGAAACTCCGCCTTGACGTTAATTTGCATCACGTCATCAAACGTCTCTTCATCGATTTGGTCGAATGGGCTTAGCGTGCCAAGTACGCCAGCATTATGCAGAACGCCATCGAGTTGACCGAATTGGCTTTCAATTGTCTCTGCCATGTCGACATAGTTTTGTTTGGTTGCGCCTTTTAAATCGAGCGGGATGATAGCGGGCTGAGGATAACCACGCTTCTCGATTTCATCGTAAACCAACTCTAGGTTGTTAACGTTACGGCCTAGCAAAATTACCGTGGCACCATGTTCTGCATAGCTTAATGCGGCCTGGCGACCAATACCGGCACCCGCGCCGGTAACCAAAATCACTTTGCCTTGCAAAGCGTTAGGAGCGGTTGAATATTCCACGTGACACTTCCTTGGGTATAATTCTTGTTGGTAATCGTGACAAGTTAGTTACAATACACTAATTCGTCGTACAGGGGATAAGACATTGGAATTTTTATTAGACTACGGATTATTTTTAGCCAAGATCGTGACAGTGGTCGTCGCGATTGTGGCGTTAATCATTGTTGCTAAGTCGGTAGGTGGGCGCTCAGGCGCCGCGAAAGGTGAGCTGGAGGTGACTAACCTCACTGAACAGCGCAAACACACCGTTGAGCATCTAGAGCATCACCTTCACGATGACGCGTTCCTTAAAGCACGCAACAAAGCGGAAAAGAAAGCGCAAAAAGAGAAAGACAAGCAGCGTGAGAAAGAGGTGAAGAAAGCCGCCAAAGACGGCGCGCTAGAAAGCCAACGCGAACCGCATCTGTTTGTACTGGACTTTGTCGGCAGCATTGATGCCAAAGAAGTGGCCTCGCTACGTGAAGAAGTGAGCGCTATTTTGGCGGTTGCTAAAGAAGGTGACGAAGTATTGGTACGCCTTGAGTCTGGTGGCGGTATGGTGCATGCCTATGGCTTGGCATCTTCTCAGCTCGATCGCATCAAAGCGGCGAACCTGCCACTGACCATTGCGGTAGATAAAGTAGCGGCAAGTGGCGGTTATATGATGGCTTGTATCGCCGATAAAATTGTCTCAGCTCCGTTTGCGGTTGTGGGTTCTATTGGTGTGATTGCTCAACTGCCAAACTTCAATAAGCTTCTGAAAAAGAATGATATTGAATTTGAGCAGCTAACAGCGGGTGAGTACAAACGTACACTGACCATGTTTGGTGAAAACACCGATAAGGCGCGCGATAAGTTTAAGCAAGAGCTGGAAGAGACTCACGGTCTGTTCAAAGACTTTATTCGTGAACACAGACCTGAACTTGATCTTGATAAAGTAGCGACAGGCGAACACTGGTTCGGTACTCAAGCGAAAGAACTTGGTCTGGTTGATGAGATCAAAGCCTCTGATGACATCGTTATCGAAGCGTGCAAAGACAAAACCGTATTGGCGATTTCTTATGTACAAAAGAAAAAGCTGACCGATAAGCTGTCTGGTGTCGCGGGTGATGCGGCGGATAACGTACTGATGAAGCTGATCAACCGAGGTCAACGCCCGATTGTTTAATCAAGGTGATTGTTTAACCAAGGTTATCTTGGCAGCTCAATGAAAGCGAGAATGAAAAACAGCGACGATGACGTCGCTGTTTTTGTTTGTGTTCTGTCGTTTTTCTGTTTAGTGCAGCTATCGCGTGTAATTGGCTTCTAAGCTGATAAACCAGCGCGCAAGCTGTCCGTTCCCTTTATCTGCCCAAACATCGTTATGAAACTGATGAATACGACCACGCAGTGATATCTGTACGGTTTGATCGCCAGTGACCGTGATCTTAGCAAACTGATCTGACGTGACCAAGAACGGTGCTTTCTCATCTAAAGGGTGTTCTCCGGCGACAATAAAGTAGGCGAACTTACTGTTGGCGTCAGGATCGGTAGAGAGCACACGATAGGCCTGAACCGTAAACTCATCATTGAGTGTAACGATATTGGTTTGAGAGCCAAGACGTTCATGATTGGGAATGAAAACCCAAGCGAGTAGGGCGATCAGAGCAGCAAGCAGCGCTGTCACAGACAAAAATATTTTCTTCATACTAATCGTAAATGAGTGAACCTAGTTGTTACCTTCGCCTTTATATCACGTATACTCCCATATCGCTTATACTAAAAGTCAGGCCGAAAAAATTAAGCGGATTACTGCAAAGCAGTAATCGCTTAGGCTCAGGTCACGTCCTAAGGGGAATAAGGGGTTACCTGATTCGTTAAATACTGGCGTTATATGGCTCCCGTTTAGGGCATGTCCCCAGTATTTCTCGTCGGCCTGAATCTTTCACTTCTTCCAAAATCACGTCGAAGCCCCACAAGCGGTATAAATGCTTCAACACCTCTTCGTGCCCCTTATCAAGAGGAATGCGATTGTGTGGAACGTGCTGTAAAGTGAGAGAACGGTCGCCTCGAACATCCACATTGTAAACTTGGATGTTCGGCTCTAAGTTGCTTAAGTTGTATTGTGCAGCGAGTTTTTCTCGAATCTGTCGGTAGCCCATTTCGTCATGAATCGCGGACACTTCAACGAAGTTTTTACGATCATCATCGAGTATCGAGAAGAACTTGAACTCACGCATCAAACGAGGTGAGAGATACTGGCTTATAAAACTCTCATCTTTGAAGTTGTGCATAGCAAAATGCACCGCCTCTAACCAGTCGCTTCCCGCGAGATCAGGGAACCACTCTTTGTCTTCGTCTGTTGGATCTTCACATATGCGTTTAATGTCCTGGAACATGGCAAAGCCAAGCGCATAAGGTTGATACCGCTAAAGTATGGGCTGTTGTATGCAGGCTGCGCGACAACGCTGGTGTGACTATGCAGAAACTCAAGGATGAACTTGTCCGACACTAAACCTTCATCGTAGAGATGATTCAAAATGGTGTAGTGCCAGAATGTTGCCCAGCCCTCGTTCATTACTTGGGTTTGCTTTTGTGGATAATCAA
>NZ_JYJK01000004.1 GCF_003263785.1 Vibrio variabilis
TTGATCACACACTATATATCTTGAGAAACTCATCCGTTTTAATTTTTGGTAAAACCTGGCGGTTTCTCAGAGACATAGTTCAAAATTCTTGCAATTAACCCAGTAGATAACGGTCAACAGGCATCGATAGCGTTCAATACTCGTTTATCCGACACTGGGTATGGCGTACCCAGTTGTTGAGCGAAATAACTGACACGCAGCTCTTCGAGCATCCAACGGATCTCTTTAACGTTCTCCGGTATTTTCATGCCTTTCGGGATCTTGTTAAGCAGCTCTTTGTAATCCTGCGTTACTGATTCCACTTTTAGCATGTGCATTCGGTCTCGGTTTGGATCGATTGGTAGCTTTTCCATACGCTTTTCGATGGCTTTGAGATATCGAAGTATGTCAGGAAGGCGCTTCCAACCACACTCCGTCGCAAACCCTTTGAAGATCAAACCTTCAACCTGAGCCTTAATATCTGAAAGCGCGAAGGCCATCGTCAAATCAACGCGTCCCTTTAGCTTTTTGTTGATGTTAAATGCCGTGGTAAGAATAGTTTCGACCTGCTTAGCAATGTCAACTACCGTATCGCCCAACTCACCTCGTACATGCTCTTTGAGCTGTTCGAACTTATCAGCATCCCAGACAAGACCACCCTGTCCTTCTATCAGCTTATCGATACCGCATGCTATACAGTCATCAATTAAGTCTAACACTTTACCGTAGGGGTTAAAATACAAACCGAGCTTAGATTTGTTCGGTAAGTTGGTGTGCAAATATTTAATCGGTGAAGGCACATTAAGCAGCAGAAGTCGGCGCTGACCTTCTTTCATCACCTGCTCTTGTTCTACTTCGGTCTCGAATAGCTTAATCTCAACACTGTCTTTGTTATCAACCAGCGCCGGGTACGCTTTGACATCAAAACCACCACGTTTCTGAGAATACACTTTTGGCAGCTCGCCAAAACTCCACGTATGCAGACCTTGCTGTTCGATATCATCATCAGCCACTTTAGATAGTGTGGCTTGGACTTTGTCCTTCAAACTTTCTTTCAGCTCGTAGAGATCACGATTTTCTTTTAAGCTTACGATTACGATGATCCACCGCGCGGAATGTAATGCGTAAATGTTCAGGCAACTGTTCTAGATTCCAATCATCACGGAGCACTTCAACACCCGTCATTCGACGAAGCTCTTTTTCCAGCGAGTCGAGTAATGGAGCTTCCATTGGCGTAGCGCGAGCAAGGAAGGCATCGGCATAGTTCGGAGCCGGTACGAAGTTCTTGCGCAGCGTTTTTGGCAGCGCTTTGATCAGACTTACTATCAATTCATGGCGTAAACCTGGGATCTGCCAATCAAAACCATCTTGGTCAATCTGGTTCAAGATTGGGAGTGGGATATGCACGGTTACACCGTCGTTATCTTCTCCCGGCTCAAACTGGTAGCTCAACTTCAATTTGAAACCACCTTGATGCCAGAAGTTCGGATAATCTAAGTCCGTGACGTGGCTTGCATCGCCCTTAAACAGCATCTCTTTTTCAAAGTTGAGTAGCTCTTTATTTTGCTGACTTGCTTTCTTCCACCAAGTATCAAAGTGTTTGCCGGAAACGACTTCCGTGCCGACACGCTGATCGTAGAATTCGAACAGCTCATCATCATCGACCAAGATGTCGCGGCGACGTGATTTATGCTCGAGCTCTTCAACTTCTTGAAGCAGTTTACGGTTTTGCTTGAAGAACGCGTGCTTGGTTTCCCAATCGCCTTCTACTAACGCACTGCGAACAAACAACTCGCGACTAATGACAGGATCGATAGCACCGTAGCTGACCAAACGTTTAGGAACAATTGGCACCCCGTAAAGCATGACTTTTTCGTGTGCCATGACCGCTGCACGTTTTTTCGACCAATGCGGCTCACTGTAACTACGCTTGATTAAATGCTTAGCGAGCGGCTCAATCCATTCGGGTTGAATTTTGGCGATGATACGACCCCAAAGCTTGGATGTTTCCACCAGCTCGGCCGACATGATCCACTTTGGTTGCTTCTTAAAGAGACCAGAAGCTGGGAAAATATGAAAACGAGCATTGCGAGCACCTTGATACTCGTTTTTCTCTTGGTCTTTGACGCCAATATGCGACAGCAAACCAACGAGAAGTGCGCTGTGAACCGCTTGGTAGCTGCCCGGCTCTTGATTAAGCTTGGCATCCATTTCACGCATCGCTTGGTGAATCTGGAAGTAAACATCCTGCCACTCACGAACACGTAAATAGTTCAGATAGTCCTGTTTACATTGTTTTCGGAACTGATTTCCAGATAGCGCTTTTTGCTGCTTTTGGATGTAGTCCCACACGTTAACGAACGTTAAGAAGTCCGACTCTTTATCAAAGAAACGGCGATGTTTGTCGTCTGAAGATTGCTGTTTGTCACTTGGACGCTCGCGAGGGTCTTGAATAGACAGTGCGGATGCAATCACCATCACTTCTTTCAAACAGCCTAGGCGCGGCGCTTCGATCACCATGCGAGCAAGACGAGGGTCAATCGGAAGACGTGCTAACTGACGACCAATTGCCGTTAAACGTTTTCTTGGATCTTTGGCTTTATCGTTAATAGCCCCTAACTCTTCAAGAAGACGCACACCATCTTGGATGTTGCGTTTGTCTGGCGCTTCAACGAATGGGAACGCTTCAATGTCGCCAAGACCGAGGGCTGTCATTTGAAGAATAACCGATGCCAAGTTGGTTCGTAGGATCTCAGGATCGGTAAACTCTGGACGAGATTCAAAATCTTCCTCAGAGTACAAACGAATACAGATACCTTCTTCAACACGACCACAACGACCTTTACGCTGGTTTGCGCTCGCTTGCGATACCGGTTCAATCGGTAGACGCTGAACCTTAGTGCGATAGCTATAACGACTGATACGCGCAGTACCCGGGTCAATAACATATTTGATGCCCGGTACTGTTAATGACGTTTCAGCAACGTTGGTAGCAAGTACAATGCGACGACCAGCATGAGGTTGGAAGATTTTATTTTGCTCACCCGCTGAAAGGCGCGCATACAAAGGTACGATTTCGGTATCACGAAGATTGCGTTTACTCAGCGCATCCGCGGTATCACGAATTTCACGTTCACCGTTCATGAAGATTAGGATGTCGCCCAACCCTTCATCACACAGTTCATCAACCGCTTCAAAGATACCCTCTAGCTGATCACGATCGGTATCGTCATCACCACGCAACGGACGATAGCGGGTTTCAACCGGGTAAGTTCGACCCGATACCTCGATAATTGGCGCATCGTTAAAGTGCTTTGAAAAACGCTCTGGGTCGATAGTTGCAGAAGTGATGATCACTTTTAGATCGGGACGCTTTGGCAGCAATTCACGCAAGTAACCAAGAATAAAATCGATGTTTAGACTGCGCTCGTGCGCTTCATCGATAATGATGGTGTCGTATTGATTTAGGAAACGGTCGTGCTGGATCTCAGCCAGTAAGATACCGTCTGTCATCAACTTAATTTGGGTGTTATCAGAGATCTGATCGTTGAATCGTACTTTATAACCAACAAACTCGCCCAAAGAGGTTTCCATCTCTTCAGCGATACGGTTCGCTACCGAGCGTGCAGCAAGACGTCTTGGCTGCGTATGGCCAATTAAGCCAAATTTACCACGCCCAAGCTCTGAACATATTTTTGGCAGCTGAGTCGTTTTACCTGACCCCGTTTCACCGGCAACAATAACCACTTGGTTTTCTTCAATGGCTTTGGCGATGTCATCTTTCTTTTGACTGACCGGAAGCAGTTCTGGGTACTCGATGTGCTTTGATTGATTAGCGCGCTGCTCAGCTTCCATCATCGATTTTGCGATATCTACGGCGATTTCATCGAATACGGCGGCTTGAGCCTCAGGCTTCTTAATTTTTGCTGCGCCAGCAATACGTTTACTCAGGCGAAAACGGTCTCGAATCATGCAGTCTTTTAATGCTTTTTTCAGTGACTGCGCGTTGTTCGCTTGAGCCTTGGCTGGCTGATTTGATTGTTGTGAGGAAGTCAAAACATTCCCTGCTATTTTTCTTATTTAAAACTGGCGCGATTGTAGCACAGCTACCAACCTAGGGTTAACTGACGCGCCAACAAAAAAGCTCCGCTTTCGCGGAGCTTTCGTAACCATTTTTGATTTGGTATCAAGGTTCAGTCTATCAACAATATTCAGCTTAGAAGTGATATTGCAGATAAACCGTGCTGTAGTTACTACCGCCTTTGATTCGACCAAACTGAGAAGACGCTTCAAAGATAGCACTACGGTGGTGTAGAGAATAACCTAACCACAAATCTTCAAGCTCTGGTTTACGAATTAAAGAACCAATGCTGAGATCGTAAGAAATATCGATGTAGTTCATTAGGTGACTAGCACGCTTCTCTTTCTTATCCATCTCTTGCTGTTCGATATAGGTAATATTGTCGATGTACGACAGACCGTTACCCACACCTAAGCGCATTTTAATTGGCCATTCAATGGTGTAGTAAGCCTTAATCAGAGTGACAAACTCTGTTGCACCGTTCTGCACTTCTGAGCTCCAGTGATGCGCGATACCCGGGCTAAGATAAATGTCCAGTGGTAAACCAAACAACTCATCTGTCAAAGGGTGGCCATAGAATACCGATGACACTTGGTTGTTATACGGGTCACGCTTACCTTTAAAAGTAAGGATATCACCCATATCTGAAGGAGACGCCCAACCATGAGCAACTCGAACATAAGGCTTAGTACTGATATCACGGCTTACTTGTTTCGCTTTAGAGGTGCTCTTTTTCTTTTCGTTAAAGAAACCAAAGCCTAGGTACACTTCACCTTCGAAGCGATCTTTGATCACCGAAGAGTGATAAGCCTGATTGTCCAACATGCGAATATTTGTTGAACCCAATAAATAAAAATTTGAAGCAACGTGATAACGTGCGTCAACACCCATCGCGTAATCCACACCACCCGCTAAACTGTCTACCGTGTCGCGGTATGTACCGTAATATTGAGTATTGAAGTCTGCGTCTTTAAACCGTAACGTCACATTAGGGCGAACTTCTAAATCGCCATAATCTAACAAACCTTGAAGTCTAAAATTGGCGTGAAATCGATCTTCTCCATCCGTCATGAGTTCAGCGTCGTAGTGCCAAACTGGGTCAAAGTTATAACGCATTTGCAAACCGTAGTCTGCTGTGTCACCACCCACTGCGTTTTGTTCATTTGCCGGTATGTCGATATGTCGCATACGCGTAATTGCATTGAACTCTAATTGTTTATCATCCGTTTTATAGAGGTGGGCACCTGCCATGGTACCGTCAAGAAAGACATAGTCGTTCTTAAAGAACATCATCGGAATGAAAGTGCTAACAGTGCTGTCGCCGCCTTTTGTATCAAAAGGAACGTTGGCTGTACGCCAAACTGCTGCAATACCCCACTCCGCTTCTTGCGCTTGCGTTTCGGCTTGAACTACAGGGGATGTGATCAATGCTGCCGTGATCGCTAACGCGAGATTTTTCTTAATCATGTCTTGCAGTTTCTCCAACTGGAATAGTTATCAATCAGTAAATCGAAATCAGGGTACGTGTATTGGTTTACACATCACTCAAGCTCCTTGGCAACGTTGTAAGGTCTTTGCCAGTTTTTTAACTACAGGGACTTCCAACGCTATCTCTCAAGTGAAGAGTTGTTATATTATGTTGTTATTACACTTAATGTGTCACTAAACTGTGATTATTGAATATAGACCAATAAATAACCAACAGTTATCAAAGGCATAGTTTCCACTATTTAGACCCATCGTGAAAGTAGAAAAATTAAAAAATATCCTCAATGATTTGCCAAAAGACCAAGATATTCAGGTTGTCACCGGAGAGAAGTGGCTTCCTGAGCAATTGGTCAGCACTGAGCTCGATAACAATCTGTTATTTCTGGAGTTTGATAACGCCCCTGACGAAGAGGAGCAAGCGATTGAGGCTCGAGGATTCGTTGAGCATGAAGTAGAGTTACTTCGCCAACGTCTCGGGCAAATCGTTGAACAAAGTGACAACCCGTCTCAATTGTTGGACGCACTGACAGGATTTTTCGTTATCGGTCACGAAGCGACAAGTGCTGAGTTCATTGAACTGCTCGAGCAGATGGCTCTGAATGATGACGCCCTGGCTCACAGTGCCTGATTGACAGTAGTAACAAGGTGATAAAATCTGTATGACAACACTGTCCCCTTTATTGGCCGGTCCGGTTCTACGCCGCACGAACCGAAAAGATTTCACGGTATGGTTTGCAGCTCGGTAGCCCCGAGTACATTGAGGCTTAACCTATGGGCAGAACAATGTGATTCATATTCGTTTCCTGAATCACAATGTTTGCGGCTCAGTCCAAAACTTTGGTTGGTCAACTTTACTGTCGAGCACCAACTGTCAACCCAAGAACATGTGGGCTACGACATTGTAGAGGCTGAATCAGGTAAGTCTGTTCTTCCAGAAGATATTCGCTACGCCAAGCACTCTAATATTAACGTTCAGTTGACCGATACTGCCGACCATATCTTGCATGGTTCGTGTCGAAACCCTCAACATCCCAGCGCTGATAGCTTAGTGATGCTCGACGATAGAGTAAGCCGCTCTATTGTCAATGAACAATACAATGACACTCCAGACTTACTGCTACTCACGGGTGATCAAATTTACGCAGACCATATTGCCGGCCCAACGCTAGCCAGCATTCAAAAAGTGATTGATCTATTGGCACTCCCTAATGAGCAGTTCGAAGCAAGTGTACTTGCCGATAGCAGTACATTACATAGCGGCGAAGTTGAGCTATATGATCGCGACAGACTGCTTCCACGCTACCATGATTCAACAAGCCGCCTTAAAAATTTCCTAAATCAACAGCAGACCGCCATCTTCAGCTCACGTGATTGCGAAAACCACCTGATCAGTTTTTCAGAGTTCATAGCGATGTATCTTCTCAATTGGTCTCCCGAGCTGTGGAAAGCGATCGATTTTGACGCGCTAGAACCTAAATCCATTGCCGCCGAACACATAGAGACATGGACGAAGGAGAAGCAAACCCTTCGAGGTTTTGTGAAAGGCTTGCCCAAAGTAAGACGATTGCTCGCACACATTCCGACCTACATGATTTTTGACGATCATGATGTTACAGATGACTGGAACTTAACGGTTGGCTGGGAAAAAGCGGCGTATGAACACCCGTTTTCCAAGCAAATCATTGGCAACGCGCTGTTTAGTTACCTACTCTGCCAGGCATGGGGAAACAATCCAAAGCAGATGGAAGCAGATTGGAGCGATGAACTCGCGACTTTTTTCTCTGATGTGACAAGCGACAGCTCAACGACATGGTGCTTTAACCAAAACCGGCATAAAGACTTTGTCACTGCACTGCTGCGCTATGAAAAGTGGCACTACACGTTGGATTCTCACCCAAAAGTTGTGGTACTTGATACCAGAACTCGCCGCTGGCGCTCAGAATCCAAAATGAACAAGCCATCCGGTCTTATGGATTGGGAAGCGATGGTGGAATTTCAACAAGAACTGCTGGGGCTAGATTCCGTTGTAGTAGTGTCACCTGCACCTATGTTTGGGGTTAAGTTCATAGAAACATTGCAAGCAGCGGCGACGAAACTCGGTAACCCACTCATCATCGATGCTGAGAACTGGATGGCGCACCCAGCAGTGCCAATACATTGCTATCGATTTTTACCCACAGCAAAACACCTGAGAACTTCGTCATTCTCTCCGGCGATGTTCACTATTCATTTGTCTATGACGTAAAGCTGCGCTTCAAACAGAGTGATTCTCATATCTATCAAATCACCTGCAGTGGCATCAAAAACGAATTTCCAGAGCCTTTACTCACCGTATGCGATTGGCTCGATAAGTGGCTATATACACCTCGCTCACCACTCAACTGGTTTACCAAACGTAAGCGCCTTAAAGTGTTTAAGCGAAAGCCACAACCGAGCGAGCACAATCGATTAATCAATCGAAGTGGTATCGGCCTGGTTAAACTCGACCCTTTTGGCAAGCCCGCTCACATTTCCGTGCTACACGGTGACGGCAGTCAAACAGAGTTTCCTGAAACTTATTCTGAAGACTAGACTCTAACTAGCTATAACTCTGTTAATGAACCACCTTGTGATCGTTAGAAACGATCACCATGTAATTAGTAATGTAACCAAGTGCGTGTAGTAAGTTTGGTTTTCTCAATTCAGTCGATAGTCAGGTACGCCTATGTTTAATGCCATCACCTCTCTTTTCAAACAGCTTATCGAAGGAGACGATCTGTCTAAAACGCGCGGCGTTAGCCCAAACTTAGCCATTGCGTCACTGCTTTGTGAAGTTTCAAAAGCAGATTACCAAGTCGATGAAGAGGAAGAAGCCGCTAAACGTCAGCTCGTTGTTCGTTTACTTGGAATAGAGGATAGCGAAGCTGAGGGTCTTCTCACACAAGCGACTGAGCAAACACAAAACTCGGCGTCGCTTTATGATTTTACCTCTAGCTTACGTGAGCTTAGCCAGGAAAAACGCTTCGAACTTATTAAAGCGATGTGGGAAGTCGCCAACGCCGATGGGGTTATCGATCCGTTGGAAGATGCCGTAATCCGAAAAGTTGCCGAACTTCTCTATGTTGACCACAGTGAGTTCATCAGAGCCAAGATTCAAGTCGTCGACAAGTGACCAATAAAACTGAAACCCATAGCAAAAAGCCCCAAGATGAAGCATCTTGGGGATAAAATCTGGAATTTATAGGTTCAATGCGACAGCAGCTTACAGCATAGTGAGAGCGAGTTTCGCCAAGTTGTATGCATCAACAAAGCCCGAGTGCTGTCGCCCTTCCCACTCAATGCCCTTCTGCTCTTGTGCCGCTTTGTGGCCGATACGTTTGTCTTTCAAGCGATTTTGAATGCGGTACAACGTGGCTAGATTGATGAACTCATTGAACGGCATGTCGATACCTTTGGACTCACATTCAAGTCTCAAGATTTCGTCATCACGCCCCAAGAAGCGTAGATCTTGTTGGCTCCGCCGAAGTTCTTCACCATCGATTTGATAACGGATTCTAACGGGCGACCTTGTTTCTCCACTTTACGTGGAGTGATACCCGTCAGTTCAGTACAAAATAGTGACACTTCGTCCTGCTCGGGCTTTACATAGTACTGAGCTCGCTTAACGACCTCTTGTTTAACCAGATCGATCTCCGCTAAACCCACTTCAATGATTTCGCCGGTTGTACCAACGCCATCGACGTTCCAGCAGCACATTTCAAGATCAAAGCAAACGACTCGGTTGTAATTCATAGCGACACAGTAAACAGTTATTAACACCGCGAAATTGTAGCGTATTCAAAACAAAAGCTCGACCGTCGATCTACTGATTGCTCTATATTCAAGCAACATTGGCTCTATTTCGACCGTTAGCCTTACTAATGTACAACTGTTCATCGGCACGATTGATAAGCTGCTCTATCGTTTCACCACGATATACGGCCGCGCCTACGCTCAGCGAACATCTAAAGTTAGGATCAATCGTATCCCAGCTCAGGCTTGCGATCTCCTTACACACGCGGGTTAGATAGTGATGAAGCGTCCCGTAGTCAATACAGCGGCTTATTAAGGCGAATTCATCCCCACCAAGACGGAACAACATATCGTCAGGGTACATCTTCTCTTTAATGTAAACGGCTACTTGCATTAGGATTTCATCACCGACCACATGGCCGTATTGATCATTAATGCGCTTGAAGTTATCGATATCAATAATCACCAAAGAAAAAGGTTTGTGACAAGAAATATGATATTCGGTCAATCGGTTAAACGCCCGACGATTGTAGACTTCGGTAAGAGGATCTCGCTCAACTAAATACTGTAGATCTTTCGTTCGACGATTAACGATAACGGTAAGCCTACGTTGTTCACGAAGCATAAGGTAAACAACATACGACAGTAAAATCGAAATGAGCAGCCCGCCCGTACCAACGAAGAACAATATTAGCTTGTCGGTTTTTGAAATCGCAGCATCGTGTTTGAACTGAATTTTCCACTGTCTATCGTAAAGATCGATGACAATGTCTTTTGTCGGACTATCGAGCAAACGCCACTGCTCATTCTGATACAAAATAGGGTCATCTTCGGCATCAAAACCTAGGTCAACCACCCGCACGCCGATATCTTTGCCAATAGATGTTCTAGCAACGATCTGCTTGAAATAGGCGGTAATGCGGATAACACCGATGACAACGCCTCGCAGGGAATCGGAGCCAGCTTCAAATACCGGTACGTAAACCAGCATCCCTTGCTTGGGAATCGAACGATCAAAGCCATCTTGCAGCAAGCGAATTTTATCTGAGAGGCTTGGCTCACCAGTCACACGAGTGTTGCGAATCACTCTTCGAACCCTTTCACGGGACGAGTAATAACCCAAAGCTCGTAAATTACCTTCGTTCACTGGGTAAATGTCACTCGCAACATACATCGGCTCATCATCTTCCAAAATATACCCCTCTACTCGCGGTTTATCTTTAGGAACCGTGTAGATTTGATAGCTTGGAAAACGCTCTCTCACCCGCGCTGTATGAGTATCATATTGCTCGGGATAGACTTTTTTCATCCACTGCATCGCAATCAAGCTTTGCGAACCATCGACCAATGGTGCGGCGAAGCTAGCAAAGTTATCCCATGCCGATGGCTGGGTAGCGTGATAAAAACTTGCCCCCGCACCGATGAAACTGATATCAAGCATCACCAGTTCTTTGATGTTTTCTGCTTGATTGTCTGTTAAGAATTCAAAGTTTGATTCGGCAAGCTGTTGTTGCCCTCGATAAACAATGTGCGTGATGAACGTTGTGAGAGCCAGTCCTAGTATAAAAACCAGCACTGCATACCGCTTTACCCCACGGTCTTCTTTTTTTAAGCCTGCAACCATGTATTGTCCTGACTGACTCATTACTGTCAGTTTTCTCATTTATGATACTTTTATGCAACTAGTGTATTATAGTTGTTGCTAATTTATTATTTTAGTGATAGCAAAAATGATTCTACACGCCCATGGCTTTGCAAGAAGTTGACACCTCGATTTATAAAACGCAGATCACTATATTTCAGAAAAACACCATTATCTGCTGATTTAACATCCAAAAAACTCACTTTGTAATGACAATTCTGCGAAAGCGTCGCGCTAAGAGCCTTGATTATGCTAGACTTCGCCCCAAAATTAATGACTAACGACTGACACATAGAGAACTCCCTATGAACTTCGATCTAAATGCTATCCCACAGACTTTTGATATGCTGCACGCCGGCCTTGCTGCCTCAAGCGTTTTACTACTCGCGATCGCCGTTTCTCGTAAGAGCAAGGTTGTCGAGAAAGTAGTAGAAAAACCAGTAGAGAAGATTGTCGAAGTTGAAAAGCCAGTAGAAAAAATCGTAGAAGTTGAAAAAGTAGTTGAAGTAGAAAAAGTAGTTGAGAAGGTTGTAGAGGTAGAGTCGAAACTAGCAACGGCCTCTACTGACTCTGCAATGCAATTGCTATCACTCATGCAGCAAGAAGCGCGCATGGTCGACTTCCTACAAGAAGATCTCACATCATTCTCAGACGAAGAAGTTGGCGCTGCTGCACGTGTTGTTCACTCAGGCGGTAAAAAAGTCATCACTGAATACTTTGAGCTTTCTCCTATCCGTAATGAAGAAGAAGAGACTCGTATTTCAATTGAAGAAGGCTTTGACCCACAAGCAGTTCGCCTAACAGGTAATGTCACTGGCAACGCGCCATTTAACGGTACTCTTGTTCACAAAGGCTGGAAAGCAGATAAAGTGACGCTTCCAAAACTGTCTGAGAACTACAACGCATCAATCATCGCACCGGCAGAGGTAGAGCTATAATGGAGCCTTCAGTGCACACTCAAGATCAACAGAAATCTCAAGATCAACAGGTTGCTAAATACAGTGTGGGTATCGACCTTGGTACCACGCACTGTGTTATGTCATTTATCGACACACAAAATGAAGACGCGCAAGTTGAAGTCGTGTCTATACCACAATTGACGGCACCTGGTACCGTAGAATCGTACAAACAGCTTGGCTCTTTTTTGTATCAGCCACACGAACATGAAATGGGGCAAGGCTCTCGCACTCTGCCTTGGACAAGCGAGCCGAAAGCGCTTGTGGGTGCTGTTGCTCGTAACTTAGGTTCAAAAACACCCATTCGCCTAGTAGCCAGTGCGAAGTCTTGGCTATGCCACGGCGGCGTTAACCGTCGTGACAGCTTCCTCCCACAAGGTAGCCCAGAAGAGGTCAGTAAAGTTTCTCCGCTTCGCGCAACTGAGCTATACCTAGAGCACTTAAAAGATGCTTGGAACCACATGCACCCAGAGCATAGCCTGGAGCAACAGGATGTGACCATCACGGTTCCGGCCTCTTTTGATCCTGCCGCACGTGACCTTACCGCAGAAGCGGCACGCAACGTCGGTCTTGCTCACCTGACGCTACTGGAAGAGCCACAAGCGGCACTTTACAGCTGGATTGACAACAGTGAAAACAAATGGCGCGACGAAGTTAACGTTGGCGACGTTGTTCTAGTAGTCGATGTGGGCGGTGGTACGACCGACCTTTCATTGGTTGCAGTCACAGAACAAGATGGCAATCTTAATCTAGAGCGTGTTGCTGTTGGTGAGCATATTCTGCTTGGCGGTGACAACATGGATCTTGCCCTTGCCTACCGCTTAAAGATGAAGCTTGCTCAAGACGGCAAAGAGCTCCAGCCTTGGCAAGTTCAGGCGATGACTCACGCTTGTCGTGACGCCAAAGAAGCGCTACTTAACGACGCTGAGCTTCAATCGGTGCCAATCGTCGTTCCAAGCCGTGGTTCAAAACTGCTTGGAGCAACGCTAAAAACAGAACTCACTCAGCAAGAAGTTCAACAAACATTGGTTGATGGCTTCTTCCCACAAGTGGCGGTCAATGAGCACCCAGTGCAACGTGCTCGCGGCGCTCTGACTCAAATGGGTCTGCCTTACGCGCAAGACGCTGCCATTACCCGTCATATCGCCGCGTTTTTGAGCCGTCAAAGCAGCGCAGCAGATAACGCATTTGCTGGCATGCCAGGAATGGAAGCGCCTGCCGAGTTTATTAAGCCGACAGCACTCCTATTTAACGGTGGTGTTCTTAAATCGAAGCTACTTTCTGATCGACTGTTCAACACCATCAATGCTTGGTTAGAGACAGCGAATGCTGATAAGGCAAAAATGCTCTCTGGCCTTGACCTTGATCTCGCAGTTGCTAGTGGCGCAGCTTATTACGGCAGCGTTCGTCGCGGTCAGGGTGTTCGTATTCGTGGCGGTATCGCTTCGAGTTACTACATCGGTATCGAAAGTGCTATGCCAGCTATCCCTGGTATGGCACCGCCAATGGAAGCACTGTGTGTTGCTCCATTTGGTATGGAAGAAGGCAGTAGTGTCCAGGTTCCAAGCCAAGAGTTTGGTCTCGTTATCGGTCAGCCGGTGCACTTCCAGTTCTTTGGTTCGACTACGCGCCGTGAAGATGAAGCGGGCGTTCACCTAGATTACTGGAAACCGGAAGAGCTAGAAGAGCTTCCAGAAATTCAGGTGACACTGCCAGTTTCTGAAGGCCGTAGCATCGGAGATGTGGTGCCAGTGACCCTATCATCACGCGTTACAGAGCTTGGCACACTTTACCTAGAGGCTATTGCAGCAGACAACGGTCAAAAGTGGCATGTAGAGTTCGACGTTCGCGAAGACGTGTAATCACAAAACTAAACGGCACCTCTGGTGCCGTTTTTTTCTCCAATATCTGCGCTATTAGCTTTATAAGTATTCTAAATGGAGCGTGTTATGGCATCCGCACAATATCTGGTCGGCATTGATTTAGGGACAACCAACACGGTTGTCGCATTCTGTGAAATTCAAGACGATCTCTCAAACTCCCCTGTTGAACTGTTCGAAATTGACCAATTGGTAGGTCCTGGCGAAGTGGTTCGTAAACCCCTTCTACCCTCTTTTCGCTATCACCCAGCCAAACAGCAAGTTTCTGAGGCTGACTTAACCCTCCCTTGGGAGCATCAACCTGTCGCCGGCGATATCAATAACATTATCGTTGGTGAGTGGGCTCGTGAGCTCGGCGCTAAAGTTGAAGGTCGACAAGTCTCCAGTGCAAAAAGTTGGCTATCACACACAGCCGTGGACAGAGAAGATGACATTCTCCCTTGGGCTGGTGCGCAAGATGTAGAGAAAGTGTCGCCAGTTATTGCCAGCGCAAGCTATTTGAATCATATCCGCCAAGCTTGGAACCACAGACACCATTATAACAAGCTTGAAGACCAAGATGTCGTCATTACAGTCCCTGCCTCTTTTGACGAAACAGCTCGTAAACTCACGCTTCAAGCGGCAAAGCTTGCTGGGTTGCCAAAGGTTCACCTACTCGAAGAGCCACAAGCTGTGTGTTACGACTGGTACGCCCGCCACAAAGAAAGCGCATCGCAAGAACTTGCTCAAGTCCCTCTTATCTTAGTCTGTGATGTGGGTGGCGGTACCACCGACCTTAGCCTTATTGAAGCTAAACACCATGACGATGAGTTAGAGCTTAACCGAATTGGCGTTGGTGAACACCTAATGCTAGGTGGCGACAACTTGGATTTGGCACTCGCCACATGGCTGAACAGCGATTCAATGAGTCGAAAAAACTCAATGCCGCAAGCCTCACTAAGCTTATTCAACAGACTCGCAAAGCCAAAGAGGCGTTGCTTTCCTCTCATGCCCCTGAAGAAATGAAGATCACGATGCTCGGCAGTGGATCTCGTCTAATTGGCGGCACCAAGAGCGTGGCACTCAGTCAACAAGAGGTTCATCAGATCGCTCTTGAAGGCTTTTTTCCTAAAACAGATTTTGGTACTCGTCCAGACAAGAAACGCAGCGCCGTGGTCGAGTTTGGCCTACCATACGTGGCCGACCCTGCCGTGAGTAAGCATGTTTCCGAGTTTCTTCACCTTCACCAAGAAGTGGCGAAGGAAGCGCTTGGAAGCGACGCAGAGCCCGCAATCCCAGTCGGTTTACTGCTAAACGGTGGCGTTTTTAACAGTGATTTAGTCACTCGCCGTCTCGTTGATATTGTCGAAAACTGGAAAGGTGCACCAATATCATTACTTTCCAACCCTCATCCGGATTGGTCTGTCGCACTTGGTGCTGTAGCGTTCGCTAAAGCGAGACGCGGCGCGCAACTTAAAATTGGTGGTGGTAGTGCCCGCTCCTATTTCTTGCACCTCCAAGAAAAAAATAAGCTTGGTCAAGCGCTGTGTTTACTGGCGAAAGGAACCGACGAAGGCCAAGAGATCCGTCTAACGGGTCGACGTTTCGCACTAACGCTTGGTGAGCCAGTGAGGTTCAATTTACTGACGTCAACCCATGATGTGTTTGGTGATCAGCAGAAAGTTCAGAATGGCCTGATGGTCAATATCGACCCAGATCAGTTTACACCGTTGCCCCCTTACATCAGTACGTTACAGGGTAACGATGCAAAACTCCAAGCGAATCAAAAAGAGCGTGTAGAAGTACAGCTAGCATGTCAGCTCACTGAGGTTGGTACTTTAAAAGTCGAATGTGTCAGCGCCGAAAATGAGAAGCAGCGATGGGAACTTGAGTTCGAAGTGCGTAATCGGCAAGGTGCGCAGGAAACGGTCAAGGCTCATCCGGGATTAGATTCGAGTAAAGAGTTGGTCTCTCGCTTATACAGTGGTAATAAAAACAGTGCAGACAGCAAAGAGATCAAACTTCTGTCTAAAACACTGGAGAAAAACCTAGGTAAGAAAGATGAATGGGACTTTCACACTCTTCGCTCTTTAGTCGACAGCTTCTCTCTTGGTAGAAAACGACGTCGCCGCTCTGAACAACACGAGAAAAACTGGCTACGCCTAACTGGTTTTTGTATGCGTCCAGGCTTTGGAGATGCAACCGACTCTTGGCGTATGGAGCAAATTTGGGGCTTGTACCAACAAGGTATCCAATTTCAGAACGCGCAAGGCTGGAGTGATTGGTGGACATTTTGGCGACGAGTTTCTGGGGGCCTTAATGAAGAGCAGCAAGAAGTGATTCTAGGTGACATCGCCAAATACCTTCATCCTGGCGCAATGAAAAACGCAAAGACCTTCCAAGGTGCAAAAGACAAGGGTTACGAAGCCATGGTAAGGCTTTCTGCCAGTCTAGAAAACCTGTATGTCGACGATAAGGTGCTCCTAGCGAGCTGGTATCTGAGTAAGGCCATCAACCAATCCCAGTTCGAGCAAGCTCACTGGTGGGCATTGGGTCGTCTCGCTTCTCGCACTCCTCTGTACGGCAGCCAGCACAATGTGATTCCTCGTGAACAAATTGAACAGTGGCTACCTAAGTTACTTGAACAAAATTGGCTCAAAGAGCCGATGGCTGCCTTTGCTTGTGTGCTCATGTGTCGTAAAACCGGCGATCGCTCTTTAGATATCTCTGATGACTACCGAGAGCAAGTGTCAAGCAAGCTGAAATCTTCCAAGGCACCTTCGAGCTGGCTTGAGTTAGTGTCAGAGGTCAAAGCATTGTCGGAAGCAGACTCCAAGAAGCTGTTTGGTGATGCGCTACCCGCTGGACTTCATTTACTTAAAGAGTAGCGAAAGATGTATCTCGGCGTTTTGATTTAGGAATAACTGATATTCCGAGCAAAATACGAGACCTGGGTGTACATTGCCCGCCGAAAACATTTATAAAACAGGCGGGCTAATAATGAATAAAATCGTCGTTGAGTTTCAACCTCTAGGTATTGGAGATTGGGTACAAGTGAAAGTCACTGCAGAAGTGGCTAGAGTGCTTGCTAAAGAGTACACCGAATACGGTTGGCCGGTCAGGGTTTATAGCTACCTCTATAGTGGAAATACTAACGGGCTCAAATGAGCTCGTTTTTTTAATTTTTACAACACCTTACGCAGTTTGTTAGTCTATCCTTTATGTGATAAGCGTTGTTAGCAACACTCATGTTCACGCTTCATTTGTACAAGGATAGACAATGAAACCATCGGCAATCACCACTTTTATACTCACTTCACTGATTTCGTCGGCTAGTATCGCGGACAGCTCTGACGCTAACAACAAAACAACAAGCAACGACGAGTGGCAGTTCTTACTAGTATTCCCCATGATTTGGACGCCGAGTATCTCCGGTACAGCGGGTGATACAGATGGTCGCACTACTATCGATATTCCATTCTCTAATATCGTCAGTAATCTAAACTTTGGCATCATGGGCGACTTTTACGCGCAAAAGAACCGATGGCTTTTTGGGTTTCGTACCAACTACCTACATATCAAAAGCGACACTAGCGCGACTTACACACCCAAGTTGCCAATCTTTCCAGAAATAATTGCCAACGTTGATGTGGATGCCACAATGTCACTCAATGACTTTTTTGGTGGTTATGAGGTAACGAATGGATTAGTACTGCTCACTGGGGTTCGCCATACTTACAGCAGTTTTAATGTTGGAATCAATATCAACGGCTCCCCTATTACACCTATTGAATCAACAGAGCATCAGTTTGATTGGCTGATTGGGCTCAAATACGCGCATTATTTCAATCAAGACTGGGGATTAAGCCTAACCGTAGATACCAATATCGCTGGCGACAATGACGTCAATCG
Source organism: Vibrio variabilis (assembly GCF_003263785.1). GTDB lineage: Bacteria > Pseudomonadota > Gammaproteobacteria > Enterobacterales > Vibrionaceae > Vibrio > Vibrio variabilis. The sequence continues at coordinate 17,689 of NZ_JYJK01000004.1, forward strand.
AGGTCTGAATTTGGCTGGGATTTATAGGCTTAGCGAACTTAACAATATTTGGTTTGGTTACCGGTATTTAAACCTTAAAAATGAATCTGGCCCCACTACGGTCGATGTGACGCAGCAAGGGCCAATGGTAGGCTGGGCATTTAGCTTTTAAGTGTCCTAAGTTTCATCTGCAAGCTTGTCGCTAGATCTACATGTAGCCACAGCTCTTGTATGTCTTGAACACGGAAAAAAACAATCATAGTGCTCCCAAGTGTTATCTCATGACGACGATGTCACAAGCTAAACTATCATTCTTGGAGTTCTATGATTTACCTATCTGCGCCACCCAATCAAAAGATGTGTATGTTTCCGGTTAGAACTGATATTTAAGGCCTGTTGATTCGAGCAGGTTGTAGATCTCTCTTTGACTTTCTGACGTTCTACCTTTAGTCCCTCCGGCTTCACGAAGTTTATTCCTCATCGAAATCCACTCTTCACTTCCCCAAAGTAATGAGTCCTCTTTGAGTAGTTCAAACTGTTGATTTAAGTCTGCAATGCTCTCCTTTCCAGATAGGAAAAAACCAACTTCGTTGTTGTAGAGCAAGGAACGGAAATCGAGATTGGTTGTGCCAACAAAAGCGCTGTCGTCAATGATGAGGAACTTCGCATGCAACTTACCGTAGAACTGATCGCCCCCAGCAGTACTGAGTCCGGCTTACCCAATTGATAGAACTTAATTCGTGGATGATTGATGGCTTTCTTCCACGCTTCAGAGTTTAAATAGGCGCGGTTTAGCTCATTTTTTTCGAGGTCATCATCCAACCATTGTTGCTTCAAAGCATCATCGCTCATGATCATCGATGGCACAGTGTTCATGTCGATAACAGCCTGCGTGAAGAAGTTGTCACTGGTTAGCACTGAATTAGTAATGATTTCAATCTTACGCTCTGGATCTTGTTCCAACCATGTAAGTGTGGTGTTGAGATCTTTATCCAGGACTCCTTCGTCTTTTAATAAATCAGATTGAAGGAAAAGATAAGGAGAGACGACACGAATCGTCTTGAGGTTATTATTGCTGTAAGCGGTTTTCGCCAGAATGCCGCTAATAGAGTTAGCGTTGGCGCTTTTGTTTGTGCTGTAACGGGATACGACATCTTCAGCGTTGAGATTATCTAGCTCGTGCGCAAACTTTGTGTCGGTATCGCGATAGCCCTGATTCACATAGCGATTGATATCAGCGTACGCTTCGCTAAATTCCGAGTTGGCTTTAAGTTGCTCCAGTGCGCTAAGCAGTATGCCGCGGTCACGATTGTAACTCGCCCACGTATCGAGTTTTTTGTTTCCGGGCTTGGTAAATAGCACTGTAAAGTAATACTCACTAAGCTGCGTCGGAGATTGCTCTGGTGTCGCATCGAGCTTTGGCCTCACTAGGATTTCAATATCACGAAATGCACTGAAATCTTTTTCGCCATCACTGTCGATTCCGTAGTAATCAAGCGACATATTACGGCCACCCGTGATCAAGTAAGCAAGCTCATTGTAGAATCCATCAACGATAAGCAGTTTATCATGTGAGCGTCGATTCCAGCGGGACTCACCATCTGTCAATGCGTTGAAAACTACTGCTTGTACACGCGCTTTTTGAGTTGTCGCTTCGCCTTGTCTATCTTTGACGAGCCCAGCATTTTCCTCGCATTGCATTAGTCCTTTCAAATTTCCATTATTCGGGCTGTACGAGCCAAGGCTATCCACCATGATACGAACATCTACGCCGCGTTCTACCGCTCGGCAAAGCGCACCTAGCGTTGCTTTACCAGCCAAATCGTCCGCAAAGATGTAGTAAGTCATGTCAATGGTGTATTGAGCATTCTCAATAAGAAATATCTTTGCCGCTAGGCTTTTAATCGCATCTTGCTGCTCAGTTCCAATCACCTTCACGTTGGCTGGCTGAACTGGAAGTAGTGTCTCTGAAGCAAGCTTTAGGTAATCTTTTTCTAGATCATCTGCCTCTCTCCAGCGTCGAGATTCCATGAGATCAGATGTCCACACATCATTGGAAGTCACAGGAGGATGAGCGTTTGATGCGCACCCTCCTATCAAAAGAACACAAGTTATAACTGAAATCCCTTTCCACATATTCATTTCCTTGGTAAATAGCGGGTTAGAGAGGCGCAACAGCGCCTCTCTACAACCCAAAACAGAGTTCGAGGAATGTCAACCGCCCTATTTCGACGCCATCATTTCACCTTCAAATTTAAGAACTTTCCATTCGCGCGTCTCGATAAAGAACGCCGCCACAACCATGTACACCGCCACTAGTGCGAGAAGCCCCAAACGTATCCACATCTTTTCATCTATCACACCTGAGCTCATCAATGTGGTGCCAATTAGCACCAGCGCAGTATTGAGCGCCGTGGCATAGATAGGTGCCTTGGCGGATTCAGTGTACATTTTCTGGCCGAGAAAAATCGCCAGCAACGCAATGAATAGCGTGTAAAAACCGATATTTGGCACTAAGGCCAGAAAGCCAAACACTATGATGGCTATTACCCCACCAATAGCATTGCTAATCAAAAGAAACACACTTAACTTCACCGATTTCTCGCCAGTGATCATCAGCGACAACAAGGCGATGAATATCATTGAAAGCAACGCTTCGGAAATCTGGAACACAAAAAAGACGCATACCACGGGAAAGGCAATAATCAGCGCGCGCAGCGCTGAAAACCAACGAAACGCATCCGACAATTCAACGGCTTTATGGCTTTGATACGTCTCCTCGCGTTCAGGAAGGTAGACATGCATAAGTGCAAAAATGCCGACTGAAATCGCACCAGATAAACTCAGCCCTACAGCTAAGAAAATGGTTGTTCCCGTGCTTTGAATGGCCATAAATGGCAACATTAACGTCGACATCAATAAAATGGTCGCGAACAAGTTCCATTTTGGATTAAGGAACAGGTAATAGCCCACTAGCATCAAAGCCGCGACACTGAGCAACATCGGAATTGGATACTGCGCAAACCCAACGCTCAGCGCCACACCAATGGCAACGGTAACGATCATGCTAGCAGCAGCTCATAAACAATATCAATATGCAGCACACGTTTTTCAAACAAAAATTTTGCAGTAAAAATCGGCGCAACAAAGGCTAGCGGCCAATCTATCCATGCTGCTAAAAACGTCGCTAAAGCGACACCTATGGTAAAACGCAAGATACGATTTTGAGTAGCATCAGAGAGCTCAGAATTTACACCGCTCTGAGCTTCATTTGTCGAACTATCTGACATAAGACATCCAACTTACTAGACGGATCCATGCTTTACCTAAAAGATTAAAGATAGCGTTGTCACTGGTATACACGACCACATCGGCTTGCCCACCGATTCTCAATAGACCCGTTGTATCAGTGGTATCAAACTCGATACTCACTGGCAGCATTTGAGTTTGTCTCAACCAGCCGGTTTGATTGTTGGCTTGTGCAACTTACCCGCTTGTTTACTTTGTCCCCAATCAACACCCCAATCGACGCTGGAGATACGCCCCTTCACTACCTTACCCGGTGCAAAATCCAAGGCGATCTCTACTTCGTTCCCCGGTTGAATGTTACCTAGGCTGTTCTCGCGAAAGTACGCTTCAATCCAGATACTGTCTGTAGAAACAAACGTCATGATGGGCTGACCCGCACTGGCGTAAAAACCCTCAGAAAGGCTGAAGTTTGATACGCCTCCATTAGTTGGCGCTCGTACGACAGTACGCTCTAGGTCGAGCTGCGCTTTTTCTAACGCCAATAGTGCGGCTTTGATTTGGCTATTTTCTTCACCCTCTGCGCCCAATTGACGATTTGCACGTTCAAGATCAGCTTGAGCATTCGCGACGTTAGCCCTCGCAGTCGCAAGATTGGCGCGTGCTTTATCCGCTTCAGAATCAGACACCACGCCTTTCTCTGCTAGCCCCAACACTCGTCGAGTTTGCAACTCAACATTATCACGTTCAACGACCGCACTGGTGAGTCTCGCCTGTGCCGAGGCAATACTTGCGTCTGTGCACCGACATTCTGTCCCGCAATTTCGAGATCTTGCTCAGCTTTCTTAACCGCAATCTCATAATCCACTGGGTTAAGGGACACCAAGATATCGCCCTCAGAGACCAACTGATTTGGTTGTACTTCAATATCAATAACTTGCCCTGACACTTGCGGTTTGACCGGCACAACATAACCTTGAACTCGGGCGTTGTCTGTTGAAGGAACAATTCTGTCAGAAACGATACTTACACCAAGGCTAACCGCTATTGCTATGATGAGGCCATTGGTCACCTTCTTGACTTTGTTCTGTTTAGCACTCGCTTGCTGGCTATCCAACTCTTTTTGCTCAGCATTATCAGTGGATGAGGTAGCCGGTTCGCTTTTATCACTCATTATGTCGCCCTTGTTAACAATTCTTCGACTTCAATTTATTTAGGTATAGACTAAATAAGCGGAGATTAAAAATTAATTACGTTATAAATTAGTATTTTAGAGTCATCGATCATGCATTCAGTTTTCATTCTCAATCATTGATAATGTTAACGGGTGCGCTATCTAAAAGTTGCCATTTCACGCCAAGTGGCTAAGCTGAAATCAAAGCTTTTCAAGAGTCTGAATCATGCCTGCACCCCAAGAGCCCGCCAATCGACTGATCAAATCGAGTTATGCTCGTATCTTGGTCGAATTATTTCGTGAATACGGAGAAGATCCACACCAAGCGATCCGCGATTCTGGATTGCCACCCGATCTGTTTGATTTAGACCAAGAGTTTTTGCCCCAAGAGCCCGTTAAGCGACTGTTATATTTGCTTGGCAATCAACTTGGAATGACCAACTTTGGTGACTTGGTAAGAACCGCCATCAAGCAAAAGTCACTACCAAAACTTTTAGGGCAATTCTCTGAGTGCACGACAGTGAGAGACGCCTTGGAGCACTCACGCGATGTATTTGCTTATGACGCCACCAACGTGAGCGTTGGACTTGAAACCGTGCACGGAAGAACCTGGTATTGGTGTAAGCGGGAGAATGATGGCAGTGACCCGTTTATTTGGTCTGAAGTGTGGGCTGTGTTGTATGCGATTGAGCTAGTGCGAGCGCTGACCAAGAGTGACTGGACGCCCAAACAGCTCAAAATCCAGATTGATGAAATCGAGCTTTACCAAGCGATCATTGGCAAATCGACTCAATACATCGTCAGCAATGATCGTATCGAGTGGCTAATCGAAGATGAGATTTTAAATCAGCGCCCTAACATCACGGCCAAAGATACTGAAACCCAAGTGCCACTTGTCACCTGGCATGCCAACTTTACAGACCAAGTTTTTACCGCACTATTACCCTATGTACGAGAACATAACTTAACACTCGAAAACGCGGCCAAACTCCTTAAGCTGTCCCCACGAACATTGCAAAGACGCCTCAAAGAAGAGCGCACCAACTTTCGTCATATCAAAGACAACTTAGTTTTTACCGTTGCCGTCGACATGATGGGTGAGGAGCTGTCTCTTACTCATATTGCCAGTCAACTGGGATTCTCTGATATTTCTCATTTCTCACGCTCGTTTAAACGCATTAGCGGTCTTACGCCCAAGCTTTACCAAAAAACAGTGTTAAACCTAAACCACAACCACCGAGCTCAGTAAGATTACATGGCGATCCATTACCAACTGTTACACATCGAGAATGAAAACTATAATTAGCACATATACATAACCGACTCATGCTGGTAGCGTGTCGGCGGTATTGAATAATGAGTTTTAGAGGTTGTCCCTGTGCGTGTGCTTGCTTGGTTTTTTGCTGTTGTTTCTGTGAGTTCTTATGCCAATGATTGGAGCTGGCAAGATCTAGCACAGGAGATAGACGCACCTAGTTACAGCAATCATTTCAAAGACTACGACATCAGAGCCCGCTACGATTTGATGATGATTGTCGACTATCAAAATAGTCATGATGAGGAAAGACCTGCACGCGAAGCTGATTATCGTCAAGCCCTGCTTCGCTTTGCTGAGAAAGGCGTCAACATCCTTGAGCTGATTGAGAAGCAAAAGCAAATAGACGAAGATCATTCAGACTGGAACATGAAAGTAAACAATGATCTGATTGGAAAACAAGGTCGACTCCCGGGGTTTATCGTTCCACTGGAATTCGACAACTTAACAGTCACTGAATTTATCTTAGTTCCCACTGCTGGTGCCTGTATCCACACCCACCCCACCAGCGAATCAAATGGTCGTCGTCAGCTTTCCGCAAGGTGTGCAATTCAGAGGGTTGTATACCCCAGTTTGGGTGGAAGGAAAGCTGGCTCAACAAACCAACTCGTCTAATATTGAGCTGTCAGACGGTGCCACGGATGTGACCACCGCCTATACAATGGAAGCTCAGTCAGTAGAAGTGTACGAGTAAAAACCTGAGCGAACTTATTCGCTCTCTGTTTCAACCGTTCGTGGACGCTGACCAATACGATAGATCTTTTCAGCGCGAGTACCGAAAAACCAAAAGCTTGCTGCGAGCACCGCAAAAAACAATGCTTTATGCGTGCCTTCCCAAAAGTACTCAACAAATCGGGTATACAGGTTAATAAACACAAAAATGAGACCGAAGCCACGGTTTAGCTCATCGTCAAACTTGATACCGTGATAAAGCGCTGCAAGCGAAGCGATGAGTAACAAAACCGACCAATGAATGAGTGAAAACTGGCTTACATCCCCCCACTCTACAAAATCGGCGTAGTTGCCAAAAATAGAAAACAACCCACAGCGACAAGAAAAATAAAATCAACCCGTAGGCGCGAGTCGTAATGGAAAAGTCTTCAAACTTTGGCCATTTACGCTGCGTCACCATCCCTAGCGCGACCAAAATAGCGCTGAACAGCACGAAGCGCAGAGGCAGTGACATTCCAAGGAAATAACCAGATTCATTCCATTGGTAGGTTTCAATCCCAAACCAAACACTCAAACTGAGCAAAGCACACGCCCATACCAGCAACGATGGTATCCAAAACCCCAGTAGCCCATAAACAATGGATGCAAGCAGGATCAGTTTCGTTAAGCTGTCAGTTTCAATAACTTGACCAATGAAGTAGATAGAAATAGCGGTACTGATAATACCCAATACGAATAGCGCTTCATTACTGAAGGTTTTATCTGGAGCGCTCGACTTTCTTCTTACGCCGTAGAGATAAAAACCCGCGGCCACAACTGCAAAAAATCCACTCTTCGCGATATCAGGCGCACTAAAGATTTGTTCGATAAGTTCAATAAGCCACTTGTCGAGCAGGACTGACAAGACTGAGAGTACAATACACAAAATCGCGACCCAGAATGAGTACTTAGCAATCAATGACCAGTCAATACTCGCCACTTCATAACTGCCTTTTAGTTTGCTGCGATCTTCTTCTGTAATCACACCTTCTTTGTGCCATTGGTCAATCGCACTGCTTACCACGCGACTTTCTCTTTTTGACAGTTTCATCGCTCTATTCTTCCGTTCAGTTGCTTGAGGTTGACCCTCAAATATTTGTCGTCACACTATACAAGTAGCTGAGACTTCGCAAACAAAACAGCGTCTCCGGATATCAGAACTTTGTCATGTTTTAGTAACCCATAGAGAACACCCGTTCGCGCAGAGGCTTGCAGCGCAGTCAAACTTGTCTTGTTCAGCCTTTCACTCCAATACGGTACAAGGCCAGCGTGAATCGAACCTGTGACTGGGTCTTCATCGCCACCATTTGCTGGCCAAAAATAACGAGAGACGAAGTCATGCTCGCCATCATTACTTGGCGCGGTTGCCACAACATCATAAGGCGCCAATTCTACTAGCTCTGCATTGTTGGTCGTCAGGTCAGTAACGTCGCTGGCATTATCGTAGATCGCAAAATAGGCTTGTTCACTCCGCAATACCTGTTTTGGTGGTATCGATAATCCATTGAGTAGTTGCGAGGGAATACGAGAAATTTGACTTGGTTTACGAATAGGAAAACTCATTTCAACTCTTCCACTATCCTGTTTTGAAACCAGCAAATCCCCCACGGATGTCGTCGAGAACTTTATTTCGCCAGTTAGTCCAAGTTGCTCGAAAAGAACATGAGAAGCAGCCAACGTCGCGTGTCCACAAAAATCAATTTCGGTCATCGGCGAAAACCAACGAATGAAATAATGATTATCACCACGTTTGTTTAGGAATGCGGTCTCTGAGAGATTATTTTCAATCGCGACGTTTTGCATCCACTGCACATCATCGTAGTTGTCTACAATCACGACAGCAGCACTGTTACCTCGAAAAGGTGTATCAGTGAAAGCATCGACAATCCATTGTTCAAGCGCCATTCTCTTTCCTTAATTCGCTCTGTTCGTGTAAGCAATGCGCTTACGGTAAATTCGGTACACGATAGCCAGTAGTATACAAGCCGTTGCAGGTACGGCAAGTGAAAGAAAAGCCAGCTTATAGAACAACATAGCCCCTGCGATGCCCCCTAAAACAAAACCAAAAACGATGGTCACAAACAATTTCGCTTTTCGTTTATCGAAGGGTTCACCACGCAATGAAGAACCAATCATAATGCCTAAGTCAGTCACGATTCCTGTCACGTGAGTCGTTCTGACAACTGCGCCACTGAATGTTGTCGCCAGTGCATTTTGTAGTCCACATGCAGCCGAAGCGAAATAGGTTCCCATATGTGAACCTTGGAAGAGAAAATAGGCGGCAATAAACAAGAATAAACTCTCGATACAAAGTAACCATTCGTATTGACGGCCAAGCTTGAGCGATACATTTGAGATGAAAAGCCCTGAGATCGCAGAACCAACCAAGAAGCTTATAACGATTGCAAACAAATACCCTGCCGCCGACCAATCATTGAATAGCTGTGTACCAAGTAGCGTCGCTGTTCCAGATAGATGAGATATGGCTTGATGTTGAAAACCCATCAAGCTACCGCATTTACTGTCCCTGCAAGTAGCGCAAGAATAAAAGCGCCTGACTCAATCCAACGTGGTAATTTAGAAATCAAGTGAGTACCTCACGACAAAAAAGCAGGTTAACGGCGACAAAATAGTTCACATCGTCAAAGACGAAGCGTGCATCATAGTCCTATCTAGCGTGGTTTCTTTGATTTGAAGCACATAATGTGCTGCGGACCAGCCGCTCCGCCTAAATACAGTTCTCCTGTGTCCACAAAACCTACCTTTTGGTACAGCTGATAGGCGACTGCGTTCTTGCAGTTCACTGTTAAATACAGATCACATGGGGCTATGTTAAGCCAAGAATGAAACTGGTCAGTAATTAAACTAAGAGACGACTTCGCTAGACCAAGCCCTTGATAGCGCTGGTCTATAAAGTATGCACGTAAGCCTACCGCACCGGCAGGTGCATCCTTCATCGTATTGGCATAGTCTTGATCAAGTAAAAAGAACCCCACCGCTATATCGTTGGAATAGATGATCCACTGTGTCTCTAGGGGTTTGGATAAACTCGCGTGGACAATCTCTGAAGTAATGCCCACAAAAGGGAGTTGGCTTTCGTCAACAGAGAGATTATCTAATTCCTCGGTAACGGGAATCGCGACTTTTCTAATAACTAAAGTCATAAAATAACCCCGTCGTCATTCCAATCAAACTCCATCTGTTTTGCCGTTTTTAGTGCTATTTCCCTACCTTTTAGTTTTTCCACGAGCCTCAAGCTCATATCTATACCAGCTGATATTCCGCCAGATGTTACTAAGCGACCGAGATCAACCCAACGAACGTCGGGTTTAACCGTTAAGTTAGGAAATTGTGCTTTCAAATCAACTTGATCCTCCCAATGGGTGGTGACAGTTTGATCGGTAATAACCCCTGCTTGAGCCAGCAAAAAGGCGCCTGTACACACTGAAGAGACTAGATCGGCCTCTTTGGAAACTTTCGCGATCCAGTCCATAGATTTCACATTGGTCATCTCTGGCTCATGTATACCGCCGGGGATGACTACCACATCCAACTTTGGATGGCTGAGGATTGAGTAATCCGACTGAACATTAAAACCTCCACGGGCACTTACTTCACCATGACTGCTAGACAGTAAACTCACATTCCACTTATCTTCATCAGGCAAAAATCGATTTGCCGTAGAAAACACCTCGAACGGACCGGCGAAATCCAATACCTCGACGTCTTTGTAGATATAAATTCCAATGTTCATCTCAACCGTCCTTTGTTAATACCCTGTTATCAACACTATTCAGTTCCCGCGAAAATTTCAACTTATTCGTCTCAAACTATCCTTTGTTGAACAGAGTGTTAGCTAAAACAGAGGGTACGATCCTACATAACCGATTTATTGAAAAGACACTTCCCATTTAACCTTTACTTCATCAACGTATCAGCTCCTTCTCCGTTTCCTTTTCTGATACGAAATTACTATTTGAAAAAGGCGAATCACACTATGAATGAACTGTCGTTCAGCATGCCCCACGAGCTTGAGTTTGCCGGGATTTATTTCCCCCTCTTCTGCTCACCTGCGCATGCGGTTATTTACTAGCACTAATAACAAGTAAGTTCATCGTGCGCAGAAAATGGCACCGATACTTCGCAGGTTATGCGTTGGTCGAGATTGCTATTGCAGCCGTTTACGTGGTTCTGCTCAACAAATATATCGTTTGGTCGTAATTCAAAGAAAGGTTTTCCCGTGTTAAAGAAACTCATCACTACTATTGCTGTTTTGGCCATTGCTGGTTATTTCACCTATGACAACTACGCAAGTTACATCGAAAACCCATGGACACGGGATGGTCAGGTTCGCGCTGATATTATTCAGATCACACCACGCGTCACAGGACCAGTTATCGAGCTCAATGTTGAAGACAACAGTCACGTCAAAAAAGGTGATGTACTGTTTAAAATCGACCCAAGCACATTTGAGGCAGCAAAAGATCAAGCGTACGCGAACCTACTTCAAGCTAAAGCGCTTCTTGAACGCGCTATTAACGAAGAGAAGCGTTCTGCAGAACTTGAACGTCGCAAACCTGGCGCAGTACCTATTTTGACTCTCAACAACCTCGCCAACGACGTGCAGACTTCTCGCGCAAATGTAAAAGCTGCTGAAGCTAGTTACGAATCAGCGTCATTGAATCTTGAGTTCACAACGGTGACTGCTCCCACTGACGGTTACATCACTAACCTCAACCTTCAAGAAGGTTCTCAGGTGGTAGCCAACCAACCGGTTGTCGCGTTAATTGATGATGACAGTTTTTGGGTTGAAGGCTTTTTTGAAGAGACCGATCTTCGCCACATTCGCACTGGCTCGCTCGCTCAAGTCACGCTTATGTCTCACCCTGATCGCCCTTTGGCGGGTCATGTAAGAAGCATGGGATATGGCATTTCCAAAGCCGATGGCAGCACTGGCTCGTTTCTTTTGCCAAATGTGAACCCAAACTTCCAATGGATCCGTCTAGCACAGCGTATTCCGGTGCAAATCAAACTGGATAAGCCACCAGAAGATATCCAACTTATCGTCGGCGCAACGGCATCCGTTTTAGTGAGTAAACATCAACAGGCTGAGTAGAATATGAAGATTGATATGCATAATGCGTTAAAACTGGCTATATCTGTACCGCTAGCACTGTTGCTAGCGTTATCGTTTGGTTGGGAAAAGCCTTACTGGGCAGCTACTACAGTTATCATTCTGTCTACCCACGAATCCCTTGGACATTCTTTGAAAACGGGGCGAGAACGTATTCTAGGCGCTGGTATTGGAGCTATTCTAGCGTTCATATTGGTGTCCTTATTTCCACAAGACCCTTTGCTCTTTGTCGCGGCTTTTGTCGGCATTGCCGCTATTCTTACCTACCTAAGCGGCTGCCTACACCACGGCTATCTGTTTAAAATGGCGATTATCGTATGCACTTTGATTGCCATGGTGGGCAGTTTTGACAATGTGACGACATTCAACATAGCAATTACTCGTGTTCAAGAAACTATTCTCGGTGTAATGGTGTTCACATTTGTCTATACCTTTCTGTGGCCACAAAAAACAGAAGACTTAATTTTCGAGCAGTTCGCCACTCTGGTGAAGCAATACCGAAAGATTATTGTCGATTATCGATTCGACCATAAAGATAAAGTCGAACTAAGTAATTTAAAAGCGGACATTGAACGCACAAAATCACTACTTGCGCTCCCACTTCACGGGAGTTACGACCTGAAAAGTAATATCGATAAGTATCGCATCGTGTTGGCGTCTTTTATCGAGTCGGTCGATAGATTAGAACAGCCAGAGTTGTTTGACCTAGACTGGCACAGCCATCGATGTGCAGAGCTAAGTAATACGGTCAACAAAAACAGTATCGACCAGCTTAGTCGCGATGATTTACATACCCTTTTACTAGATTCTGCATGGGATAATGAAGCGCTTTATCACGCGACTAAACGTAGCCTGACGTTATTCACTAACTATCAGCAAAGGCTAGTGGTCGTCGCTCAAAATGTTTGCGTGATCATCTCTGCGTTTTTTCTTTGGATATATTTGGCAATTCCTGGGGGAACTATCTTCCCGATGCTAGCCTGTGTGATGGCTAACGCGATGACGTCTATGCCAAAATCCTATATAAATAATGTTATTTTAGGGTTCATTATCTTCACTGCTGTTATCTTACTGCAATTTGTGTTGATTCTACCCTCGCTCACGGAAGCATGGCAGATAGCTATTTTCTATTTTGCTAACTTAATAGGTATGTCGATCGGTTGTGACGTATTCAAACAGCCTCTGCAAAAAATGATAGGACCACAAATGCTTGTTGTGCTTACCAACGGACCACTGCATTTGACGCCAAGCTTCGATATACAAACACCGCTCATTATGGTGATATTTGTTTTTCTATCTTTAGCAATCGCTAAGTTTTATATAGACCTAATACATATCGATTAATATTGAGAAGCTGCCACTAGGCAGCTTTTTTTTGCTCTTATCCTTACCCGATGAACTGACCCTACAAAAGCGATTTATTTATTTCTCACTCTTACCTTAATATTTCCTCATCAGGACAAGGTACTCGTTACCCGCATAGGAATGTAATAAAGAATGATGAGTGAAATATTGTCACCATCATCAAGATTAACTATCTACGTATAGACTGAATTAAAGGTTATTTACTATGTCTACCATCGACTTCTCAC
>NZ_JYJK01000005.1 GCF_003263785.1 Vibrio variabilis
GGCATACCCGTTGATTGCAGCAATTGAGAACGCCCGAAAGTTAGACAGTGCTTCAAACGCTTCTCCAAAGACGCGAGACATGCGGCACGCACTCTCCTTGTCTCCAGCAGCAAACACATTCAAATCCGCTCCTGCGGAGAAAAACTTGCTGCCTTGCCCGGTCATCACCAATGCATAGACCTCTCGGTTTCGATTAAGCTCATCGATAAGCTGTTTGAGTGCGATTAAGCTCTCCGCAGTCCAAGTATTAGCTGGCGGGTTGTCGATGGTAATCGTTGCAACGTGCCCTTCAATCGTATGTGGAATGAGTGTCGATTGTGACATAACCCTTCTCCCTTGCTTTGTTGAGCATCTTCATAGTATTGACTCACCGTCACTTAAGGCGCGTCTCGCGATGATCAGCCGCATGATTTCGTTAGTACCCTCTAAAATTTGGTGAACCCGAACATCGCGAAAGTGACGCTCTAACGAATACTCTTTGATATAACCGTAGCCACCAAATAGCTGCAATACACCATCACACACTTTAAAGCCCACATCGGTAGCAAAACGTTTTGCCATTGCACAATACGTCGTGGCATCCGCATGCCCATGGTCAAGCTTAAACGCCGCTAAGCGAACCATTTGCCGCGCTGCCACCAGCTCCGTCACTAAATCCGCGACGTTGAATTGCAAAGCTTGAAAGCTTGCGAGCGGTTTTCCAAACTGCTTACGCTCTTGCAAATATTGAGTAGCTAAGTTGAGGGCGTGTTGCGCAGTGCCTACCGAACACGTGGCGATATTAATTCGCCCGCCATCCAGCCCTTTCATGGCAAAGGTAAAGCCTTCACCTTCTTGGCCTAAGATTTGTGCCGCTGGCACGACGACGTTATCAAACGTGATGGCTCTGGTGGGTTGGCTGTTCCAGCCCATTTTGGGCTCTTTTCGCCCGTAACTTATGCCCTCGCTCGTTGCATCCAGTACCAAAGCGGAAATACCTTTAGCGCCCAACTCACCGGTTCGTGCCATGACCACCAGCACCTCAGTCTCACCAGCACCTGAGATAAAGGCCTTAGAACCCGTTAAAATATAGTTGTCACCTTGTTTGACTGCCGTGGTTTTGAGTGATGCCGCATCGGAGCCCGCACCAGGTTCCGTCAAGCAGTAGGAGCCAAGCCACTCGCCTGTCAGCAGTTTTGGAACGAACTGTTCGCGAGTTTCATCATTGGCAAAACTGGCTACCATCCAAGTGACCATGTTGTGAATCGTCATAAAGGCAGTCGTCGACGTGCAGCCCATCGCCAACTGTTCAAAAATAATCGATGAGTCAAGACGGCTCAGACCCAATCCACCATGCTCTTCACGAGTGTAGAGACTCAGAAAACCCAGCTCGCCCGCCTGTTTAAAGACCTCTTTAGGAAAGTGGCAATCGGCATCCCAACGACTGGCATTTGGAAGCAGATTATCCATCGCAAACTGCTGAGCCGTATCGGCGAAAGCCCTTTGATCTTCATTGAGTTCAAAATCCATATCTTGCTCCTTATTCCTAGTACCTTGTTCCTCGAATAAAGCTCGAGCTTAGCGAAGCTGAATGGTTAAATTGGGGCCATCTGGGATATCGTCGTCGAACCAACGCGCGGTTACCGTTTTAGTCTCGGTATAAAAACGCACAGCTTGCTTACCGTAAGCGTGCAAATCTCCATAGAAACTGCCGCGCCAACCTGTGAACGAGAAGAAGGGTAAAGGTACGGGTATTGGTACATTAATACCCACTTGCCCAACTAAGATCTGATGTTGATATTTTCTGGCCGCCGCTCCGCTCGCGGTAAAAATTGAGGTGCCATTGCCGTAAGGATTAGCATTCACCAGGGCAATAGCGTCATCCAAAGACTCCACTTCAATACACACCAATACTGGCCCGAAGATCTCTTGCTGGTAGATCTCCATATCGGTGTTAACCCCGCTAAACAAAGTAGGGCCTAGCCAGTTGCCTTGAGGAGCACCTTCAACCACATATTCTGAGCCATCAAGTAAGCAGTTGGCGCCTTGTTTCTTGCCTGATTCAATCAAATTAACTACTCGCAGTTTGGCTTGCTGACTGATTAACGGCCCATATGCGGCCTCAGGATCATCCCAAAGTCCCGGCTTCACTTTCGCCATTTCAGCAGCAAGCTCTGCAATCCACTCTTTGGCACTACCGACAAACACAGCTACAGATATCGCCATACAACGTTGTCCAGCAGCACCAACAGAGGCCCCAACCAAGTTATTGATGACCTGAGCTTTGTTTGCATCTGGCATCACTACCATGTGGTTTTTTGCACCGGCAAACGCTTGTACTCGCTTGTGATTAGTGGTGGCTGTTTGATAGATGTATTGAGCAGTAGGGACTGAACCCACAAATGAGACCGCTCGAATCGCCTGATGAGAGAGTAAAAAATCAACTTGCGCTTTACCACCATGTACGACTTGCAGAAGACTTGGCGGCGCACCCGCTTCATGAAAAAGCTCCGCTAAACGGACAGCTGTGAGCGGAACTTGTTCAGACGGTTTGAGAATAAAGGCATTACCCGCGGCAATAGCGATGGGAAACATCCATAAAGGGATCATCGCAGGAAAATTGAATGGAGTGATGCCGCAGCACACACCGAGGGCTGAATTAACGAGTAGCTATCAATGTCCGTCGCGACGTTTTCTACCGTTTCCCCATCATGTTGCTGGCGATGTTGGCGGCTTGTTCTACCACCTCTATTCCACGCCATACATCCCCTTTCGCATCGGCTAAGGTTTTTCCTGTTTCTTTTGACAATAAGGTGGCTATTTCGTCGTGCCGCTTTTTAAGTAGGTGCTGGTATCGGAGCATCAAACGGGCACGTTCTGATATCGCGATCTCTTTCCAGTGCATTTGAGCATTTAGCGCCTGTTCTATTGCGTCTTGTATTTCATTTGTTGGCGTCATCGGTACCATGCCAAGCAAATCATTGTTGGCAGGATTAGTCACATCTATCCATTCGTTCGCCTGTGATACAACAGCGTTACCATCGATGAAATTAGCTATTTTGTTCATCATTGATCCCCCTACCTTTATGACTGCCATTTCCAACTGGCGATACCTCGATCGCGACAGCGGTGGCCTCACCCCCACCAATGCATAATGTCGCGATTCCTTTCAGCGGTTCGCTGCCGGTACACTTCGCTGCACGTATACGCAATGCATGTATCAAGGTCACCAATATCCTCGCGCCGCTGGCTCCTATCGGGTGTCCTAGTGCACAAGCCCCGCCGTTCACGTTGACCTTTGCTTCATCTAAGCCAAGCGCATCAATGGCAATCTGAGTCACCACCGCGAACGCCTCGTTGATTTCCCACAAATCGACGTCGCCGCTTTGCCATTGAAGCCTATCGAGCAGTTTTTGAACTGCATCGACAGGTGCCAAGGTAAACTCTGAAGGTTGGCGCGCAGACGTTGTGAATCCTTTGATCACAGCCAGCGGTACAACTCCTAGCTCTAGCGCCTTGGCTTCGCTCATCAACACAAGAGCTGCAGCACCATCCGAAATCGCACTAGAATTCGCCGCCGTGATGGATCCATTGACTTCAAAAGCAGGTTTAAGCGCAGGAATTTTCTCTAGTTTGATGGTTTTGGGCAGTTCATCTTCATCAACGGAGTGTCCATCTATTGAGGGAACGCTACAAATCTCAGATTGGAAAAGATGATTCTCGACGGCATGTTTAGCTCGAGTCGCAGAGCAAGTTGCCCAGCTGTCCATCTGCTCGCGACTGTAACCGAGCTTGTCTGCGGTTCTCTGTCCAAACACGCCCATAAGCTCCCCTTCATAAGCGTCTTGCAAGCCGTCCGTAAACATATGGTCTTGAGTTTGATGATGCCCAATTCGCAGCCCTGAACGAGCCCCACTAAGTAAGTAAGGCGCATTGCTCATACTCTCCATTCCACCCGCTATCACGCAATCAGCCTCTCCTGCTTGTATTTGAGTGGTTGCAAGCATCACGCTTTCATCCCTGAGCCACACACTTTATTAACCGTTGTACAAGGCGTATGGTTGTCTAAACCAGCCCCAATTGCTGCTTGCCGCGCGGGCGCTTGTCCTAGGCCTGCGCTAAGCACACAGCCCATCAATACCTCATCCACCAAACTGGATGTCATACCAACAGCGTCAATCGCATCCGCAATCGCAATACTGCCCAGCTCAGTTGCACTCAAGTGGGAAAGCGCTCCCTGAAATTTGCCCATAGGCGTACGCTTCGCTGCCACAATGCACACGGCGTTTTGACCTCTGGCTTGCTGCACTCGTTCCATCTTTGCTCTCCACCTTGGAACTCGACGTGTTGGAGTTCTCAACGATTCACTTGACGTTTTAGTAAGCATAGCACTAACATTTACGTAAACGTTAAGAAACAGATTTAAAACCTGGCTCAATAATCACAGCGATTGTGAACAACAGTGGTTGAGCATGTATGGATTAAGACCCCAGAACCTAGAACCTAAAACAAAGAACGCGGAGAGTTGTAACGTGGACACCTATAAGATCAGTGAACTGGCAAAAGAATTTGATATCACCACAAGAAGTATCCGCTTTTACGAAGATGAGGGCTGATCCAGCCAGAACGAAAAGGCACCATGCGCGTTTATCAGCGTCGCGACAAAATACGTTTAAAACTCATTCTACGCGGGAAACGCCTCGGTTTTTCTCTAGCGGAGATCCGGGAACTGTTCGAGCTGTACGATACCCATCAAGAAGATGACCAGTTAACCAAAATGCTGAAAATCATTGATGAGAAGGAAGCCGTACTCAAACGCCAGCTCGACGACATCAATACACTACTGGAAGACTTAACAACGGCGCGTGAACGCTGTGAGGCTGCGCTCGCTAAAGCGAAATAGCACTGTTAGTACCCTAAGTTGAGAGCACTCAAAGTTAAGTCCATGTCCAGTATGAGGAGGAACCATGTTCACTCATTATCGCGCCATGGACTTTGGCTTGGACGAATCCATCAATTTACTTCGTGACCATGTAAGTGCGTTTGCTCGTGAATGCATCGCCCCAATTGCTGGCGACATTGACCGCGAGAACGCATTTCCCAACTCACTATGGCCGAAACTCGGTGAGATGGGTCTCCTTGGCGTGACAGTGAGCGAGCAATACGGCGGCGCTGATATGGGTTATTTGGCTCATGTAATCGCGCTTGAAGAAATTAGCCGAGCATCCGCCTCCGTGGCTCTCTCCTATGGCGCACATTCCAATCTCTGTGTGAATCAAATTTTCCGAAACGGTAGTCAGGCACAAAAAGAGAAGTATCTTCCTAAACTGGTTGATGGCTCCTACGTCGGTGCACTTGCCATGAGTGAAGCCAATGCGGGTTCAGATGTCATCAGTATGCAGCTTAGAGCCGAACGCCGTGAAGACCACTTCATTCTGAATGGCAGCAAAATGTGGATCACCAACGGTCCGGATGCCGATGTATTGGTTGTCTACGCGAAAACCGATCCCAATGCAGCTCAACACGGTATTACCGCCTTCATCATTGAGCAACAGTTTGATGGATTTAGCCATGCGCAGAAGCTGGATAAGCTCGGTATGCGTGGCTCAAATACCTGCGAACTGGTTTTCCAAGATTGCCAAGTGCCCATTGAGAACGTGTTAGGTGAAGTCAATCGCGGTGTTGAAGTATTGATGAGTGGCCTCGACTACGAGCGTGTTGTACTCGCGGCGGGTCCACTAGGGATCATGCAAGCGTGCCTAGATTTGGTGGTTCCTTATGTTCATGAGCGTAAGCAATTCGGAAAAGCCATTGGCCAGTTTCAGCTAGTTCAAGCCAAGCTCGCTGATATGTATACGCGCTGTAACGCTGCGCGCGCTTACCTTTATGCTGTTGCTAGTGCTTGCGATAGAGGCGATGTGACGCGCAAAGACTCGGCGGGGGTTATTCTCTACACCGCAGAGCTCGCCACGCAAATGGCGCTCGATGCGATTCAGCTCCTTGGCGGAAATGGCTACATCAATGACTTCCCTGCCGGTCGTCTACTGAGAGATGCCAAGCTCTACGAAATTGGTGCGGGTACCTCGGAAATACGCCGCATGCTCATTGGCCGTGAACTGTTTGACGAGTCGATGTAAGGAGCGCTTATGCCACAAATCATCACTAAGATTAAACGCGACTCTGAGCTCTATCGTGACAACATGCAGGCCATGAGCACGCTTGTCGAAGAGATGGAAACGAGAGTAACAGAAATCAAACAAGGTGGTGGAGTAAAGGCCATCGAGCGTCAAAGGGCAAAAGGCAAACTTCCCGTTCGTGAACGTATCACTACCCTGCTCGATCAAGATTCCGCGTTTCTCGAAATCGGCCAATTTGCCGCATGGGAAGTTTACGATGAAGCGATTCCGTGCGCTGGCGTTGTCGCTGGGATAGGCAAAATCAGCGGTATACTTTGCATGGTGATCGCTAACGATCCTTCCGTCAAAGGCGGTACTTATTATCCATTGACGGTGAAAAAGCACCTGAGAGCTCAAGAGATAGCCGCTAAATGCCAACTGCCCTGTGTCTATTTGGTCGACTCTGGCGGTGCTAACCTTCCTCATCAAGCTGAAGTGTTTCCTGATAAGGAGCACTTTGGGCGTATCTTCTTTAACCAAGCACGTATGTCAGCCAAAGGTATTCCTCAAATCGCCGTTGTGCTCGGACTTTGCACTGCCGGCGGCGCTTATGTTCCTGCTATGGCGGATGTCGCCATTATGGTCAAACAGCAAAGCACTATCTTTCTAGCAGGCCCCCATTGGTTAGGGCTGCGACAGGCGAACAAGTGTCAGAAGAAGCCCTTGGTGGCGCCGATGTACACTGTAAGAAGTCCGGTGTTGCTGATTACTATGCAGATAATGAACATCAAGCGCTCGAGATGGCGAGACAAGCTATCGCGAATACCGGTCAGCTGTCTCCATCGCAAGATACATCGCAAGATAGACACCAAGCGACGTTACCGAAATACGATGCTGAAGAACTGTATGGCATCGTCAATCGAGATTTGCGTCTTTCGTTTGATGTTCGCGAGGTGATCGCAAGGCTTATTGACGACTCAGATTTTGATGAATTCAAGGCATTGTTTGGTACTACGCTTGTTTGCGGGTTTGCGCGAATTGACGGGCAGCTTATTGGTATCGTCGCCAACAACGGTATTTTGTTTTCAGAGTCAGCACAAAAAGGCGCGCACTTTGTTGAGCTGTGCGCGAAACGAAAGATCCCGCTGCTTTTTTTGCAAAACATCACTGGGTTTATGGTGGGCAAACAAGCTGAAGAAGGAGGCATTGCTAAGCATGGAGCCAAGTTAGTTATGGCCGTGTCCTGCGCGGATGTTCCCAAGTTCACCGTCATTATTGGTGGCTCCTATGGTGCTGGCAACTATGGCATGTGCGGCCGAGCTTACGATCCCACCATGATATGGATTTGGCCGAATGCACGCATCTCGGTAATGGGTGGCATGCAAGCGGCTAATGTATTGGCTCAAGTGAAACACGATATTAAGCAGCGTCAGGGGCTTCAATGGGAGCCTGCGCAAGAGCAGGCATTCAAACAAGGCATCATTGATAATTATGAACGTGAAGGCAGCCCCTACTACGCCAGCGCGAGACTTTGGGACGATGGCATTATTGACCCAAAAGAGACGCGTCATGTTCTCAGCCAAGCACTAAACGCCGCGTTGAACGCACCTATACCAGACAGCGAGTTTGGTATTTTCAGAATGTGAGGCAGCACGATGAGCGAACAGCTAATAGTAGAAATGACTAACTTGGGCATAGCTCAATAACACTCAATCGCCCGGAAAAAGGGAACGCGTTTTCATCCAAGACCATTCAAGCGTTGATCGGCGCATTGCATTCGATCAAAGAAAATGAGTCTGTGCGCTGCCTAGTGCTCAGAGGCAAAGGCAAACACTTCTCTACAGGCGCTGATCTTAATTGGATGAAGTCAATGGCCGAGTGTAGTTATGAGGACAACCTTGCCGACGCTGAGCAGCTTGCGCTATTGATGTCTAAGCTTGATGAACTGCCGATTCCAACCATAGCTGCGGTACAAGGGTGTGCTTTTGGTGGGGCATTAGGCCTTATTTGCTGCTGCGACATTGTTATTGCTGAGCCTTCAAGTGTCGCCTGTTTCAGTGAAGTAAAACTTGGCTTAGTCCCCGCAACCATCGCGCCTTATGCTATCCGCGCGATTGGCGCGAGAGCTGCCCGTCGCTATATGTTAAGCGCAGAAAAGATATCCGCTCACACCGCTTTAGAGTTGGGACTTTACCATCAACTCTGTCATCCTAATGAGCTAGAGCACACCCTAGTTCAGCTCATCAACAGCGTACTTGCTAACAGCCCGAATGCCATTCGTGACACTAAGGCGCTGATCCGGCAATGTACCAATGCGATTGATCCGTCTCTTATTCACCAAACCGCGACGGTGATAGCGAATGCGCGCGTCTCAGCCCAAGGTCAACATGGTCTCAATGCCTTTTTTGACAAAGTACCGCCTGATTGGAGTGCTAAGGTAGATGAATCATGAGTAAGGTAGGTGAACCATGAAAATGACGCTGCCAGAGTCCGTTAACATTGTCGAAGTTGGCGCAAGAGATGGGCTTCAAAATGAACCCAAAGTCTCGCTTGAAACTAAGGTCGCTCTTGTTAATTCGCTATCACAAACTGGCCTTCGCTATATCGAGACTGGTGCCTTTGTCTCGCCCAAGCGCGTCCCGCAAATGGCAGATTCAGATAAAGTGTTCCAAAACATTCAACGTAAGCCTGGTATCATCTATTCTGCTCTCACCCCCAATGTTAGAGGGTTAGAAGCAGCGATAGAGGCCAAGGCGGATGAAGTTGCGGTATTCGCCTCTGCCTCAGAGTCCTTTAGCCAAAATAACATTCATTGCTCTATCGCCGAGAGCTTGGCGCGTTTTGAACCTGTCATCGCGCTAGCCAAGCAGCATAATATCAAAGTGCGCGGCTATCTCTCTTGTGTGGCCGATTGCCCTTATGAAGGTGCAACCTCCCCCAAAATGGTCGCCGATATTGCCAAGGCCATGTACGACATGGGCTGCTACCAAATATCGCTAGGTGATACCATTGGATCAGGCACGCCGCTACGTATAGCGACCATGATAGAAGCCGTTGCTACTCAACTCTCTCTCTCTGATCTCGCCGTTCATTTTCACGACACCTATGGCCAAGCCCTTGCGAATATCTATCAGGCGTTGACGATGGGAATTAACACCATTGATAGCAGCGTTGCAGGATTAGGAGGCTGCCCCTATGCACCGGGTGCCAGTGGCAATGTTGCGACGGAAGATGTGATATATCTTTGCCATGGATTAAGCATCGATACAGGCATTAATTTAAGCAAACTAATCCATACTGCAAAAGCTATTTGCAAAACACTCAACAAAGCGCCTCAATCCAAAGTAACACTGTCATTAAAATAGAGCATAAACACCATTAAACTTACCATAAAACAATCAGCACTAATATTAATACACTCAATTAAAGCCTCTGATTAATATACTTATATTGTTTTCTAAAAAGACTTAGAAAAACATATTACTTTTGGATAAGTTGCACTACACTAGACTCATCATAACTTATGAGGTTGTTTATGCTGGATAATTGCCTTGAATATCTTTGTCAGAGAATCAATCAATCACTTCATTCAACATTTGATTTGTCTGAAGATCTTGCCGTCGTTTCTGCTCCTACTGATTCAAATAAGAACTCAGCCAGCCAAAATGATAATAAAGTATTGATATTTATAAGTAGTATCGACAGAGATCCCTTTTCTAAACCAGGCCAGATGTCGGCATATTCTTCACAACCTGGTGGTGCTATAACGGGCAAACCCCTTTATTTATCGATATCTGTGGTTGTAGCATCGAATTTTGTCTCCAAAAGTTATACGGATGGATTAAAAATACTTTCTCATGTACTAGCATTTTTCCAAAGAAATCCAGTATTTAATCGTCAAAACTCACCAGACATTCCCGAATTAGTCGAACAAATAGCCCTCGAAATGGAAGTCATTCCAGAGGGGCAATTGAGTCATATGTGGAGCATGTTAGGGTCTAGTTATCTGCCTCCTGCGTGTACCAAGTGCGTGTCGCGATACCGAATAGTGATGCCCTATTGCGACAAACTAGCCCCTTGTCATCGATTAAGCCTAATCTGTCCAACGAGGGATAAGTATGTCAAACTTCGCGCCATTCCTTACTATACGTGTGGAACATGCTTATTTTGCCAATGATTCTGGCTCACCAAAGATCACTATCACTCCCACACCGGTTTCGCTTGAATGGTTGAGACAGCATCACATGTTTGTTAAACCATCTCTTGATGGCCTCACAGTGTTCTGTAACCAGGACTACCTCGAAGACATCGCTCCAAATGACGATAGCTACCGATTACAGTTTAGAGTTACCTCCAGCGACCCATACTTTCGCAATTATACAAAAATAGACCATCCAGATAACAAATCGCTTGCGATATTCAACTGTGACCAGACCGGTACTAACAATTCTATAATTAACATTAATCAATGGATAAACTATCCAGATATCAATAACCTTGATTATATTGAGTCTATTTCAGAAAGAGATGTAATAAATGGCCTAGTTGGTGTGGTTGATTTTTTGGAATCCAGCTCACAATTTAGCACATTAAATAAACTTATAAATCTTCGCTTTGAGAATAATTTAGCGCTCTGGCAGTATTTTATTCCATCATATTTAGCTGACAAAAACATCAGCATTGTAGACACATCAAATAGTCATAACTTTCACTTTAAAGGTCATATTTCACTCGCGAACACTGAGTATATGGTTTTTGAGTCCGACGCTGAACTCCCCATCTTTAAACGCTCAGAGCTAAATTTCCAGCTAAAAATCGATCACAAAATATTATTGAGAAGATTAGCAAATGCAGACCCTAAGCACATGGAATGGGTAGATATAAAATCCAAAAAAACACCTCTTTGCCACATCTACATTCAATAGGCAAATACTAATAAAAATGTAATAAAAGCAACACCTTGCTATTTTTGCCATTTCTTGACAGCCTAATTAGTGCCTTCTATACCTAAGACTAAAGTTAATAACATACAACTTTACTAGTACTTGTGTATTAGCAATTAGACTCGCAACAACGTCAGTACTGAGCCGGCTTTCTCAGAGTAAACGCGAGCGTTCGATATTCATAAATGAAACCAAAAAGGAATTCACTATGGGTGTAATGAAAACCCCAGGCGTTTACATCGTCGAGAAAAATGCCTTTCCCAACTCCGTTGTTGAGGTCGCGACAGCAGTTCCTGCGTTTATCGGCTACACGCAAAAAGCGGACAATGGCGGTAAGTCATTGAAGAATGTCCCTTGGCGAATTACATCCATGTCGGAGTTTCGTCAGTACTTTGGGGATGCCCCAGCACCAACGTTTGCAATCGCCGATGCGGCGGAAGGCGCGACAGACGTAGCGTTTAGTCAACAAGACAAATCTTATGTCATCAGCCAGTCCAACACCAAATATACCCTGTATTACAACATGCTGTTTTTCTTCCAGAACGGTGGCGGGCCTTGTTACATCGTGTCTGTTGGATCATACAGTGACGACATTGATCCAGGTGTTCTTAAAGGTGGCATCGATCCGCTGATTAAGGAGCCTGAAGCGACCATGTTGGTGATTCCTGAAAGCGTACAACTCGCCGAAGCGGACTGCATTAATGTACAACAAGCTATGCTGGGGCACTGTGGCGGAAAAATGAAAAACCGCGTCGCTATTCTCGACATTTGGGGAGGCTTTAAAGACCGTCAACATCCAGATGGCGATTGCGTTGAAAACTTCCGTTCCGATCTTGGTATTAATTACCTCGATTATGCCGCTTCTTACTATCCTTGGCTTAACACCTCTATCGTTCAAGACAGCGACGTCGATTTCCATAATATCAGTAACCCAGACAAACTCACTGAATTACTCACCAATGAAGTGAATGCCGCATTTCAAGATCTTGAAGGCTTGTCTGACGAAGATCTTAACAGCGGCGGCAACAAGTTACGTGCAACACGCAAACAGCAAATGTTGGACGAAATTGCCAAGCTAGGTACCGATCTCTCAGACACTGAGCAGGTGCTTCTCAACAAAGTTTTACAAACCATTAGCCCGCTCTATCAAACCATTATGGCTGAGGTAAAACATCAGCTGAATGTATTACCACCCGCTTCTGCTATGGCGGGCATTTACACCATGGTTGATAACTCTCGCGGAGTTTGGAAAGCACCCGCTAACGTGAGCATGAACGCGGTCATATCACCGACGGTCAACATCAGTGATGATGAACAAGAAGATCTCAACGTCACAACACAAGGTAAATCTATCAATGCAATTCGCCCATTTGTTGGTGAAGGCACCTTGGTATGGGGTGGTCGTACGCTCGATGGTAACAGTTTAGATTGGCGCTATATCAACGTTCGTCGAACCATGATTATGTTGGAAGAATCCATCAAGCTTGCTTCAAAAGCCTATGTATTTGAGCCAAACGTCGCCAGTACTTGGGTGTCGATGGAAAGCATGATCAGCAACTTCCTCTACGGTATTTGGAAGCGTGGTGGTCTTGCCGGAGCCGCACCAGCAGAAGCGTACAGCGTAAGCGTGGGTTTAGGTAAAACCATGACAGGTGACGACATTCTAGAAGGCATTTTACGCATCACTGTATTGGTAGCCATCACGCGACCAGCTGAATTTATTGAAATCACGTTCCAGCAGAAAATGCAGGAATCGTAACGTATTGCACTCAAAGCATAGAGGACGTGTGTTCGTCCTTTGAACTTTAAATATCGAATTATCGAAAGGAGATAACCATGGCAGATGATGGTTCAGCTCAATCAGAAACCGTATGGCCGATGCCGAAGTTCCACTTTGAAGTGAAATGGGACGGTGGTGCAGGTTCAGATGCGAAAATGGTCGCGGCATTTCAAGAAATCTCTGGTCTTGATACCGAAGCGCAACCTATCGAATACCGCGCCGGTAATAGCAAGGTGTTCTCAACAGTCAAGATGCCAGGCATTGTCAAAACCAGCAATGTCACCATGAAAAAAGGCATTTTCAAGAGCGATAACAAGTTCTATGACTGGTACAGCAAAATCAAGATGAACACCATAGCTCGTACTGGTGTAACGATCAACCTACTGGATGAAAGCGGCTCGCCCGTCATGAGCTGGAAGCTCAAGAATGCATGGCCAACAAAAGTGACTGGCACAGACTTGAAATCCGATGGCAACGAAGTTGCGGTTGAAACGATTGAACTGGCTCACGAAGGGCTCGAGATATCGACGTAATCTCTATCTACTACCCGCCCGATCACAGGTCTAGTTGCAAGCGCATTGTGAGGTCGCGCCCAACTAGCCTGTGACTGGACAGTAAACCAGCTCTGTAACACGTGAAATCAGCAACAAGCAGAATCGACAACAAAATATACGACATAGCAAGAACATACAACTCAGTAATAACAACAAGAGACCTAGGGTTACATGGCAGATGAGTGGCCGCTTCCGGCATTTTATTTTTCCGTTGTGATTGATAGCAACGACGATGATTCCGCATTCCAAGAGGTATCTGGTATCGAAACTCAAGTTGAAACTGAAGAGTATCGAGAAGGTGGTAACAATCTTACTTATCACCTACCTAAAGCCATTAAAAGCTCAAACCTGACCTTAAAGCGCGGCATTGCCGATTCCAGTTCCGCATTGATTCAGTGGTGCCAACAGATACTGGACTCACAATTGTCGAGCGCGATTACCACTAAAACCGTATCAGTACGCCTGCTCGACGAAACAGGCAACCCATGTCGGGTGTGGGAGCTCTATAACGCCTACCCCGTAAAATGGCGTGTCGAGGGGTTCAGCTCGACAAAAAACGAAGTCGCCATTGAAGAAATTGAGATCTGCTACAGCCGTTCAGCCAGAACCCAATAACAGCGAGCTAGAGTGTTATGCCAATAGAAATCAAACAACTGTCCGTTAAATCGAATGTGGTTGCTCCCAAAGAGAGCGATGCAGCGGCGTCTAAAAAAAGTTGCGGCAATGAGCCTTCTAGTCAAATCACTGGTGGTGCTGATTCGGCTCGCACCGCTCCGCAGTATCAGCTCTTAAAATGGACACATCGTAAATTACAGCAAGAAGCAAGAGAGCGTTAGTCATGGTCGATAAACTCAAGATAGTGTCCATGCCAAGCTCTGGCTCCTCGCAGACCTTCACCGCGATGCTCAATCCAAACTCGATCAAACATGACTTTGGCATTGGTTATACGGACGATCCTTGTAAACATCAGCAGTCGCAAGGCGACATCGCTCCCACGGTTCAGTTTCAAGGTTATCAGAGCGAAAAACTGGATTTTGAAATCATGATTGATGCGACCGGCGTTGTTGAATATACCGGCGGAGAGTCAGTACAAGATCAGTTAAACCAGCTTAAAAAGTGTTGCCTACGCCTACAACGGTAAACAACATGAACCTAACCCGGTAAAAATTACTTGGGGCAGCACGCTTAGCTTTCGAGGCCGCTTAACCTCTATGGCTGTTTCGTATGTACTGTTTGATTCTAGCGGTGTTCCACTACGAGCCACCGTCACCATGAACTTCACCCAATTTCTCACTGAACAAGAGAAAGAAGCACTAGCAAAAAAATCGTCCCCTGATCTCACCCACTACGTTGTTTTCAAAGCGGGAGATACACTGCCAAGCCTTTGCCACCAAATTTACAATGATAGCTCCTACTACCCGGAGGTCGCTGCATACAATCAACTGTCCAGTGTACGAGGCATACGCCTGGTACCAAACTCTACTTTCCACCACTTGGTTAACGGAGGCATTGTATGGCTGAATCTCCTACCGTCACTAACTCCGACGTCACTACGTTTACCGTAAAAGCGAATGGTAGTGCCATCGATAGTTCCATCGGTGTCATTTCAATTAATGTCTTTTACCAAGTCAATCACGTCGCCTACGCCGAGTTGGAAATTGTTGATGGTAGTGTCGCTAAACAAACGTTCACTGCCAGTGCCGGCGACACCTTTAAACCAGGTACCACGATTTCAATTAGCGCGGGTTACAACAGCAACGAAGAAACTATTTATGAAGGTGTGATCATTAGCCACGCCATTCGCATTACCGATAGTAACCAAACGACGCTGAACATTACGTGTAAAGACCAAGCCGTTGCTATGACCATTGCCCGCAATAGTAAGTCCTACTTGCAACAATCCGACAGTGATGTCATCAACGCCATTATTGGTAACTACTCTAAAGTCAGTACCGATACCGTCGACTCGATTTCCAATAAACATGATGAGCTGGTGCAATTTCATTGCACAGATTGGGACTTTTTACTAACACGCGCCGAAGCAAATGGCATGGTCGTCAGCAATCAACAGAACAAGCTCTCTGTTGCTGCCCCTTCTACAAGTGATTCTGCAACGCTCGTTGTGACTTATGCACCGATTTATTCAATCTGTCCGCCGAAATTGACGCCAGAACTCAGCTCAGCCAAGTGACCTGTACAGGCTGGGATCCTAGTGAGCAAAAAATGCTGTCGGAGCAAACCGCTGCATTATCTATTTCCGATCAAGGTAACCTAAGTACCAGCGACCTTGCTGCCGTGTTGGGGATTTCTGATTATCGACTGCAAAGTTCAGCCACCTACCCACAAGAGATGCTAACCAGCTGGGCAAAAGGTCAACGAACGAAATCAATGCTCTCTAAAGTTCGCGGCACCGTGACATTTCAAGGTAATGCCAAGGCAAAAATTGATTCGCTGATCGAGCTTGCAGGTGTTGGCGATAGGTTTAACGGATCTCACTATGTCGGCGCTGTACATCATCGCATCGACCGAGGTCAGTGGCTAACGACCGCAGAACTAGGTTTGTCTCCGATGTGGTCCACGGAACATCGCGACCTCGGAGCTCCGCCTGCCGCAGGCTGGTTCCACCCGCCGATGGACTGCAAATCGGTATTGTAAAAAACTAGACGAAGACCCAGAGTCACAATATCGAATTCAAATTGAAGTACCCGCACTGGGTGATAGCGACAATCTTGTATGGGCTCGCATCGCTAACTATTACGCCACCAGCGAAAGTGGCAATTTCTTCATTCCGGAAATTGGGGATGAAGTCATTCTTGGTTACGTTAACCAAGATCCGAGCCAACCGATCGTTTTGGGCAGTCTATACAGCAGCAAACACGCAGCGCCCTACGATTTAACATCAGGCAACTACACCAAAGCTATCGTCACCAAGAGCAAACTGAAAATCGAGTTCGATGATGAAAACAAGGTGATTACCGTCACGACCCCTGAAAACAACTGCATTACGCTGAGTGACAAGGACAAATCCATCAAGCTTTCCGACCAAAACAGTAACACCATCACCATGAATGAAAGCGGCATCAAAATCGATACACCCAAAGATCTTACGCTATCGGCGAGTGGCGACATCTCCATTAAATCGACAGGCGGTACCAATATCGAGGCGACTTCCGATGCCAGTATGAAAGGACTGAATGTCAGTATAGAGCGCAAACAGGCCTTACCGCCAAAGGTTCTGCCACTGCAGAGTTTTCCGCATCCGGCATCAATACCATCAAAGGTGCCATGGTCAAAATTAACTAGATCAATAGATAGGAGGTAAGGAATGCCCTTTGCAGCAAGAATCACCGACATGCATGTCTGCCCCATGGTGACACCGGGGCTTCCCCCAGTACCACACGTGGGTGGACCCGTTATCGGACCTGGGGTGCCTACCGTACTGATTGGCAGCATACCTGCTTCGATTGTTGGTGATATGTGTACCTGCGTTGGACCGCCCTCAACCATTGTGAAAGGTTCCGCTACCGTCATGATTGGCGGTATGCCAGCCGCAAGAGTTGGCGATACCACCGATCACGGAGGCAACGTCGCTATGGGTTGTCTGACCGTGCTCATAGGCGGGTAAAAGGAGTTGTTCGAGATGAGTCGTAACCAGGGAATTTTAGGTACTGGCTGGGCATTTCCGCCAAGTTTTGATTCAGAGAGTCGCAGCGCCAAACTGTGCAGCAATGAGCAAGATATTCGTCAAAGTTTGACGATTCTACTCTCAACGGCACCGGGCGAGAGGATCATGCATCCTGAATTTGGCTGTGGTATTCAAAGATTCGTCTTTGCAGAGCTTAGCCGCACTACCCTAACCGAGCTAGAGTCTGAAATCCGACGCGCCATCTTACTGTTCGAGTCTCGAATTGACCTACGAGCCGTGTTACTCACGCCCGAGCCTTTGGAAGGGAGAATCCTCATCGAACTCGACTACGATATCGTCAGCACCAATACCCGTGACAACATGGTTTATCCGTACTATTTGCAAGAAGGCACCCTGATTAGTCCAGACTTGCTGCCAGTAGAAGCTTCAGGGGGAGCTTATGACTACCCAAGCTGAACGTCATAACCCTACCCTTGATTTAGGTTTCTTTCAGCCGCACGAACTGAGCTTCGAGCAATTGGTATTGTGGGCGAAACAATTTGCCACGCTTATCCCGTATCGCAATGAATTCGACCAACGAACGGGGGACTGGGGAGTCCTATTTGAAAAAAATGAATTGGTCGTGTGTGCAGCGATCCTCTCTGTCGATGAAAAAGCTTGGAAACAGCAGTTCAAACAAACCCAGCATAGCGATATCGAGCAAACCCTCAGCGTTATTCTCGGCATCTTCAAGCAGATTGAAGATTGGTATCACCATCTACCGAGCTCCCCAGAAGTGAGCTATCAGTTGAAATTGACGCTACTTAACGCATGCCAAACGCAGTTACGTGAATCATTTCAGCAGCTTTATCATGTCACACCAAGTCAATACCAAACGCAGTTTGTCACCTTTGATGCCATGTGGCGGCTCACGACTTCCAAGTCCCCAAAAGACAAAACCAACGTACCTGATAAAGCCAATACCTCGACAACGAGCAACGTCTATGAAGAAGCACAGCACTGCTTATCACGCATTTTTGTTGTGATCGCATCAATCAAACATGAGTGCAGAAAGACATTTGAGGTATCGTTAAAACATGGCGAACATCCTCCTCAGTTGGCGCTCTATCTTAGTTTTCTTAAACTGTTTGAACGTGCCCAAGCGCGGATTAACACTTTCACTCACAAACATCTGCTGTTCTACTATCGAGATGTGCTAAAACAAGCACCGCAGCAAGCCACTCAATCACCTGTGTATCTTAAGCTGTCTAAAAGCAAGGCCAGTCAGCAGCCCGTCGTGATTGAACAAGGTCATAAATTCAGTCCAGGTAATGGTGCAGATTTTTCACCGATTATTTATCACGCTGCCTATGGCATGAATGTCACTGACGCCGAAGTCTATAAGCTGTTTCACTTTAGTCTTCGCAGAGACCCACTGATTTCACCTGAAAAAGAGCTTGGCCTACCTTCGAGTGTCACTGGCCAAAAGCGCCATCTCGACCCAGAGATGACATGCCAGCAAAAGCTTGAACTCGAATCTTTTGCTGTGTTCGACAACGCCAAGCCACTGACCAGCGACAGAGAACCAGAACTTCAGGCGATGGGACTCACCTTATCAGATCCCATACTCACTATGGCTGAAGGTGAACGAGAGCTGAGCCTGGTATTCGAGCTTCAAGAAGTAGGCAGTAGTCAGCTTTATCAAAGATTATCGCTACTTAGTCGAGCAGATAACGATAACAGCCCACTCACCGATGATGAAATCGTTGCAGCCTTCGCAACCGTCATCAAAGAAATCATTGAACTACAAGCGCATATTTTTAGTGATTGGCAGTTACAGATAAAGAGTCAAGAAGTGGTAGATCATATCACCATCACGGCACTTAAGGCGTTGTTGCCTCTAGCTCCAGAGGCACAACTGCAAACACTTTACCGCGAACTGTATCTCGCGCTGCTCAACATTACGACGCAAGAACTGCTGCAACATTCAAACACCAAAACGAACAAGGCACTGCTGTTTCGAGTTCTCGGTCAACTTATGGCACGGCAAGCACTGTATCGGCAACAGTGGCTTGGAGACGAGCAAATTGCCACTATCACGTCGCTCATCAAATCGCTTGTTGACGTCAACCTTATTGATGCCACCGTGCAAGCCACTCTAGAGAGGCTTCTGGTTTACTCCCATGTTCAGACCTTTTATGAGTTATTCGAAGACGCGTTTGATGTCGAAATCACGACAGAGGCTGGATGGGTAAAAGTCGATCACGCTCAGCTTGTTCCTATGGATGAAAAGCAGAGCGCTGACATGGGCTTTGCCCTGCACATAAAGTTAGAGCCGGGTTTTGCTGCGATAAAACCTGTTAAACCTGCTAAGCCGACAGTGATAGCTGAGAGTGACCCTACTCTGCGGCTAACACTCAAATCTCAGTGTCATTGTTTCCTTTATGCCGTGCTCAGAGATTTTGAGCTTTCTGAAGTGGACATTGATTGTGATGTTGCGGGTGTATCACAGTTACAACTATTCAACCCTGATGGCCAAACGGATCCTAGTCAACCGTTCTACCCCTTTGGCGCTCAGCTAAAGACAATGCTTACTTGGTGATCGCTAGTCAAGAACTTGCATCCAAGCCGATTCACCGAATGAGTTTTCATTTTGACTGGGCAGATCTCCCTCAGACTGATGATGGATTTAGAGCGCACTATTCGGCCTATCCTTTTGAGTTCAACAACCAGAGCTTCAAAGTCTCAACTCAAGTGCTCAGCAATGGCCGCTGGGGACAGATTGGCTCAGATACACAACCGCTGTTTTCACCGAAATATGGACAGTTGGCTCGTCACCATCATATCGGCATAAAGAGCATGCAAAACAGTTTTGTACCAAATATTCAGCCGTGGCCTGTCATGCCCTATAGCCCTCAATCACCAATCCGCAATGGCCTATTCAAGCTCACCCTAACTGAGCCAGACTGCGCCTTTGGCCATCACGACTATGCGTTGTTACTTACTCAAACGCTGAGTGAAAATGTCAAAACGAAAAAACCAAAGCCGCTGCCGAATGCACCTTACACACCACTGGTGGATAAGCTGACATTGAGTTACCGAGCTAGAAAACGGATTACGCTGACTGAAATTAACGCCAATGAAACCTGTCGTATTCGCCATCTTCACCCATTTGGCGAGTCACAGGTATACCCTCGCGTCGGAAACCGGAAAGTCACTGCAGCAAGAATGCTGCCTCAATACAACGAAGATGGGCACGTGCTGATTGGGCTTAAAGCTCCGATCTATCTGGTTATCTCAATTTGTATTTCTTGATGGCAGAGGAATCTTCACTACTAACCCCATTTTCATCTCGAGATTATCAATGGTATTACTTAGTCGATAATGCCTGGGTGCCACTTCCAGCCAAAAATATGATTCATGACACCACGCAAGGATTCCTTAACTCGGGCGTAGTCACACTCGATATCCCCGATGTTGCGAACACCGAGCATACGGTAATGCCAAACGATCTCTATTGGTTGCGAGTAAGCACCAATAAAGGATTAGGCCAATATCCTAAGTGCTACCACGTCGCGACTCACGTGATACAGGCTAATCCAAGTGACAATGTCACTAAATCGACGACACCTTTCGCCAAGTGGCAGCATCAACCAAAAATTGCCAATCTAGGCACAATCGCTCAACTCACCCCCATGGCACAGTGGCAAGCTCATGAAACTGAGCGCGAATGGATCACCAGAACCAGCGAAAGCCTCAGGCACAAAGGCAAAGCAGAAAACCCTTGGGACTACGAGCATATCGTCCTACAACAGTTTCCTGCTATCGGTGCGGTAGATTGTTTTTCAGGTCGCCAGTTTGATAGCGACCAACCCAAACCGGGGCATGTATTGCTTACCGTAATGCCGAGTCAACTTAGCTGTGAACACGATCCTTGTGAGAGAAAAAACGTCAGCGCGGCGGATTTGCTCGCCATTCAGAACTATTTGGCCAGTGTCAGTCGCCCACAAACCAGAATCGCGGTTCGCAATCCCGGCTATGAAGAGATTCAAGTACGCTGCACGGTCGCCTTTGCCAAGGGCGTCCATCACGGATTGGCGCTGCGACAATTAGAATATTCCATCACGCAAGCTCTATGTCCTTGGCACCCAGATAGCCTCAACAAAGGTTTAGGTTGGACGTTGTCACTATCTAAACTCACCGCATTTATTAATCAGCAGCCGAACGTCACACATGTAAGCGGCCTATCGGTAATCAAAGTGACCCGAGAGCCAAGCCAAGAATATGAGCTGCTTGATAGCGCACGCGTCGACGAACCTATTTCAGCGAAACTGCCGTGGTATTTGCTCATTTCCGCCAAGCATCATCAAATCAAACTGTCATCACAGCACCATGCTGTTGAGCCCAGCCCTGCTGGGGTTGGCGATCTCACTATTGGCGAGCAATTTATCTTAGCGAGTGATGAGCGTGACGATATGCCAAACAGCGATAACGGTAAAAGGAGTCATTAACCATGCCAAAACGAAATCGAAGCACACTTAAGAATTTCTTTCGACCTGGGAACATGCCTTCAGCAGAGCACTTTTCTGATCTTATCGACTCATGTGTAAACCAGGTTGAAGATGGGTTTGAAAAACCACCAGCAACAGGATTGCAGCTGACAGCACTCGATCAGGAACACCTACTCAGCTTCTATCAGCAAAGCGACCGAGACACTGCGCTTTGGCATATGGGATTGGACGCAAAAACCACCAACCTGCACTTTCGCAACAACCCAGTAGCCGATATCACCGATGGCCATGTTGTCGCCGCCCCTAACCTCACCCTAACGCCAACTGGCCTAATGGGGGTAAACACTGCCGAACCGAAACAGACGCTGGATGTAAACGGCACTCTGGCATCACATGGGCGTGCCGGTGCTCAAACGGTTGAGTCTTTGATCCCGGCTGACGGTCAATGGCACGACATAACCGATAAACTTGAAGGCTGCCAAATGCTGGAAGTGGTCGCTGGTATTGGCATTCGTCATACTGGACGCTACGCCATGCTACATGCCATCGCCACCAATACTTGTGCACCCAACCATTGGTGGTGGCAGTGGCGGCGCAAAAACCCCATTAAAGCGCAGCACGCTTTTTTCCGTTCCACTGCCGACAAGCTCAGGTTGCGCTGGCGACATGAAACAGAATCCGGTACGGAGCGACCTTATCGACTACAAATTCGTACCAACACCAGCTATGGCGAGAATCGCTACATCCGTTACCACATTACCAAGCTATGGCATGACGACTACATGACGGAATGCGAAGTGAAAGGTGACAGTCAGTAGGAATAGCAATGACGACCACCATATCTAGGCAAGCGCACAACGACGACCCCGACAAGTTTGAACGATTGTTCCAACTTGGGATCACCTATATCCAAGCGCTCAGTGGCAAGGTATGGACGGACTACAATACTCACGATCCCGGGGTTACTATCCTTGAACAAGTCTGTTTTGCCCTCACGGACTTAATCTATCGTTGTGACTTCGATGTGCAAGATGTGTTGGCCAATCAATATGGCATTATCGACTATGAACGTTTAGGGCTCGTCGCTCATGACACCATTTTTGCCCCACCTCCGCAGACTGGCGCAGACTATGAGCGCTATTTAAATTCCAATATCCCTGAGCTCGAAAAGATCTGGTTTCAACCAGATGAGGAATAT
This sequence comes from Vibrio variabilis, assembly GCF_003263785.1. Lineage (GTDB taxonomy): Bacteria > Pseudomonadota > Gammaproteobacteria > Enterobacterales > Vibrionaceae > Vibrio > Vibrio variabilis. The sequence continues at coordinate 22,707 of NZ_JYJK01000005.1, forward strand.
CCATACAGTGGGCTTTACCAGGTATCGGGATTGCTGCAGCGTTTCTATCGTCAGCGCAGCACAAACCAACAAGCTATTTCAGCCCAGAGTAAACCTCTCGATCACGCCAGTGTCGCAAGAGCCATTCGCGTCGCCTATTACTCTGTCCGTGGACTGAATGAAGACATAGAAAATGTCACCATTAGCGGAGAGCATGAAGTCGCACTGCGCGCTCACATCGAACTCAGTGACGAAGAAAATGATGCCAACCACATCGCCGCTTATGTTTATCAAGCTACATCGCAGTGGTTGCGCGAGAGAAACAGCGATGATGTTTCAGTGCTGCTTGAATCGCTTCTCTCTATTTCAAGTGTTGTTTCCGTTTCGGATTTAGAACTCGTTCCTTATCAACCAGCGAATGACGGTGACTCGCAGCCATCGCTTCCAAAGCACGCCAGTTTGATCATGCCTGAGAATCAAACGGAAATTGGGATCACTCTGATACAAAACCAACATGCGCTATCGCTTGATGCTGCAGACATTATGATCCAGATAGAGCAAATTCGTGAAATCAGCACCGCCACGCAGCAGCAAAGCGAATCATGGTATGAATTACCGACTGGACAGTATCGACAGCTCAATAGCTATGAATCGATTCAAACGCTTTTTCCTCGTAATTACCAACTGGCTACGAAGCTAATCAATCGCTACGACCCAAAATCGCAGGCAGAGCGCCACCAATTGCGCAGCTACCTACTACTTTTTGATCAACTGATGGCGAACTTTTGCGAAGACATCAATCAGCTGCCAACACTCTATTCCATCGACTATCAGGGCTAGCAAGCTATCAGCACCATGAATTTAATGACAACGAGTTCTTGAGTATCGGCAATCACTACCCCGAGGATATTGCCGCAAGCCTTAAATCATTACAGCAACATTTCGACCCTTATCCGCAGCGTAAGGGACGTATTTTTGATTACTTGATTGCTTTGTATGGTGAGCGCTATCCCGATACTTTGCATCGAGCTTTCAATCCGTATTACAGCGATGAAGAGCTGGAGCAGCGATTACTCGCTCTTAAGCAGCGCTATATTCGCCATATCGCAACCATCACGAACCAGCGCGGCGTTGGGGACAACTTGTTAGACCATAACCACCGCGGCGGCTACTCCGAGCGGCTTGGTATGCTGCTTGGTATGATGGGCAATGACAACCTTCAACTATCCGGACAAAGCGCTGGTGTGAGTCCAACGATTACCGAATATCTGCTCAATGTGGTATCAGATAAGGATTATCGCAGCAGTGACATTGGTAAAACCGCCCTTTTCGAACTGCAAGCTGCGGTTGAACCTTTGATGACCTCACTGCCAGAGCCTAACAAGTTGGTCTCGCTGAGTATTCAACTAAAACGCCAATTACGCGCATCTGTCTATGCAATTAGTGGGCAGACTCTACCAGAGTCGCTACTGCAATTTGGTGTCGACCATCGCCGCTATCGTATCTTACAAAATGGCCAAGAAGGTGAGTTTCGTTTGCTGTTTGATATGGGTGGAGACGATCCTCAGCGTTGGCTCTACATCGCCAAGTACAACCGTCAAGACAAACTAGTACGATTTTGCGAATGGCTCCAAGCGTGGTTGATTGAGTTGAATCAGCGCTCCGAAACCCTGTACGTAGTCGAGCCGATAACGCTAAGGAACGTGGTTGCTGGTAGGGCAGAAACTAATAGTAACAATGACCAACCCGAGGGCTGCAAACTACAGAACCAGCAGAGTACGCGAAACATCGATGAACTCGCCAACCGTCTCTGCATAGTGCTACCTGGTTTCACTGCACGGCATCAAAACTCCCTGTTTAGACAGCAGGCTGAAAAACTGATCCGCGACAATACGCCAGCACATCTGTGTATTCAGGTTCTTTGGCTCGATTTTTACAGCTTCTATGAGTTTGAAAATCGCTACCACAGCTGGCGCAAGGCAAAAGCAAACGTACTCGACACACCGTCCAATGAGTTACAAAGCCATTGCGATGACGCTGCGAGCCAGTTGCGAGAAATCCTAAGTCAGCCCCACGTAGCGAGTGAGGCGTTGCTGTTATGATGAACAACAAAACGCTCAGGCTCGACCCAAATGCTCAACATCATTCTATCCATCATGTATCGCTGGAGGTTGATTTTGACCGTAGCGAACTTGCAGAGCAGTTCGCGGCCGAGATTTGTCCCAAACTGGTTGCGGAGATCCTTCCAAGTGTGGAAGAAAAACTGAACGCATTTATCCCAGCGGATATGGTGATTAAAATCGACAACCTTTCTGTTGATTTGGGCACTATTCAGTTGAAGTCAAAAGATAATGTCGGACTTTACAGCGCACTAAAAGAACAACTCACATGGCAAATTTACGACCAATTGTCGCGGAAACTGAGTAGCTCTAATTCAGGCAATCGTCGAACTCGGTCAGAAACTTCGAATAGTGCGTCAGCGAGCTCAACCAACCCCATTTCCACAGAACCGCTCACCTCATTTGAATGGCAGCAAGCTTGGCATTTTCTCAATACCGGTCTCCTTGATTGGCCATTCCAACACACTCGCCGCTGGAAGATAGTGGCGTAGAACGGGTATTACTCGAAAACAGACAGCGACTAAGCCAAGCCCTTTCTCAAAGCAATCGCCCCAATAAAGTGCTTGGACGAATGACTCAGCAGCTGTCGTCAGCAACCCTAGCAGCCTTGCTACCGGCATTGAACCAAGCTCAGCGACGCGCTTTGATGGCGATGTTACTTCAACGCCAACACCTAGAGCCTGAACTGCAATCCGTTTTACGCCAAAACTGGCAGACACAAATTGTTGATGCCATTCAAGCTCGGAGGCTAGATCCGATAATGGCGTTCTGGGATCCTTTGCTTTCTCGTTATCACCTAGCTGTGGTTGAAGCACTCTATCAGCAAGCCCACAACGCCTCATTGCCTGTATTACTGGTCGACTCGCTATCCGTTAAGCAGAGGCTGGCGCTCTTTCATCGTTTGGAGCCGCTTGAATATCCATTTTTACACCAGCTATTGAGCGCACCCGAACTTTGGATGCAATCAGAGCAACAACCGCACTATCGAGAAGCCTCCTCTTCCAGCGAAGTTCCAGCTTTTCTGTGGCAGTTCACGTTTCACTTTGTGCTTGTCGAGCGTGGCAGCCGATTCAACAAACAGCAATACATGCTGGGTTTGGTTGGCCACATGGCGGCAGAGCGCAATCTCGATATCCAGACTTTGATTGCCGAACTAAGATACCACCTAAGTTCAACTCACGTTGATGGTTCACTGCGTCAGCAGATGCTACGGATGTTGGACGAGTTCGCACTTGATGATGAGACATACTCGGTCAATCGTAAGGAGCCAACTGACAATGTCGTAACAGCCGATTTGATCCACCGCCTTAAGTCAATGGGAAGTAGTTCAAGCATGTTGCCGCTGTTAGAAAAAATACTAAATGACGAGTCCTCGTCGAAAGAGTTATACCGGCAGTTCAATGTAGATGTGGATTTACAACAGGCTTTGTGGTCGTCACTGCCCAATGAATGGATTGAGCGCTTAATCGAGGTGTTTAACCATGTTCAACGCGATGTCATTGAGGCGCTGCCCATTGCTTCGCCTGCTGAAATTAGAGAATCGAAGTCTTCACTTAAACACAAATGGGAGGCTCTCACCAAACAGCAACCTAAGACTCAAACATTTCATCATCGTCTACTGATCGCATTGAAATCAGGTAACGAAAACAGCTTAAAGCAGGCTTGGCCTGACAATCCGAATACCCTAAAGTCGCTGCTGCTTTGGTCTGGGCAGCTTGCGGCAGTCCGCCGCCATTGGGTGGATAGCTACTCCAATACCACCCTAATGACCTTTACCGAAGTAATAGAGCCCGCAGCACTGCCCATCGTGAGCCAAATATTTAGTGAACAAGAGACTATTCGCCGCTCTCTGCATGAACTCACCCCACCCGCGCCAATCGATGCCAATACACTTCGCGACAGCCTTTGGGAGTTTACATTCAGCTATTTGCTGGTTGAACGCGGCAGTGAGTTTAATAACCTCAGCTACCTGCAATCACTGACCGAACAAATGGCGGCCAGACGTAATGTTGAACATGAAGTGCTGGTCACATCCTTGCTCACTCTGTTTTCTGCCAGCTCGTCATCCGGAGCAAGTCACGTACTCTCCAAGGCTCTACTCACCATATCTTCGCAATTTAATCAGCCAAGCCCCCAAGGGGTAAAATCGAAGACCAATGAACTGGCGGCTTTATCCGAACTTAACACCCACGCACTCCAGCTTTGGTTAGAAGTAACGAAGCAGTTTACCCACTTTTCTCCACAGTTTTGGGTTGCACTGCTAAACGGAGAACCTAAGGTCATTCAATCTTTCGTTGAGCAAACACACATAAAGTCGAATAGTGAAAATGGTCAATCTCAACGCCTTATCAGCGCTTTAATGGCAACTCCAACTGTTCAGCAGCGCTGGTTAGTGAAAATGTCCGATCAAGATTTGCTTGCTTTGTTTGCTTGGCTGAACCCAAAACGGCAAGCAATTCAGCCTTTGTTATCCTTGGTGTTAACACTACAAATCCACAAGGCAGAACTGCGCTCGCTTGGTGTTTCCGTTGGTTTGATCGAAACCAAAGTGCTCATATGGCAGCCATTACTTTCTCTGCCATCTAACTTCAGGGGGCAGCAAGCAATATTAGAATCTGCGCTGCACACTCTCATATCTTCGATAGCAAAACGCAGCCTAAAGCATGAAAGTGATATCGCTGATAAATTGCTGTCTTTAGATGGGTTCTCTTGTGAGCAACATCGCCATACTTGGCTGAGTAGATCTCTAAACAGGCTTTCATCAAAACAGTTGAGCCGCAAAGTTATTGAGCAGTGGGTAGCCGATATTCAGTCGGAAAACTCAACCACAGCTTGGACATCGGAACAGAAGCAGCGCCTCATCGAAACACTGACCAATCGAACCGTGGATACAAGTCGAGCTCAGTTAAAACCAGATAGTCGAACCATTCGTCGCATTATCAAACGATTGCAGATCACTAAGCCAATAAGCCTCGACCTTCCATTGGTTTGTGACCTTATTGCAGCTTTTGATATTCCGGTGACTTGGCTTTATCAACAACTGTTGGGCTCAAACCCTCCGCAGACATCGCGCGAATGGTTTAGCGTCATTGTCCGTCAAATACAGAATCAACACCCCACAACTAAAGAGCAAACGCTTTATGAACAACTAGCGACATGGCTTAAATCTCAAAAACCACCTCGTTATCAAGACTGGTTAGACTCGATTCCGACTCCTCCGTCTGTACCTCAGCTGATTGAAAACCTGCTAACCAAAGACCACACCAAGCAAGCTATTTCCTCTCTTCAACAAGCGATTGACTCTGCTCCGCGAACGCTCAGTCAGCAGCTGACCAATGTGCTGCAATCGAGAGAGAAGCTTGAACACTGGATTGACTCCCTAACATCAGCGACGCATTTGGCGCTTGTTATAAAACTTAACCCTAACCTCTATGCTTTGGTTCCTCTTTACCAAGCACTCATGTCACATGCCAATCAAAGTCAGCGCATTCACGTCGTTTTTTGGAAACTGGTGTATCAGCGAGTGGTGTTGATGGGTGCGTTTGCCAATCCATCGCAAACACTAAGTTGGTTAGTTGCAGAGCTTTGCCATGCGCCTGAGGTACAGCAGCAATTTCAGCTCAAGTCGGCTGAGAGCTTGCCATTTTTATCAAAACTAGAGCTCTCGGACTCTCTACTTCAAGTAAAAAATAGGTTGTCAGTGAGGCATGCGACAAGCGGGTCAAACAGTTCAAAAAAACAGCCTTATAGCGAGAGCACACCTATCATTCAGCCACAAAACGTCGACGCTAATCACCCAGAGGTTGCGAGTATTAACCAAGCATTAGCTCTCCCTCGAGAGCAGCACTTAAATACTGCAGTGAAAGCGACAGCGAACGACGAAGTGGAAAATGAATCCCTCAATTGGCCATATAAAAAAGACGACGTTGAATACGCTGAGCCCATCACTGTCACCAATGCAGGGCTGGTGATTGCTTCAACCTACATCCCAGCTCTGTTTCAGCGCCTTTCTCTCACCAATAACCAAGGATTTGTTAGTGAAGAAACTCAAGTGCAGGCTCTATTTTGCTTGCAGTACTTAGTAGAGGGCGTGAGTGAAGCTCCGGAGTACTTATTGGTACTCAACAAAATACTGTGTGGCATGGACATCCAACAACCCATACCTACCGATGTCGAACTGCCAGACAACGCGAAACAAACCATCGATGGTCTACTGACGGCAATGATTGCCCATTGGAGCGCAATCGGAACCACATCGATTGAAGGTTTACGGACGACATTTTTACAACGCGAAGGCTATTTGACTAAAGAAGACAACCAATGGCAGTTACAAGTGATTCCCGGTACGTTTGACGTGCTGCTAGACCAACTGCCTTGGAGTTTTCAAACCATCAAATACCCATGGATGGATCAACCTCTATTCGTGACTTGGCGCTAAGGACACCCTGATATGAACAACGTTTTACTCGACCACTTTTATGACCCAGTTCGCCGGAAGCGATTTAGACAACTTAGTAAACTGATCGTTATGGTGAGTGTCATTTGGATAGCAGCGGTAGGTCTTTCATCTAAGACAGCACATGGCGACACCGCAAGCAGTCAACCAATCAGCTGTGAAACCAGCCTGCCACTGAAAGACAGTCGCTATCAAGGTCGAGTTATACAGCAGCAGCTCAATGCTCTGTATCAAAACAACGCCGGTTTTCAAGCAGCATTAAAAACGAACGGAAAGATGCTGACCGATGGTCTGTTTGGTCCAGTGACGCACAAATGGCTAGTTTACTTTTGCAGTGAATTCGATGTCACGGCAGCCTATAAAGCGAGTGGCACTGACAGTACCACTTTTGTCGATGCGACACTGATTGATTTGGGACGCGCAACGGAGATCAACGCACTGTTCCCAAACTGGCGCGATAGTATTCCAGCAGCGCAACTCCTTAGATTAAGCTCAGAGCAATTGCTGCAACTTTTAGCACCAAGCAGCAATATCGACGGCAGTGAGACGTACAACACGGAGCAAGAATCCAATTCTAGTAATACGGCCAACATTACCAGCTACTATTTCGAGCTCACCACCGATGATCTAAATAGACAAGAGACCCTGAAAGCTCTTATGGCGCTGGCGAAGCAGCAGTTTCCAGAACGCAGCAATTTATATAATGAGTTGGTAAAACTAATTGATCAATTGGACGCAACATTCGATCCTGCACTCGATTTGAACAAGTACATTCAGTCTCAAAGCCTGAATCACACTAGCGAAAGCAACAGTGCGACCGAGGCTACCAGTACCACTCAAACTAGCTCTAGCACAGCAAACTCTGGCCAAGATGCCACCAATGACTCTACAGCGACGAATGCGAAAACGAGCTCAACATCAAGCAGTTCACCATCTGATAGCACCAACAGCAAATCGTCAAATACGCCATCCTCTACTTCAAGCACCAGTACTACCGGTTCCACAGATTCAACCGTTAGCGATAGCCCAGTTACGCAAACCAACACCACCAGCACTACCAAAACCACAGCACCTTTGGTTCACTGGCAGTTAGATAGCGCAGCCCTTTTTGCGGAGTTTGATAAACAAGCCGTCTTTGCGATTCCAGCCAACTTGCAAAAGCAATTAACGCCGCTGGCCAATCAGGTGTTCGCTAGCCAATACTTGTTTGAATCGGCGATGGCATTACAAGGTATCGATCTTAGTTCTTCAGATGTCGCCAATGTCATCAAGGTCGCCTACAAGCAAGGAATTGCTCAAAATGATGCGCCACCAATACTTTGGCAAGCAACGGAAGGCTGTGGATGCCAAGACAGCCGCCTATCCATTTTCAGTAATGCTACCTTTTATGGTCTCTACCCTTATTGGGCAGGTGGTGATGCCGCCCAAATCATCAACTTCAGTCAGCTCGATCGTATCGGTCTATTTGGCGCTGTCGCCAAACCAAGCAATAGTGGCAGCCTTTTAGCCTTACCGCCAAACTGGCAGGCCGATAAACAATACACAGACTTTGTCCGTACCGCTCACCGCTATCGCAGCCAAGTCGATTTAGTCATGACGACACCGAGAAATCTATCAGAAATTGCACTGATAGAGCTGTTGGATCAGAGTTTGATAGATCAAATCGTCGATGCGATTGCTACACCGCTGGATGATACATTGCTTAATCGAATGAAGCCCATGATGACACTCGGCATGAAGCCAATACCCACGATTGGTGACGGCGTCACTCTCGATATTGATGTTAGCAGTTTGACCACCACGGAAGGCCACAATGCTTATCTCAACTTTGTGCGTGATCTGAAGCAAGCCCTCCTCAAGCGTCAAGGTGTTAGCATCACCAAAAGCAGCGATGTGGTCGCTCAGCCAAGTGACCGATTCTACCTAAATATCGTCGTTCCAATTGATGAACTGTTAACGGACAACTCACAACGCTTTTATCAGTTCGCCAATGTCGATACGCTCACTGACATTACTAACCATTTAATTATGCGTCCCCATGTTCAAAAAAATAGTGACTCTCAGTCACTGAGCGCTGAACAAAAAGCACAGCAAGAGCGAATCCAAGTACAACAGTTGCATCGCTGGTTAAGCAGCCAAAGTGAGCAGCTAAAAGTTGAACACATGTTCAAGAAAATGGTGCCTATGCTGATCACCCAAGATAATCGTGATTCAGAGACTCAACTGACGCAGCTACTACGTTTGTCGAGTTGGAGTTTTATCGGAGCTGCCTACCAGCCAATACCTTTAAATGCTCTAAGTCAGGAATTAGTAGACCAAACTTTCTACCCAGACACACCCGCATTTTTGCCCGCATTCCAATCACTGGAAGCAAAAGTCTCTGCACTAATGGATTGGTTATGCCCTAACCGCTGGCTATTACGTGCGATTCTGTTTGTGATTTTTACTGCTATCGCAGCTGTTCTGATTATCAGCAATTGGTACTACCCAATCAGACCGTATTTGCTTAAGCAGCCCTTTGTGCTGCTCTGTGTCGGCTCTCTAGCCACACTGATGCTGGTGTTCATCGCTGATCCGTATTTTGCTGAATACCGAGTGGCGATCCTGCTGGGGTTCATGGCGGTGATAATTTGGATACTGCTATTGGTAAGATGGTTAACCGTTGAGGGAGACAAGCCTAAGTCTCCTATGCTTTGGGCTTATCCGGATGCTGATTCAATTAGTATGCTTGGTTTCGAGTATAAATACCCGAGTTCTGTGTCAGCGGGCAACATTCTCATAGAACTCTGTTTTGCCGTCTTTTGATCAGTAAACACAGTGACTACCTCGAACGATTACAATAAGTGAGTTTTTTCACCCTAAACAAGCTTATTGTCTTTCTTTAACTCAGTTCGAATACTGTCAATGATATCTTGGTGGTACACGACTTTCTCTCCACGTCGAATAGCGGTCAACGCACATTGACGCAGTACGTTAATGACTTGCCCACCCGCTATTGAAAAGTCCTCAGCAATGCGCGTGAGGTTAACATCCTCCGCGAGATCGCAAACATTGCTAAATGCTTTCTCCCAAAGCAATAAGCGTTCCTCTGGTCCTGGTATCGTGAAATAGACCATATTCTGAAACCGGCGCGTAAAGGCCTCATCCATGTTACTTTTTAGGTTGGTTGCTACGATGACAGTCCCCGGAAAGTCCTCTATTTTTTGCAACAAGTACCCTGTTAATTGGTTTGCATGACGGTCATTTGAGCTACTCGCTTCGGTTCTTTTTCCAAATAGAGCATCGCCCTCATCGAAAAACAAAATCCAATCTTTGTAACTGGCAGCATCGAATACTCTCGATAAATTCTTTTCCGTTTCACCAATATACTTTGACACCACCATGGATAAGTCGACCCGATACACTTCTCGACCTGTCACTTTGCCCAATAGAGCAGCTGTCAGTGTTTTTCCGGTACCCGGAGGTCCAAAAAAGACCGCTCTGTAGCCTGGTTTGACCTTCTTTGCCAAAGACCACTCTTGCATCAGTGTATCACCGTGGGATAACCACGCGCGCAACTCCTCTATCTTGGACATGACCGAGTACTCCAACACTAAGTCCTCCCACTCTAATGGCGTATCAAGATGATGAGCTGGAAAAGTGGCGCTCAACTCAGGGCGGTGTTGCTCTCCAGTAATAAAATAATTGAGCCACTGTTCAGAGAGGTGAAAAACGCCTGCCAAAGCAGGAGTGCCAGGATCGACCCGTAATAATTCGATGACTTGTTCAGCCATGAGTTTGTGGCTACTTGAAAATATTGAAGCAGTGTGAAGACGCCACTCCGGATTGTTGGCACTAAGAAGAAAGTTAAGCGTTTGTCCCGTAGGCACAAACCCATTGTGAGTGCGGTCTACCACACCACCGAACTCGGTAAATGGCCTATCAATCAAGCCATTGACACCAAAAAAATAATCTAACGCATCTGGCTTGACAGAAGGTGCCATTGCCAGCGCCAATGCAAGCCTTTCAAATGGGTTTAAACGCCAGTCTAAGATCGTATCACCATAAACACTATCACCTCGTTTAAGCTGTGGCGCCTCAATATCGAGCCAGTGCTTCTCATGCCCTTCTTGTTTAAGGTAACTACAAATTACTTGCCCAATAACTTCGGTCAGCCAGTCTATTTCTCGATGCAAAGCCAACAGGTTTTGCTGTTGCTGATAATTAACCGTTAAATCAGTATTCCAGTCCAATACTGCCATGTCTGCTCCTGCTGTCCTTGCGCAAGCCTCATAACTAACGATGGCCTAAGTCATGATTTAATTGAGCCTTTGATATCATGTGGTTAGCAGTATAGGAGAGATGATCAGAACCTCAAGTATGAACCTTGGTTAATAATGTGAGTTGAATTCAAAAAAACGATAAAGCTTGAAAGCGACGAATGCTATTCCGCTTCAGTAACAACCGTGTAGAAGCGCTTTACATTCCCAGTCACTCGTCCCCAATCTGAGTCAGCAACGCGCGCTTGGTGATGCTCGAATGCGGCTTTATCTACGAACTCCTCGTAAACGCTGAATCGAGTAGGCTCATTAACATCTTGCTCTACAGTAAACACCAGACAACCTGGTTCGGCATGGGTCAGCGCTTTGTGTTGATGCAGCGCTTTTATCACGACCGAAAGCTCATCTTCCGGCACCTCGATATAACCTTTGAGGATCGTTTTTGGCATTTATTTTCCTCTAAGTCTGCAACTCATAATAAAACCCCTTTACCTACATTGTAAAAACAGTACCGAAGATCTTTTATAGCACGGTTTTTACCCTTTATTTTCATTACCTTACAACAAAAAATCAAATATTATCTTCATAATTAAGAAACCAGTTTGAAATAAACCTCTCATATCATCCTCTCAGAACTTATTAATAGGTGATATGAGATGAACTTAAACAAAAATTTAATTGCCACTTCAATTTTGGCTTCTCTATTTCTTTCCGGTTGTAATTCATCGGATGAAAATACTGTCGACGGTAAAGATCAATCGGAGTCGCAAACAAAAAATGTGATTGTAATGATCACCGATGGAGCAAGCGACGGTGCGTGGGACATTGCAAGTTTTTGGCAGCATGGTGAGCTGTTGAACGACACCTTCCCGTTCAACGAGCTAGATACTCGATATGCAATGAGTACTTATGCGTTAAACGGAAACTCAGCACCAGATAATAGCCCTTCATGTGATCCGAATGCTTATGCCGAAGGCTTCAGTTACAGTGCTGAGAAAGCATCTAGTGATGCCGCGGCAGCCGTCGCCGACAAAGTATTCGCTGGCTATGAGTATCTCGATACCAACTATACAGATTCTGCTGCATCTGGCACCGCGATTGCTACAGGGCAGTCTACCTATAACGGTGCGATTAGTATCGACAGTTGTGGGAACGAACTGAAGCTAATCACTGAGTATGCTCACGATAATAAACTCTCCACTGGTATTGTTTCAACGGTGCAATTCTCCCATGCAACACCGGCGGTGTTTGGTGCCAAAAATAACTCTCGCAGTAATTACACCGAGATTGGTACTGCTATGTTAAAAAATGGTTACGCTGACCTCATTATGGGCGCAGGACATCCGATGTACGACGGCAATGGCAAAGCTCGTGGTCAAGACGAAATAAACTATAAATACATTGGAGAAGATACATGGAACAAGCTCCAAGCAGGCACATTAGTTTCTTCTAGCTCAGAGACGCTTGGAGCTTCTTTGACGCCAAGGTAGACTTTGAAAAACTGGCAAACAACCAAGCCAGTGATGACATCATGACAGGCCCACTATTGGCGATTGTCCAGTCAGCTTACACAGCACAGCAAGGTCGAACAACTTGTAGTGATAACCCATCGCTCAACGACATTGCTTTTGCTTGCCCTAAACTAAGCAATATCCCAGACCTTGCAACTATGTCGAAAGGTGCGCTTAACTACTTGTCTCAAAATCAAAATGGTTTTTTCCTTGCCATTGAAGGTGGCGCGGTTGACTGGGCTGCACATGCCAACGACACCGCTCGTATCATCGAAGAACAAGTCGACTTTAATAACGCGGTAAAGACAGTGTTTGAGTGGGTTGAAACCAACAGCAGTTGGGATGAAACACTCCTTATCGTGACGACAGACCACGGTAACGCATTTGTTTTGGGAGAGTCATCTGACTCCGCGATCTACGCTGGCGTGGAGAATGCAGGGATCGGACAAATGCCCAACGTTCGTTACTACAGTGGTGCTCACACAAATGAACTCGTGCGCCTGTACGCAAAAGGCAATGGTGCTGAGCGCTTTGCCGAATATGTGATTGGCAATGACGAAAACTATGCCTCACGTTACCGTCACTCCGGTACAACCGGTGAATATGTCCAAAACAAACACATCTTTAATGTCGTCAAAGATGTGATAGAAAACTAAATCACCCTCGACCCAAGTATCTACTTATCACTATTAGATACTTGGGTTAATCATCATACTACCGCAATATTCAGATAGACTATTCACGCGCAAAGACTGATATAAGTTATGATCAAAAGGCTGAACTAATCTGGATACTTTCTTTATAGAAAAAACCCGAAGCAAACTGCTTCGGGTAGATGCTTGACCAATGCGAATAACAAGTGAGTCAAGAAAGTGGATAAACTATGGAACTTCAAAAAATTAAGAATGTCTTCTCATATACCATTTAAAATAGCCAACACATTTTATACTTCAACCAAAACTAGCAATTTAATTGTTTCACCTACTGTAGAGCAGAACTCTGCGTTACGTTCCCACTCTCTTTCACAGCAAAGTACACCAACAGTGACAGTGAGCCTGCTGCACAAACTAAACAGACATAGAACGCGTCGTAATAGCTATACAGCTCCCCGACTACCCCAACGGAAAGACTCGCTAACAACATGCTAACTTGTAGTAAGCTGGTGAACAGCGTTGATGCCGTACCTAAACGATCTTTCATCATATCCTGTAGCGCCACCATGCCGAGTGTCGCGGTAATACCAATAAAAAAGCCATTGAGGATTTGCGCGACGAGTAATTGCCAAATCTGGGTAACATTGAGCATGACGAGATAGAATGCGGTACCACTGACTAAAGAAATAAGTAGCAGCTTCATAGTCCCAAACCTTATCGCCATGCGCCCTGCTTTTATCATGATTGGCAATTCACACAGTGCTGCCATACCAAACATATAGCCCACCCAACTGGCATCAACGTTTAGCTCCTGTGATAGGTAAAGGGGCATACTGACGATATAGAGATTGTTGGCACAGAACATCAATATCAACGCAAGACAATAAAGCGGCACCTTGCTATCAATTGGCGCACTAGGCTTGGACTCTGACGTTTGTGGTTTACCGATACTGTTTGGCAAATAGAGCGCAGCAAGCACCATAGCAACTAAAGTTGCGAATGCAGCAATTAAAAACGAAGCGCTATAGCCAAAATGAGCTTTTAACGTGAATGCCATAGGAGAGCCGACTACCCAAGCAATCGCCGTACCTGCTCGCATAATTGAAAGAAAGCTGGCGCTGTCCTCAATATGCTCATCGGCATACTCTCTCCCCAAAGCGAACAACTGGCCAAAAATAGCGCCACTCACACTACCAAACACGACGGCGAAACCCACCGCGAGATAATAGTTACGAGTAAAGCTAAAACCCAGCACCGTAATTAAGTAGCAACCAAGCGCAATCAGCAGTATGTGTTTTCTATCCCAACCTTGATCAGACTTCATCGCGATGTATTGCGACACAATAACGGCGGAAAGAAATGAAGCAATCATGTAGACACTGAGCATGGTTGGGCTCGCGCCTAGCGCTTCAATTACAAACAGACTAGAAAGTGGATAGAAAAATGACCCACATATCCCAGCGACAAAGGTCATTATCAAAAAATGATGGATTCTTTGGTTTTAAACATAGCGCGCTCCCCTCGCCTAGTCGTTTTGCTCATTCGGTATAATCGTTAGTTTACGGTTACATCTCTTAAATGATTAATGGCAATCCGTCGATTGTTGATACTTTCCATTCATTTAGTGAATTGGTTTTGACTGAATTGGTTAACTTTCTTATTCTGATGACAGTTCAAGGACGGAAGTAAGGACGACAGAGCGTGAAGCCGCTGATAGAAAACGTACTCAGTGAAAACGACTTTAATTGGTCGGTAAAAGAATTTTATTGTCACAGTGGAAGTGCGCAGCGTACGTGCACTTGGCATTATCATTCTGAATATGAGCTGGTGTTATATCGTGACCCAAAAAAGCAGGTCTCTGGTCACTATTTTGCTGGCGATTCTGTCAATGATATTCACCACAACTGTTTGCTTCTTTACGGTCCTGGCCTGCCTCATATGGTGACGGGCTCAATAAAAAATTGTCAGCAACCAGAGCACAGCACCCTAATTCTTTGGTTTCGACATCAGTGGATAGAATCACTCATTAAAACACTGCCAGAGTTTAAGCACTTAACGCGAATACTTGTTAAAGCGGCCTATGGCTTAACGTTTAGCGCAGAGACCGCTGAGTTTATTTATGAACAGCTACGTCATTTAGAGAAGTATGAGACGCATCATCAGCTTATCAGAGTGCTACGCGCACTCAGTGCATTAATCGATGATGAGAATGCACGAGCACTGTCGATAACGCCTTATGGAATGCAGCATATTGACGACCATGAATCAACAAAGCGTGTCGAACTGGCTCGACGTTTTATCGAACAACACTACGCTGAGCCAATAAAAGTCGGCGATTTGTGTCAAGCATTGCATATCAGTGAGAGCTCCGCCTATCGATTGTTTGAGCGTCACTTTCTAGAAAATTTTAGCGAGCACCTAAAGCGATTTCGCATTGGCAAAGCGTGTGAGATGTTGGTTAATGGCGATATGCCAGTGGCATCGATTGCAGAGTTGTCAGGGTTTAATAACGTCTCGAACTTTAACCGTCAGTTCAAAGGCGTTAAAGGATGACGCCATCCCAATTCCGAACGCAGTACTTAACGGGCAAAGTAACCGAGAACTTAACAAATATTTAGGGTTCGGGGATAAAGGAAAAAAGTAAAGGAATCACATTTAAATGACACTCAAAACACAACATGCTTTGGTGGTTGAAGGCGGCGCGATGCGGGGCATCTTTGCTGCTGGGGTTTTGGACGGCTTTCTCGACCATAGCTATAACCCATTTGATTTTTGCATTGGTGTCTCTGCAGGCGCGACCAATATTGCTTCTTGGCTTTCTAATCAGCGTGGACGAACCTATACCATCATATCCGACTACTCTTGTCGGCCTGAGTTTATCAACTTCGGCAAATTTGCCAGAGGTGGCCATTGGCTCGATCTTGACTGGCTCTGGGATCATATTGCGTTGCACTACCCTTATGACATGCAAGCCTTTAGCGAGCAATCTATTCCCTTCCATATCGTGACCACCGATGTCACTTCGGGTGCCCCTGTCTATACATTAGGCAATGAGTGTAAACTTC
>NZ_JYJK01000006.1 GCF_003263785.1 Vibrio variabilis
CACCGATACATAGTAGGTTGTTATCGAAAGATGCACCGCCGTAAACGCCAGCCGCAGCTAGGTCTAGGTTAGCAGAAGCGTCAACGATTACAGGTGGGTTACCAGCGCCAGCGCCTACACCTTTCTTACCAGATTGTAGGATTGCTTTTACTAGACCAGGGCCACCCGTACCCACTAGCATGTTAACTAGTGGAGACTTAGCGATTTCGTTAAGAGTTTCTAGCGTTGGCTCTTTAACCATAGTTACTAGGTTAGCTGGGCCGCCTGCTTCAACGATAGTTTTGTTGATCATGTCGATCATTACCGCAGAAACCACTTTAGAAGATGGGTGAACGTTGAACGTTACCGCGTTACCAGACGCTAGCATAGAGATAGCGTTGTTAACGATAGTTTCAGTTGGGTTAGTTACAGGAGTAACAGCACCGATAACACCGTAAGGTGCACGCTCTTCTAGAGAGATACCGTTGTCGCCAGACCATACTTTAGTTTCTAGAACTTCAGTACCTGGAGTCTTAGCAGCAGTTAGCTGGTGCTTAGCGATCTTGTCTTCAACACGACCTAGTTTAGTTTCTTCACGAACCATTTTCGCGAAGTCTTCAGCTTTAGCTAGAACTGCACCACGGATAGCAGTAAGGATAGCTTCACGGCCTTCTTTAGTAGAGTTAGCGTAGAACTCAACTTGAGCTTTATGAGTTGCTTCGATTGCAGCTTCTACAGTTTCGAAAACGCCTTGTGCGTTGTTGATATCGAATGACATTATAATTACCTTCTGTAAAGTATTCAGTGGCGAGGCCACTTTTAAAGAGCAGGCTCAAAGCCTGCTCCTAATCTTTATTCAATTATGCGGCGTTAATTACGCGTAAACTTGAGCAGCTTCTTCGCCGTTCACTACACGTAGCGTACCTAGTACTAGTGCTTCTAGCTCAACTTCACCTGGGAACTTAGTTACAGGTGCGATGAACTCAACGCGCTTAGTGATTTCAGCTGTGATGTACTTGCTGTAAGCGATACCACCAGTTAGTAGGATGCCGTCAACTTTTTCACCGCCGAATACCGCGCCCATAGCAGCGATCTGCTTAGAAACTTGGTAAGCCATCGCGTCAGTCACTAGTTTGAACTCAGCGTCGCCAGCTTCTGCTTTCTCTTCGATTTCACGCATGTCGATGCTACCTGTGTAGCTGAATGCGCCGCCTTTACCTTGGATGAATGCTTTCATCTCAGCGTGCGTGTACTCGCCGCTGAAGCAGATGTCGATTAGTTCGCGAGTTGGTAGGTCACCAGAACGCTCTGGAGTGAATGGACCTTCAGAAACTGCATCGTTTACGTCAACAGTACGGCCGCCCATGTGAGCACCTACAGTGATACCGCCACCCATGTGACAAACGATAACGTTCACGTCTTCGTACTTCTTACCTTGCTCTTCAGCGAATTTACGCGCGATAGCTTTTTGGTTAAGAGCGTGGAAACGACCTTTACGCTTGATAGCTTTGTGGCCAGAGAAAGACGCTAGCTCAGATAGCTCGTAAGTTACCGGTGCGTCAGTGAAGAATGCTTCGATGCCGTTCTCATCAGCGATTTCTTTACCGATGATGCCTGCAAGGCTTGCTGGGTGCTGGATTTGCGCTTCTAGAAGGTCTGCGATTACTGCATCGTCAACCTTGTAAGTACCGCCAGCGATTGGCTTAAGAACACCACCGCGACAAGCGATAGCGTTTAGCTCAGAAGCTTTAACGCCCGCTTCTTCTAGAGCCGCTAGGATCGCTTCTTTACGGAATTCTTTTTGGTTTGCAACAACTGCACCGAATGGCGCTAGCTCTTCAGCGCTGTGACGTAGAGTTTTCTCGAACAGTTCAGTAGTACCTTCGAAAAGACCGATTTTTGTAGACGTAGAGCCTGGGTTGATAGCTAGAATTTTCATCACTTATAAACCTAATTTAAGTTATTGCTAGTTATAATTAAGCAGACGCGTCTGCTGCTTCTTTCTGTTGGCTCATAGCCGCTACAGAACATGCAAGCGCGATAGATACTGTCTTCTCAGCTTCGCCGTCAGCACGAGAAACAAGAACAACAGGAATACGTGCACCAAGTAGAACACCCGCCATGCTGAAGCCAGCCATGTACTGAAGTGCTTTAGCAAATACGTTGCCTACTTCGATGTTTGGAACCATTAGGATATCGGCATTGCCCGCTACTGGAGACTCGTAACCTTTAAGGTTTGCAGCGTACTGAGATACCGCGATATCTAGAGAGATAGGACCAGAAACGATACAACCTTCGATTTCACCGTTTTGGTTCATTTTTTGAAGCTCTGCCGCGTCCATAGTCGCTGGCATCTTGTCGTATGGCTTCTCTTTCGCACATAGGTTAGCCACTTTAGGCTCTTCGATGCCTACAGAGTGCGCTAGGCTCACTGCGTTCTTGATGATGCCCGCTTTTTGCTCAAGCGTTGGCATGATGTTCATCGCTGCGTCAGTGAAAACGTGGAAGCTGTCGCCGCCTTCTTTAAATAGAACGCCTGCGTGGCTAAGAACGTTACCAGTACGTAGACCGTGCTCTTTCTTAAGCACTTCTTTTAGTAGAACTGAAGTGTCGATTAGACCCTTCATTAGTAGGTCGCCTTTACCTTCTGCAATTGCTGTTACCGCTGCAGTCGCGATTGCTTCTAGACCATCAGCTTCGATAATGTCGAAGTTCGCTAGATCAACGTTAGCTTTCGCAGCCGCTTCGTTGATTAGCGCACGCTCACCAACAAGAATCACGTCAGCCATGCCTTCTTGGAATGCGTTGTTTGCTGCATCTAGCGTTGCATCATCGTGCGCCGCTGCAACAACCATGCGTTGCTTCTTACCGAACTTTTTAGCTTGCTGAATAAAGAAGTCTTTATTGTACATAGGGGCGATACCTTTTATTTAAGAAGAGAGCCACTCGCCCTCTTTCTATTATCGATAAACACTTATCTCTAAAAACAATTCGTCATTGTGGAGCAATAGAAGCGAATTATTTTGTTGGACCCTCGTGAAAGGATGAGTTGAATTTATCGTAGGTATTATCGGAATTAACGTCACTCAGTGTCAGTTTTTTTGACCGATTTACGGTAACAACTGTTTGACCATGAATGATTCATGGGCATTCATATCACCAGCAGCTATGGGAGCAGATCGCGATCACAGAATTGCTCAAATTTGGCCGTCATTTTGACAAACCAATGACAAAACGTAACGCGTCGAGACATAGGTAACACACCGTTATACTAGGTAAGTTACCTACAGAAAGTTGAGTAACAAGGTTGAGATCAGCGATAAATTCACAGCAATTATCTATTTATATTTTGCGATTCACGCTGATCTAACGAGCCGTAAACAGAGTCACACATTCACCCCGTGAATGTTAATAGCGCATTTGTAAAGTGTAATAGTAACGCTAGAGTAAGTTTTTTTGACGCTGAGTGAAGTGCCCTGCTTCATGACCATACCCTATACTGGCCTCAGCAAATCAACGTGATTGAGAAGTTTAAGCTTCTGAATCACAAAGTAGATATACCATTGACTACTATTAAGTAAGGGTCGACGATGACAATCCAAAATCGCCTAGAAGAAAGTGTTAAAAACCTAAACACTGTACTTGAAGAGCAAAAGCAACTTCTTGCTGAGCACAAAGCGAACCAAAACTACGCTGAGCGCCTACAAAACCTGCTTACTCCAACAGATAAACTAAGCACTAAAGGTGATGACCTATACATCGGTGGCTGCAAAGCAACTGATCTAATCGAACAGTACGGTAGCCCGCTATTCGTACTAAGCGAAGACACGCTACGTGGTAACCTACGTCGTGTTAAAGATGCATTTGGTTCAAACTGGCCAAAGCCTGTGAACGTTATGTTCGCTATCAAATCAAACACTAACTACGCAGTTCGTGCTATTTGTAACGAAGAAGGCGTAGGTGGTGACTGTTTCGGTCCTGGTGAAGTTGAAGCAACTTACATCGGCGGCGCTGATCCTAAGAAAATCGCACTAAACGGTACCGTTAAGCCTGAGCTTGCTATCCGTAAAGCAATTGAGTACGGCTACGCAATCCACCTAGACTCGTTCGAAGAGATCGAAATCATCGAGCGCATCGCAGCTGAAGTTAAGCCAAAAGAAAAAGTACGCATCGCAGTACGTCTAAAAGTTATCCCAGAAGATTTCTTCGACGACTTCGAACCAGATTGCTACCCATTCCCAGACTTCAAAGGCGCAATGAAGTGGATCAAATTCGGTCTTCTTAAAGAAGAAGCGAAGAAGATCGTTAACCGCGTTAAAGAAATCGATGCATTCGAATTCTACGGTTTCCACACTCACCTAGGCCGTTTCTCTAAAGATCCAGCAGGTTGGGATGCACTGTACCGTGAATACGCACGTAACGTAATCGAGATCTCTCGTGAGTGTGGCGTTCAACCATTCCAAATCGACCTAGGCGGCGGTTGGCCACGTGAGCGTGAGCCAGAAGCACGTAGCGTTGAAAACCTAATGAACCCGAACACGATTGAAGACTACGCGAAAATCGTTTGTGCGGGCATGCTAGAAGAGTTCAACAAAGAAGGCTTCGAGATCCCACAACTATGGCTAGAGCCTGGTCGTTACATCGCAGGTAACATCGGCACACTACTAACATCTGTATACGTAGTGAAAGATGACCAAGAGATGGACTACAGCTACACAATGGTTGACGCGTCAACTTACCTAGCAGTACTTGTAGAGTCTCAAGAGTCTAAGAACCCAGTTCTTCCAGCGAACAAGATGACTCAGCCTCTTCAAGAGAAGACAACTGAAATCGCAGGTCCTATCTGTATCCCATCTATCTGGGAAAGCGGCGCACGCATGCCAGCTCTAGAACCAAAAGACGTTCTAGCTATCATGGATGTAGGTCACTACGCAGAATCTCAAGCGAGCCAGTTCAACTCTCTACCACGTCCTGCAACTGTACTAGTTAA
The DNA here is from genome assembly GCF_003263785.1 of Vibrio variabilis. Lineage (GTDB taxonomy): Bacteria > Pseudomonadota > Gammaproteobacteria > Enterobacterales > Vibrionaceae > Vibrio > Vibrio variabilis. The sequence goes on from NZ_JYJK01000006.1 coordinate 4,970, forward strand.
AGACGGTGAAGCTGAGCTAATCAAGCGCGCTGAAACGGTTGAAGACGTATTTGCTACGCAAATCCTTCCAGAGCGTTTCACAAAAGCTAAAGCAGAACTTGAGAAGCAGCGTAAAGCTTAATTCTTAAGTCTTCTGGATGGACAAAAGCCTCTCGATTGAGAGGCTTTTTCATATCTGTGCCCTGCGAATCTCACCAATCAACAAGTAACAAAAAAGCGCAACAGTCTCCTGCTACGCTTTGGTATAAGTTAACGTTCTAACCGTGAGTTATCGTTAAGCGAGTAGCTTGCGCGCCGCTTCTACGACCACGCGAATAGAACGTGTCTCTGCTTGTTTCAACGTATCGTGATCCGGTGTCTCTTTTTGTGTACGGTTGATGATCACACCCGCAACACAGCCCGCTCGTAGACCTGAGCTTGCACACATGGTGAGCAGCGTGGCGGATTCCATTTCAAAGTTCAGCACACCCATTTGTTGCCACTCTTCCATAGAGCCTTGGAAGCGACGTACCACACGACCCGAGAACGTATCGTAGCGCTCTTGTCCTGGGTAGAACGTATCGCTCGATGCTGTCACGCCCGTGTGTACGGTTGAACCTGCTTCAATCGCCGCTTGTTTCATTGCCGTTGCGACATCGAAGTCCGCAACTGCTGGGAACTCCATAGGCGCGAAGTGTAGGCTTGCACCGTCAAGGCGAACAGAGCCCGTAGTCACAATCATATCACCCACATTCACATGTGATTGAATCGCACCTGTGGTACCAACGCGCAAGAAGGTACGCACGCCAAGTTGTGCTAGCTCTTCTACCGCGATGGACGTTGATGGACCACCGATACCAGTCGAACAAACCACTACAGGCTTGCCGTCTAGTTTTGCACGGTACACAGTGTATTCACGTTGGCTTGCCAAAAACTCTGGCTCATCCATCAACTCAGCGATCTTCTTAACTCGAGCTGGGTCACCTGGAATAATGGCAAGTGTCGCGCCTTGTAGATCTTCTTTATTTACTCCGAGATGGAAAACAGCTTGGGACATGGGGGACTCCTTTTGTCTCTTGGGTATGGGTTTAAGCTTATAAGATAGCGCCGCCAATAAACGTATACAGATCACACTTATCCAATGCAACAACCACAACATTTCACATTAAATCGGTTTGCATCACACTTTATTGTCGAGTTTGCTCTGATATTGCACAAATTCAGTTTTTTAGCTCACAAAAAAACCGCTCAGAGAGGTTAAGTCCGTGAGCGGCTTTCATCACTCTAATCAAGTCAATCCAACGAGGACTTATGACGAAGCAATCTTAATGCATTCAAGGTCACTATCGCCGTCGCGCCGCTATCGGCTAATACGGCTACCCAAAGACCAGTAATACCCAGTAGACTCGTGACAAGAAACACGCCTTTCAGACCAAGCGCCAGAGCCACGTTCTGTTTGATGTTATTGAGCGTTGCACGGGAAAGCTCAATCATCGCTGGTAGCTCAGTTAAGCG
>NZ_JYJK01000007.1 GCF_003263785.1 Vibrio variabilis
CATGTGCGGGTGACGTAGCGAAAGCATTCGGTGGCGGCGCAGACTTCGTCATGCTTGGCGGTATGCTAGCAGGTCACGAGCAATCTGGCGGCGAAGTGATTGAAAAAGATGGCGAGAAGTTCATGAAGTTCTACGGCATGTCTTCTCAGTCGGCAATGGATAAGCACTCTGGCGGCGTTGCAAACTACCGCGCAGCAGAAGGTAAAACCGTTCTTCTGCCTTTCCGTGGTGATGTAAACAACACTATCCAAGACATCCTTGGCGGCGTTCGCTCTACTTGTACTTACGTAGGTGCAGCTAAGCTTAAAGAGCTTACTAAGCGTACTACGTTCATCCGTGTGCAAGAGCAAGAGAACAACGTGTTTGGTAAAGAGTAAGTCTCTACTTCAACAAACATTTGTGTAAAAACAACTAAACGTTGACACAACCACAAACTGATAAATGCCTCTTCACGCTACGAGTTTTCGAACCTCTGGCTAGTCCGTGAAGGGGCATTTTTGTATTTATACAATCCTTTTCTCTCATCTAATACAAAGTAGAACCTTTCTTTATACATAACTATCACTTATCTAACGAATAGCTAATCCCTCCTACAACGCCTATTACTCTGCGCGCATAATGCCCTCAATCCAAGTTATCTGATGCGCATCTTACCTTTATGAAACTGAGCCTGCTTGTAAAAGAACCTCTTTGCCATTTTTTGGCTATCTCTGCGTTGCTATTTGTTGTTTATGACCAAGTAGCGCCAGAGCCAGTTGCACCCAGTGAAAGCATAACTATCAGTGATGCACGAATCGAGCAGATGTATAACCGATTCGAGAAGCTTTGGCATCGTCCACCGTCTGATATCGAAATGACAGGACTCATTGATGATTACCTGTTGGATGAGATCTACGCATTAGAGGCCCGAGAGCTTGGCTTGGACAAAGGGGATGGCGTGATCAAGAAGCGGTTGCGCCAAAAAATGGAGTTTATGCTGTTCGATATTGCAGGTGCGGTACCGCCCAAGAAGCATGAGCTGCAAGAGTACCTTGAGCACAACGCTGAGCGTTACACCATTCCTGAGTCCTACGATTTAGAGGTGATTAGTCTGGATAAAGACGCGTCCGTAGCTGAGAAAAAGGCCTTTAAAGATCTGACCCGTAGTGTTGATGATAACAGTGATTTTTACGGGTATCGCTCTTACCAAAGATTCTCCGACGCCCCCGCAATTGGGTAGTGCGCCATTATGGTCAGCAGATTGTAGATGATGCAGATACCGGTGCTTGGGACTGGACTGGGCCTTATGAGCATGATGGCGTGATGCATTTAGTACGCGTTCTCAAGTTTACTCCCGAGCTATTGCCTCCACTAGAGGATATTGAAGGCAAAGTCTTTATGGACTGGCGTCAAGAGCACAATTTAGCGTTTAAGCGTGATTATGAACAGCAGCTATTGGAGCAGTACCGAAGTAGTGCATTTGAAGGGGATGCCGAATGATTTCGCGAAGAGTAAAGCGCTGGTTAGCTTTATATGGCTTGTCGCTTTAACACTAATCTCTGCTTCTTTAGCACAGGCTGACGATATGCGTCCAACCTCGTTAACAATACAAGCTACCGATGAAACAACGAGCGAGGTGATATTTAAGGTACCTGCTGCTGGCGGCAGAGTAATCAATCTAGGCGTCGCATTTGGCTCTGATACCAAAAATGTTTCGGTCAAAAACAACTACTTCACGGCAGATGCTTACGTCCAAACTTGGAATATTAGCCGTGAGGGCAGCCTTGCTGGGCTTGAAATCTCTATTGACGGATTGGAGCGAAACTCTGCTGATGTTTTATTGCGTGCCGTTGACCTAGAGGGAAACACGCAAACCAAAGTGCTTAATGTAGAGCAGCCGGATTATGTATTGCCGAGTCAACTGAGTGCTCAAGGCGCTTTCGTGACCTATGTGAAAATTGGTATCGATCATATATTGGTTGGACTTGACCACTTGCTGTTTGTTTCTTGTTTAATCTTTATCTCTGCTACCCGACGAAAGCTATTGCAAACCATAACTGGTTTCACCGTTGCTCATTCGATCACCTTAATTTTGGCCACGACAGGTCAGCTAGACCTACCCATAGTGCCGGTCGAGGCCGTTATTGCACTCAGCATAGTGTTTCTCGCTTGGGAAATTGCCAAGGATAAGCGGGATAGCTTGAGCTTGAAGCATCCTGTATTGGTCTCATCAAGTTTTGGCTTATTACACGGTTTCGGTTTTGCCACCGTTCTGAGTGATATAGGACTGCCTCAGGATGACAAGTTTGTTGCGCTCGCTGCGTTTAACGTGGGCGTCGAAATTGGCCAGCTAATGTTTGTAGGTGTGGCCTGCTCTCTATTTATCTTACTTGGAAAAGTCTATCAGTGCTGCAACAAGCAGTCACTCCGCCTGTATGTGAGTTACGGATGCGGTGTCGTCGCTATGTTCTGGCTTTTCGAACGTCTTTCTGCATTTCCAGTTGGTGTTTAACTGCAAACATCAATCACTACAAGCACAACTCTTTGGAGTATTATTATGAAAATCAGCAAACTTGCAGCTCTAGTGTGCCTAGGTTGCATGTCAACGGCAGCGTTCAGTGGAGATAGTGACGAGTTTTCTCCTTACGTTGACTCTAGACCGAATAACGTTTATTTCGGTGATACCCACCTGCATACGAGCTATTCGACGGATGCGGGCCTCATTGCCAACCGTTTAGGACCGGAAGAAGCCTATCGTTTCGCACGTGGTGAAGAAGTAACCTCTAGTATGGGGGTGAGAGCAAGACTGCATAAGCCTTTGGATTTCCTTGTCGTCTCTGATCACGCGGAAAACTTGGGGCTTTCTGTACTGATAGAAGAATCCAACCCAGAGCTACTCAAAAGCAAATGGGGAAAGATGATTCATGATGTCGCCAAAAAAGGCGACGCGCGCTCACTGACGATGGCCTACGACCAGTGGACGAAAGTTTTGATGGCGCTAGATGATCCGCTAAAAGATCAATCGAACCTAGCAAAAGTAATGTGGCAACGTTCAACGGAAGCGGCTGAGAAATATAACGAGCCAGGTCTGTTCACGACCTTGATCGGTTTTGAGTGGACACTGCAAGAAAAGGGTAACAACCTTCACCGCAATGTCATTTTCCGAGACGGCAAAGATAAAGCTGACCAAATTATTCCGCTTTCTCAGTATGACGCCCAAGATCCAGAGAAACTTTGGGACTGGATGGAGGCATATGAAGAAAATACAGGCGGTAAACTGCTAGCTATCCCACACAATGGTAACTTATCAAATGGTTTGATGTTCGATGATGTCACCATGACGGAGCAAAAACCCATTGACAGAGAGTACGCGGAACGCCGCATGCGCTGGGAGCCTCTGTATGAGGTGACACAGATGAAAGGTGATAGCGAAGCACACCCAATGCTATCGCCCGATGATGAATTTGCTGACTTTGAAACTCTCGATAAAGGAAGTTTTGGCGCCGCAGGCAAGACCAAAGACATGTTGCCAAAGGAATACGCTCGGGAAGCATACAAGCGTGGTTTGGAGTATCAAGAGAAGCTCGGAGCAAACCCGTTCAAGTTTGGCATGGTTGGTTCAACCGACTCTCATACCGGCCTGGCTACAGCTGAAGAGAACAACTACTTTGGTAAGGTGAGTCTGTTTGAGCCAGTGAAAACCCTAACAATGCGTTACGACGAGGTCATTACTGGACGCGCTGGCGAAGATAAGATCAAACAATACGCGAACCAAATTTCAGGTTCTGGTCTGGCTGCTGTTTGGGCAAGGGAGAACACCCGTGAAGCAATCTGGGATGCGATGTCACGCAAGGAGACGTATGCGACAACCGGCACTCGTATGCGCGTGCGTGTATTCGGCGGTTTTGATTTTACCGATGCCGATCTCACGCGTTCTGATTTTGTTGATTATGCCTATGAGAACGGCGTACCAATGGGTGGAGATCTAACCTACAACCGTGAAGCGCCGGGCTTCTTGATCCAAGCGAGCCGTGATGAAGATGGTGCCAACCTAGATCGTATTCAAGTAGTAAAGGGATGGGTCGACGAGCAGGGTGAATCTCATGAGCGTATCTATGATGTCGCTTTATCTGATGGTCGTGAGATTGATGAAAATGGTCGCAGCACTCAGCCTGTGGGCAATACGGTAGATATTGAGAACGCCACTTATACCAATGACATTGGTGAGCATTCACTAGAAACGTTTTGGAAGGATCCAGACTTTAATCCTGATGAAAATGCGTTTTACTACGTTCGCGTTTTGGAAATACCAACGCCACGCTGGACAACCTACGATGCGAAGTTTTTTGGTGTAGATATTCCTGAGAATGTCGCACCGACAATTCAAGAGCGCGCATACACATCGCCAATTTGGTATTCAAAAAATTCGTAACGCTTTTTTATTTCGAGCTGAACAGGGATGCAACCAGTTCGTTATAGCACATGGATGTGCATATGAGGCAGCGCTTGTTGCCTCTTATTTTTGAGGTCATCCCGTGTCAAAAAAAATCAGATTACTTCCTCTTTTTAGCCTGTTGATGCCGATGTTTAGCTACGCTCATGGCGGTCACGATATATCAGGTACCGCATCGGGCTTCTTCAGCGGCTTTTTACACCCATTTTATGGTGCCGACCATATGATTGCCATGGTTGCCGTTGGTCTTTGGGGGCATTTCTAGGTCGTCCAGCAATTTGGCTTTTACCAATTGTTTTTCCCGTCGTGATGGCCTTTGGTGGTGTACTGGGCATAGTTGGTGTGCCGCTGCCAGGTGTTGAACTTTCTATCGCTATATCGGGCACAGTATTGGGAGCGATGGTTTTCTTGGGGGCACGACCGCCTCTCTATGTGGCCGCTATTCTTGTGGGTTACTTTGCTATTTTCCATGGTTTTGCTCACGGTGATGAGTTGGTGAATGCCAAACAAGCACTCAGTTACTGTTTAGGGTTTGTACTCTCTACAGGGCTACTTCACTTGAATGGCATTTGTCTGGGTTTCTTAGTTAAGTGGCCATGGGGTGTGACAGTCACTAAGGTCGGGGGCTTGATGATTAGTGCAACAGGCTTTTTATACTTAGTAGGAGTGATGTAGTGGTGGCGGTTGTTGAAAAGTGCGGCCGAATTAACCGCATAATCCGATCGCTAGGTTGCTTGATTTCTATCTTATATTCAGCGAGTTCTTCTGCGCATGCACCGATAGAAGGCGTTGGCTATTTCTACAATGGCATCTTGCATCCATTTCTCGTACCGCCGCACTTTTTATTGATCGCGGTCTTGGGGTTGTATATGGGCCAAAAAGGCATCCAACACACCAAGTGGATTTTCAATGCGTTCATATTAGGCAACCTTATTGGCCTTGTTATTGCTTACATTTTCGCGCGCGACGGAATCCAATCGATTTTTCTCATCGTTGCTGCAGTTGTAGGGGTTCTAGTGTGCGCAAACCAATCGCTCCCACATCCGATTATGTTGATTTTGACTTTTGTGATGGGCTATATACCGGCTCTGATTCCATGCTTGATGGAGTGGCGGGACGGGACCTTGTCATCGCTTTGGTAGGTTGCGCCATTGGTGTGCTCCTCCTTCTGCTTTATGGGCTGGGTTTGGCGGACTATTTAAAGTCTGGTGCTGAATGGAAACCCATCTTGGTCCGCGTTCTGGGATCATGGGTAGTGGCCGTAGCGGTATTGGTGATTGTTTTGAACGCCTATTCACCCTCGATGAGTAACGCTCTGTAATATCTTGTTGTTTTTATGGATGTATTATCAATGATCGAAGAAAGGGCACAGCAGTTGCTTAACCGCTCTAAAGTGGTGCAAGACCGGATAAAACTCAGCGTCTTAGTTGGCATTGTGCTAGTTGGAATGCTGTTTCGCTCGTTTTTGCTCACTACAGAATCACAGTTAGACCCCAAAACCACACTTAATATCAGCGGGCCGTGGGAATTTACCTCTATTGAGCCAGCCAAACATGGGTACATTTATACCCGTATGCAAGTCATCGAGACTCTGCTTGATGTCGACAAGCAAGGGGATTAATCCCGCTCTGGCGAGTCAGTGGCACGTATCTGAAGATGGCCTGATGTGGACCTTTGAGCTTAGGTCTGATGTGTTGTTTCATGATTCAACTCAGCTTTCTGCACAAGATGTAAAGATATCACTAGAGGCCGCATGGGCGACACATGGGACATTAAAACGTGCCCCTATCGCTGGTATATATGCCACAGAATTACAGCAAGTTAAGATCCGCCTAAACCGACCTTTTCCTATGTTAGGGATGGTATTGGCCAGTTATTCTAATGCGATATTGAGCCGTAACGCCTTTGACTCTGAAGGAGCGGTACGTCAGCTCATAGGCACTGGGCCTTTCAAACTGCATACATTTGCCCCTCCACATAAGGTGGTGGTTGAACGATTTGACAACTATTGGGGACAGGTTGCATCAATCGAGCATGCCACTTACCTCACAGGACACCGAGCGGAGAGCCGAGTCTTACAGGCCAAATCTGGGGAAGCTGATATTGTTTTTACCATAGACCCGTCAACCTTTTCTCAACTGAGAACCGAACCTACGGTCAATATTGTCTCTCAATCTATCCCCAGAACACTGTTGCTAAAGCTGAATAGTGGTCATGAGTTTCTTGATTCAGTAGAAACCAGAAACGCACTGAGTTTAGCTATTAACCGTGAAGGAATTGCCAGACAAGTACTGCATGATAGCGATATGGCCTCCGATCAACTTTTGCCGAATAGCTTCCCCAAATGGCACATGAAAGATAGGTCTAATACACCCCAAAACATAGAGTTATCTATAGATCTTTTAGAAAAGCAAGGTTGGCTACTTAACGCAAAAGGGATGAGAGAGCGTGATGGCAAACTGTTTGAACTTACGCTGCTGACTTATGCCGACAGGCTGAGTTAACAGCTGTCGCAACCGCTATTCAGGCTCAGTGGGCAAAAATCGGTGTAAAGCTAAACGTGAATGTCACTAACTCAAGCATGATACCAGCGGGGCATCAGGATGGATCGTTACAGGTTGCGCTGAGTGCTAGAAATTACGGCTTCTTAGCCGATCCATTAACGACGATCCTAGAAGACTATGCTAATGGCGGTGGTGATTGGGGAGCAATGAATTGGCGTGATAACTCTATGGATAACCTAGAGAAAGTAAGCCAGAGTGTCGCACCAGATGTTGCCCATATTCAAAGTGCCGTAGAGGCCGTCTATCTTCAGAAACCGGTTATTCCAGTGGCTCATTATAAACAAAACATAGCTGTTAATGAGCGGGTGAGAGGTTTTGTCTTTGACCCCTATGAACGTAGCTATTATCTCAACCAAATGACTCTGGTGAACGTAGATGATTAAAACAAAACAGACAACCTTATGGTTGATTTTGCGAGCACGACTGATACAGCTTATCAGTGTGATGTTCGGCGTCGGTGTCGTTTCATTTGTCATGATGCGCAGTCTACCCGGCGATATGGCCTTCAGGATTGCTGCTGGTCGATATGGACAGGACAACGTCTCCGCAGAAGCCGCATTAATAGTAAGCAAGGAGCTGGGTACAAACGATGCGCCGGTGATGAGTTTAATGTCATGGTTTGGCGATCTATTAATGTTCAATCTTGGTGATTCACTAGTGAGTGGTGAGCCTGTCTGGGACATGGTCTGGCACCAGTTAGGGCACTCTTTAGTGCTGGCAATTGCTGGAATAGCCATCTCACTCGCCATTGCCATTCCATTAGGTATTGCGAGTGCACATTTTTTAGGCTGGTTCAATCGCATCGTCTCGTGGCTTTCTATCTCTATAAAGGCGGTACCTATCTTTGTCATAGGGATTGTGTTGATCGTGCTGTTTTCTATTCATTTGCAACTATTTCCAGTTGCAGGGTTTGGTCACTGGCGTTATTTGGTCTTGCCTGCGATGGCATTGGGTATCAGTTTGGCAGCGGTCTCCAATAGAGTTGTCTATACCAATACCAAATCGGTATTGTTGAGTTCGTATTATCAGTTTGCTCAAATAAAAGGTTTAAGACCAAGTCGGGCGTTCGTAAATCATGGCATTCGCAATCTATCGCTTCCAGTTGTGGCCTTTGTTGGTATTCAGTTTGTACAGGTCATTGAAGGCATTGTAATGATTGAATCGTTGTTTAGCTGGCCGGGAATTGGTCACGGATTAGCCCACGCTATTTTTGCGCGCGATATCCCTGTTATTCAAGGTAGTGCATTAATGATGGGAGCGATGTTCGTATTGTTAAACACCCTCACAGATATTGCCATCTATCTAATCGATTCAAGAGGTGATGATTCGTGTTACTACTAAAGCGCAATCAATACATTGGCATCGGGTTATTAAGCTTACTCTTTATCTCAGCACTCACTGTTTCTTGGAGCACACCGATAAAAGGCAGTGTTCAAGATCTGTCAAACGCGTTGGCAATGCCGAGTTCTGCTCATTGGCTTGGCACAGACCAATATGGCAGAAGCATGGTGGTGAGACTATCTGAAGCCATTACTCTGTCGTTCGGCTTAGCACTCATCTGTATGTTGACGTCGTCAATAATCGGCACTGGGTTAGGGACTTTAGCGGCTTGGCAAGGTAAGCGATTAGAGCAACTCCTTGATGTGGTCTCCAACATATTGCTCGCAATGCCAGCGTTAGTTGTGGTGTTGCTGTTGTCAGCAATATTTCCGGGATCATTTGTCGCTATCTACGTGGCCATTGCGATGGTGCAATGGATTGAATACTACCGTGTGGTGAAAAGTCGCTCTCGTATTGTGCTAGCGAGCAGTCGTGTTGAAGCCTCAAAAATGCTTGGTTTCTCGAACCTGTATGTGCTGCGACGTCATGTGTGGCCAGAGATAGCGGGTACAGTGTTGACCTTAGCTGCATTTGGTGGGGCAAACGCCGTGCTGATGATGGCAACTCTTGGGTTTGTCTATGTCGGTTTGCAGCCACCCATTGCCGAGCTGGGATTGATGAGCGTAGAGCTCTTTCCTTATTACGAACAAGCACCCTGGTTGCTAATACAACCTCTCATCGTTATCTCACTATTAGTGTTAGGTTTTCATCTTATTGCAGGAGAGACAACTAGTGAAACTGAGTACTAGCCAGCTTGCTGTGTATCAAGGGGAGAGTCAGTTACTTTCACCAGTATCAATTGAACTGAACGCTTCTCAGCCGTTAACCATACTCGGCGCCACGGGTGCAGGGAAAAGTTTATTGCTTCAGGCCATTATGGGGTCGTTACCCAACAGCTTAACGGTGACCGGAGAAGTTAGAGTGAATGGTAAGGTTGTGTCATACCATCAACGACGACATCTGTGGGGGAAAATGCTTGCGTTGTTGCCTCAAGAGCCTTGGAAATCTCTGGATCCACTCATGAGAGTGTATAAGCAGATAGCTGAGGTATTTCGGTATACGCAGGGTTTAGATGAATATCAGTCCATTAAACGCAGTTTGGCCGCACTTGATGAGATGGGCCTGGCGGGACATGAGATGAAACGCCCTGAAGAGTTGTCGGGTGGCATGGCTCAGCGTGTTGCCATGCTTTGTACGGTAGCGGCCGGTGCGCCAATTCTAATGGTAGACGAGCCAACAAAAGGCCTTGATGTCGCCTTTCGCCAAGAGGTTATCGAGACACTCAAGCATCATGCAGGGAAGGGTGTGTTATTGACCATTACCCACGATATTGAGGTGGCCCAGCAATTAGCGGGCAATGTGATTGTCATGAAAGAAGGCATGGTGGTTGAACGGGGTACGGCACAGGAAGTATTGACTTGCCCTAAACATGATTACACCCAATCGTTAATTAACGCTCAACCGAAACAATGGCCACTTGAGGCTCACTCTCCTCATGGCGCACATATTCTCAGCGCCCACCAATTGGTTGTAGGACGATTAGGGCGCGCAATTACTAAACCGTTAAGTTTTAGCGTTCAGCGTGGTGAGATAGTTGGGGTTTTTGGTGCAAGTGGAGCCGGAAAAAGTACGCTTGGCGACACTCTCTTAGGATTGATTCCGACTATCTCAGGACAAGTCGATGTGCTTGAGGAGGTATCTTGGCATCATCGCTGGCTCAAAGTGTATCAAGACCCACCGGCTTCGTTCGAACCCAGCGTCAAGTTAGGGACTTTACTTGATGAACTACTGCATATCCACTCCTTGACCAAGGATGCACTACGGTCTGCAATGAGTGAGCTAGATTTGTCGGTTCGCTTGCTTGAGCGACGAGTTTCGGAGTTGTCTGGTGGAGAGTTGCAGCGTTTTTCCATTATAAGGGCGATGTTGCTTCGACCAAGCTTTATCTTTGCCGATGAGCCTGTGTCTCGTCTTGACCCTATTACTGGGCGTGCTGTAGTGCACAAACTTGTTGATTTTGCCAAGCAATCTCAATGTGGCTGATGATTGTCTCGCATGACCGTGCGATGCTCGAAAGAGTGTGCAATAAAATTATCGTGGTTTAACAACCCTCGACACCAGCGTAGGGCGGGTGTCGAGATTATCAATTGAACGCAGCTTTGAGCGTGTTCCTCATTGCTTGGTGCGATTCGGAACTAAGGTGGCGTTTATGATAGGCCAATCGATAGGGGAACTGACGAAGGCGAACCGGACACTCGATGATGTGTAAATCAAGTACCTCTGCCCAGCGTGTTGCCAATGACTTAGATAGTACTGCAATGTGGTCACTAGAGGCGACATGCAACAACATCGCTGACTTTGAACCGACTTTAAGTTTGATGTTGCGCTCTTTTACGGGCTCTAATGCACCGTGCTCGAAGGCGTAGAGCTTCTCCCATTTTGTTGCCAATACAACATGTCCAAGTTCGTAGAATTTTTCTACTGAGAGTTCTTCTCCAATGTTAGGGTGTCCTTTGCGACAAACGACAACAGGTTCCTCTTCGAAGATTGGCTCAAACTCAAGTGATGGGTCATTAACGGTGAAGACTGAAATTGCCATGTCTAGACTCTGATTACGCAGACTCTGGATAATGGTGTGTTGGTCAACCGACATTTCTTCCAGGTTAATATCCTCGATGTCGGATACGATATGAATTAATGCCTCGGTTACAAAGACATTGAACTGTTCGGTATCGGACAGCGCATTAGTGATTTCATCGTAGGCTTGTTGTGTGCGCTTGGCGAGTTTATGGGCTGCCGCAGTGGGCTGAATCCCACGGCCTTGTTTCACAAATAGTTGATAGCCGAGGTTTTGCTCCATCTTTCTTATCGCACCGCTGACGCCTGGCTGACTAATACCTATATTTTCAGCAGCAATAGTAAATGAGCTATGTCGATAGACCTCGATAAAAGTTCGCATTAAATTGAGATCGAAATGATTCATCAGTTGTCGTTTCCCTTTTGGGCGATGATGTTTTTAAGGTGCGTCCAGTGACGACCTTGTGCTTATTGATACATTAGCATAACTACTGTCATTTTATGTTGTGGTAATGTCATAAGCACCAGCTATTTCTGATATCACTACCGTCATCTGCATCGTATTCGCACCAGTCGCTAAAATATTGCTTCTTTTGATTACATTAGGTTTTATTCATGAAGTCTTGTTTTAGCTATAGTTGTTTACTAGTAGGTTTGACAGTCATTTCCTCGAGTGTTTTAGCTGACGACTCTGAGGTACAAGATATGTCAGATCCTCTAGCGGTTTATTCTACCGGTGGTATCGGTATTGCTGACAAAGGCGGGTATTTAAAACTTGGGCAACAGTACTCACTTGGTCAACCAAATAAAGGTGGCATGAACGTCTTTGAAGTGAAGGGAATTGGAGGAGAGTTATTAGGCATTAGAGACAGAAACAAGTCTGGCTTCGAAAATGTGGACAATTCAATAGATTCAGTTCGCCTAAGAAATTTCACGGTTGATTACAGTAAGATGCAAGGCCGTCAGCTTGACATCAACTACGATGTTGACGCCGACGCATTCAGCACGTCATACAGCTTTATCCAAGCAGCTCCACAAATGGGAAAACTGAGACTCTATCCTCTGGGGGAGTAGGTTTAAACATCGTGAATGATGTCGAAGTAGATCCAGATACAGGCAGCGAAACCAAACTAGGTTACATGATCCCTGGTACCTTCGCGATGGTCGGTATGTATAGTTCATTCCATTTTACCGATTCTATCTGGCTAAATTACAACCCTATGTATATGCATACATTATCTGGTGCTGATAAATATACTAAAGGTGGCTTTTACGGTGAAAGTAGCGTGTTAAATCATGAAGTTGCTTTATCGTATCAGATTAATCCGCGAGCGAATGTTCGTTACTTTGCTAACTGGAATGATAAAGTCCGATTTTCTGAAGGTGATCATCGTATCGAGTTTAACTATCAGTTCTAATGCTTTGACTGACCCTGCGATTTAGATCTATTATCATTCAAAATAAAACGCTGCTCAGAAAGTATATTTGAGCAGCGTTTTTTGTTTTTATATGAAGCACTCTACATGCATCTGATTAATGTCTTTGTTGAATTCAAATTCAGCGCTCAGGTATACTATTTACGAACTGTTGGACCCACGTTTTTCTCGATACTAACTTGTTGTTCACAATGATTTTTCATCGACCTTAATCATGATGCCTAGTAGAGGAAATAACTTTTTAGCTACGATGTAATGTCGCTCATATTTGAAAAGTACACCCCATACACAAAAATAAAGCGAGCCATATCACTGGCTCGCTGATTCATTGAGGTTACTTTACATACTCAACCGTTAATTGTTTGAACTCTCCATCAAACGGGAAAGGCAAATCTTTGTAGTAAGCATTCGACACTGGCGATCCTTCGTCACTAGCGACATCGAAGCCATCGTTAAGTGAGAACATTGAAGGAACCGTCGACGGGATACGGCCTTTTGCGTACTGCTCTCCATCTACTTTCAAAACGATATCCATCGGTGCATAAGGGCGCTGTTCGACCATTCGAGCTTCTACCGTGATTTCTACATCACCTTCAGGTAGTTTTTTGTCTGCTGAGATAATGGTTCGTTCCATTAGGAAGTTGTTGTATTCGTAGTTTAGATAGCCATCTTTTACGAAGAAAGTCACACCACCAGCATACGCACCCGTTGCAAAAACGACACCGTTGGTTTCAGGAGTCACCTTCGCTTGCAATGTTGCATCAAAAGAAGCAGTAAAGATCTTTGGTGCAGCAAACTCTGGAATTCTGACGGTAGGACTTTCAAAGTTCCATACAGATTGGTCTTTTACCGGCGCATCTTGCGGGCTGATAAGTGCTGTAGACCAGAAGCTACCACCAATTGGTAGAACGTCATTCTTCTTAGCTTCTTCCAAGAAGATTTGTTTCATTTCTTCGAGTTTTTCTGGGTACTTTTCTGCAAGGTCATTGGCTTGTGACCAATCCTCCTCAATGTTGTAAAGCTCCCATTTGTCTTTGTTAGGATCCCATTTTGAGATATCTACACCGCCTGCAAGCCATGGCACACGTGGTGAGAACGTACCCGCGAACCAGCCATCATGATAGATACCACGACTACCCATGATCTCGAAATACTGAGTTTTCTTGTGACCTTCTGCTTTCGGTTCATCAAATGCATACTTCATGCTTACCCCGTCAATAGGGTCTTGAGCATAGCCATTAACCATAACAGGAGCCTCAATATCGAGGATGTCATAGATGGTTGGCGCAATGTCGTTTACGTGATGGAATTGAGGACGTGGTGTATCGTCATGTTTAATGCCTTTGGGCCAACTAATAGCTAAAGGTTGACGTGTTCCACCGAAATGTCCTGCAATAAGTTTGGTGGATTTATAAGGGGTGCTGCCTGCCCATGCCCAACCAGCGTGCATCATGTTCTCTGTCTTTGGAGAACCTATCGCATCCAAACCGCCGATCTTATCCAACGCTTCCATTTGCTGTTTCGTTGTTGTCGGGATGGCATTTTGAGCGAGTAGTTCTGCGATAGAGCCATTTTGACCCTCTGCAGATGCGCCATTGTCCCCGAAGATATAGATAACAATGGTATTGTCCTTTTCACCCATCTTCTCAAGTTCGTCAATAACTCGGCCTGCTTGAACGTCAGCGTGCTCCATGAAGCCTGCGTAAACTTCCATTAGCCTGATTTGGAAATCACGTTCGTCCTCTGGGATATCGTCCCACGCAGCAAGAGTTTCTGGTCGAGCTGTTAATTTGGTATCCCCTGGAATCCAACCGATTTCCTTCGCGCGCTTAAATACACGCTCGCGATACTCATCCCAACCGCCATCAAACTTGCCTTTATACTTGTCCGCCCACTCTTTCATAATGTGATGAGGGCCATGAGCAGCACCCGGTGCCCAATACATAAAGAACGGCTTCTCTGGTTGCAATGCTTCTTGTTTATGTAGCCAGTCAATAGCTTTATCGGCGAGGTCAACGCTCAAATGGTAGCCTTCTTTGTGCACAACAGAAGGATCAACCATAGTGGTATTGTGTACCAGTGCAGGCTCCCAGTGTGATGCTTCGCCTGCCAAGAAACCATAAAAGTGCTCAAAGCCATAGCCTGTTGGCCAGTTGTCAAATGGGCCAACTTCACTGGTTTCTGACGATGGGGTATTGTGCCATTTACCGAATGCAGAGGTTGCATAGCCGTATTGGCGAAGCACTTCTGCCATTGTCGCGCTGGTCTTAGGAATCACACCGGAATAGCCATCCCAGTCGTTGGCAAACTCTGCAATGACGCCATTACCGACTCGGTGGTGGTTCCGACCGGTAAGGAGAGAGGCTCTGGTTGGCGAGCACATGGCTGTTGAGTGAAAGCGGTTAAACGAAATACCTTCCTTAGCAACTTTGGTTAGAGTCGGGGTGTTAATTTCACCACCGTAGGTGCTTGCTTGTCCTGGGCCAACATCATCAAGCATAATGATCATGATGTTTGGTGCGTTTTTTGGAAGGTGGTTGATTACCTCTCGTTTTTTGTGGACAGATTCCGCGATAGTGTTACCGGCTTTGGAAGCGGACGGGACTTCAGGAAAAGGAAGTATATTTTGTGCTTGAGAAGGCGATGATGCTGCGGCAAAGCACACCATTATTGCGCTTGTTATCTTATTCATTTAGCGACCTTTAGATTGGATAAATCGGCCAAATAATAAAGTGGATTTTGTTATGAATGTAGGTGGTGGTATTTATTTCAACTATAAGTGCTCTTTATAGTGCTAATATCTTAAGTTCTAACAGCCTATTTACCTCCTCTTCTCTTAATTCCTCTGCTTATATTTAAATGGATAAGACTAATGCATAAGCAGTGCTTATATCAGATCAAACTGACAGTTACTACATAAGCACGGTTTATATTTGTATATTCAAAATCAATCCGGTTGATAGTGTAGAAATACGCACATCAACTACCTCTCAAATGAAGCGACTGAATATGCAAACTTCGACTCACTACCATATCATGGCCAAACCAACAGGCTCTGTTTGTAATATAGAGTGTGACTACTGTTTTTATCTCGAAAAGCACAAACTCTATCCGTCTCGTCAGACGGATTGGCGAATGGATGACAAGACGCTTGAGCGTTATATACAGCAAACTATTGACGCTCAAGATGGTGATTACGTCCAGTTTACTTGGCAGGGTGGTGAGCCGATGTTGATGGGACTGCTTTTTTATAAGAAGGCGGTACGTTTAGCTAAGCAGCATGCTAATGGTAAAAGGATAGAGCATACTTTCCAAACTAACGGATTGCTCATCAATGATGAGTGGTGTGTGTTTTTTAAACAACATCATTTTCTTATAGGTATCTCTATTGATGGCCCTCAGTATTTACACGATAGATACCGTAAAACGCGCTCTGGCAAACCAACTCACCAAAAAGTTGAGGAAGGGATCAAGCTACTTAAAAAGCACGGCGTTGAATTTAATACACTTACAGTCATAAACAGTGACAACGTTAAGCATCCCAAAGAAGTATACCAATACCTCAAAGATCTGGGCTCAAACTATATACAATTCATTCCTCTGGTAGAACGAGAGTCTGAAGGTCTGCAACAGCAAAAGTTACGATTGGTGTTACCTCACGAGTCAGCAGCAAAGATAACTTCTTGGTCGGTGCCACCCAAAGCGTATGGTCGTTTTTTGTCAGAAATTTTTGATATCTGGGTGCGAAGGGACGTTGGGCGGATATTTGTAAACATGTTTGACTCTACGTTAAGTGCCTGGTGCGACGCACCCACCAGCATTTGCCATTTATCAGAAAGTTGTGGAAGAGCATTTGCTCTGGAGTCGAATGGTGACTTGTATTGTTGTGATCATTACGTCTATCCAGAATATTTGCTGGGCAATATACACCATCAAACAATCAATGAATGTAAGTCGAATTATCTCGCCACAGAGTTTAAAAACAAAAAACAACGACTCACCTCTGAATGTCAGGCATGCGCTTACAGGTTTGCCTGTCACGGCGGGTGTCCTAAGCATAGGTTTGCGGTAAGCAACGATGGCCACCCCGGACACAACTATTTCTGCCAAGGTTACCAAGATTTTTTTGAACATAGTTCTATGCATATGCAGACAATGAGAAAACTTGTTACAAGCGGGCGATTTGCAGACGAAATTATGTTGATGATTGCCTATCAAGAGAGCAGCAAGCTAACGGTATCAAACACTATTGCGCGAAATGAACAGTGTCCTTGTCAAAGCGGTAAAAAATACAAGCGCTGTTGTGGCGCTCAGTGAGGAAAATGATGAACTTAGATCTTAATCTTCTTAAGGTATTCTTGGAAGCCTATCAATACGAGTCGTATACGAAAGCGGCGATCTATCTTGGGATGAGTCAACCGGCGGTTAGCTCGTCGATTAAGCGGTTGGAAGATGAGATTGGTGAGCCTCTTTTTTATCGAGAGGGTAGAGGGATGAAACCGACGGCGATGGCGACACGCCTTGCGGCTCGATTTAGATTAGGGTTCGATGAGATCCAAAATGCATTGGCAGATAGGTTTGTCTATTCGGCATATGTCAGTGAAACCTTAGCGATTGACCTGCCAGATTTGCCTTCGATTGTGATTGAGCATACGCCATCGGACCAAAATCAATTGATGCAGAATATTAAGTCTTTGTCCGTAGACCTTGCTGTTGGCATCTTCTTGGTAAAAGACCCTTCTATTGTTTGCGAACCAATATTTCGAGAACCAACGGTGGTCGTTTGTTCTAATAAACACCCTCGTATTGGAGAGACTATATCAGTTCATCGATTCTATCAAGAGCACCACACTGCGCTGGCGACACTCTGGCAGGGGATGGATGGTTTTGCTCTAATTGCCAACCAAAATGCGCAAGAGCGCAGCATAATGTGTAAGGTTAACTCAATGTCGGCGGCGTTAATGGATGTGAGCTCGAGTGAACGAATCGCAGTAATACCGCGCCGAATTGCTATGATGTGGTGCAAACCTTTAGGGTTAAAAGTATTTGATAACCTATAATGCACAAAGAGGTTGAATATAGTTTGGCCTATCATCGTCGTTATCTTGATAACGATAGACACAAGCAATTGAGAGAACATATTCGAACAGTTATCGCTGACCAACATGACGTGTCAATTGAAGAAGCATTCGCAAATTAATGGCGTTGTGTCGACATTAGTAAGAAGGAAATATATGAAAACAGTACTATGCTTTGGTGATTCTAATACTTGGGGTTGCGCTCCGGATTTGCCACGCCGATATAATATGCAAGAGCGCTGGACGATGCGCTTACAGCAAAAACTGGGCAGTGAATATCGAATCATTGAAGAGGGGCAAAACAGTCGTACAACAGTACTTGATGACCCCTATGAACCCGGTAAGAAAGGACTTGATTACCTGCTCCCTTGTTTAGAGAGTCACCATCCTGATTTGGTCATTATTATGCTCGGCACTAATGATCTAAAATCTCGGTTTAATGTTACGGCCAGCGATATCTCAAAGGGGGCGTCTCGCCTCGTGCAAGTTGTGCAGAACTTCCAACATGGCTTTATGTCCCAGCCACCAAAGGTTTTGCTGGTCTCACCGACTCTAGTCTATGAATCGGATCCTTCCAAAGAGGGCTTTGAGGGGGCTGAAGAAAAATCCAAGCAACTGAGCCACTTCTATGCAAAAAGAGCGAGTGAGTTAGGTTGTTTTTTTCTTGATGCAGCACAACATGTTGGACCTTGTGAGAGCGAGGGGATTCACTGGCGGGTAGAGACTCATGAGCAATTTGCAGATCTATTACAGGAGAAGGTGAAATCTGCTCTGCAGTAAACTATGAAGTATATGTCTTTGGATGTGATTCATAGCAGACGTTATCTCATGTCAACTATGATATAAACGTCAAATTTTCATTCAGTTGTGTCCGGTAGGTCACAGTAAGTTATGCTTATCCAAAACCAGAGTCGATGAGGCCTTGTCGGGCCCGTAAAGGCTAGGGCAAACCACGCTGTTACATGAGAGGGATTGTAACAGCGTGGTCACCAAGCAATCGTGGCCGGCTACGTCTCTTTTGTCTGGGTAGTTTCCACTCGGCTATAGCGATGGCTTTTAAGTGAAGTGTGAAGAGGTGCGAATGCGGAGTAACGAGTTTTCGTCAGGATATAAAAATTACTTTCTTACCGATAGATCGGGGCTAAATTCGTTGACTCACGAAATTATCAACTTACGGTTGGTTTTTTTGATATCAATATATGGTTGTTTCTCTGGTAAGTTGTTGATTATAGATGAGTTGTAAATGTCATTTTATGGTTGTTTCAACAAACTATGTAAAAACAACCATACCTTGAAATAGCTTGTTTAGTGTACAACTCTTAGGTGAGTTTACTTCAGGTATGGTTGTTTGTTATGAAAAAACGGATTCTCAGAAATTTGTCAGTTAAAAACATATCACGCTTTGTCAGCCTTAAAACTGACTTCATTCACACAGTCGAATCCGACTTATAGTTTTATACCTGCTTTCACGTTGAATTACCGCCAAAATTCTGACTTTTGAAGCTCAACCCATTGGCTTCGACTATCATCTTGATGCTAAGCGGCGTAAGTATACTCCCGCCTTTCTAGTAACTTACAATGACACATATCAATCATTTTATGATAGTAAACCAAAGAGCATTGCGGAAAACGAGGAATTCAAAGAGACTTTTCTGCAAAAAAAGAAAGCAAGCCGAGTATAGGACGATAGCATTGTACATTGCCGTGATTTTTCGACTTGACTTCCTTTTGAAGTCATAATGTGACTCCTTCATATTCTTGTTTGCAAATCTTCCATAGACATAATTATCAAGAGTTGTCGAGTTACAGATGTTAGTTCATAAGCAACACGATTCTGATTGTCTTTGCGAATTTTTATATTATGTATAACAAAAAGATTTAAATTTCGTCATCACCCAAGTGGGTGTTTAATCCTTTCCATGATTCCGAAGTGTGATGTGGGTTTTAAACTTTAAAATAGTCTGTTTAAATAATGAGCTTTAGCAAGCTATATATAAATGAGTTACCATTTGAATGGCGCAATTTATATTTATAAATCATGCTTTGATTTTGGAGTGTTGTGATGAATAGTCCGCTACGCTACCTGAGGATTTTTTGAGTTTCGTACATAGTGGTTACCAGTTCGGCTTTATTTTGATGTTAATTTAGGGGGGAAGTCACTTAAGTTGTAAGTAAATTTCAACTTCTCCAATTTTTTAATGTCGAATACTATTATTGAAAATAATTTATAAAAACTATGGCATCAAGCGCTGAATCTATAACTGTAAGGTTCTGGGAAAGAGGAATAAAGTTATGTTGAGTGTTGTGTGGAGTAATACTCTGAAAATAATGAGATTTTAATAGGTGTGAATATATAAATGAAATATAAAAATAATATGAATGTTCTTGAGGAGAAGATTATTTAGTGTAACGTCTGTCAATGAGTAGTAGACAGAGATTTGAAGATGAAGAGCAAACGCACTATAGAATTTGAGGTATCAGATAACATCAATTTTTCCTATCGTGAACACATTAAGCAGACTCTTCTTTTACTTGGTGTGGAACATATTGCCGTTTCTGTAGTGATGCCCAACAAGTTACCTTATTACCTAGAAGTCAACGGTTTGAGAGAGAGACTAAAGTCTACATCTAAAGAAAAGACCATCCAAATACTTGAGAGTTACTCTGCTGAAGTTGGGGAACCAAAGAGCCAAAAAGTCGCTTGCATTGTCAACAAAGAAATGTGGGTAAGCTACTTCTGTAGTGATGAACTTGTAATCAAGTATACTAATCCATATCTGTATATTGAAAAAATGAAACTAGATTGTGGAAGTCAAGTCGTCTTATATACTCAAAGCTTAGAGGCATTAGAGGAAGAGTCATTGTTTTCATTAAGAAAGTTTTCATATATTGTTGAGAAGTGGGTGATTTCTTGGCTTGCTCACCAAAGGTTGCTTTTTTCCTTAGCCAAATTCCAAAGTTTCAACCAAGAGGCCTTTGAACTCAAACTTACCAAAGCTGAGCAAGACGTCTTAAATTTGATGCTCAAAGGCTATACTAGTAATGAGATTTCCGTCTATCGTCAAGTTTCCAAAGAGACCGTGCGCTGCCAAATAAAATCACTTCTCTATAAAACTGGGTGCCATAGCCAGAATGAATTGATTGCTAGTCACAGCCACTTCAATCATCTTTGTTACTCATTGTTTAATTAACAGTGATTACTAATTAACTCGTATTATAACTGTGATGTTACTTTATTATGGATAGATTCTTAGCTTGTGCTGTTTGTATTGCAACAGCTTTGGTGTTTGTTTTCTGCACTATTCAAGATGTCTACAGTTACGTGTTTGAGTATCTAGTTCTATTACTCCTTACCGTAGTCTATCTATCAGGATATGTCTCTTTTTCATTAACCTCTCGCTGTGGGTTTCTGCTGCTGATTTGTCACAAGCTTTACGAGTGTCTAGAGGAAGTGACAGAACTCCAATGGTGGCTGGAGCAGGCGCGAGTGGTTGAATTTATATTTGACGATATGCTTGTGTTAACGGGCATAGCTATGATTGCAAAAGGGCTGCTATTGACACTACGGAAGCAGAATTATCTACTTAGCAAAGATCCTCACACTCGTTCTTATAACAAACTCGCTATCGAACGTATTGCACAATCAGAGATCGAAAGTGGAAGAGTTCGTCGATTAGACACGTCTATATTGATTGTAGACATCGATAACTTTAAACACTTTAATGATACCTATGGCCATCAGCTAGGTGATGAAGCACTGGTCGCAGTAACTAGACACTTGCAGAGCCAAATTAGAACTTCAGACTATTTGTCACGGTGGGGGGAGATGAGTTTGTGATAGTATGCCCTAATACGTCTCAGACACAAGTTATAAGGCTCATGAAACGTATACAACAGTCTTCCAATCAGCTTCTCCGCATTCAATCTGTTCCAATAAAACTGAGTATCGGTGCTGCAACATCAGAGTGTTCGATTGATACGTTTAGCCAGACTTTAAGAAACGCCGATCGCTCGCTATATCATGTAAAAGAGCAAGGTCGAAATGGATACAAACACTACGCTGAGAGTGAGATAGTTAGTTGTCAGCTTTCGTGATTTTTCTAGGATCTTGTACCATTAGATTCATGCTGCTCACTTGTTTTTCCAGCCCTTCGATGTTCGTCACCAAGATTTTATTTCGAGACAGTTTCACAAGCCCTTTATGTTCTAACTTCTTTAGTAATGCATTAAGTTTAGAACGTGTACAGCCGACAACTGCACTGAGTTTTTGCTGAGTTATGTGCATCTCACAACTAGACTTATCTTCCATCTTGCTATGAATATCCAATAGGATATAACAAAGCTGCAACAGGTTGTTGTGAGCGAAAGAAAGGAATGCTTGTAACCAAATAACGTGGGCTCGCTTGCTGCAGTTGAATAGCCATTTGTACACCTCTGGTTCTTTCTTGGCTAGGGCGAGTATGCGGCTTTCTGGAAAATGGATGATTTCTGTCGACTCAATCTCTTCAAAGGTAGCAATGATCTGAATGTTTTCATTGAGTGTGTTTACGCCAAGCCAATCCCCTTTACCAAATATGCCCCCGATGGTTCTTTCTGGCTCTGTGATGTAAAAGCAGCTCGCTGTGCAACCTTTCAAAATGTAAAACACGCCTCGTTCATGAGCGTATTGGTCTTGTGCCGGACATCCTCGGGAACCGTACTCATATCTCGCAAGCCTGATCAACGACCATTTTAACGAATCACTTAAATCACAAGGCCAGTCAATGTCTTTTATGTTTAAAGTCAGAACGTCCGTCATAACTGCTCCTCTAGTATCCTAATCACTATTTTGTGGAGTAACCATACTCAATACTTGCACCAGAAAGATGCAGTAAAATTACTGCTTTATCAGAGAGGTATACCATCTGTTACCTAGGGAACATAAATTCCTCTTTCGTAATTGCTAATATACAAAATAAAAGGAAAATAAATGAATAGTGATTACAGATTTACCCTAAACGGAAAGGTGATTGACTCTACATCAAAAGTCATACGCTGCGAAGAAACTCGCCATATTCTAGGGTGTTTACCACGAAATTATCGGGATATTCTATATCATATGTACGCCAACTCAAATGACGTCATATCTAAAAGCGAACTTGCTGATGTTGGCTGGAATGGTAAGAAGGTAAAGCTTTCATCGGTTGTCGTAGCTATTTCAGAGATAAGAGCTCTACTAGGGCAAGATATAATACTGACGATACATAACGAAGGGTATGTATTGAATGTTTAGACTTGATCAAGTAGCACTATATATTAGTGCTACTCAAGTTGGTTTAATCAGAGCTTATATTGTGTCTGCGTATAATCGAAGTTAAGCTACTTTACGGATCACAAACGATACAAATCGGCCAAACGAGCTTTCTCCTTTGATTTTTTGCGTCCATGCCATGAACTTGGCATCAACTGTACTTTGATAGATAAGCTTAGGCTTTTCCCTAAACCCCGCGCTCAACAAGGCTTTGACGGTAGAATCTGTGTTCGAACCGCTGTCATAGGCTTTCTTAAGGAAACGATGCGCTTTTTCTACTGGAACTCGATAGTCTTCAATGACGTCTGCTTTGCTTAGCATATCATTGAGCTGAATGTCAGGGAGTTCGGTTTGTACACATCCGGGCTCAACTAACACGATCTTAATGTTAAACTCCTCTACTTCTTGCGCTAGAGTCTTTGCCATTCCGCTGAGGGCGTGTTTACTCGCTGTATACCAACCATTCATACTTGAAGCCGTGCGTGCCGCAATGGAAGTCGTAAACACGATCCGCCCTCTTCGCTGTTTTCGCATGTAAGGGAGTACGGCTTTGGCTATTCTTGCTGGCCCAAGTAGATTGGTGTCGAGTTGTGACTGCGCATTTTCTATGCTTTCTACTTCAACTGGCCCCGCAATAGGGTAACCAGCATTAGAGTAAACAATATCAATAGATCCGTGATGTTCAATCATGCTATCGACCATGATATCGATGCTCTCTCTGTCGCGCACATCGACTTTGAACACTTTCGCTCCTAATGCTTGCAGTTGCTGTAACTTTCCTAGCCGTCTAGCGCCACAATAAACGTTATGACCTGCCGTAATTAAAGACAAAGCAAGGTCGTAACCAATGCCAGATGAAGCACCAAAAACGAGAATATTTTTACCCATAACGCTACCTATTCATACTATTAAAACTGATAACAGAGTAAGTGATGCATATGATTTATCATACAGGGAAAATACTGCTTGAGGTTATATTGAGTTCGAAATGTCTAGATAAGATAGTGCCCAGTTTTGAAAACAACTGGGCACTCGTTGAGTAATTGGAAGTAGCGGTGAATTAGGCAGTTTGAGCGTTTGTTTTCCGCAACTTTTGGTTTTCCAACCAGTAACCAATCGTATAAGCACAAATGGTAATATCGGTAATGACAAAAGGAACAAACTTGGCGTTTAGATAAGCCGTCTCCGGGTTGAAAAAGTTTGAGGTAAATAGATACACCATAAACAGTTTTTCGAGAAAGGAGTACAAGACAATGGATTCTCGCCATTGTGGTATAAATGGACTAGCAGTGATGAAAAAGCCCATAAGACCAACCATGATACCCCAGTGTCTGAACAGAAAAACATACTGTGAATCATAGGACAATCCATTCATTTCACGTAGAGCGCTTTCTGGGTTGATTGCATAAATGACGGCGTACATGGTAACTAAACCAGCAATCACCATGAAGGGTTTGAAGTAACGATTGAAGAACATAAGGTCGTCCTAGTTTGATTTGAATTGCCTGTAAGATAATCCAAACCAAGGGTAGGGTAAGCAGTAAAAATTACTGCATTATCTACTCATTCGTGTCTGCCATCTGCTTGCTTTCAATAGCACTTCTTATTGCTTTAATACAGTAGTCGTACAGCGGTGTATTGTGGTTCTTCTCTGAATAATAGACGGCATGGTGGCGTGGCGATGGAATGTAATCTTGTAACCATGCAGGCTGGTGGTTGGTGATGTCATTTGTTGCCATTGAGGAAGAGAGGTTTTCTGATATGACCAATAGGTCTGAATGTTGAATAAGGTTGACTAGCACAGACATACTTGCGGAGCGATATGAAAACCGGAAGATCTCAGGGTGATTACGCGTAAGGACGGCTCCGTAATCCGGCAAGCCTTGTACAAGAACGCCACCTCTTGGGTACTTTTGAAACTCTTCGATTGTCAGCTCTGACAAGCCGATTGGGTGGTTAACCCTCGATAGAATAACCGGGCGGCTCTCTGTCAATGGCGTCGCCCTTAAATACTTAGGTGTGTCGATAGGGTAGAAGTTTAATCCCAAATGTACGCGACCTTCTTGAATGTCTTTAGGGGTTTCCTCGTCCCAAATGGTGATGTTGAGCTTCGCGTTGGGGAATAAGTTAAATATCAGTGAACTGGTGAGCTCATTTGCAAGTGCCTCTAAAAGTACACTGGATATCGCAATAGTGAGCTCGCCCGTGAACGTTTTTGGATCGATGTGAGCGTGTTCGTTAAGTTTCTCGTCCCAAAACTTTAACTGTTGATCTAATCCATCACCAATAAGGTCGGCCTTGTGAGTACTCTGCAGGGTTGCTCCCGCGCTGTAAAATAGCTTGTCACCAGTATAATCTCTTAGTTTAGATAGCGTTTGACTCACCGCTGATTGACTTATTCCAAGCTGCAAGGCGGCTTTTTGTGTCGAACGAAGCTTATAGACCTCATTGAAGATACGAAGATAGTTAAGATTAAGCTGCTTGGTATAGTTGTTGTTCATAATAAAACCGTATTAGTTTTGCTAATAGACGTAATAAGTGGGATAAAAAACACTATTCATTTAAATTCCTCCTCATTCCTTTGTTTATAGAAATGAATAGGTTTTAAATGAAATTTAATAGATGTCCTGTCGCTGTTATTGTCGGTGCAAGCTTATTGTTTTCGAGTAGTCTGCTTGCCGATGAGCCTGAGTACCATGATGCCGATCCTCGTAATAGCAGTGCACGCGCTGCCGTTTTTGCCGATGATGAGGGTGAGTTAAAGCTGCTTGCTGGTGGCGGCGTGGGCGGCTTAACCAGTGATATTTCTCAAACTGTCGGTTTCGCTGAGTACTACACGCAATCTGAGAATGCTCGCATACGCGGTGCGCACTTTGACCACTTCGGTGGTGTTTACGTTGATGTTTACCACTTAAAACAAGCGGCAAACATGTACACCACAGGTTATATGCTTCCTCTTAGTAGCGAAGATGGCACATTGTTCTTCCCCTCTTTGAACTATACCTATGTCGACTTTCAAACCAATGATCTTGCAGACGTCATGAACTCTCAATTGTCATTAAATGGTGGCTATCCAGAGCATCTCCCTAACGGTGTGTCATCGAGCCACATTACCACTTTGTTAGGTGATAGCGAGGCTCACTTGGGCTCTGTAAACCTGTATGCATTGCACCCCTGGAACGATACCCATTTCTCAGTGTTCAACATCAACTTAGGCTCTTCCTATGGTGGTGCTGAAATGCAAGTGGCGAATATCATGTGGTTACAGGGCATTAAAACCAAAGTCCAAGACAAAGACTTCAATATTATGTTCGAGCTCAAGTACGACGTTCTCTCTATCCAGAACGAGAAACAAGGGTTCGATGAAAAGTCAGAAGAAGTCACAGCATCCATCGGCATTGACTATCGCTTCTAAACGACGGTAAAAGCTCTGCTCGCACAGAGCCTTTACTGCAAAATTAGAAAGTAAAGTTCGCGCCAATAAAGTGAACACTCCCGGACATGGTGCCTTGGAAGTCGGCAAAGTCTCCGGAGCGATCGATTTCGACGTTGCCTAGGTCGGCGTATTCATAGAATAGGTCAATGCGAGTATCACCCAGATGTGTACTTGCACCTAGCGCGTATCGGTATTGTTCGCCTGCTGGAACGTCTACCCACTGTTTTGTTGGGTCATCTTGAGGCGAAGTCTCATAGGACATCCCAGCGCTTAATAACCAATCGGTGTTGAGTTGATACTCGGCGCCGAATGCGAACTTCCATACGTCATTCCAATCTCGATCTATGCCTTGCGGGAGAGGGTTGGCGTTCACGACGTCATTGTAAATTTCAGTGGTCTCAAACGAGCTCCAACGATGATATTGAACGGAAGTAAGCAAGTTAGTCTGCGAGGTAATCTGATAATGTCCACTTAAGTCAATCATGGCAGGGATGATGGAATTGGCTCCGGCCGCTGCATCAGGCGTATCGGTAACAAGCTTGATATCAATGTCTTTAAAGTCGTGTTCGATCTTGGAGCGGTAACTTAGGCCAATAGACCAATCACTCTCTTTAAAAAGAACGCCAGTGTTAAAACCGAACGCCCA
The DNA here is from genome assembly GCF_003263785.1 of Vibrio variabilis. Taxonomy (GTDB): domain Bacteria; phylum Pseudomonadota; class Gammaproteobacteria; order Enterobacterales; family Vibrionaceae; genus Vibrio; species Vibrio variabilis. Next base: position 26,840 of record NZ_JYJK01000007.1, read on the forward strand.
GTCAGTGCCTAACTCTTGAGTTTCAAGGCCGTCTGTTTTGAGTTCTAGTAACCCGAGGTTGGCTTGTGCCCCAACTCCTATAGAGACGTTATCAGTCACCTGAAAGCTTAGGGCAGGATTGAATTGTAGTGAACTCATGAATGCTTCATTGAGATGCCCACTACCATCCCAGTCGGTACCGTAGTCGACGGCAGAACCAGAGTATGCGGCAACGTTGAAACCTAAATGGATATCTTTATTTAGTTGACGAACATAAAACAAGCCGCCGTTTGGCATAATGGTTTGCGAGCTAGCATCACCGTTTGGAGACATACCGATGCCTTTAATTGGATTATTAATCGCATTGATGGGGTCAGCGGAGCCATGAGGGTTACTGTCCTTATAGTGCATTTCTAAGTTAAGGATTAGGGTATTGATGGTTGTGAGTTCATCACCCATTTGCGACATCGTTGCGGGGTTCGTCCATGATGCGGCCGCAGATGTGCTATTCACACCGTCACCGGCACCCGCAGTCCCAGAGTTAGCGTAAATAGCTTCTTGCATTAGCGTGCCACTTGCATTCGCTAGGTTAGAAACAATAAGTAGGACAAGAGCGTTTCTTTTCATTCTTCAGTTCACTGCTTAGTTAAATTAAGGAATTGGTTTTTGGGCAGTGTAGAGAAGAAAGTGGATGGTTAAATCAGTAATATTACCGCTTGGCTATAAAGTGAGATTTAAAAAAGCCGAAAACAAAAGTGCTTTCGGCCTAAAAAATAAGCAAACGGTGTGTTACTTAATTGGCCATACGTATTTGAGCCACGCCATCATTCGGAAAAGAATCCGTCGAACAATCGAAGTATGCAGAATGTCATTTTCTTCATTAATGATAACTGCTTGGCCTTGAACACCTAATGGCAAACTATATTGGTCTAGGTCTTGATCAAGTTCGATGATTCCGATGGCAAAGCCATGCTGAGCTAGGCTACGTGCAGACATAAGAGTACCGTTTGCTTGAACTTCTCCCTCACGCATCGCCGGCAATACTTGTACCAGTTTGCCTGTTAAGACTTTGCCTGGGGCAGAATCAAGGATCACCTCTGCATTAAGCCCCGGTTTCATGCGCTGCAACGAATTTTGCCAAAACATTCCTGCTATCTGGCGTTTGTTACTCGTCGGCACAAATACCATTGAAGGACGCAGCGGTAACGTAACGACACGGAACCCTGGGGCAAGAGCCACTTGCGTCGCAACGCCATCACTCGGTGCTCGAATAATCGTGTTTTCAAAGTCCAACTGAGCTTGGTGCTTGGTTTCTAGAAGCTGTGCGACGCGTGTGTTTTCGCCGTTTATCATTGAGGTGGTGCTAAGCAAAATGCGGCGCTCATCCGCTTCGGCAGCAGTGAAGGTCGCGACTGCTGCATCTAACTGTGCTTGAGCGGCTGCATAGAGTTCACGTTGGCGATCTACATCTTGGTCTGTAAATGGTGAGTTATCACCGCCATTTGTGTGTGCATCCTTATATCGCTGAAAGGTTGTGAATGTACGGTCTCGGTTTGCTTCGGCTTTAGCAACGGCAGCTTCCGCTTTATCTGTAATACTTTTGGCTGCTAGCAGCGCTTCTTCGTTTTGGTAGGCATGCGTTTTTGCCTCTTCCAATGCTGCTTCAGCTCTTCTCAAGGCAGACATTTGTTTGTCGCTCTTGATGGTATAGAGTATCTCGCCCTTTTTTACAGGGATATTAGGCTGTACAAATACTTCTTCCACGGTGCCAGAAATCTCAGGAATGATTGGCACGCTGACGAAGTACTCTTTTGAAAACTTGGCGTAGGGGTGGTTGAAATTCATCGCGATCATGATCGTACCCAAGATAGCGATTCCGCCTAATACGGCTGTGGGGACAGTCCACTTGTTCAACGGGATTTTGAGCAGTTTAAAGATGGCTATACAAATCGCTGTGTAGGTGAGAATAATTAGCATATCCATGATAGTGCCCTAGTGGTTGCTGTGGGTGCGTATCGCTTTCAGTTCGGCGATTTCTTGTTTAAGAGTAGCGATTTCCAGTTCAAGTTCGTTGCTGCTATTACCGCTCATACCCCAGCCAATACCCGGTTTGTATAGCGTTGCCCAGATCCAAAGAAACGGCCAGATTGCATGAAGCGTAAATAGACTTACCCACCCTGCGACATGAATCGCGTCTTGGTGAGGGTGATTGCGTTTATGTGCTATTTCATAAGGAATATCGTGGATAACGATGATGCCGTAAAAAATGGTGAGTCCTACAAAGAAGACTAAAAATAGAGCGAAGTAGTCCAGCATGATTATGTTTCCATTAATTGAAATGTAATGAACTTTCGTTACACAGGCAGAGAAAGTCGCAGGAATAATAAATGGCTGAAAAAAAGAGCTATAGAGTAGATTTACTGTGTTTTGGAAATGATTTGTGAACTGTGAAATCGATACGGATAGCCATCACACTAGCTCTAGGTTGAATGCAGTAATAAGTACTGTATTAATGTAAACGTACAGAATCTAGCATGCGCTCATTATTTTATTGATTTCGTTTTCAAATATAAATACTGAGAGTTCACCATGAAAAGTGTAATGAATAAAAATGTCCTCGTAACTGGCGGTGCTATGGGTATGGGCAAAGCTTATGTGATTCGCGCAATTAAAGATGGTGCGAAGAACATAGTGATCTGGGATATGAACGAAGAAGCAATGCAAGCCACGAAAGAGGAACTTAGTAACGGCAGAACGGAAATTCATACCTTCAAAGTCGATGTGACAGACACAGAGTTAGTGTACCGGACAGCAGAGGAAGTGCTGACGTCTGTCGGCGCCATCGATCTTCTAATCAATAACGCGGGTATCGTTGTTTCAGAGCACTTCATCGAGCACGATCCTAAGAAAATTGACCTGTCTATGCAGATCAACAGCACTGCACCTATGCACGTCACACGAGCATTTCTACCAGCAATGGCGGATCGTAATGACTGTCATATTGTAAACATTGCTTCTGGTGCAGGGTTGATGTACTGCCCGCGAATTATCGTCTACTGTGCAAGTAAGTGGGCGATGCTAGGCTGGTCACAAGGCTTGCGTGTTGAGCTTAAAGAGACGCTGCCGCATATCAAAGTCACGACGGTAACGCCTGGTCACATTGATACTGGAATGTTCGAGGGAGCTCACTCTAAGTTTCTACCGCTGATCTCAATAGACACTATGGTGGATGCGGTATGGAACGGCATAAAGAAAGACAAAGCCATGGTGGCACGCCCACGTGCAGTTGGCTTGCTGCCACTTGTGCGAGGTATTTTAGGGCTGAAAGGCTTTGACTGGCTGCTTAAAGTCTCGGGTACTAATGACTTTATGGCTGGTCATGAGGATAACCGTAAAAAGTAGATACCCACTGTAAAAAAATGAATAAGGCTTTATCAATAGATAAAGCCTTATTCAATCGTGTTTCATTGAGCCTAGAGTCCCTAGCTCGTTCGAAAGCGCATAAGTTTGTGGTAGCTTAGGATGCTTCTATTCCTAGACCATTTCGTAGTGCAAACTGAACCAGTTCAGTGTGATTATCTAACTCAAGCGTGTCCAACATTCGATATTTGTGAGATTCGATGGTCCTTGGGCTGAGAAACAGTTTTTCAGCACACTGCTTTGCAGTAAAACCTTGCGCCAACAATGCTAAGACTTTGCATTGTTTTTTGCTGAGTCTGAGTAGTTTCTCGCTCTCGTCTATTGGCGATTCGCTGCCTTGGTTTAGGCTTTTTGTCACCGTCGAGTGTTGCCAATACACCAGCCAAATATCACACAGTACTTTGAGTTGATTAACCTCTTCCTCAGATAAACTCGTTTGGTCATCACGAAAACGAGAGAAAGCAAGTGCTCCCCATACCTGTCCAAATAACTCTAAACGCACAATGCCGTGCCAGCGACCACCTTCTGCATGTAGTTCGCGAAGAGTGCTGATGTTTGATTTTTCTAGTTCTTGGCTGTTGAACATCTGATACTTGCTTTTGGAGCGAAGCAATTTTAAGTATCTTGGTAGTTACCGACAACGAACTTTTCTTTTTCTAAAGGTGGAATGTGACTTTGCGAAACGGAAACAGTTTTTCCGTCATTGAGTAAAATCATCGAGTTTGGGAACAGCGTTAAACGATCTAGGTTAAACCACTCCAAACCTTGTTTTGCCAGTTCAAGAAAACTGCTATCGAAATCTTGCGCACGACATGAGGCCAGAGTAGTGACTTGGTATTGTATCAATTGTTCAAAACTTGAAATTGCTTTTATACTCATAACGTTCCCATTTAACTGACGAACTCTTAAAATAGCTTACCAGCCAATTTTATGTCAACATGAAATTCAACAGTACAGGAGATTTACTGTATGAACTGACTTTTTATTATTTTATATTGTCATGTTCTCTAATGAAATAAATCATTGTCTTTGTGCTCTATGAGTTAAATATTGAATTGCAGTAAACTTACTGCTTACCTGTTATCCCAATCATCGAATAATAGCTCTCAATTCAACTACCCTTTAAATTATAAGGTCTGAGCTATGTTTAACAAAAAAACGTTCTTGCAACTAGCGGTAGGGGCTGCGTTAACGGCAACTTCTATGGCAAGCTTTGCAACCACCGATATGACCCGCCCCAACATTCTAGCTATCTGGGGCGATGATATTGGTATCGACAACATTTCTGCTTACACTCGCGGTCAAGCGGGTCACTGGACTCCAAACATCGACCGTATCGCTAATGAGGGTGTTCTATTTACTGATTTCTACGGTGAGAACTCTTGTACTGCAGGCCGATCCGCATTCATCACGGGTCAACATCCAATGCGAACGGGTTTGACTAAGGTAGGCATGCCGGGTGCCGCTGAGGGTATGAAGCCAGAAGATCCAACGATCGCGACCATGCTAAAAGCAAAAGGTTATATGACCGGACAGTTTGGTAAGAATCACCTAGGGGATAGAGACGAGCATCTGCCAACGGCGCACGGTTTTGACGAGTTTATGGGTAGCTTGTACCACCTAAATGCCGAAGAAGAGCCTGAGCACCCGGATTATCCAAAAAATCCTGAGTTTAAGAAACGTTTTGGTCCTCGTGGCGTCATCCATTCATACGCTGATGGACGCATCGAAGATACAGGTGCATTGACTATCAAGCGAATGGAAACCGTGGATGAGGAGTTCCTTGAAGGTGCGCTAGACTTTATTGACCGTGCTCATAAAGAGAACAAGCCATTTTTTGTATGGTTCAACTCGACTCGAATGCACGTTTGGACTCACCTAAAAGAAGAGTCAAAGGGCATCTCCAAGCGCGGTGGGCTATACGGTGATGGTATGGTTGAGCATGATAACATGGTTGGCCAACTGTTGGATAAACTAGATGAGCTAAACATCGCGGACAATACCATCGTTTCCTATACCACCGATAATGGAGCGGAGAAATGGTCTTGGCCAGACGGTGCAACGTCTCGTTTCTACGGTGAGAAAAACTCGACTTGGGAAGGGGCTTCCGTGTACCCGCGATGATGCGTTGGCCAAATAAGATCCCTGCTGGTAGCGTTGCCAATGAAATCGCGGCACACAACGACTGGGCGCCGACGTTTCTGGCGGCTGCGGGTGAAGACAACCTGAAAGAAGAACTGAAAAAAGGCAAAAAGCTCAATGGTAAGGATTACAAAGTTCACCTAGATGGTTTCAATTTAATGCCAGCGCTTAAAGAAGGTAAGAACACAACGGCCGATAGCAATCCTAACTGGCCACGTAAGGGCTATGTATATGCAGCAGATGATGGCCACATTTCTGCAGTGCGTATGGGTGACTGGAAAGTCATGTTTACCGTAAACGAATGTCACGGTATTAAGACTTGGCAATGTCAGTTTGAGGAGTTGCGTTTCCCTTATATCTTCAATCTACGTCAAGACCCGTACGAAAACGCGCACCTAGACGGCGTCGGCTACCCGCAGTGGCAAGTTGAGCACCTACCGTACATGTACATGGGAGCGGCTTATACGTTCCAGTTCTTACAAACATTCCAAGAGTTCCCACCTCGTCAAGTACCGGGTTCGTTCTCTATCGACCAAATCGTTGACAAGATGCAAATCTGGCAGCGCGCACAATACCAATAATTTTACTCATCTATCGGGAATGAGTTATCGATAGGCAGGTAATTCGCTTGCCTATTTTTTTATTTTGCTAGCATGCAGTCACTACATAGCGAGATTTACGTCGAGTATGAAAGTAGACTAATGTCATGTTGTTGAAAAAGAGTTTGTTTTTATCACCCAGACGGGGGTGAGAAGTCATCGCTTCATGGATTAGGGTTATTGCGAAAATACAATAATCTAGTGACTTAATTGGAGGTCAGCATGAAGTACAACAAGGTTGCGCTAGCTTTAGGATTTACTGGTATGGTGGGGTTAGTAGGCTGTGGTGATAGCTCTAGTTCACCACCGAATAGTAATCCCTCACAATTCACCCATGAAATAAAAGCTATCGATGGTTACTTGCAAAACGCCAAGGTGTGGCTCGATCTAAACGGAAATTTTAAGCACGATAGCGATGAACCAAGCGCGATGTCTGGAGCAGGGGGAAAGGCTGTCCTAGATGTTGCACAAATGGTTGAACAAGGGATGGCTCCCAACTCTTATCAGGTTGTTGTTCAGGCCATTGCCGGCGAAACCATAGATGAAGATAAGCCTGATGAACGAGTTTCCTCTGGATTTACTATGTCAGCGCCTGCTGGTGCAGTAAACGTCACGCCACTTTCCACTCTCGTTAACATTAAGCTTTCTGAGTCTGTTACCGAGGACATGAGTGCTGATAAAGTCGCTGAAGTAAAGCAACAAGCTGTTTCGGAGCTCGCTTCCGAGTTGGGTATCGATGAAAGTGCGATTCTCAGCGATTATATTGCTGATAAAAGCCATGACGATCAAAATAAGTCAGACGCCGCCCAGCAAGCAGCCTACGCGGCACGAAGCATTGTCGAATCGGGTCAAGTGCTTCCAGAAACCCCTCAAGAAATGAGTGAGGTTGTCGAACAAGTCAAGCAATCAGATACTGAAACGGACTTTGAAAAATTGGCTTCCGTAGTCAACAACGAGATCAAAAAAGAAGTTGAGGAAACCCCAGATCCTCAGATGCTAGAAGATGCACAACCTGCTATCGATAAAGACGCAGATATGGTTAGTGACAGTGACCAAGATGGTGTACCTGACGAGTTAGACCCTTTTCCAGAAGACAGTAGTGAATGGATGGACAACGATGACGATGGCATTGGTGACCATACCGATGTTGACGATGACAATGACGGCATCAATGATGAGCATGATCACTATCCACTAGATGCTAAACGAGCGGGTGATCCAGATGGTGATGGTATTGATAGTGTTAACGACCAGTTCCCTTACGATTTCGATAACGATAGCCACCCTGACGCGGAGGATGCATTTCCTAAAGACCCTACGGAGTGGCTAGATAGCGACGGTGACAAGGTTGGTGATAATTCGGACAGGTTCCCTGATGATCCAAAAGAGTGGGCTGATTCTGATGGCGACAAACACGGCGACAACAGTGATGCTTTCCCGAACGATCCAGCGGAGTGGGCAGACACAGATGATGACAGCTATGGCGACAATTCGGATGCGTTTCCTGACAATCCGAACGAGTGGAGTGACAGCGATCAGGACGGATTTGGCGACAATAGCGACATTTTCCCAGATGATGCGGAAAAATCCGTTGCTGATGTCGTAACCACTCAAGAAGCGACTCAACCTGTCATTTTCTTAGTGTGCGAGAAACCCTTAGAGCTGAAAATTTCAATTACTCAAACTGTCGAAACTCTCAACAATGGGTCATTGCGCACTAAGCTCGATAAACAGTACTGGAGTTTGAATGATCAGTTAGTTGGTCAAGAAGAAAGTGTGGAGCTACAAACTGGTAACCAGTTTACTCGTATTATCGAGTTCAGCTATGACTTTAACTTAGATGGCGAGAGCTCTTTCGTTGGCACAGTTTTCGATCTAGGAGAACGAACGCCAACACTAGAAAAGCACTACAGTTATATCGATGAGTCTGCAGCTGCAACTGAAGGTTGCGACAATGGTGGTGGGCGAATATTTGATAACGTTAACTTCACATCTCGCACTCACCCCACAGATTTGACCGGCGTAGATACTGTGCAATACGTTACTAAGTCGATTAAAGAACAGTCTGACTTAACAGTTGTCGATAGCCAAACGACTCAATACGATGTTGTAGGATTCGATTATCAAGATTTACAGGGTAATACATCAAATTATGCCCGTCATGACAAGCTCACAAATGAAGGGCTGCTATCTATCAGTGCCCTTATTGAACATGACTGGGAAGCCGATGGCACTATAAATCGCACCCAGGCTTTCACCATTGAGGATACAGGTTACTCATATAGTATTTTTGGCCCAGTTTGGGCCAACCCGACTGACGGTCAGTTACACGAATACGCTGACTATAACTTTACTACTGGTAACTGGGATAACCTGACACCTTATTGGTATGAGTTAACAACGCAGGTTAACCAAGATGGACGTACACAGAGTTCAGGTAAACGCTATCTCCTCAATCAGGAGAATGAGGCCAATACCAAGCTTGATGAAGCACTGCTTTTCCATGAGTGGGACAACCTCATCACTGTGGTCTCTGATGGAGAGCGCACCGAATACGTTGCATGGAATCATTACCACCTAGCAGGCTATGAGTTTACTAGTTCAGCCGATGATTTAGGTCAAGCTTATCGAGTGAGTCAAAAACATGATAACGGCCTGTGGATATCCTATTCATTTGATGAGTGGGGCTCTCGAAGTGTGCAAGACCTGCCAACACTGGTTGAGAATGCTCGTTCGGGCGGTGCAGAGTTAACCAAGATCAACAGTGATATCATACCGGGACTTCATCGCTACGCAGCGGCTTTGCCAAATCAGAGTTTCCAATACTCTGATGAGGGTGAAGCGCTAAACTGGTATGTCGTTAGCCAGAATCCAGGGATCACTGATGGCACGCCGACTTTATTGGAACTGCAACTTATCGACCATGGTATCAAACCAAATTGGTATGTTGGTACGGCGAGTACTGACATCATCGTAATGCTGCCAAAAGATCCAGATAATATTTGGAATTGGTACAACTCTTTCTATCGCATGTATCTACAAACCTATGCAATGGATACGTCACCAAATAACTTTAGTTGGGCTAATGATCTCGGGTACTTTTTCTTGGATGATGGTTTGGCTTACTCCAAGTTGGATGAATTACTAAACCCCGAGTACCGAGTATGTACGTCTGAGAATCGAGAATCGTCTGGAGATGCTCTAGAGGATTATCCATCTTTCCACCATTCCGCCAATGTATGTGGCTATATCGGAATTGACGAGTCCTATCTGAATGACGTTACTCTGTACTTTACCGAGCAGCAAGAGCAAGGAGAAAATGAACTCGCTATTACCTTCAAACAAGGGGGACGGGTGATATCAAAGCCAGCCTACAAGGTTACGATCGAGTCTTTAATTGGTATATCAATTCTGACGGTATCATTGAGTTGGCATTTGATGATGGTAATACAACTTACCTAGCCTATATCGCTTCTAATGATGAGAGCTTTAGCTTCTTGGGATTCCATTATTGGGAAGAGAACGGTGTGTCATATCGATCAGTTGAAGGTAATGAGTTCTTCACGACCAAACCTTATTCCGTGTGTTATGAGAATGATACCGAGTGGGATGATGAGAATGACAGACCAGTCGTAAATGCGACTTTTGAAGCGTTTCAAACCGCTGTTAATGACTGTGGCGGACAAATCAACATCACTGAAGAGATGGTTGAAGGGTTAGTGCTATATGATTACAACGAAGGTAAAGACCGATTGCGAGTATGGGAATTTGGGGCTGATGGCGTCGTGACTCGTACCGAAGGTAGTACCGTCAAGACTTGGGACTGGAGTATTGACGAGAACGGCTATATTTTTGTCGATATTGAGAAAGATGCCGGAGACATATTGTATATCGCACTTATGGGTATTCACGATGATAAGTATAGCCTGAAGATATTCTCCCAATGGCCGGCAGGAGGAGAACTCATTGGTGAAATATACGGTGATGAGTACTTTATTAGCAATCCAAAAGCCTTGTCTGATGTAAATTGAAATACCCAAAGGTAAGCTTGCTATCAAAGTAGAACTTCGAGATTAGAAGTTCTTACTGTGCCCCCACGCTGCGTTTTGCATGTGGGGGCACTTTTTATGCCAGCTGGAATCAGCACTGGGCGTTTGTCACAAGTACATCGTTCCAATAAGCAGTATTTATACTGATTACTCAAAGTCGCTCTCTTCATACTATGGATACAAATCATGAAGGGGAGCCACAATGAGTATCCAGCTAAGTAGTTATCAGCCCAATACGCCCTCTAAGCGCATGAATATTATGACAAAGCCTATTGGCTCTGCGTGTAATATCGATTGCACTTATTGTTACTACTTAAGCAAGGAAGAGCTTCTAGGTCACGAAACAGGATGTGGCAGTCGTATGTCCGACGAGATGTTAGAAACCTACATTAAATCTTACATCGAACAACAGAATCACCCTGAAATCGTCTTTCACTGGCAAGGTGGTGAACCCACATTGCTGGGTGTGAACTACTTCCGCGATGTAGTGCGTTTGCAAAAGAAATACTGTCCCAAAGGTGTCATTATTGAGAACAACCTGCAAACCAATGGCACTCTGCTTAACGATGAGTGGGGCAAATTTCTCAAAAAGAACAACTTTTTAGTTGGGTTGAGTATTGACGGGCCTGAGATGATCCACAATGCCTACCGTACCAACCGAGCAGGTCGTGGCACCTTCAAACAAACCATGAGAGGAGTGGAGGTTTTACACAAGCACAAGGTCAATTTTGCGACGCTGACGTGTGTAAACAATCTGTCAGGATCAAACCCACTGGATGTTTATCGTTTCCTTCGTGATGTGGTGCGCTCCCCGCAGATGCAATTCATTCCTATTGTGGAACCCAAATCTTTCCGTGATACGGCTCCTCAACACTGGAAAGAGGATGAAATTCTTTTCCAAGGTATGCCTGAAACCGAGCCGAGCCACCCAAATTCCATTGTTGAAGCTTGGTGTGTTTCGCCGACTCAATGGGGCAACTTCTTATGCACCATATTTGACGAGTGGATCGAGAACGACATTGGCAAGCTCAATGTTCCCTATTTTGAAGCCTGCGTGGAAACATGGATGGGACGCGTCAACCCACTCTGCACCCTTGCGCCTATGTGCGGAAAAGGCTTAGCAATTGAGCACAACGGTGATGTATTTGCGTGTGACCATTACGTTTATCCAGAATACAAGCTGGGAAATATCCATGAAGCAGATCTAGAGGATATGCAGTTTTCTCAAGGTCAAGAGATGTTTGGCAAGGCGAAAGAGGGAACGTTGCCAAGGCAATGTCGTGAATGCGATTACCAATTTGCTTGCTTTGGTGAGTGCCCTAAAAACCGATTTACAAAAACGCTGTCTGGGGAAGCGGGTCTGAATTATCTATGCGCTGGCTGGAAGCAGTTTTTTACGCACATTGATCCTTATATTTCGATGGTGGTTTCTACCATGGGGTACCCAGTTTACAAAGGCGTTAACGCTGATGCTATGAAATATCAGTTTAAATAGGGGCACATATGAAACTACCCATAAAACAAATTGAATCAATAATAGAAGCTTGCAAGTGCATTTCTTTCAAATGCATAGCGCACCTACTCATTTTCGGCTCTGTGAGTGTATCCGCACTTGCAGCCAATAGTGATACACAATCTATGACGGAAGTTAGTCATATAGAGCTGTTTGATGAGCAGGTTATCAGTCGATTCATCGATAATGCATTTGCTTACAAGTCTGACACCTACACTGATTACGCCGTTCTCTTTAATCTCTGTCAGCAAGATCCTAATAACGAGCTCTGCGGCTCGGAACTGGATGTTCAAAAAGCACAATACCAGCGCGCTAAGGCATCGCATGATTCGCTAGCGATGGTTTGGAAGTCAGAGTTCAAAGACTTAATGCTTCCGCCAATGGCGTATCAACAGATGGTAAACGAGCTCAAGCAGCTTGGCTATCTAACGCAATCGACAGATGTTCCAGTCGCCAAAGTGCATGCTGCATTGAATCAATGGCTAGTGGAGCACGGCCTCGCGCCTACTCAAGAGATCTATCTGATGCACGGCTATTTAGTGAGCTCGGCAGCTCTGCTAGACGCTCAATCCGATGAGAGTGCAGAGCAGGCAAGTAATGAAAAGACAGGCTCGTAGGTAGAGGTTTACATGTTAAGAGTTGTCATCATTACTTTGCTAACACTGGGTTTCTCAAATTTCTTGTTGGCGGCGGAAGTCCGGGGTTCACGTGAAGCTGATCTGGCTGCGTTGTCACAAGATTTTAGTCAACCCATGGCGTTGCGAATTGATGCCACACGTGCATTACGTGGTTTCAATGGGGCAAATGCATTGATTGCCATCAGTCGTGCTTCACGTGATCACGCTGCGCCAATGCGTTTAGCCTCGGTCGATGCAGCCGCTCATTGGTCTGTTATTGGCAAGTGGGATTTGATGTACCCCTTAACTTTCGATGAAGATATGTCTGTACAGAGAGCGGCGATCTACGCACTTCTACCGCACTGGAACGCATTTGATAAATCGATGCAATTATCTCTTCAGCAGTCACTAGAAAGCCTAGAAAAAAAACTTCCGAATGACATAGACACAGAGTTAGAACGTGCGTGGATTGAGCAGGTGACAGGACGCTCAGATGCGGCGGAAGCGCGCCTTATCGAGTTGAGTCATACCTCCGATGATGTGCGTATTGCTATTGGATTGTCAAAAGTCCAGCTAGAAACTCAAGGTGGCTTGGTTGCTAGAGAAACATTGAAACAAGCCATGTTAGATAGCTCCAGCCAAGCGAGCTTATTTTATGAGGCTGCAAAGCTAGATTATGCACTAGGATTTCACGACAGCGCCCTGAGCTACTTTGAAAAGGCCTATATTTTAGCTCCGAACAACTCGACGTATGCGTACGCGTTGGCTGCGACAATTCGAAACAACGAACCTCAACATGCTATTGAACTGTTTAGGGTTGCTTATGAAGGCTCTCAAGACCCGACCCATTTATATGCCCAGTGTGAAAGTATGTTGGCCATAAATGAAGACGCGTCAGATTGCATGGCAGAACTTAAACAGATAGCCCCCGATTATGTTATCCAAGAACTCCTTTCCTTATATCAAAGGTAGCATTATGACTGAGAATAGAAGCTTGGAATCCGTGTTAGGCCTAATTTCAACAGTGAATCAAAACGTTGTTGGGCAAGAGCAGCTTACGCAATCATTGGTGATCGCGTTGTTAACCGGTGGTCACGTACTGCTGGAAGGGTTGCCTGGTACTGCTAAAACACGCTCAGTGAAAGCACTGGCATCTACATTGGATATTGATTTCAAGCGCGTGCAGTTTACACCCGATCTTCTTCCATCGGATGTGACGGGAGCAAATGTTTATGACAAAAATTCTGGTTCACTAAATTTCCAGCCCGGTCCGATTTTTAGCTCATTTTTGCTAGCGGATGAAGTCAACCGTGCACCAGCGAAAGTGCAGGCAGCATTGCTCGAGGCGATGGCAGAAGGCACCGTAACGACCAATGGACAGACGCTGCCACTTCCAGAGCCTTTCATGGTGTTGGCAACGCAGAACCCAATCGAGCAAGAGGGAACATATCCATTACCTGAAGCACAGATGGATAGATTCTTGATGAAAGTAGATGTGCATTACCCAGCGCTAGAAGCGGAGATGGACATTATCCGATTAGTCCGTCGTGAAGCTTTGGGTAAAGAGTCGCATCAGGAAGTTGCAAAGAGTAACGACAGTGTCAGCGTTGACGATATTCGTCAAGCTAAGGAGCAGGTGGCTTGTATCTATTGCTCTGAAGCGATTGACACCTATATCGCTTCGTTAGTGACGGCAACGAGACAACCTGAGTTATACCCACATAGTGCTCTGGAGCAATGGCTATTAGTTGGAGTCAGTCCGCGAGCTCTATTGCTTTGGATAGTTGCAGCCGAGCTCATGCTTGGCTGCATGGGCGTGACTATGTCACGCCGGACGACGTTCGCAGTGTCGCGCACTCTGTGCTTGGTCATCGTATCACTTTTGAGTTTTGAGGCCATGTCTTCGGGCGTATCGAAATCGGACGTTGTCGACGAGTTGCTTAAAGTGGTTCCGATAGCATAGGGGGCTGAATGTTGAAACAACACTTGGACTCAAGGATCTATTGTGATTTACGGACACTACTAAAGACAGAACAGCTTGCCCGTCAGCTTGTTCTGCCACCAAGTACACAGTTTGGCTCGCGTTTGGTAGGTCGACATTTTTCTAGTTTCAGAGGGCGTGGTCTAAGTTTTGAGGAGTTTCGCCACTATCAATCGGGAGATGATACTCGCAATATTGATTGGGCAGTGACCCTGCGCACTGGAGAGCCCTACGTAAGAGTGTTCTCAGAAGAGAAAGATCGGCCAGTTTATCTAGTGGTAGACCAAGGATCGAATATGTTCTTTTCTTCGGTAGATACGATGAAGTCCGTCGTAAGCGCCGAGGTTGCGGCAGTTTGTGCATTCAGTTGTGTACAGAGTGGTGACAGACTGGGCGCGGTGCTAGTGAGTGATGAGTCTATCGAGATGGTACCTCCTAGACGAAGTCGAGATCACATCTATCACGTTTTAGGCAAGATTGTGCAGTTGAACCAGTCATTGTCATCAGAAAATCCTGTCATTGCCCCTCTGGGTCTCGGTTAGAAAACGCATTAAAGTCTATTGCCATTATTAAACCTAAAGGTGCGCTGATCATTGTACTCAGTGACTTTTACAATCTCCAAGAGAGTGCAATTAAGCAATTGCAATGGCTGAAGCAACACAATGATGTAATGGGTATTGCTATTCGAGATCTTTTAGAGGTCGAGCTTCGACCCACTGAGTCTTTGTTAATGAGTGACGGTGAGCATCAAGTGCAGTTGGGGCGTGACTATACCGAGCAACTGGTTCGTTACAACCAAGAACATAACCAAAAATCCGCACGCTAGGTGCACTGTTCGCCGCGAATGGCTTTCCTATGATTGAACTCTCTACGACAGGTAATCATCACAAAGAGTTTGTCCAACAATTGATGGGTAATCGCTATGGCCAATAATATCTTGTTAGTAGACCTTATTGACCCATTGTCCCCGAGTGCTATCTCTTATCTGCCTCAAACTACAGGGTGGAAATGTCTAGCGGTATTGTCGTGCATGGCGTGTGCAATCTGGCTTTTTCGTAAATGGCGTGATTTTAAGCGACAGGCTTATCGACGAAAAGCAAAAAAGAGAGTTGAGCAGCTTATGTTTGACTCCCTACTCGTCAACGAGCCTAAAATCATGCTCCATCAACTTAACCAAATTACAAAGCAAGCAGCGATGCAGCTTACCCCAATCAAGATTTAGCCGGTATTTATGGTGCTGAATGGTTAGATGTACTTTCCAATACCTGCCGCGACTTCGATTTCAGACAACCGCTCTTTGAAAAGTGGCAGGTGAGTTTATATGCACCCACCGAAGGTGTGTGGGACTGTACCATGATGGATGAATTACTTGAGGCCATGCACTACTGGGTAGTTCACCACAGTAAGGAGTATCAATGATCACTTTCGAGGTGGCAGAGGCTCTGCTGCTGTTGCCATTGCCGCTATTGGTTTATCGCTTAGCACCGAGTTACTTGTCACGACAGCAGGCAATTAAGGTTCCCTTTTTCAATGTATTGCTTAAAAGCTTAGATATTAAACGTCAGAATGGTTCACAGAGGGTGAGGGCAGAGCGACCACAAAAGGCCATTATTGCCTTTGGCTGGCTTATGTTGGTCTTGGCTGCGGCTAAACCAGTATGGATGTTAGAGCCACAAACGTACGAGCGCTCGGGACGCGATCTGATGTTGGTGGTTGATCTCTCGGGGTCAATGGCGACACAGGATTTCACCGATAAGTATGGGCAGCCGCGAACACGTCTGGAGAGTGCCAAGCAAGTTCTGAAGTCTTTTAGCAAGAAGAGAGAAGGGGATCGGTTGGGGCTTATTCTATTTGGTGAAGCGGCTTTCCTTCAATCTCCTTTTACATTGGATCACGCGGCTTGGTTGGCGCTTTTACATCAAACTGAGGTTGCTATGGCAGGTGAAAGCACGAGTCTTGGTGATGCTATCGGACTGGGTATCAAGACTTTTTTGGAGGAAGAAAAGGATTCTTCAAGTCAAGAAAAGGTGATGATCGTACTGACTGATGGAAGAGATACGGACAGCCTAGTTCCCCCATAGATGCAGCAAAGGTGGCCGCGGCAAAAGGTATAAGAATTCACATGGTGGCAATGGGGTCGTTGGCATCTACGGGTGAAGAGTCGATCGATATGGATGTGATCAACCAAGTGGCGGAGCTTACCGGGGGTGAGGCATTCCTAGCGATGTCGGCGGAATCATTGAGTGATGTCTACGCGATACTCGATGAGCTCGAACCTAAACGGTTCGAGAGCTTCACCTATCAGCAAAGTGTGTCACTTCATTACGTTCCAGTCATTGTCATTTTTCTAGTTCACCTCAGCTTCGTTGCTTTGATGAGCTATAAACGTCGCGGGCCAAAACTGGGAGCGAGCGTGTAATGGACGATTTTCATTTTATGCGACCAGAGTGGTTGCTGTTGCTAATTCCCTTTTTTTTGCTCATTGGGCACAAGCTTAAGCAGGGACAAAAGGTGTCGAGCAGGATAAAGGCGTTACCATCTCACCTTAGAAAAGCCTTGTTAGTAGGTCATGGCCGCTGGCGGCAGAATACCCCAGTTATTCTGCTTGCCGTGCTTGGTACTTTGGCAGCAGTTGTGGCTGCTGGGCCAACTTGGCAGCGTCAGTTGTCGCCAATTAGTGAGGATAACTCAGCTCTAGTGGTGATCCTCGATGTATCCGAGTCGATGAAGCAAAGTGATATTGCCCCTACGCGTTTGTATCGAGCTAAACAGAAAATTCATCAGTTGATAGAGCAGCGAAATGCAGGCCTGGCAGCTTTGATCGTGTATTCCGGCAGTGCACACCTCGCTATGCCATTGACTAAGGATACAGCCGTATTTAAACCGTTACTGGATGCCATTGATACTGCTGTGATGCCAAGAGAAGGTAAGTTTGAACACTACTCTCTTTCGGTTGTGAACACTCTATTGCGTAATCATGCTAGCAAAGCAACGGTCCTTCTTGTTTCTGATGCGATCAATGTGAACCAGTTAGATGGTTGGCAGCTGTACTTTGACGAGTCTGGGCACCAACTCTTGGTTTGGGGTATGGGTTCACCCAAAGAGAGAGTGGCGATGCCAATGGATGAAGACAGTCTTGAGCAACTCGCGCGCGCCGTGGGTGGTCAATACCTACGTTTTGAATCTGATGATTCAGATATTGCGGCGTTAGTGGACAAAGTATCAGCGAGTTCACAGCTCAATGGAGAAGATTCGGAACCTTGGTTGGATTCTGGCTATGCGCTGATTTGGTTGATGGTGCCGATATACTTGCTTTGGGCGCGTAAAGGCTGGGTTGTTCAATGGTGTCTGCCTATTGTGGTGCTTCTGTCGACGTTTCATGCGCCATCTACTTACGCTAGTGACTTTAGTTTTATTGATCTATGGATGAGTAAAGATCAACAAGGTCAATACCTCTATGAAAAACAAGACTACATCCAAGCTGCTGAAATTTTTGAGGACTATCACTGGAAGGCAGAGTCATACTACCAAGCCGGCGAGTATAAATTGGCAAAACACTATTATCTTCGAATTGATACATTGGATGGTCAGCTCGGTGTTGGTGCCTGTTTAGCAAGACAAAAAGAGTACTTAAAGGCAAGGGATTGGTATCAGTCGATGCTAGAGCAATATCCGAATCACGAGACCATTCAAGCCAATCTAACTTTAATTGTTGGCATTATTGAGTACACCAACACCTTTGAAGCGGGACAAGCGAAAACCCACGAGCGACAAGCAAGTAGAGAGCTAGGGGATAAACCTCAAACCTCAGATGGCGAGGAAAAAATGGTTCAAAAAGAGCAGATAATTGTCGAAAGGCTGTCTGCTCAAGATGTTCTCAATAGTGAAGTTTTGAACGAGAAATGGATGAAGCGTGTTGAGAATAATCTCGCGCCATTTTTGAGCCGTAAGTTTTATCTGCAAACTGAGCAAGGTTTGGCGACCATGGAGTTTCAACCAAGTGATTTTGCTCTAAGCATTGTATCTTCCGACAATGGAGATGAGCGATGAGGCTGTTCAGTAAACCCGCTCTGCTCTGTTCAGTGTTATTTCTCGCTACTATGGGGGTTGCCCATGCAGCATTAGGTCAACAAGAGCGGCTTATAGCGCTATCGAAGCAAGAACGCGTAATCGTTAACGCTTCGTTGGCCGGAACTTCAACGATCGTTCCTAACCAACAAGTTATTGTAAATATTGAAGTAATGACTGATACCTGGTTTACCCAAGGGACTCGAGTGCATCGCTTTGATGTCAATAATGCACTGGTATTGCAGCGCTCTTCATTTGCAATAAATTCGATAGAGCGTATCGACGGCCGAAAGTACGCTAAACAGTTGTGGGAGGTGGTGATTTACCCTTTGGAGCCTGGTCGTTACTTTGTCCCTAGTATCGTCATTGAGCTTGCGGTGAGTGATGAGCAAAACACGATTGCTGGTCAGCTCTCAACAGAGTCCTTTGAATTTACTGTAGATTCATTGACTGACCATCATCAAGGAATGAACACAGTGGTTGGCGAGAATCCAAGTATCAAGCAGTTATGGACACATACTTCGGCTGGTGGAACGACAAAGCAGATACAAGACATAGGGACTTTAGATGTGCAAGTCGGGGATGCAATCGAGCGACAGATCACGGTATCAATTCAGGACTCAACATCGGTTTTAATACCCAAGCCCCTAATCAACATTAAACAATCTGGACTGAAAAGTTATCACGAGTCACCGCTTTTTATGGATTCGGAGAACCGAGGCGTCTACTCAGCAAGCCGGACGGATAAAGTGACGTACATTGTCGATGCAGGTGGTCGTGTTGAGCTACCCAATTACCAGCTTCAAGTTTGGTCACCTAGAGATCGGGTGATTAAGAACGTCGCTGCAAACGGCATAACGCTCAATATAGAGCATACCCCATTCACTTTTGCACAAGCTTATTGGAAAGCGATATTGATAGGGTTGACTATGTGTGGTCTTACACTACTTACTGTTGCTAGAGGTGTAAAAAAGTACCAGTTGCTAGAGGAGCAGAAATCACTACCTATAGGTTGGATGTTTCTATTGTCGGTGATGAAACAAGATAATGCTCAGGCAGAGACAATGCTATACCTAAAAAAACAGGTTCAGCGACAACAGTTCGCTTTATCTCATGGTAATAAGGTATCTCAACAGTTTATCGAACAATGGCAAGTTAGTAAGTATGGAAATCAAACGGAAGTTAAATCGAAAACAACCCGAATTACTTGGTTAAGGCTATGGTTTAATTTGTGAACTTTATATGGGTCATATATTGTAACTATCAACACGATTATTAACGAATGTCGGTTTTTTTTCATCCATCTTTTCAACTTCAGTAAATTTACGGTATAGATATTCCGTGATTTGGTGCACATTTACGGTGTGTTTGAAAAGTACAGAAGACAGAAATGAAAAAATTATGTGTTGCAGTTACAGTGATGATGTTTCCTTTCCTATCCATGGCAGAAGAGCAAGTTAGAGGAGGGGATATTATTGACCCTCAGTCTAAACTGATCTTTAACTACCAAAATGTAACCAAGGACGTTGCAGAATCTGAACTAGCACATTGTCAAAACCTAGCGCATCAGACTCATGAAGATGTTCAATCATCTAAAGGAAGCGGAGTAAAGGGCCTATTAAAAGGTGCCGCTGCGGGTGCCGCGGTAGGCGCGATTTCTGGTGGTAGTGGCTCAGATGCTGCGAAAGTAGGAGCCGCGGGTGGACTTTTAGTCGGACGCTTAGCTGGCAAAGGCGGTGAGAGTGCGCAGAATCAACAGAACCTAGAAAACTATAAGGTAGTCCTTAGAAACTGTATGACTCAACGAAAATACGTAGCCTTAAATTAAACCAGAATATCATTCACATGGTCATAGTAAATGAGTAATACGCTGACGCACGAGTCATGAATGATAATGTTAGCTACATCGTGAATTTCAGAGAGCCAGCGAGTTATTAGCTGGTTTTTTTATTTCGTTATTATAAGTGCCTAGAATCCATTTTCAGTAATACTACTGTATTTTAAATCGAGAAGTTGTTTCATTATTTCCGGCATGGAAAGGGTATCCAAATCCTGTAATACAAACATGCACTTTAACCGTTAGGAAATAATATGAAAAAACTAGCCATTGCTATTGCTATGCTCCTTTCTGCTCCAGCTCTCGCTGAATCAGATGCAGCAACGGTCTCATCAGAGCAATCATCCGCAGAGAACATTTCCGATCTTTCTTCCACGGCGGACAAGCCAAACAACCTATACGATTTCATTGAGAACGACAGACTCTCTGGTGTCGCTTACGCTGGTGCCGAACTTGGTGGTAACCTCTTGTTCGACGACCAAGCGGACGGAAACTTTGATCAAACCTATATGTTTAAGGTGGGGGCTGATCTGAGTTACTCAGTAACAGAAAGCTTTTCGCTTTTGATGGGCGGTGAAGCTCGCTATGCTTGGAGTGGCATTGATACAAAAGTGGACGCAGACAACTATGTTGACCGTTTTGTTTTTGGTACTAAAACTGTCGCCGGTACAACAACTTACGGCAAGCAATGTGGTATTGCCGATGTGTACTTAGGGTTTGGTGATATCTCGAAAGAGTATGGTTTGGGTGAAGAGGCGGATGAAGCAGCTTGTACTGACGAGCAGCTTAATCACCACTACTTTGGCGAAAACTTTGACATTGGTGCTGCATGGGAACACACCAACGATGCGTGGGCATTGGGTGGTTCGGCAACAATCGGTCCTGTGGTATTAGGTGGCACCTATGTCGACATTGGCAAGAGTAACAATGACGAGCACGCCTCTAAAGATTTACGAGAGAAAGTCTACACGATTGGTGCAGTAGCCGTTTTTGACAAGTTTAACTTTGCAGCAAAGTATGACTTCTCTGATGTCGAGACAATGGGAACGGACAACCAAGAAACAACGGGTTATGCATTGGGCATTGCCTATCAAGCGACCACGAACCTTTCTATTTCGTCAACCTACAACAATGAAGACTACAACTTCACTGAAGCTGGACGAACTTATACGGAAGATGATTGGTTTACCCTTGGTGCGTCTTACCGCGTAAATGAACACCTAGAGCTAGTGACAGATTACAAGTTTACGTCTGAGGATGACGACAAACTCTTCCTTCGTGCAAACGTTAGCATCTAACACAAGTCCATATATCCATCTCTTTTTGCCAGTAGCTCGCGCTACTGGCTTTTTTATAAGCACACCTTTATCAGTAAGCATTTGGGAACGTTTCGTTTACACGCCTGTGGTATCAACTTTTGTTTGCTCATTGATGAGCGTCCAATCTCCCCCTAAAGACTTGAACACACCGACAGTCACCTGAGCGGTCTGCAGTCTAGCGGCTAATAACCTATCTTCCATGACGCGCTGCTGGCGCTGTGCATCAAGAAACTCAAGGTGATTGATTAATCCAGCTTTATACAGCGATCGTGCCTTACTTACCGCCGTTTCGGATGCTTCCAGAGCTTCTTGGATGCGTTGTTCATTTTGTTGACTTCGCCCGTAGGCAAATAGCATGGAGTCAACCTCAGTAACCGCCGAGTTAACAGCGTGCTCGTAGCCAAGGGCTGCTGCATCGAAGCGCGCTTCGTTTAGCTCAATTAGTGCTTCGCCTCTGCCTCCGTCAAACACGTTCCAGCTGATGCCAGCTGCGGCCGCCCATCCGATAGAGTCGGCATCAAATAAATCATCGAAGCTGCTCGCAGAAACGCCCGGAGTACCGGTTAGGAAAAATTTTGGGTATCGATTGGCAGTGCTTGCGGCCAATTCCTCGTTTATTGCCGCCATTTCACGTTCTGCGATGCGTATGTCAGGACGACGCTTTAACAGGTCGGAAGGTAATCCTACTGGAATAACTCCCTCTAAGTTAGGTAACTCAGCATCCTCAGAAAGACGAATATCGACTTGAGTGAGAGGCTCTCCCAACAGGGTCGCCATCCGCTGTTTGTGGACTTGCTGGGCGATTTCCAACTGTGGAATCACCGACTCTGTTGCTGCCAGCATAGTTTGAGCTTGAGCCAAATCAAGTTCAGAGCCGTAGCCACTCTTCACGAGTTTTTTTACTAATGCCAATGTTTCTGTTTGGTCAGCTAAGTTGGCTTTAATTAGTGTCATTCTTTCTTGAGCCCCACGATACTGGAGGTAGTTGTGCACTAAGTCTGCTGTAATCAAAGTGTTCAAGCCGCTACGGTAGATTTCAGCTTGCTCAACCCGGATTTTGGCGGCGTTTGATTGTCTGTCGATACGACCAAACAGATCCATCTCCCAAGCTATACTCGCTCCTGCGAACACACCATCATGCTGGTTATCTAATAGGGTAACCGAGTCTAGCGGTGTACCGGTTGGCAATGAATCCCCAATGGGGTTTAGTGCAGGCCCCAACAAAGAGTCGTTCTTACTTAGCTGATAATTAACGTAGCCCGCACCGATATTAACAGTCGGGACTTTGAAAGAGCTCACTACCGACTGATAACTGTTTGCCAT
This sequence comes from Vibrio variabilis, assembly GCF_003263785.1. Lineage (GTDB taxonomy): Bacteria > Pseudomonadota > Gammaproteobacteria > Enterobacterales > Vibrionaceae > Vibrio > Vibrio variabilis. The sequence continues at coordinate 49,687 of NZ_JYJK01000007.1, forward strand.
TTTGATCCGCTCAGCGGCCATTTTTAGCGGGATATTTTGACGTTGTACATCTTGAACCATTTGATTTAGTGAAGCGTCATTAAAGTTCGTCCACCAATACTCGCTTTGTGTTTGATGCTCATTATTCGCATACAGATAGGCGCTTGATAATGTTGTCGTTGGCTCCGTATAGTCTGGGCCGACCGCACAGCCTGCCAATGTAATGGCAAGAGTTAAAGGAGCGAGTTTTAACGCCTTCAATAGGCATTTACGTGAGTAATGTGTGTTCATGTTCTATGCCTTTTGTTCTTGAGCGGTGAATGTATCTGTTACCGATGAGTTATCCGCTGTTGATGTCTCTTTGTAAGCCAATCGATACAGAGCAGGCATGACAAATAACGACAACACTGTTGCTGCGGCAAGCCCCCGATAATCGTCGCGGCCATTTGGTCAAACAAAAGGTCACTGAGCAATGGAATCATCCCTAATGCTGTGGTGAGAGCACCCATAGAGATTGCCATCGTACGGTTGATCGTTGCCGATTTAATGGCATCGGAAAGTGCTAGGCCGTTTTGTCTTTCTAGCTCAATTTGATCCATGAGAACGATACCGTTTTTGATAATCATACCCATGAGCGTTATAGCTCCAATCAGCGCCATGAAGCCAAAAGGCTTATCGAAAGCGAGGAGGGCAAAGGTTGCGCCTGTAGCCGCTAATGGAATCGTTGAAAGAATGATCACCGGCTGTTTAAAGCCATTAAACATAGCCACAAGGATTATCACCATGATGAGTAGTGCTTTGGGTAGCTGTTTTAATATATCGGACACGGCTTTGTGTTCGTCGTAATACTCGCCACCCCATTCCATGGAATAGCCCGGCGGAAGATCAATAGCCTCAATTTGTTCTTTAATCGCATTACGCACTCTTGCTGGTGTGCTGGAGCGCTCAACACCCGCTTGTGCGGTAATGGTTTTAACGCGGTCTCGACGCCAAATCATGCTCTCTTCACTTGTTAATTCGAATCCATCGACTACTTGTCCGAGAGGTACGCTGTGCAAACCTAAAATGGATTTGACGGGCAAAGTCTCGAGGGACGCCATTGTCTGCTCAGACCCTCTTAATTGAATAGCAATGAGTTCGTCATTGAGATTCATTTGACCAAGCGGCATGCCATCTGAGGCTCGCTTCATAGCGAAAGCTATATCTGTACGATTGATGCCTGCACGGCGAGCCTTGTCTTGGTTAATAATCGGAGTCAGCACTTTGCTTTGTTGACGCCAGTCATCGCGTACGTATTTTGCATCCGGGTGCTTGGCCATTATCGCTTTCGCCTGATTGGCGAGCTGATGCAGTACGACTTCGTCTGGACCAGAAAAACGCGCTTCCACCGCATATTTGTCCGCTGTTGCAAGCTTTAATGCACGGAAACGAGGTTCAGCATTAGGAAACTGTTCTTGTACCCAAACGTCACCACGGGCAACAAGCGCAGATATGGATTGGTAATCTTTGGTATTGATCAGGATTTGACCATAGGCTGGATCAAATGGCTCTGGTTCGACGATCACTGAGAATCTAGGAACGCTACTACCGATGGCTGTCGCAATACTTTCGACTTCTGGTTGCTGCAGTAGCCAAGATTCCATTTTTTTCATGTCGGTCGAAGTTTGCTCCACTTTGGCACCATTAGGCAACCAGTAGTCAAAGAACACGATTGGACGGTCGGATTGGGGAATAAAGTTAATAGTGATATAAGGTACCGCCATTGCAGTGAGGACAATTAGAGGAATCAGTGCTGTTAGCGCTTTCTTTGGGTTATCAACTGTCCAGTTTACACACTGTTTGTAGCGAACCATTTTGTCTTCGCTAATTTCAGAATTTGGCTTGATAAAAAGCCAGCACATGAGCGTGGTGAATGTCATTGCCACAAGCCAAGAAAGTAGTAGTGAGGAGGCGATGATATAAAACACTGAGCCCGCAAACTCTGCCGCATCTGTTTTGGAGAACAGAACAGGACTTGCACCCATGATGGCGATGATGGTTGCCCCTAGCAATGGTACGCCTGTTTCCTTGACAGAATCCAAAGCAGCCTGAGTGCGCTCCACACCTTTATTTAACTTGGCGATCATCATGTCAGTGATGACAATGGCGTTATCGACTAGCATCCCTAGCGCTAGGATAAAGGTGCCAAGAGAGACTCGGTGCAAATCTATATCATTGATATTCATATAGATGAGAGTGAGCAATATCGTGAGAAGAAGGCTACCGCCTACAATTGTTGCACTTTTAAAGCCCATGAAAATCAACAGCACAATAAATACTATGGCGACACTTTCTAGTAAGTTGCCGACAAAATTGTCGATGGCTTTCTGAACCTCATCAGGTTGAAACGCGATCGTCGAGATCTCTACGCCTAGTGGTAAGCTTGTTTGATAGTCATTGATTATCTCTTGGATGGTATCGCCTAATGAAACGACATTGATACCTGGAACAGGGCTTACGGCTAGGGTGACAGACGCTTGGCCGTTGTAGCGGTTTTCTGTTAATGCGGGTGTTTGATAGCCCATGGTGACATCAGCAACATCCCCTAGTCGAATAAGGCCAGTGCCAAACTCGCTTACTCCACCTTTAATGACGAGGTTGCGAATATCAGCGAGAGATTGAAATTCACTGCCTTGGTGAACTCGAATACGTTCTGTTCCAGCATCGAATCTACCCGCTTCAAAGGTGGTGTTGGTGCTATTGAGTTGATTCCAGACTTGAGCAACCGACAAGCCATACTGAGCAAGACGCTCGTCTGGAAGATCGATATAAACGACACGCGGTTGTACGCCGTGTAGTTCAATTTTCTTAATACCCTTAACGGCTTTTAAGCGACGTTGGAGTTCTTCTGAGTATCGACGGAGCTCCTCCGGTTTTGCATCGTTGCTATGAACGGCAAACAGCATGCCATAGACTTCAGAAAATTCATCTTGCACCAGGCTGATTTGCGCCGTGGCAGGGAGTTGCAGTTTCACATCCTGAACCTTACTACGAAGTAAATCCCACTGCTGAGGCAAGTTTCTGGAGTTCAGACTCTCTTTGAGATCCACGAACACCATTGACACTCCAGGGCGTGAGAGGGAACGTAATCGATTGAGCTCCCCCATTTCTTGAAGTTTAGTTTCAACCGTATCGGTCACTTGTTTTTCGACCTGTTCGGCGGATGCGCCCGGATATAAGGTAACGACTACCGCCGTTTTGACGGTAAAGCTTGGGTCTTCTAGTTTGCCAAGATCAAAATAGGAATAGATGCCTGCGATGACACTTAGTGTGACAAAGAACAACAGAAATGTTCGTTGTCGAATGGCGAATTCGGCGAGTTTAATCATCTGCTAAGTCCTATAGATCTCTAATCACGAGTTTGTCTGCGACATCACCGTCTTTTAGGTAAAATGAGCCGCTCACGACGACATAGTCGTCGCCTCTAACGTTTCCTGAGATGCAGGCCTGATAGGCATCCAAAGAGTTCAGAGTAACGGGCGCAGATATAACTTTATGATCACGAACTAGGTTGACATGCATGTTTTCTTTCTCGCCTACTAACGCAGAGTAGGGTACACAGAATGCATTTTTAGCCACGGCTGATTGGGAGGAGACCGTAACCGATTTGCCAGCGAAAAGGCGTTGGTGTTCGTTGTCCAAGGTGTAGGTGACGGTATAGGTCTGTTTGATGAGATGAGGCAGTGGAGCTATCTCGGTGACATGAGCATTGATTGCCGTGTCAGATTGATACCAACTAACAGACCCTGAATCGTTGATACTGAACTGATTGATCATATTCTCAGGAACATCAATTTCCACATCAAATTTAGCGTTGTCTTGCATGCTCATAACTGCGATACCGGGGAGAACTTGCTCATGAGCATCAAAATTTACGCTAGCAATAACACCGTCAAAGGGTGCAACAAGATATGTATAACTCAACGTATCCTTAGCTCTCTGGATGTTTTTGTCGACGACTTTTACCGCCGACAGGCTGCGCTCATAGCCACTTGTAGCTCGATCTAAATTAACGCTTGCGATCGCATTGTCATCTGTTGCCTGTTTAACACGTTTCAGTTCAGCTTTTGCGAGCTTGTGAGCCGACTTTGCTTCCAGCATCTTGCTTGTAACTCTTCGAGAGCCAATTGGTAGTCGTGAGGGTCTAAGCGAGCGATAACATCACCTTTTTTAACGCTATCGCCGGGTTGAACGTAAACGTCGCTCAACGTACCGGGAACTCTAAATGCTAGGTTGGCATTCTCATGAGCACGAACGACACCGCTGAAGTGTTTAGTCGACTGATCTTCTAAGCTATTGAGCTTAATGACTTGTAATGTAGTTTGTTTTGTCTCAGGCGGCTCTAGTACCTGAGATTGATTGCATCCAAACAGTGAGACAGATGCTGCGATGCAAAGAGTGAGTGTGTTTACCTTATTCATAATAGATAGCTCCATTTTCTAGTGGAGCTATCTTAATATTGAACGGTGTTCAAATAAGCTGCCTCTGATGAGACTTACTGTCACGAAATTTATGACAATTGATTGAGGCGCGGTATTTCAGAAGAAAGGTGCTCGATAAGAGCCTTACTGGCTTTGTTTAGGGTTTTGGGTTGAGGATAGAGTATCCATCCATCTTCCGTTTTTGCTGTCTCTTGGGGTAACAATGGTACCAAAGAGCCATCTTTCAGCTCATTTTGAATCATCATTGTAGGCAGAAAACTGATTCCTCTTCCCCTAAGGGTGGCGCCTTTAATAAAACCAACACTGTTTGCCACTAGATTAGGTGCAACCGATGTAGAACCTGATTCAAAGTGCCAATGAGTGTCTACATCGCCACTCGGCCATCGAAAACAAATACACTTATGGTTACGAAGATCTTCTAGCGACTTTAAGCCACCAAACTGGTCGATATAGTTTGGTGAGGCAACCAGTGCTCTGTGGTACTGAATGACCTTTCGAGCAACAATATCTGAATCAAAAACTGAACCACCGTGAATGGCAACATCCAATCCTTGTTGAAAAATTTCATTAAACCCATTGCTGATGCTGCGGATATCCAGCTCAATTTGAGGGTATTTGTCATGAAATTCGAACAAGATCGGTTGTAGTAAGTCGTAGGTTTCAGGCAATACACCAAGCTTGATTTTTCCTTTGAGCATATCCCTAGCACTTGAAACGGATTGTTGCGCGCGATCTAATAGCTCAATTGCCATGTTGATTTCTTCAAAATAGGTCTCGCCACTGTTTGTCAATGATATGCTGCGTGTTGTTCTGTGGAACAACTGAGCCTCAACCACTTTTTCTAGCTCACTAATACGTCTGCTAACGTTCGCCCTAGGCAGATCGAGTGCGTTGGCAGCCGCGGTAAAGCTACCTAACTCAACCACCTTTTTAAAAAGTTTTAGATCTGCAATTCTCATATCCGAATAGGAGCACCATGATATAGTGTGATTCAGTATTATATTTGCGATGACCACTGGTAGTTGTGATTTCGTTCAAGAAATCTAGCCGTATCGCGCTTAGTCCATGCGAAACGCATTCATCAAAAAATCTGGCATTACTACATAAGCTGATGGTTGACAGATAGAGTTGATAGCTTCCGACTGTTTTTCTGCATATTGATACTAGCAAGAAAACCTACCGCAAAAACAATAGAGTACCTAAGGCTGTGAGGGGGAATGAGCGAGTGAGGGAAAGTAGGTCGTGTCTGTTTAAATGATCTGTAACTGTTTTTAAATCCAATAATTGGCTGCTAAAGATCATATCGAGATGAAACAGTTTATTTGAGCTATTTAAAGCTAAATGTTCTTCTACTGCCTAACTTGTCCCGTATGGCGTGTAAGTTGTACTAGAATAATTTAAACCAACTACAGAACCAATAACCGCTAGCAACTCTTCCATGAGTGTCTACTTCATTAAAAGTTTATCTACTTTTCTGATGCCATTTTTATCAATTTTCATGCTAACAACAGGGTGAGTTTCTAATTAGATATGTTGTATTTTAGTGTTTGGTACTCGCTAAGACGTCATGCTTTCTGACGAAGATGTCTGTTCCAGCAATGCATCAAACTTCGGGTTACCATGAAGCCCTTCCAAATCAGGTTCTGTGTTGATCAGTTCTCGAATCGAGGGACTTGCCTCAATAGCGAGCTCTAGATCCTCGATCGCCTGTTCTTCAACGCCAAGGCGAGAATACGCGCAGGCTCGCTGATAGAGCGCAGGGCCATTGGTGTTGTCCAAGTCGAGAACGCGATTACATAGACTGAGTGCCCAGTGGTATTCCTTTATTTCCATGGCAGCATCGGCCTTGTAGGTGAGCGCTTCAAGGTCACCGGGGCGAATCGTTAAGATTTCATCGTAGACATCGATACGCTGCTCAGCGGTTGGCATACTTTGAGCTCGTAACCAAAGATTGTGGATTTCATTGATTCGTTCGATTTCTTTGTTGTTCTCACTGATGATCCTTGTTTTTCGCTTCAGATCTCTCTCTAAAACACTAAATTTCTTTTCATATTCACTCGCAATTGCATCCAACCTTTTGTCTGCCATTTCTTTCGTGTTGTTCTTAAATTCACGCAGTGACTGCCATCCAACAAACGCGATTAAAGAGGCCACGCCAGCAATGATGTAAAAGAAGTAGGTAACCGTGACGTTGGCGTAATTCAAGGATTTATCAGCTACAGCCAACTCTCGGTCAGTGATTTGAACCACCAGCCTTTTCTCTAGCTCTTGTTGGTCCTGTCTTAGCGATTTGAGTTCATCAAGTATGTAACGCTCCATCAGAGGTCGATCAAGCAATTCAGAATCAGAGTATTTTGTGGGTTGTGCTAAAGCCGGACCTTGCCATAGGAGCGTTAGCATTATTGTTATCAAGAGTAATCTCATCTCTAATTCCCGGTTTTGTGTTTAGTTAGTTTTACTATAGTCAGGCGTTTGTTTAGTACAAAGCCCGCGTGATCGTAACACCTCAAATTTACTTAGACATCTAAGTATTTGGCCGGGTGGTAAAAGTGTGATTTAGATCACGATTATTGTATCAATGGTTGATCTTCAGCGCTGTAGGGCGGTCATAATAGTTATGTAAATGCTTAGTGTACGAACTATTTAGCAATCAAAAACATTAGAGCACTAATTAAATTGAGGAAGGGATGCATTCTACTAACAAGGGTAACAAACAGGGTTTGGTTGAGACGGAAACGGATCAAAATGAGCAACTCTGGCGTTTACAAGCACCAAGTGCCGAGGATGGCTTAATGGTTAACAAGCTGGTGGCACAGACCGAAGCGCTGGATGACAACTCAACGTATTGTAATTTTCTACAGGCCATACATTTCCATGACACATCGATCGCAGCTTTTTACAAAGGTCGCCTCGCTGGCTTTGTGTCGGGTTACTTGAAACCGAACCAGCCAAATACGTTGTTCATATGGCAGGTCGTGGTTGATCGCGATTTCCGAGGTCAAGGCGTTGCTAAGAAGATGCTTAGTCGTTTATTGGACCGCGACAGCCTTGATTCAATCAACGCGATAGAAACCACCATCACGGAAGACAATCTAGCATCTTGGTCACTGTTTCGTGGGATTGAGAGAGAAAGAGGGCAGGCGGGAAATGTGTCAGTTTTTCTCGATCAGGACGTGCATTTTGAAGGTCAACACGAAACCGAACATCTCTATCGAATCCTACTTAAAAACACTCACTAAAGGAGATAACTACAGCACTAATTATGGATATTTTTAACAAGCAAGAATCCAACGTTCGCTCATACTCGAATCACTTTCCGGTCATTTTTCACAAAGCGAAAGGTAGCTGGCTTGAAACTGATACGGGTGACAAGTATCTCGATTTTCTCTCTGGTGCAGGTTCACTGAACTATGGGCACAATAATCCAGTGATGAAATTGGCACTGCTTGATTACATCGAAAAAGATGGCCTCACCCATGGTCTCGATCTGCACTCTAACGCGAAGGCAGACTTTTTGCTGGCATTGAAGCAGCACATTCTGCAGCCGAGAGGGCTCAATTACAAAGTTCAGTTTACCGGACCGACTGGCACCAATGCCGTCGAGGCAGCTTTAAAACTTGCACGAAATGTCACTGGGCGTAGCAATATAGTGGCATTTACTAATGGTTTTCATGGCTGCACCAGCGGTGCGCTTGCCGCTACAGGTAACCAACATCATCGAAATGGTGCCGGTACAGGGTTAACCAATGTCACGCGTTTACCGTTTGAAGGTTACGCTGACATCGATGGGTTAAAACTGCTCAGTACCATGCTTACCGATAACTCGTCTGGTATGGACAAGCCTGCTGCTGTATTAGTCGAGACGGTTCAAGGGGAAGGTGGGCTTAACGTTGCATCAGATAAGTGGCTCTCGCGTCTAGCACAGATATGCAAAGAAAATGATGTATTGCTCATTGTGGACGACATTCAGGCGGGTTGTGGCCGAACCGGTACTTTCTTTAGCTTCGAACCCTCAGGAATAAAGCCTGACATTGTCACGCTATCAAAGTCTCTCTCGGGTTATGGTTTACCGTTGGCGGTTGTGTTGTTGAAACCACATCTCGATATTTGGAAGCCCGGCGAGCACAACGGCACCTTTAGAGGTAATAATCACGCCTTTGTTACGGCGGCAAAAGCGATTGAAACCTATTGGCTTGATGATCAATTTTCACAGCACATCGGCGAACACGCCAAGACCATCGCAAGTTTCATTGATCGATTACTGGAGCGTTTCCCAAACTATGTGAATCGAAGAAAAGGTAAGGGCTTGATGCAGGGTATTGAGTTTCACTCAGAACGTTTTGCAAAAGAGGTGTCCACGGCCTGTTTTGAAGAAGGTTTGGTGATTGAGACTGCCGGTCCAAATGATGAGGTGGTTAAGTTCTTTTGCCCTCTAACCATAACGGCGGAAGAGCTGGAGGAAGGGTTAAATCGGTTTGAGTCCGCGTTTAACTCTGTCATTGCCAAGCACTACAAAAATGCATCATAACGAGGGGAAATCATGATAGTTAGAACATTAGAGCAGTGTCGTGACAGTGAGAGGCGCGTAGCGTCGGATACTTGGGAAAGTGTGAGGATGATACTCAAAGATGACAACATGGGTTTTTCGTTCCACATCACGACTATTTACGCGGACACAACCACGCACATTCACTACAAGAATCATCTTGAGTCAGTGTACTGTATTCAAGGTGAGGGAGACATTGAGATCGTAGGCGGTGAGACTTATCCAATAAAATCGGGAACGCTCTATGTCTTGGATAAACACGATGAACACTTTCTTAAAGCCAACAAAGGGAAGGAAATGATCATGGCCTGCGTGTTCAATCCGCCAATTACTGGGAAAGAAACTCATGATGAAAACGGGGTTTACCCACTCATTGACTGAGCGAAAACATTTCATCTCTATCCCAATCAATTACAAAATAGGCTATTTATGACTACTTATACCGTAGAGAAAATCGGCGGTACATCAATGTCCGCATTTGACACTGTTCTGGACAATATTCTCCTTCGCCCTGCGACAGAGAGCTCTCTTTACAACCGAGTTTTCGTCGTGTCTGCGTATGGCGGGCTCACGGATTCCTTACTAGAGTGCAAAAGAACTGGCAAACCCGGTGTTTACCCTTTGGTTGCCAGCAGCGACGAGCGCTGGACTAATGAATTGGATACCGTTGAACAACGTATGTTGTTGACCAATGACCATATGTTTGCTGATCCGATGGATCGGATGGCAGCAGACAAGTTTATTCGCTCTCGCGTTTCCGAAGCTCGACGCTGCATCACGAATCTTTTAGAGGTGTGTCAATATGGTCAATTTGACCTAACCAATTACTTACCAGAAATCCGAGAGTTCCTGGCATCGCTTGGGGAAGTTCACAGTGCTTACAATACTGCGATGAAACTCAAGTCAATGGGCGTTAACGCCACATTTGTCGACCTGTCACTTTGGGACGCTGAAACGTTGCCAGAGACCTTGGAACAGGCAATCTCACAAGCGTTTGAAAACATCGATATCAAAACGGAGTTGCCTATTGTTACCGGTTATGCTGCATCAAAACAAGGCGTGATGTCGTTGTACGATAGAGGCTACAGTGAAATGACGTTTAGTGTCTTGCTAGCATCACCAATGCTGATTTGGCTGTCATCCACAAAGAGTATCATCTGAGCTCTGCAGACCCGAGAATGGTGGGTGCAGAAAGCGTCAAACCTGTAGGGGAAACAAACTTTGATGTTGCAGATCAATTGGCATCGCTTGGCATGGAGGCTATTCACCCAAGGGCGGCGGCAGGTCTTAGAGAAAGCGGCATTGAACTGCAAATCAAGAATACGTTTGAGCCTGACCACGATGGCACTCTCATTTCAGAAAACTATACTTCCGAGGACGAAAACGTAGAAATCGTCGCGGGTAAAGCCAAGGTTCATGCTTTGCAACTGTTCGACCAAACCCACGCGTGTCATATTGACCGAGTGAGCCTCGATCTGATGACAATCATTGAGCCGATGTCACTTGAAGTTATTAGTAAAGAGATGACGGCAAACTCTCTGACCTACTACTTAAATGGCTCGGCGACCGCGATCGACAAGGTCAAGCAGCAGCTAAAGCTCAACTACCCCGACGCGCAAGTTTCCTGTCGTGTTGTGTCTATGGTGTCCGCCATAGGTACAAAAATAGACTCGACGGAAACGCTATCGATAGGTACAAAAGCGCTCGCAGAGGCTGGCATATCACCAGTCGCTTTACATGCACCAGTTCGTAACGTCAGTGTGCAATATGTTGTTGAGGAAGATGAATATCAACAAGCGCTCGGTGTAGTTCACCATGCTTTGTGTGAGCCCAAACAAGAATCGCTCGGACTAAAAGGCGCCGCCTAGTTTTTGGTCGCTAACTTAACTTCTATCGGCTAGGCTTCATGATATTAGAGAGTTTTAATAACGGTATGTTTAATAATCAGCGCATTAGACCGCGTTTAAACACATTTGGTAAATCATGAAGCCGAATTTTAACTTTGAAGATGTGAGTCAACTGCTTGTTGGAGCATTTGCCCTTGGTATGCCCGTCTCTTTTTCGGAAGAGGCTTGGCACCTTGGGGCAACGCTCCCCGCGATCAACTTGCTGATGATTGTGCTTCTATCTGTCAGCTTTGTTACGCTGTACACCTATGAAGCTGTGTTTCAGCGTAATATTTTAGAGCGAAAATTGGCCTTTGTTTCTCGAGTATTTTGGGCTTATGCGCTGACTATGGTCGTAGTTGCGTTGATCCTGATATGCTTGATAAGTTGCCACTAATCGACGAGCCAGCGGTTGCTTTTAAGCGGGTACTTCTGATTTCAATGCCGGCCTCGATGGGGGCCATCGTTGTCGATAGCTTTGATAAAGAATAGTTTTGATAATAAGCGGTTATCCTCATTATCAATTAGTTTTAAGACGTTCACTTCTGGTCAGTTATTGTTGTAGGCACGCTACGACCATTAAAGCACTGGCTTATCAATGGCAGGATCTTCTTTTGGCGTTGCTGTTTGCTGTGTCATTACCTGACTTCTCCCATCTGCCTTAAGCTTTACAACACCTTTTTGCAAAATCAGGTTGTTTGGGTAACTAATCTGTTCCCCGCTTTCATGGCGAATAAGTACATGAAACATCGTAATGTCTATTATCTTCCCTCGAATATCCGCATCTTTTTCAACCACCTGTATTCTGTCACCAATTCGATAGGGGAAGGCGAAGAAGATCAGCACGCTAGCAGTCACATTACTCAAAATAGACCACTGAGCAACCAAGGCTACGCCCAATACAGCAAAAATGGACGACAAGAATAGCGCGATGTCACCAAACCCGATTCCCAAAAGTATAAAAAAGAGAGCGCCAAAAACGATAAGAGCGGCGACATTAAAGGCTTTTAAGATGAACTGTTTTCGTTGAATCGAAACTTGTTTACTTGTCGCGAGTGTATTGATCCAAGCGTGAACCACTTTAACAACGACTTTGTACGCAACAATCAGAATGACTGCGATGGCGAGCTGTTTAACTAAATCAGACGCTAGCAAGGTTTCGAGCATGTTTATTCCCTGAACAAGTGGAGCGTTTATAGGAGAAATCTAGGCTTTCAATGATATCTCATTCTCCGTGTTGCTGTAATTTACTTTTTACCTCGATGAACTTAGTTAGCAATGCAAAGATAGGCTCCCTCTTAGCACTGCTCCAAAAGGGTAGGATTGGAGTTCGTAAAAACTAGAATGTATGTTTTCAAGCGCAATCTTGCTTGAAAAGCTCAGAGTGAAATGGGTACGATGTAAAGCAACGATACAAGTCTAACGTGGTAAGTGGAAATACATAAATACTGGGCATTGTGTTTGGAGCTTGCAAGCGCCGCGCCTCTAGATTACGTTTTACACGCATCTCGAGGATCAATGCTTTCAACTCGTCCGTAATGTTGGCCTAGAAATATCACATCGACGAAATGCGAAGCCTGCATCGCCAGACTCTTCATACATCTTTACCCTATTATCCTCACGGAGATATCGCCCCTCACTGCAGGTGGGTACTGTTTTTTAGAAAAGTATTGAAACTTTTACACGCGATACTTGGACGGCCTAAGTAGTAACCTTGGGCTGCCTGACAGCCCAAGTCACTCACTAAAGAATACATGTTTTTAGTCTCAATGCCCTCTGCGACAATAGTTGTATCAAGCTGTGCTCCCAATGCTACGATACTCTTTACCATTCTCATTTGCTCATGCTTATCCCCTAGCTCTTTTAATATATGGCCATCAATCTTGATGCTTTCTATCGGGAGGCTGACAAGACGTTTCATAGATAGTAGGCCGTCACCAAAATCATCGATTGATAACTTAACCCCATATTGGTTTAACTCAACGAGATGCGTCATCACCTCATCTGTATCGCAGGCTAAGTGTGATTCTCTAATCTCCAAGATGATTTTCTGAGGATCGATTTTGCTAGATTCTATCGCATCCGACAGGAGCTTACAGATGAGCCCACAATGCTCAGTGCCTGGAGGCAGGTTAAGACTTAGCATTAAATCAGGCATTGTCGTCTGCCATTCTTTGAGTTGAAATAAAGCCTGCTTAAATAGCCACTGGTGAAAACTATCGACTAAGTTTAATCGCACGACAAAATCGATGATTTGCTGGGCAGGAACTTCTGTCTCACCAAACTTCCACCTTATCAATGCTTCAACAGAAGTGACTTCTTTAGTTTTTGTATCAAAAACAGGTTGGAAAACGAGATAAAGGTCGTTGTTATATAGAGCCTCTGGAAAGGAAGACGTGAGTTTACATTCAGCGCTGTTTTGCTTCTTCATTTTGGAGTCGAAAATGCGAACTTGTCCCTTGCCGCTTTCTTTAGCTGAATACAATGCGTAATCGGCATTATTGAGTAACTCAGCGCTTGTTTTAGCCGCACTTGGGTGGCTGGCAACCCCGATGGATGGGCTCACTTCAATGACTTCATTTTGCCAATCTATATCGATTTGTAAGTCCTTAAGGCAACTTTCTGCTGCAATTTTAGCGTCTTCTAGCGTTGTGTTTGATAATAGTACGGTAAACTCATCACCACCGAGTCGCGAAACTAAGTCCGTCTTTCTAAACCGCTTCTGTAGTTTGTTTGCCACCATCTGCAAAACAAAGTCACCAGCTTCATGGCCATGAGTGTCATTGATGGTTTTGAAGTTATCTAAGTCTAAATACAGCAGTGAAAAATGGTGGTGGTACCGTGCGCTTTCGCTGAAAAGAAACTCTAAGCGATCATTAAATACAGCTCGGTTTGAAAGCTTGGTCAGGCTATCGTGTGTTGCCATATAACAGAGCTGTTGTTGTGACTCCCATTGCTTGGTTACAGAGATAATGAGTTCTTCCAGGCTTTCACTTGTAATATCTTGTTTGACCGCGTAATCATGAGCACCATACTTCATAAGTTCGACAGCGGTTTCCGTATCCTCTTGGCCTGTAATCACTGCAATAGGGCAGGGCATATGGCCATGTTCTCTGTTGAGTTTGTGCAGCAGGTCTACTGCATTGCCATCAGGAAGGTAGCAGTCTAATAAGCAGCAATCTATGGGGTGCTGATTAATGAGCTCTAGTGCTTTCTCTAAAGACGCTGCATTCTCAACAGTTTGAAAAGAGTGTTTGGTCGATTGTAATAATCTGCTGAGATGAACGAAATCGGCTTCATGATCTTCAACGATAACTAAACGTTTTGCCTGCATAACACCACCTAAGTAAGAGTTTTGCCGGATGGCAATGTAGCGGATTTGATCCAAAAGTTTATGACGCTATCCAAAACAGTTCTAAATTTTGCGACTTCCAATGGTTTGCAGATATAGGCGTTAACACCAAGCGATAACTTTCAATGACATCTAAGTGATAGTTCGATGTTGTTAACATAATAACAGGTATGTGATTGGTTACCTTATCAGACCGAATAACTTTAAGCGTTTCTTTACCATTGAGTCCCGGCATATTGATATCCATTAAAATCAAATCTGGAAACGTACATTCATTGGTGGCGGTGTTCGTAGCTGTTTTCAGGTACGCTAGCGCTTTAACGCCACTGTCGACGATATCAATAGAGCAGTTTATTTTAGCGTCTTCAATGGTGCGTTTTATTATAATTTGGTCAGAGGGTCGGTCCTCCACCACAAGGAACTTAAATGGACTATTCATCATCTCGTCCCTCAATTAATAATGGGATACTTAATGTAAATGTAGCTCCTTTGTCAGGCTGAGAGGCGACGGATACTGTTCCGCCATGTCGAGTCATGACTTTATCCACAATCGCCAACCCTATACCAGTTCCAGCATTTTCAACTTGAACAGTTTTAAAAATACCGAATATGCGCTCATGATCCTGGGTAGCGATACCGATACCGTTATCTTTTACAACGATAACAAGCCGATTATCTTGTGTCTGTGCAGAGATGTTTATCTTTGGTACTTCGTTGTCACGAGAGAACTTTATGGCGTTGTGAATGAGGTTTTGGACGCAAAGTAACATTTGTGCTTTATCGGCAACCATCTCAATGTCGATGCCATCACATGTAATCGACGCTTGTTTCTCTGCAATCAATGAGCCCAGTGCAAGCTCGGCTTTTGAGACAATTTCACTTAGGTTGAACCTATGGAACTCTAGGATTTGATTTCCGACTCTGGATAATTTTAACAAATCCTCAATAAGGTGCGTCATTTGGTCGCACGCTTCATCAATAAAATACTGGTCTTCTTTCTGTCGTTCGATATCCCCTTTTTCTACGTCTTCTATCAAATATTTGGTAAATGTCTTCAGCGTGCGAAGGGGTTCTTTGAGATCGTGAGAGGCAACATAAGCAAACTGCTCGAGATCGCGATTCGCCTTTGAGATTTTCTCGTTGAGCGTCTTTTGCTGGTGTATATCAGTCATTGAGCCTGCGATGCCGATAGTATGAGCACTACTGTCAGAATGCGTGGTGCCTTTAATTCTGAACCAATGATATTTTCCAGTAGACAGACAAAGTCTAGCTTCAATGTCGCAGCTTGCTTGTTCTTCAAGGATTGCCAAAGCGGCGTTGACTTTGGTCCGATCATCAGGATGAAAGTGCGTAAGAAATGCAGCAAGAGGAATTTTTGAATCTTGTTGTGGCTGACCGATCAAGTCGAAAAACCTTTGGCTTGTTTCCACTATGTGGGGCTCTCGTGCATGCAGTTGCCAGAATGCATCCTTTGAGCCTTCCATGTATAACTCTAGCTTGGCGAGAGTGTTTTGGAGCTCGACTTCCTTGATCTTTAATCGCTCCTCGGCTTCTTTTTGACGCGAAATGTCCATGAAGCTGCCAATAAACTTGGTGACTGAGCCGTTTTCACTCGTCTCAAAAGGCGTGTCTTTGCTGAGACACCAGACCCATCGACCGTCTTTCGCTCTAAATCTATATTCGATTTCATGGATCTCAAACATCTCTTGCGCGTTGATGACAGACTCCATATGCTTCAGAACCCTCGGTAGGTCGTCCGGATGGAACAAACCCAGAAACTCCTCCCCGCTAAAGCTGTTTAGCTCATCTTTTTCGTAACCTAGTATTTTGGTGTAAGCTCTGTTGATAAAATCATTAGACTGCTTCTGAATGTCATAAACGTATATGCCAGTGACAGAAGACTGTATGGTGCGATCTAAGTACCGCAGACGCGCTGCCATGTCCTCGTCGTCCAGTCCGTCGATACTCAACAGCATATGCTCCTTCAAAAATACATTACCTAAATACTGGTTTTCCTTTACTAATTTATTCAAGCAAAGCCCCTCAAAATAAGCGATATATCATTAAGCTAGTACATCTTCTGCAAAAGGCACGTTTGTGATTCCCAAAATTAAACTCTTAAATAAAATACACAAGGCAGAACAAAGTATTTTACGGGTTAAACTATTTTCTACAACGAAAGCATGAATGTAACGTGCCTCAAGAGTTGGCCAGTCTATGTTTAATTCTGGGTTACGTTGATTGAGCTTGCTTACTAAAGAAATTTGCCTCTTAGCTCTACTGCATTGCTTCGAGCTAATATCCAGTCCTTAGCCTGGCTACTTGGCACTGCTCTAGAAAACAAGAAACCTTGGCACATTTCGATCTGCTTTGCACGTTTCAGACCCAAATGCTCATGTTGTTCAACGCCTTTATTCTTAAGGGGTCGGCGTTCAATGCTTGAGAGTGTCGATGCACCTTGTCTTCGTTGCGAATAAACAGTTTATCAGCTTCTATGAGCGTAGTTAAAACTCGAGCGATATGTTCGCTGTTGACTCTGTCATTCGCGATCATTAGTTAGTATTGAAGGTATATGCCCGGGAACTGTTGAGCGTAAACTTTTTTCAAGAGATGTTTTCTTAACGGTGATTAGTATCATTGTTCGGCTCAGAGCAAGCCAATAACAGCGCTGACACTAAGACAACTAGGAACCTGTACATACTACACCCTTGAGCATGTCCATCTAGTTATTAGGTTAGGATACCCTTATAGAGAAGCAGCAATTTAGAGCTCTATAATTTTAAAGCCGAATGCAAACAACAGTTCTCTATCCAATGCCCTGAGATAACATACTAGCCGCCACGCGATTGAACGCAGCAATATTCGCACCTTTTCGATAATTCACCCAGCCATCGGGCTCGCTATCACTGTGTTCAACGCATTGCTTGTGGATTTTTTTCATGATGTGCTTCAACCTCTCGTCTAACTCGTCGAAAGTCAGTGAGCTGAATGACGCATTCTGCGACATCTCTAGTCCTGAAAGTGCTACTCCACCTGCATTGGAGGCCTTGCCGGGCGCATTGGCTACGCTCGCTTCATTCAGTACGTCGATCGCCTTTTCAGTGCACGGCATATTTGCACCTTCTGCGAGAAACAGGCAGCCCTGTTCAACCAAAACCTTGGCGTCGTCTTCATCAAGTTCATTCTGCGTACCGCAGGGTAGCGCGATATCACAACCAACATCCCAAGCTTTTTGTCCTCTCGCCACTTCCCTCCAATATCATTGGCAACTTGTTCGAGATCGGGACGATCAGTCGATCTTATTAAGTCTTTGAGCGTTGATTGATCTATACCCTCTTTGTGATATATCGAACCGTGGCTGTTTGAGAGGGTGACGACTCTTGCGTTCATTTCTGTGGCTTTTAGTGCAGCATGAAGAGCAACATTACCCGCTCCTGAAATTGCCACCTTTTTGTCTGCAAGGCCATCGTCTGCTTGGCGAAGCATGTTCTCTACAAAATAGATCAGACCGTAACCAGTTGCTTCTGTTCGAACGTGACTACCACCGAATTCGATATCTTTGCCAGTTAACGTTCCGCTGAAATTGTTTGCAAGCCGTCGGTACTGACCAAAAAGAAAACCGATTTCACGGCTGCCTACATTGATGTCACCAGCGGGCACATCCGTGTTTTCTCCAATATGTCGGTAGAGCTCATTCATAAAGGCTTGACAGAAACGCATGATTTCTCGATCTGAACGCCCCTTCGGATCAAAGTCCGCACCGCCTTTGCCACCACCTAAAGGGAGCATAGTAAGTGCGTTCTTAAATGTTTGTTCAAAAGCGAGAAATTTAAGTACAGACTCATTAACAGAGGGATGAAAACGAATTCCACCTTTATAAGGGCCAAGAACTCCACAGTGCTGAACTCTGTAGCCGCGGTTAACATGTAAGTCACCATTGTCGTCTTCCCAGCAAACTCGGAACGATATAATGCGATCCGGCTCTGTTAGGCGCTTCATGATTTGGTGCTGTTCGAACTCAGGATTCTCCGCGATCACGGGGAGCAGATCTTTGAAAAGTTCGTGTACGGCTTGATTGAACTCTTGTTGATTAGGATTGCGCTGTTCCAGCCATTGGAAAAAATCGTGAGGATCTTTTGTAACAGGCATACTTTAAACCTCTTTTAGTTTCAAACCTAAAGTAAACGCAGCGAAGCTACTTAATGAGAATAGCACTAGAACTGCGGTCATATTCCACTGTGCAATCACTCCGCTGAGTATTCCGTATGCAAGGAGAAGTACGCCGATGACTGTATTACTCACAGATACGTAATCGGTGCGTTTGTTTCCTTCTGCCATGTCTACAAGGTAAGTTTTACGACCGAGGCGAACCCCTTGGTGGATAACCGCGAGAAGGAAATAGAGTAATAAGTAAACGACTAAAACAGTTGTTGATGACAGAGCACGCTCGAACATTGCGTGGAACAAGGACGCGAACAGGAATACACAAATGGATAAGGCAGCCGTCAATAAGACTACGAAGCGACTGCTTCTATCCGCTAGAAGCCCCCAGAATAGGCCACTGACCATGCTAGCGAGTCCGGTCAATATGACAAAAAGAAGCACGCCGGTTAAATCGGTATGTGGCGTGGCTAGTAGTACGATAAAGGGGGCGGCCAGTCCTGAGCCCATGAGCAACGCGCGCACGGCGACGAAGTATCGAAATTGCGTATCGAGGCGCAAAAGTTGAAGATTTCGTATGGCGACTTTTAACCCGTTGTTAGCACCTTCCGTAGCACCCGCATGCTCAATGATCGATCCAAAGCTCAGTGCGGCTAACAGCCAACAAAAGCTGGCGACGACTAGCATTATAATGATGAATGTGATGGTGGTTTGTTGGAAAGCCAGTAAGCCGCCAGTGACGAGTAGGGTTACGATGCCAGAGAGGCTAGCACTCAGTCCACCCAGTCGACCGCGCCGTGCTTTTGGGATGGTTTTTCCCAGCACATCCTTACTCGCAATTGAGCAAAGTCCTCGGCTTAGTGAGAAGAGGACAAGTAATACGGTAATAGTCCAACCAAGCGCAGCTCCATCAAGTTGGGCTGCAGAAATAGCCATCAAGGCAACTGAGGCACCCTGCAATAATGATCCAATAACATAAAACTGTTTGCGTCGCTGGAATTGACGAACGATACCACCGAGCAACAGCTGTGGCATCATAGATCCTGATTCACGAATGGGTACCAAAAGTGCGGTAAAAAAAGCCGGGGCGCCAGCAGTGGCTAAAAGCCACGGCAGAACGACTTTGCTGCTGCTAAACGAATCTGCAAGCTTGGTACTGAGCTGAGCTAACAAGATCTTCAGAAAGTTACCAGGTACTTCTCGACAAGCCTTATCCGAAATGCCGTTGCATGCTCTAGCATCCTCCTCGTTCGAGAGTCGTTCGTAGAGTGTCGTGCTATTAAGTTTCATTTATTCCTCCTTGGCGTTTCGTTACGGGGGAAACGGAAACTAAGTTCAAACACATTCGTAATGCATATTTGAGTAGGACATGACGTGTAGTCATGACATCGTAGCCTTATGCAACCGTCAGATAAGACCACGGCAGAAGTGAACAGTGTGTACACAAGGCATCACCGAATTGTTGTTGACAACATCGGTACCGGGTATCTCGAATCAAAAGTTATGAACCAGCGTTGGCTTCTTAGAAAACAACCATCGATTGAATACCGATTTATACTGCCAACCAAGTGATAAGAGCTTAGCAGCCAGACCTTGGTTTTCGATAATTTCTACTTCAACACCTTGATAGTGGTATGGGTTGTTTTTGATGTATTGAATGAACTGCGTAAGTACGCCTTGTCCTCTGGCTTCAGGGGTAAAGTTTACGGACACAATGCTAAACCGAAGACTTCCCGCTGGGCTTCTTACCAAACAATACCCAAACTCGCTTTTGAATGTTTCTGCAAAAACCGGAAATGGCTCTGACTGGTACTTTGAGGATACACGGTCATATTGGCGACAAAGATGTTGGAGAAGTTGCTGCGCTTTATGATTCATAGCCATCGATAGCTCCTGTCAGTGTACTACCTAACGATTTGTTACATCCTCATTGTAATTATAAATACGGCTGCAAATAAGGAGTTCGTCCTTCATAGTAGTTGCCGCATTTATATTGAAGCACTAACCGGTGACTGTTTTCCTATCGAATGCTCTAGGGTTTGGGGACTGTTTCAATAGGATTTGTTGAAACTTGACTACGATGTCAAGATTCTGAGTTGAGATTTGCTCTATGGTTGAGCTAGGTAGTCAAAATAGGGCACTGATATGAGCACAAAACGTCATGGTATTACGATTGGTTTAGAGCGAATTGGCAACGAGTCGGTAATAATGCTTAAAGCGACAGGCAAACTTACTCATGAAGACTATGAGGTGATCACTCCTGTACTTGAGTCGAGTTTGCAGGAGGTATCTGCAGATCACATAAAAATGTTGGTTGATATCACGGAGTTTTCCGGCTGGGAGCTAAGAGCGGCCTGGGACGACTTTAAATTAGGGTTAAAGTTTGGCGTCAACATAGAAAAGATCGCTATCTACGGTGATAAGAATTGGCAGGAGCTCGCGAGTAAAATAGGTAGCTGGTTTATTGCCGGGAACATGGCATCTTTTGGCAACTATCAAGACGCCATTGAATGGTTAACAGATTGATGCTTCTGAAATGAAATAGCAACATCCGTCGCAATCCCAGCTCTCACAAGCTGCTAGATATAGAAGTAGGGCAATGGCATATGCAACCATAGGCTTTTGAGTGGTTGATATTAAGGTATTTTGCCGGATTTTGGGAATGAATAAAAAGTTAGCTGTGGTAGCTGGTCTACTGGGTGTCTTCGCTCTGTTCTATTTGGGTAAACGAAGTGGAGAGGAGCTTGCCTTGCCAAGCTGTGAGGTGATGGAAAAGGTGGAAACGCCGATCCACTTTTTTACTGGCGACTTTGTCAGTGATGAAAGACTTCAAGAATATGTCGATTATTCAAACTTGGTGCTCGACAATTCTTGTATACCCATGAGGAGAGTTATTGCAGGCGTGACTCGCATTGACCTCAAGGAGTTTGAAAGTCATGATACTGGCCGTTTACATAAGCAATTAATCGACACCGTTGGAGAAGCGACCTTGCAACCGATGCAGAAGAAAGGTCGATACTATGGACTCATTCTACCTGAAGGCCATGCTTTTGGGAGAGGCGGGTTCGTAGGCGAAGCACATTTGAATTTTAGTCGTAGTTTTTTTGTAATGACCGCAGATGCCCGTGATGCCATTTTAGAGCATGAACTGGGTCATTTAGCCTGGGCATGGCACAACGATGAGCCCATTCATTGGATAAAAGGTATGCTGTTACCCGAATTCCATAGCTTCATAAAGCCTTACGCCTTTGGTGCTTTGTGTCGCGAGGCGGGCACTGTAATGACTTATGCGGATAAATCACTACCCATATATTCATCCCCAGGTATTAAGTACTACGGCACGGCTTGTGGTGATGCAGACAGCGCCGACAATGCTCGTCATATGAGAGAGTTTGCGATGTCACTGATGTAAGTATCAATGACATCTGCAGATTAAAGAGCACGGTGAGCAAAGAGGGGTATTATTTTGATGCTAAATGATCAACTGCGTGCTGAACGATCGTGTGCGAATCTAACATGGATTTTTTCACTTGTATGATTTTGTCTTCATTACCAAATCTGCAGTTGTTGAATAGCACATAGGCGAGACCAATATCTTTTAGTATTCCCCGCAGTTTAGGTTCTCCTTGCAAAAGCAGCTTTCGCTCAATCTGGTCTACTTTATCGACTTCGACAGCGGCTTTGGTCGCTGCCATCAAACCAGAAATGGCCAGTCCTGGTATTAAAGCTAGGCCACCGGTTAGTACCGATGTCGCGGTAAGTAGCGTTGTTAGTAAGACGGGTGCAAAGCTGCCGGCTACCCAATACTTATCATCCCAGGCATCCTGGGCTTTTTCTGCTATCCACTCTTTAGCACTGCCTCTGTTATGAACCGCTTTGCCGGTGTTTTTTCTCAGTGTTTCAGCAATGTCCATATCTTCTGAGCCAACCTTTTTGCCGGTGAGTTTACCTGCACCCCATTGGCTTACCTTCTTAACTCCTGTTCCGGTCACACTGATGCCCGCGTTGACCGCTCGTCCAGCTAAATGGTTCCCCACACCGTTAGCAACAGGTTTGAGAGCCATCCCACCAACCGATGTACCAACACCAAGACCGAAACCAACGACTTGTTTGGCCACTGCTTTTGCTTTGGCGGCATTTTGGTTAACCATGGTCGCGTAATCGGTTAGTGATTTAACAGACTTCTCGCTAGCTCTAGAGCCATGCCAAGGTTGGCGCATTCGGCAATGAGCTTGTTCTCACCCATGTCATAACGGAGGATATCGAAATTAGGGGATTGGGCGATCAGCTTATAGACTGCTCGAGCGTGAGGGGTGAGACTTTCCCATGCGTCAGGATCGAAACCATTCGGTACTTTAGCTCTTTGTACGACACTGTTTGTCGATAGCTTTGGCTGAGAAGCTTGGTTTGACGGGCGCTGAAGGGGCGCACTCACCACATTCATGAGACGATTGTCTATGAGGTGAGGTTGGCGTTGAGCTGTGGTGATGTTGTCGGTGTCTGCTCGTTTGTCTGATAAAGGTTTAGAAGAGGTATCGCGACGCTGTGTTGTAGGTGGTTGCTGCGATTTATTTTTGGGCTGTGATTCAAGCAAATCTGAATACATGTTGCGGCCTTCCTGTTTCCTAATTGGCGTAGAGTTGTTGCCACCAGCAAAGGCAACAACAGTATTCACATTAGGTTAGGAAGGATCGATTCAGTTTCTACTATTTACAGTACAGTTGGTGTTTATTTTTTTGCATTGAGCTCTGCGTAAGAGTGCAATAAATCATTGAGCGTCTTCACCCAACCTAGAACATCCTTCGGCCTATTGTTCAATAGGACTTCAACGTGGTTGCAATGCGTTTGCAATGGGATGGCGCTTTCCAAGTTGAAGGAAACCGCATAAAAGTGCCATAGAACAAGGCGCGTCATACGTTCACTGTTCTGATTTGCATTGTCCGAATCGTCAAATGCTTGCTGGATTTCGCAAAGCGCAATCGCCGTCATTCTTAAGATGGCATCGAGTTGTGTCGCTAGCATGCGATCTTCGTTGTCCACTTCTTCCTGATCGAAGGTAAAAAGCTCGGTCATCACATCTTCAGGTACCATGCGGCTGATCATACGCGCAGCGAACTCTTCTAGCTCTTGGCGTGGCATAGTGTTGAGGGTATCGAAGGTGTAATCTGGGATCATAAATGCATACTCTTACTATCGGTTAAGGCGAGCATTGTAAGGAGTTAGCAGTGATTTTCCAGCTTTTAGCATTCTATATTGAAAAAAGAGCCACAACGATGTGGCTCTTAAGGTGCTATTAGGGCTTGAAATTAGTTTTGATAGGTTATATCGACTAAGATCGATTGGTAAGAGCTATTGCCTTCTTTATTAGTGACGGCTTTTGATTGGCTGTCACGTTTGAGCGTGACAGTGTAGGTTGGGTCACTCTCGTAACTAGTACCTTTTGCCATGTTTGCTTTCGCATCGATCATTTGCTGAGCAAGGTAACGGTAATTATCTTGTTTAGTGTACAAAATATCATCGTTGGTTAGCGGTGCGATTGTTTCATCAATCTCGTTGTTGGAAGACTCTTCGCTAAATTGAATGTCGTAGCTTAACTGAGACATATCAACATCAAGCCTATCGCCTTCGCGCAAAAAGTGGGTTTTCACATCCGTAATCCAAAGTGGTTGCTCTTCTGCGAGGGAACTGCCCGCCATATCAATGATATAAACACCGTTGGCGCCGACAACGGACATAGAAATTGGGGACTCATCTTGCGCTCCGACAACCTGTTTCACAATCAAGGCGGTTGTCTCGTCAATACCGAAACCAAAACGCGTCTGTTGCTGTTGCAGCAGTTTAATCAAACGAGTTTCTCGAGCACGCTCAGAGAAATGGGTATCAGTGACCCCCAAGGTAAATAAACCAAGACCACCGGTTGCCACAAAAGCACTGGATGGATAGCCGCCAACGAGAACATCGTAGTTGGTGCCACCATCAATCATAGGGTTAGTGTTTGCATTGGCGTCTAATTGACCGCCGGTCATGACTGCGGTACCCGCGCTGCTGCCACCCACTAATAGTTTGCCCTCTTCGTATCGTTGACGGATCAGCGCCATTTCTTCACTGTCTCCAAGTGTGGTAATGAGGCTATCTAAGCTTCGGCTTTGACTTCCGCCGTTTATGAAAAGACCGTCGGCGGACGCAATCAGCTCTAGCAGGCTTGACGGCGTTTCACATGCTTGCTGTTTAATCGCGGCGTAATCGGGGAAATAGATATCTTGATGAGGCTTACCGGCATAGATGTCGTGAAATAGCTGCAAGTCTTCACAGCGTCCAGTGTCTACCGCTTGTCGATAGGCTCGATCGATAGGAAGCCACGAGCTGTTTGCACCTGCTTGCTCAAAAATATCTACATAGAAATCGGCAACGTCGTAATTGTTGTTCGATGATGAAGTCATGACAAGGACAGTGGGTTTTTCACCGTCAGGTTTGTTTTCTGAAGCGAGAGAAACAAAAGCCTGATAAGCACTGATAGAGTCCTCGCTGTAGGTATCAGAAAGTGCAACTCGCTCGTGAGGGCGTTGGTAAGCTACATCATTGCGCAGCGCTCTAAGTAGACGATATTGGTCTTCAATAGTGAGAGAGTTAAAGGCCGGTGATAGCGCGTTCACCAAGTCTATATAGGGATACTGCTTATTTTGTTCAAGCGTGCTGATTGCCGCTGAAACGGCGCTGTTTTCTGCGAATACATCAAGCAGTAAAGCGAGGTTTGCAGAGTTTGGAGTGTATTGAATTAAGCCATCGTCCATCTTTAAATAGTGCAGCGCGTCCCATTGATCAGAGGATGAGCTGTACCACAAGTAATCGCCATCAGCGTCTACGCCGTCGATTTTGGTGTTAACGCTAGTGACAGAGACATTGATAAACGCCGATTTAAAGGCATCCCAAGAGTCATATTTAAGAGAGGGGTTTTCGGCTTGTAAGGTTTGAAATGTGTTTTCAAGGGCGCTTTGCCACTCGGGTTCATTTTGCCATGCACTTGTGCTGAGCACGCGCGTTACATATTGTTCTGAAATGGATACCGCTTCGGATTGTGGTGTGCGAATTGCTGCATCGTCGATGTCGGCAAACAGCGTAGAGCGAACTTTATCCCAATCATTGCAGTCTCCGGGTGTCATGGACGAACAGGCAGTCAAGTGACCCCCACCCAAAAATAGACGCTTAGTGTAGGTATCACTACTGCTTTGATTGTTTGCTTGTTGGTCGTTGTCGCTTTCACAAGCAGTTAATAGAACTAGGCTAGCCACGACGGTAGCAAGAGTGTGTTTTGTTTGCATAAAGATTCCCTTCATACTGACGAAATATCAGTACAGACAGTACAAAATAAGTCAGAGCCGAATACGCCATGACTCTGAATGTTGGTGAACTTCTGTGGTTCAATATTTTGAAAGAGAAGGGAGGGCTATTCGTTATACCACTCGCTCAATGCATGTCGACTGAGCTTATAGAAACCGAGAAAGGTGGAGTGCGTCATGACGGAAACCGCGCTTCGCTGTGCGAACACGTAATCAAATAATCGATTTTGTCGGATGACATGAAACACTGCGTTACCTTTGTGAGAAGTTGCTTTTCCGCTTTGCTCATTAACGTTGGATCTAAGGCTAACGATTTAATGCGTTGAATAAAGCAAAATGGTAGAAGGCATTCTTTATTTCGACAATATTAAATTTCTCGATATTCTGAATGCTTATTCATTAATGGTGATAGTATAGTTATATGGATAGCTAAATTAGTTTTGATACTGGAAGATTATTCAAAAAATACATTTATTGAATGAGTGATTAGCTTTGATAGAAAGATCACAAATTACGTGTCGCTGCTTTGTAGAAGTGAAGTAATATGGATAATTACGATGATTGTCACATTTATTAAATGTTTTACCCACTAGACTGACACGGTCTTTCTTTTCAATTGGGTACAGCTATGTCTCAAGTTTTCACACATGAACAAGTTAAACGGTTAATATACCGTGCATGCTTGTGTGCTGAATCTTGCATCACCGCTGTTACTTTTATTGGCTTCTATCGCCTCAGTCGCCACGCTCTCAGCGAATGGTGCAACGAATAACTTTCCGTTTTTCTGAGAATTAATGCTTTTTCCGTGCCTGTATACGGATGACGGCTATTGATTCGAATTAATAACAACTTTTTGAATTTTTTACTGTGCTATACGTGTTGAGGTATATAGCGTTGCACGTGTTTAGTTCAATTGTTGGTTGTTTCTATTTTCTCTTCAATATAAATGCTCACTTATTAGGAGTAGAGTATGTTGCACGTTATTAAAAATATTATTCTCTATGCGCCAGAGTATGTTGGCCTTCGAGATATTATAATTGGTGGTGGCAAGATTCTTAAAGTATCTACGCCAAATAACACCTACAGTGATGTGTTTACTGTTACTGATGGCGAACAAAATATACTTGTGCTGGATTTGTTGACGGACTTGTACATATTGTAGGTGGTGGTGGAGAAGGAGGCTTTGGTAATCGTACGATAGAAGTCACTGCACAAGAGATGTTAAATGCGGGTGTCACTTGCGCCGCGGGTGCACTAGGCACCGATTCCATCACGCGCTCGGTAGAAAACTTGCTGGGTAAGAGCCGTGAGTTGACAAAACAAGGCGTATCCACTTATTTCTACACAGGTTCGTATCATCTGCCACCCTGCACGATAACCGATAGCATAGAGCAGGACATTTTGTACCTGCCTGATGCGATTGGACTTGGGGAGCTCGCGCTGTCCGATCATCGAGGCTCAGTCGTTCGCTTTGAAGACTTATACTCAATTGGTAGAAGTGTACGAACCAGCGCAAGCCTAGCGGGTAAGACAGGTGTCGTGCTGTGTCACCTTGGTGATGAACAAGAGCAGTTAAGTTTGCTTAGCGAGGTTATTAAAAACAGCGACTTACCTCAGACACTGTTTTGGCCTACCCATATTAACCGGAATCCGAGGTTGTTTGAGGCGGGTATCCAATTTGCACTAGACGGTGGTTTTGTCGATTTTACCACCAGTACAAACGCTGGGTTGTTGGCCGATGGCGAAGTGGCATGTGCCAAAGCGCTCAGCTCGATGTTAGAGGCCAGCGTACCAATCGAACAAATCAGTTTTACCTCTGACGCCAATGCAAGCCTGCCGAGATTTGACCCACATGGCAATGTAATAGGGACTGACAGCGGCAAAATCGACAGCCTATTTCAAGCCGTGGTCGACGCTGTAATGCTATATGACATTCCGCTCGAACTCGCACTGCGTTGTATTACTTGTAACCCTGCAGCTCGTTTAGGTCTTTCCAATAAAGGCCGAATAGAACAGGCACGAGATGCTGATTTTGTGATGCTAAATCCCACCGATTTTTCAATTCAACAAGTTTGGACGAATGGTATCGCGCGGCTTTCCTAATTAAGACGCGCATTAGAATATTATCAAGGAGGTTATTATGACCACAGAAGTGACAACGCAATCAAAAGGGTGGACATTTAAAATGCCCACGGTTTATACGTTGCTGTTTATTATCACCGCATTAGTCGCGTTGATGACTTGGTTTGTACCTAGTGGAAAATACGACTATCGAACGGCAAACAGTGGCGAGGTGATCAGCGCTGAAAATGTCAGCAGTTATTCCGGTGGCGAGCGACTTCTGCCGATTCCGGGTACTTACCAAGAGCTAGAGAGCAATCCGCAAGGCGTGTTCGATGTATTTGCAGCTCCACTCTCGGGCTTTGGTGATGCTAGCTCTATCATCTTGTTTGTACTAATGATTGGTGGTTTTTTGAATGTGACAATTCAAACAGGCGCCATGGATGCAAGTGTCAGCGCGCTGTCTAAGCGTTTTACGGGCAAAGAGCAGTGGCTGATCCCGATTTTGATTTTCATTTTAGCGGTGGGCGGCAGCACCTACGGTATGAGTGAAGAAACGGTGAGCCTTTGGGTTATTTTACTGCCGCTGTTTATCGCTGCGGGTTACGATCGCTTAGTCGTCGCGGGTATTATTCTACTTGGTAGTGGCATTGGTGTCGCAACCAGTACCGTCAACCCATTCGCCACCGGTGTGGCCTCACGCTTTGCTGAAATTCAGCTTGGTGATGGGATTGTGGTTAGGTTGTTCGCGTTTGCGGTGCTTTATTTGGTGACTTGCGTGTTTATTATGCGCTATGCCGCTAAGGTAAAAGCCGACCCGAGCCAATCATTACTCAGTGATATTACGTTCTCTGATCAGTTCTCTGCTCAGCCGACGGCCTTGCCATATACGAAGCAACACAAAATCACAATGACCGTGTTCTTTGGTGCCTTTGCACTCATGATTTATGGTGTGATCCCTTGGGAGGACATCGGTGTCACGTTTGTACCGGCGCTCAACTGGTGGTTAAAGGAAATCTCGATAGTCTATTTAGTTGCAGCTATTTTGATTGGTTTGATCAATCGTATGCCTGAAGAGCAGTTTGTTCGTTCCTTTATTGCAGGCTGTAAGGACATGATTGGTGTCGCCTTGGTTATCGCTGTTGCCAAAGGCATCAATGTCATCATGAACGACGCCAATATTACCGATACTATCCTGAGCTGGGCAGAAGGCATGGTTGTGGGCCTCGACAGCGGCGTGTTTGCTGTCGTAAGTTACATCGCGCATATAGTGTTGGCATTCTTTATTCCTTCGAGCTCAGGTCTAGCGACGGTCTCGATGCCTTTGATGGGGCCGATGAGCGATTTTGCAGGCGTCAACCGAGATATCGTTGTAACTGCCTATCAGTTGGGTTCGGGTTGGATTAACTTGTTTGCGCCGACTGCTGCTACAGTTGTTGCTGGGTTGGCGATTGCCAATGTGCATATGGACGCTTCTTCAAGTGGGTCATGCCTTACATTGTGGTCGTGTTTGTAAGCTCCTGCGCTATTTTGTATATCGCTGCCTAGGTGTTTTCACTTATGATCTCAACAAGCGCTGTTGCCGATTGGTGATGGCGTTTTTTGTGTTTGAACCATTGTCATTTTTCTTGAACCGCAAGGTGGAAAAACGTTAGCGATTCATCCGGGTTGGATCCAAACCGATATTGGTGGTGAAAATGCCACCTTTACTGCAGAGGAAGGTGCGTTAGGTATTATCAGAGTGGCAGAGAGTCTCACTTTAGAACAGACAGTTACGTTTCGAGTACTTGATGGTGCTTCTATCGAATGGTAGTTACTGCTTTTTCAACCAACTAAAGATATCTCTTAACCTATGCGGTGGGGTCGAACTATCAATATTATAGATAGTACTGTTGTGTCACGGTCAAAATACTTAATAATTAAGTCTAGGTATACTATAGTTTGATTTTTATTCGATATGCGTCTGTGTATATAAACGAAGTAAGGTCTTTTATGGAGTCATAAAAGACCTTTTAATTTTAAATTAGGAACGAGTAATTTAATTACTCTTTAAAAGAATACTGCAGCACCTAGGAAGAAGTGCGTGCCTTTCGACTCTACGCCAATAGAGCCATCACTGAAGTTCAAACCATCGTTAAGTTTTAGATCGTCTGTGTAGCTTTCCAGGTAAACTTCACCCCATGGTACAGGAGCGTAGCAGCGCCAAGGTTAAACGATGTCATTTCAGTCTTAGTGCGGCTAAGCTTTTCATCTTTTTCTTCAGCCATTTCGTAGCCAGCGTAAATACGGAATGCGTCTGACAGGTACATATTTGCACCAAAACCGAATGTGGTCGTTTTCGAATCAAAAGCGTTTAGACCATCTTTAGCGGTAAACTCTTCGTATCGAGCAGAAAGAGACAATGCTCCTTCTAGCAAATGTTGCTCAAGTGCTAGCGCGTACTGCTTAACCTCTGCGTCAGTAGCTGTAATTGCCGCTGAGGCAAGAGGAATGCCAAGAAGATCAATGAACGAACCGTTGATATCGTTAGCTTGGTTGTAAGCTGCCGCTAAATATGTACCAGTTTGTTCAATAGTATAAGCAACTGCTGCACCATAGCCACCTTTAATTGTAACTGTAGGGTTAGTTTCTGTAGGATTAACTTGAAGCAATGAGCCAAAGTTCAGTCCGTTACCACCAAAAGTAATTAGGTCATCTACGCTGCGGCGAGCTTGATATTGAAGGCCTACGTAAAGGTTATCAAAGTCATTTTGCCAAACAACCGTGTTTTGAGAGCGGCGGCTTCCTAATTCGTCAGATTGCATCATGTTAAGACCGCCAACCCAATAAGCGTAGTAACCCTTGTCTGTTTTCATATACGGACTTTCTTGGCGACCAATGGTAATTGAGCCAAAGTCATCGTGACCGAAACCAGCGAATGTTTGGCGTGCAGTTAGCGCGCGACGCGTATCAAGGTCTGTTGATGTTGAGAAGTCCACATCCCATTCAACCTTTGCTAGACCATACACTTTGCCCATTTGATGTTTGATATCAAAACCAAACCAAGAGCCTGGGTCTTCAATGTGCGTTTGGTCTGAGTTATAAGCAAAGCCTGCATCATTACCGATAATAGTTGATTCATCGTAATCATACGCACTGACTTGAGCAGCGATTGCGCCATACATGTTCGCGCTCGTACCCTCTGCATTATACAACTCAATAGCAGCAACTTGCGATGCAGCAAATACACTCACTGCCAAGGTAGAAAGTTTGAATAGACTTTTCATATGTATTCCTTTTTATATTTATTCCGTTTTTCGGATATAAGAACCCCCTTCAAAAATATTTCTATTTTTGAATACCACTGTTGGGGGACATTATTGGAGAGTTGGTTCTATTCGCGTTGGGGAATATTCCTTCGCTCTTAATAAATCTGTTTGTTGATATTAGTGTAAGGTATTTTATTCAAACGTGTGTTTAATCTTGGTCACATTTATCAAAGGAGTGAATGCTGACCTATTTGTAACTTTAATACTTGGAGCGGTGTAATCTATGTGTTACTGATGGTTGTTGCGGTAATGTTAAGTGTGTTTAAGTTAGTGTAAAAGCTCTGAGGTTTTTAATGAGTAATTTATTAGTTATTAATGCTAGCCAGCAGTCTTTTCATTCCATGCGCATCTAAATGCCCATCGTTTTTCTTAGTAGCACGTAAGTATTGATACGCGATGATGAGTTTGCGGTGGGTAAGGGTGTCACTGTCAGCGAGTTTATTACCTAGCACGGTTTCATAAGCGAGCTGATAGGCGGGCATATCAACCACTTCAGCTTGACGATATAAATAGCCGCAACCAGTGGCGAGCCACTCTAGTGAGCAGTTGGCTTTCATAGCGATTTGATTGGCTTTTGCTAAGCTTGGTTCACTGCCTTTAAGATATTTGCGTATAAGCGCTTCGGAGAGTTCAACACGGCGAGCAAAGCCACTGACGCTTTCTTGTCCAATCAATTCTTTAAGTCTTTCAGCAAAGCTCACAACTTCGTACTCCAGTTCGTTTTTTCGAATTTTACCCGTTGTGAGCCTTGGGAAACAAGCTTAGGATGTGGGCAGATTTAAATAAGGAGATAACCCATGGTTTCTAAAGTAACGATGGCGCCAAATGGGCCGGAATTTTCCGAACTGGTTCAGGGGTATTGGCGTTTGGCTGATTGGGGCATGACACCGCAAGAGCGTTTGACCTTCCTTAAACAGCATATCGAACTGGGTGTGACGACGGTTGATCATGCCGATATTTATGGCAACTATGAGTGTGAGACACTGTTTGGTGAAGCGCTA
Organism: Vibrio variabilis; assembly: GCF_003263785.1. Lineage (GTDB taxonomy): Bacteria > Pseudomonadota > Gammaproteobacteria > Enterobacterales > Vibrionaceae > Vibrio > Vibrio variabilis. Next base: position 81,799 of record NZ_JYJK01000007.1, read on the forward strand.
GCATTGGACCCATCTGTCCGTGAGCAAATCCAAGTCGTTTCAAAATGCGATATCAAGCTTTGTAGCGATAAGTTTTCCGATCGTAAGATCAATCACTACGATACCAGCGCGAAGCACATTTATGAGTCTGTAGACAACTCTCTACAAAGATTGGGTGTGAACGAGCTAGACGTTCTGCTTATCCACCGTCCTGACGTTTTGATGGACGCGGATGAAGTTGCTGACGCGTTTAATGAGCTTTATAAAATTGGTAAAGTGAAACACTTTGGTGTGTCTAACTTTACACCTCGTCAATATGAGTTATTGCAATCGCGATTGAGCAAATCACTGGTGACGAACCAAGTTGAGATCAACCCGCTTAACTTTGAGGTCGCTCACGATGGTACTTTAGATCAACTGCAGCAACTGCGTGTCAAGCCAATGGCGTGGTCTACGCTTGCTGGTGGTGAGATCTTTAATGGTCAATCAGAGCAAGCTCAGCGTGTTCGCAACGAGCTTGAAGCGATTCGTGCTGAAGTTGGTGCAGCAAGTATCGACCAAGTGATTTACGCTTGGGTTATGCGTCTGCCTTCGAATCCATTGCCTATCATTGGCTCTGGTAAAATTGACCGTGTGAAGGCGGCTATTTCTGCGTTAGACATTGAGTTGACGCGAGAGCAGTGGTATCGAGTTTGGGTAGCATCTAAAGGTCATGGTGTGCCATAGACCCTCCTGATACTTTGAACCACAAAACGCCACAAAATTGAAAGATTTTGTGGCGTTTTTCTGTTGTGCATTGCTTTCGTAGTATGATGACGTAGGTTCTGACTCATCGTTTGATACAAAGTTGGACAATACTGGTGTTTTCTTTACTTACTGAAAAATGTTATAACATAACAACTGTTTGTTTTTCGATTCACTACCATGAAGCTTCTTCGTCCTGCACTGATGACTACCGCTGTCATCGCTCTCTCTACTGCTTCTTTAATTAGCTTTCTGCCTGACCCGACACCGGAGCCTATTAAAATAAAGATAACTCCTTACGAAGGTGAGGCTGTTTCAAATCCTGTTGTAAATCTAGAGCAGCAAAAAGACCATTCAACCCGAGTTCACTACTTTGTTAAAGTTGGGGATACCTTAAGTACGATTTTCTCATCATGGAACCTTGGCTATTCTACGCTCCAGCATGTACTAGAGGCTGATCTAAACGTACTCAAACTCGACACAATCAAACCGGGTGATCATCTTGAGCTGGTCATCGATCCAGAATCAAAGCAGTTGCAGTCGATGATTTTCCACGAAAGTTTGGTCGAGCGAGCTATTTATACAAAAGAGTCGGATGGCTCGTTTGAGTATCGTTTTGAAGAAAAAAAGGGGGAGTGGAAGGAAACGCTATATTCAGGCACGGTTCACGGCAGTTTTTCAACCTCCGCGCATCGAGCTGGCCTTTCAACAAGACAGATTGCCAACATTACACAAGTACTAAGAGATAAAGTAAATTTTGCCAGAGAACTGCGCGCAGGCGACCGTTTCGAGATTTTGGTTAACCATCAATACTTAGGTAATCATCCAACCGGTAATGCAGAAGTTCAGGGAATCTCTATTACGCTTGGTAATCGCGAGGTCGCGGCATTCTTAGCAGAGGATGGTCGCTTCTACGACCGTGAAGGAAACAGTCTAGAGCAAGCTTTTGACCGATTCCCCATAGATAAAGCCTATCGCCGAGTAACCTCGCACTTCAATCCTAAACGCAAGCATCCGGTAACGGGACGCATTTCTCCGCATAACGGCACCGACTTTGCAACGCCCGTAGGTGCCCCAGTTTATTCAACTGGTGATGGTAAGGTAACGGCTATCCGCAACCATCCTTACGCTGGCAAGTATGTGGTCATTGAGCACAATAATGTTTACACCACACGCTACCTTCATTTATCCAAGTTTCTGGTGAGGCAAGGACAGCAAGTGAAACGTGGCCAGAAGATTGCGCTCGCAGGGGCAACAGGTCGACTGACTGGCCCACACTTGCACTTTGAAGTCTTGGTGCGTAACCGTGCAGTGAATCCACTAACGGCAGACCTTCCGTTGGCGACATCTATTCCAAAAGAGGAGATGAGCCAGTTCTTAGCGCGTATTACAGAGTTTGATCGCCGAGTGGCCAACAAACGCATGGCAAACCAGGAGCCATCTTCGAAAGACACTGACGTATAGTCTCTTTTTGGGATCTCATTCGCGCTCGCTCTCATATCGTTCGAATCTTAGACGATAATTTTGCTTGAATATGCTACTTGGTTAACATAGTTTGTGGTGTGGTTGAATTACAATCGACGCCAAATCAACAGTTTGATTGTCAGGAGTGCCTTGATGCAAAGGATTGAAAACTGTGTATGCAGTGTATGTTGTGCTGAAACGAAACACATTGTGGTGCTGGTTGAAAAACCAGCGCTAGCGGAAGGCGAACATTCACAAGACAGCAGCGCGTTTTTGGCCAACCTATTAAAAGGCTGGGTGTTTGGTGGATTAATGACTTCTACACATGCCTATTCATGTCACCGAGTCTGTGAAGTGTGCGGTACCAAGACCATTGAGGATTATGTAGAGTGACTGGTTTAACTGGATTATTAATTGTTCAGTTTGATGGCCAAACGGTCAATGTAGTAGAGATTGTGCGTGAAAATCGCGTGACATCGTTAGAGATTAGTTGAGGAGGTGGGAGGTATTGACTACAATGAGCCACTTTTCACTAACTCATTCAGGTTATCACCATGAGCGACAACGCAAAGCCAGAATTACCAGATCATCTATCAGGCAACCCTCGTAGCCCACATCACGTGGCTGAGTGTTTTGAACACCAAATTGGCATTCGCCTAAATGGTAAAGAGCGCACAGACGTTGAAGAATACTGCATCAGCGAAGGTTGGGTTAAAATCCCTTCTCCAAAAGCGAAAGACCGCTGGGGTCAACCTATGCTGATCAAACTTAAAGGTACAGTTGAAGCGTATTACGTTTAATTGAAGCCAAAAAGAAAAGGCCAGTCACTTTATCAGTGACTGGCCTTTTTTATAGCGCTTGCTTTAGATTGCTTGTTTCCAACGAAGCGTTATTTCATTTGCTCAACTTGTTTCTGTAGTTGATCAAGCTGATGCATTTTGCCTTTGAGACCCAGAGATTGGTAATCAATCGCCGCTGGGTTCATCATTTGACCTTGCTGCAATGGGTAGTCTGGTAGCGTCTTGAAGAAATCACCTAGTACGTCTTGAATCGGTACGAATAGCCACATGTTGTCAGCCATCCAACGTAGGTACATGCCAGACTCGTGTGGTGCTTTCTCAAATGGGTCAGCACGTAGGTGGATGATCTTCGGCCAGTTAGGTGCAAATCGAACTGCATCAGTGATGTTACCCTCTAAAGTAGCAAAGTGCAGTTTCCAATCGTTCCAACGCACTGCGTTTAGCTCACCATTCGCAGTGAAGTAAAGTAGCGACTCACGCGGCGCTTCATCCGTTTTACCTTCGAAAAACGGTTTGAAGTTGTAACCATCGATATGTACACGCCAGTCTTTACCGTTCGCTTTGTAGCCTTCTGCCAGTTTTTCTTTAACATCAGCACGCCCGCAGCGGCAAGTAGTGTTGGTAACCAGTCTTGGTGCGCCATCATTTCGTTGATCTTGGTACCCGGTTCAATGGTACCCGGCCAGCGAACAAGCTGAGGAACACGCATACCGCCTTCCCACGTTGTACCTTTCTCGCCATGGAATGGAGTTGCACCGCCATCTGGCCAACTTACTGTTTCTGCACCGTTATCCGTAGAGTAGATAACGATAGTGTTGTCAGCAATCTTCAACTCATCCAGCTTGTCTAGCAAGATACCTACGTGGTCATCGTGCTCTAGCATGCCGTCAGCGTAGATAGAAATGCCAGACTTACCTTGATATTTTTCTTGTAGGCGAGTCCACACGTGCATACGCGTCGTGTTGTGCCAGATAAAGAAAGGCTTGTCCGCTTTGACTGCTTTTTCCATGAATGCCAGAGAAGACGCAAGGAACTCTTCGTCCGCGTGTTCCATACGTTTACGTGTCATAGGACCGGTATCTTCGATCTTTCCGTCTGCGTAAGACTTGATGACACCGCGAGGACCGTAGTTTTTACGAAACTCTGGGTCTTTTGGATAGTAGTAAGTTTCCGGCTCTTCTTCGGCATTCAAGTGGTAAAGGTTACCGAAGAACTCATCAAAACCGTGTTGAGTAGGAAGATGTTGGTCTTGGTCACCAAGATGGTTTTTACCGAACTGAGCAGTGACATAGCCTTGATCTTTCAGAAGGTCGGCGATGGTTGGTGCCCAGTCAGGGATACCATGAGTAGAGCCTGGCATACCGATGGTGAGTAGACCAGTACGGAAAGGTTCTTGACCAGTAATAAAGGCCGCGCGACCAGCGGTACATGATTGCTGACCGTAATGGTCAGTAAATAGGGCACCTTCATTAGCAATACGGTCAATGTTTGGGGTTTCGTAGCCCATCATGCCTTGGTTGTATGCGCTAATGTTCCAGTAACCAACATCATCACCAAAAATCGCTAGGATATTAGGTTGGTCGGCTGCAACTGCTGCTGAAGAGGTTGCAACCAGGCCTACGCCCATTGCAATCTTACTTAAGTGGTTCGCCATTCGAGACTCCATCGTCTTTTAACTTATTGGATTTGAACGAGACACCCAAAGGTATCCGGATGCTTGGCACTTTAGGCGAGTTGCAGTTGGAAGTCCTCTTATAGAGACTATAAAGAAAAGTTATAAAGCATGCTTATCTATCTGATATTTTAGGGTTTTAGCTATGAAAGGCCTAGGAAAGCTTACCGAATGGCATGTGATTATTGTCGAATAATTTAGCTTTATTGCCAGATGACGTTTTCAAGAAAAGTCGTTGCGTTAGTGGTAGTTATGCATGTTAGCGACTATATGTTAATGGGCAGGATGCAACCAACTAACGTAGAGGTTTACATGACAACGACAACAAGGTTTAAGCGGAGCTTAGCTGTATTGGCTACCGCGTTAATTGGTGTTTCAGCAAGTGCGTATGCCGAGGATAAGCCTAATATCCTCGTTATCTGGGGTGATGACATTGGTCAATCCAACGTCAGTGCTTACACATTTGGCTTAATGGGTTACAAGACGCCAAACATCGATTCCATTGCTAAAGACGGAATGATGTTTACTGATTATTATGGCGAGCAGTCGTGTACGGCTGGGCGCTCGACATTTATAACCGGTCAAAGCGTACTTCGCACAGGTCTGAGTAAAGTCGGTCTTCCTGGCGCAGATTTAGGTTTGCAAGCAGAAGATGCCACGATTGCAGAGCTACTTAAGCCCCACGGCTATATGACCGGGCAATTTGGTAAAAACCATTTGGGTGATAAAGATGAGTTTCTACCCACCGCCCATGGCTTTGATGAGTTCTTTGGTAACCTTTACCACTTGAACGCTGAGGAAGAACCAGAAAATATTGACTATCCAAAAAATCCAGAGTTTCGCAAACAGTTTGGCCCTCGAGGCGTCATCAAATCATTTGCTGACGGCAAAATTGAGGACACAGGACCTTTAACTCGTAAACGCATGGAAACGGTAGACGAAGAAACCTTGTCGGCGGCACTCGACTTTATGGATCGTGCTGTGGCAGCAAAGAAACCGTTTTTTGTATGGTGGAATGCGACGCGTATGCACTTCCGTACCCATGTTAAAGATGGCAATTTGGGTAAATCAGGCATCAGCTTTTATGCCGATGGCATGATTGAGCACGATAACCATGTTGGGGAGTTGCTTAAGAAAGTCGACGAGCTAGGCATTGAAGACAATACCATTGTGTTCTACTCCACAGACAATGGTCCACATATGAACACCTGGCCGGATGCTGGTCTTACGCCTTTCCGTGGCGAGAAAAACACCAACTGGGAGGGGGCTTACCGAGTGCCAGCAATGGTTAAGTGGCCAGGCAAAATCGAAGCGGGCAGTGTGTCTAACAACATTATGCACCACATGGATTGGCTACCAACTTTCCTAGCCGCAGCGGGTGAGCCAGATGTGAAAGAGAAGCTACTTAAAGGTCACCAAGCCGGGGACAAGAGCTTCAAGGTTCATTTAGATGGCTACAACTTCTTACCGTATTTAACAGGAGAAACGGAAGAGTCTCCACGTGCGGAAATTTTCTACTTCTCTGATGATGGCGATCTCACCGCCCTGCGTTATAACAATTGGAAGGTAGTGTTTATGGAGCAGCGCGTAGAGGGAACACTGCGCATTTGGGCAGAACCGTTTGTTACGCTACGTGTACCGAAAATCTTCAACCTGAGAATGGATCCTTATGAAGTCGCTGACGTGACCTCTAACACTTACTATGATTGGATGCTCGACAGGGTATATCTACTTGTACCAGCCCAAGCATATGTAGGTAAGTTCCTAGAGACTTTCAAAGAATATCCGCCAAGGCAAAAAGCAGCGAGCTTTAACTTGGATGAGGTGATGGAGAAGCTACAGACACCGACCAACAAGTAAAGTGATGATAAAAAGCGCTCCCAACGACTGGGAGCGTTTTTATTTGGATTCTTTTTCACACTTATTACATAAACTTGGATGGATTTAGCGAATTGATACAGTAGACTGACTACTATAACTCACAATGAATACCCGTTATTTCGATTTATCATGCTGCTAACCGCCACTCCTACCGCCGAAATCTTTACTCAACACGAGTTCCGAACCATTGAATTGCAACCGCATTGTCTAGTGCTGCATTCTGTTCGAGCGGAGGTACGAATACCTTTCTGTGAATGGAGCGGCAAACTCAGCGTGAAGCGCGGCCTGATTTGGTCTTCAATTACCGTTCATGCCCATGAGAGTGATGATAAACAGGTGTGTTGGGTCGTACAAGGTCTGCCATGGCAGGAAGCGCAGCGTTTTGCCAAGCAAGCCGTCACGGTTTACCAAAACTGGCATCGAGAACAAAGTGCCATGCTTAAAACCTACTTACCAAAGTGGGAGCAGGAGTTGACGAGATTGCGTACGCTGCCTCAGTTCTTACCGCATTCGATGATGACAGCATGGGTAGATGAGGTAAACAGTCAGTTTCTAGAGATGAACATGTCTATCTCGGAAGCAATGCGTACTATGCCGAATCGAATTCAAAAGCTATTACCATGGCTAGATGAAACGCAGCAAGCACTGGAAGAGCGCAATACCCAATGGCTAGTTGATGAGCGTGAAAACTGGCAGGTGCTTTTTACTCAGTCAGAATCGTCGCCAATGAACGACTCGCAGCAAATGGCCGTTCTGCACAACAATGATCAGAATTTGATTTTAGCAGGGGCTGGTTCAGGCAAAACCAGTGTGCTAATGGCAAGGGTTTCGTACTTGCTGCAAAGTCATTTAGCACAACCAGAGCAGATACTTCTTGTTGCTTTTGGCCGTGATGCTGCCAACGAAATGCGTGAACGACTAGAGAGAAAGCTTGGCAAAACTGCCGATGATATCGCGGTACTGACTTTCCATCAGCTTGGTCTACAAATCCTCAAAGAGACAGAAATCCAACCGCCGAAGCTTACGCCGCTCGCTACAGAGTCAGCACAGAAAAACGGTTGGTGTATTGACTGGCTGAAAAAACATTGGATGACGCCCACCAACTTCAAGCGTTGGCAAAAGCACCTATCTAAATGGCCTATTGCTTACCTAAAAGGCGATGAAGAGCTTGGCAGTCAGAGCGAAAACCCTAAGTTAATCGCATGGCTTGAGCAGCAGCTCGATCAACTGATCGCAACAGGGCTGAGCAAAAAAGCGATTCAAGAGCGACTCATCGATGATGCCGAATACACGCGCTTAAACAGTGAGTTAGCCTTGTGCTGGCCTTGCTATCAAGCTTGGCAAAAGATGCTCAAAGACAACGATCAGATCGACTTTACCTCGATGATCACCAATGCCACTAAGCGAGTGACGTCGAAAAAGTTCACCTCACCATGGAAGTTCATCATGGTCGATGAGTACCAGGATATCTCACCGGATCGACTGGCTCTAGTGCAATCTTTGTGTGAGCAGCAAGATAACAAAGCCTCGCTGTTTGCGGTTGGGGATGATTGGCAGTCAATTTATCAGTTTACTGGCTCCGATGTGGATTTGACCACCGAGTTTAGTGACCGTTTCCCTCATTCATCGGTACATTTACTCGATACGACTTATCGCTTTAGTGACAAACTCAGTGCAGTGGCGTCAGATTTTATTCAGGCTAACCCAGCGCAAATCAGGAAAGAGATAAAAAGCCACAAAGCGGTGAAGCAAAAAGCGGTAGTGATTGAACACGGTAATCGAGTGGAGAAGATCCTCGATGATATCAACAGCAAGGCAAAGAGTGCTAAATCGGTGCTACTGCTTGGTCGTAATCATTATCATAAACCAGAGCTCTTTAGCGATTGGCAGAAGCGGTTTATTAATCTGTCATTAGAGTTTATGACCTGTCATTCGAGTAAAGGTAAAGAAGCCGACTTTGTTATTATTGTGAATGCCGATGAAGGGCAGTTCCCTGCTAAGCGCAAGTTTATCCATTTAAGTGATGCGCTAACGAAAGGCTCGGATGACTATCCTTACGCAGAAGAACGGCGCTTGTTTTACGTGGCGATGACCCGTGCGAAAAGTCGTGTGTGGATAACCTATCAATCGACTCCGTCACCATTTGTTAGAGAGCTTATGGATCATGAGTTAGTCATGGTGAAAAAATAACTTTGTGGATTATTGGCTATGAACATTGATTATCTACGTTTATTCATTCGTCTAGCGAGTACCCATAACATCAGTCAGGCAGGGCAAGAGCTTGGCTTGTCGCCTGCCGTGGCGAGTGCCCATATCAATAAACTTGAGGAAAGTGTCGGTGCAAGGCTAGTACATCGCACCACTCGAAAAGTATCCCTAACGCAAGAGGGGGAGGCGTTTTTACCTCATGCAGAAAATGTCGTTGATAGTGTTGAACTCGCCAAAGCTTCTATTGGCGGGCAGGGGGCATTAGCGTCCGGCACGTTGCGAGTGACAGCACCTTCGTCTTTTGGACGTATGCATTTACTGCCAGCTATGAACGCATTTATGGAGCAAAATCCAGAGCTTTCAGTCGACCTACGCTTTTCTGATTCGATTGTTGATTTGGTGGATGGCGGTTTTGATGTCGCCATTCGCAACGCCGAACTAAAAGACTCGAGTTTGATTGCCAAAAAATTAGCACCAGACCATCGTATCATCTGTGCTTCACCCGATTACCTGGCTAAATATGGAACGCCCGATTCGCCGCAGGCTTTAAAAGATCATCAGTGCATTAGAATTACTGGTATCGACCATTGGGATTTCAAAACGGCGAATGGTGACATCAGCATTAAAATCACGGGCAAAATTCGTTCAGATAATGGCGATGCGATACGTGAGCTTTGTATGGCAGGTCATGGTATTACAATGAGCAGCACATGGAGTGTGTATCAGCAAATAAAAAGTGGGGAGCTGGTGGAGATTTTACAGCAAACCCCGTACCAATCGGATACCGCTATTTGGGTGTTGTACCCAAGTTCAAGGCTCGTTGCCCCGAAAGTTCGAGCCTTTATTGATTTCTTTAGTGACTACTTTGGTACGCCCCCATACTGGGATTTATGATACAAACCCACTTTGTTTACTTTATCAAAGGTACTGATCAAGTGCAGACATGACAGCCGCTACCTTGGTGGTGTTCTGAGCATCGCTGTGCGGCTTAGCAAACTGGCCGATGTCGTTATCAAAATAGAGACCGCTGGCGTTGGCAAACTCATCCGACAGTGCAGCTCTCACAAGAATGTCAGCACCAATATTGAGATCGTTACCGGCGACGCCATATGCCTCTTTAACCATTTTGCTGGCCAAGAAGGAAGCAGGGTTTACAGCAACAAACACTGGCCCGTTTGGGTACTCAGCCGCCAAGGCCTGCGTCCACATTGTAATCGCCAGTTTTGATTGTGCATACGCGCCATTGTCAGAGAGCACCGGGCGGCCAACCATTGCTTGAACATCAACAGGTGCTTGAGCCGCGGATGATAAGTTCACTACGCGGCCATTACTGTTTAATAGTGGCAGTAACTGACGAGTCAGAATGTATGGGGCGATGGTATTGACCGCAAAACGTACATCTAGGCCGTCTTTTGTCAGAGCGTTCGGTGTAGCAAAAACGCCGGCGTTGTTGATAATCACATCGAGCTTACCGTGCATCTCTGAAACTTGAGTGGCCAGTTGGCTTACCTCGCTCAGGACAGATAGGTCAGCGACATAGCTTTCAATCTTGGCATTGCGATTTAACGCTGCAACTTCTTCTACCGCGGCATTGAGTTTCGCTTCATTGCGCCCATGCATTAGGATGTGGTGACCCTGTAGAGCAAGCTTTTTTGCAGTTTCTAGGCCAATACCATCTGTCGCTCCAGTCAATAAAAGTGTTTTTTGCATGGGGTTAGTCTCCTGATGAGTGAACATCTATAGGTTAGGCGATAAGAGGTTTCTCACCAAGAAGCGAGAATAGTAAACAGTTTTTAGATTTTGTTGATAATAAGAAAAAGCCTTTGCGCTGGGCAAAGGCTTGGTAAGGGTAATCTGTGTTTGAGTTAGGACTAGATTTTGTAGCTCGATACCACATCATCCATATGTTGAGTTTGCCCCGAGACTTTTTGAACCTCTTCAATACAGGCATTGGCGTTGTTCATATTGTCAGTGGAGATCTCATTCAGTTCAGTAATCGACTCGCCAACCTGGTTCATAACAATGCCTTGTTCTTCAATGGCTGCAGCGATTTGCTCTGAGTTTGCTTGAATTTCAGACATATCAGTAGAAATCTGTTGTAGTGCTGTATCTAACTTGGCAGAGGCGGATAATGTAGCTGCACCTTGAGTATTGCACTGCTCAATATCATCAACCACTGTGGTCATTTGAGATTGAATGGCGGTCACCAAATTGGTGATTTCTTCGGTAGATTGGTGAGTTCGGCTTGCCAATGCTCGAACTTCATCAGCAACCACGGCAAAACCACGACCTTGCTCACCCGCACGCGCCGCTTCAATGGCGGCATTCAGTGCCAAGAGGTTGGTTTGTTCTGCAATATCTTGAATGATATGCACCGCACCACCAATTTTGCCTACGTGGTCACTCAATGAGCGAATTTCATCATTGCTTTCAGCGAGTACGGCAGACAGTGATTGAATATTGCTCACCGTGTCATCAACAAAGGTACGGCTTTGCTGAGAGTTGTCCGCAGCCTGGTTAACCACATCGGCTGCTTTATGTGTGGTTTGAGAGATCTCATCAATAGTGGTCACCATTTGCTGAACGGCAGCCGCCATTGAATTGGTGTGATCGCTCTGGCTGTGGAACTGTTCAACCACATGTTGAAGCTCGGAGCTCATGTTGCTGCTGCTGTGTTTCAGTTGGCTAGATTGCTGCTGCGTATCGGCAACCAGCGCTCTGAAACTATCGAGTAGGCTATTGACCGCGCGACCAATCGAAGCGATCTCATTTTTGCCCTCTGATGGCACATGCAGTGTCAGATCGTTAGAGCGAGCGATGGTGGAAATATTGGTTTGCAATGCATCAACATCACGACTGATAGAGCGAAGGATAACGCCTATTAAAGCGACGATCGCCAAGATAAGTCCGCCGGAGATGACCCATTTGATTGTCGTTAGACTCGCTATTGCTTGATCCAACGCGTTGTGAACGGTTTGATTAAAGGCTTTGAAATCGGATTCAATACTGTGAGAGCGGCTACGGGTCTCACCTAATAAACCTTGGTCGTATCTATAACCAATGATGGAGCGTTGCGTTAACACCTCCTGGCCTAGTCGATCTAGCGTCGCGATGCCACTTTTGTCAAAAGTGATATCAGAACCCGTAAGCACCGCTTTTTCTAGTTCGACAAGAGATAGTGTCAGATTGTTACGCTGCTGCTTCTCTAGCTCGAGCTTGAACTGCTCCAAGATTCCGTCATTCGGTGTTAGGCCAAGTGCTTTATAAGCCTCGACCAGGTTGGTAAATGCGCTACGATATTCTGCCAATTCGCTATCAAGTTGATTCGGTAGCGGAACGTTAGACGCTTCAAGCATTTGTTCTAACGCACGTTTCTGTTCAATGAATAATCCAGAATTTGTGTTGAATTTGTCTAAGTACTTTTCATCTTTACGGAGTAAGAAGTCTTTTTCGTTGCGGCGAAGGTTAAGAAGCGTGACTTCTAGTTGCCCAAGTTGCGTAACAGCATTGGAAAGGTTGTCGGTAGTTCGGGCGAAGTAGGTACTGGTTCCCAGTACAGCGAGTATCGCCAATAGTGACAGCGATCCTAAGAGTAGAAGTTGATGCTTAATCTTCATAGTGAGCCTTAACTAATGATTTATCCGTATTGAAACGCCGTGACTGAAGAGGGATCAGTAGACGCAAAGTTTTGTTATTATCTGAACTCGGAGCCTTTCGGGTGCGCAATATAGCAAGTTATTGATTTTTAGTCTTCATTTGCAATAGCAAGAAAAAGAAATGGAATCGAGTGCATATAATTCGACCTGATAGAACCGTTTGTTGATATTTATATCGGTAATGGTACGCCGTTCTTTAGCGAACGGTGTAGGCTTTAGCGCACAAAAATGAACATTAGAGGTTAACGTCTTGTTACAGCTAGAAAAATACGACGCAATTATTTTTGATATGGATGGTACGCTTTTGGATACCATGCCGAACCACGTAAAAGCATGGGAGTTAACTGCTGAACACTTTGAATTTCCATTTGATCGCGCTTGGCTGCATTCGCTTGGTGGGATGCCGAGTTATAAGATTGCGGGTGAGGTGAACCAGCGATACGATCTGAGTTTGGATCAGCAAACTGTGTCGTCCTTCAAAATGGCGACGTTTGCAACATTGCCATTTCATGGTGCTCCAATTATGCATACTTACGAAGTATTTAAGCAATATCAAGGCCAGAAGCCTATGGCGATTGGTACAGGCAGCCAGCGAGACTCTGCAATAAAGTTGCTTACTGAAGCAGGTGTGTTGGAGGCGTTCGACTGTGTCGTTTCTGCAACCGAGGTAACTAGCCACAAACCGAATCCAGACACCTTTTTGATGGCAGCGGAGAAAATGGGCAAGCAAGCCTCACGCTGCGTTGTTTTTGAAGACACGAAACTGGGGCTGCAAGCTGCCCACGCGGCAGGCATGGATTGCTATCTAGTCACTGAAACCGACTTTGAGTTTTACCCTGTTTAAAAAAAAGCCCTACCAATGAGGATAGGGCGTTTTGTTAGAGTATTTCTAACTCTATCATTAGACAGCGAGTTTATTGAATCTCAAGCAACTCAACATCAAAAATCAATACTGCTGAAGGGGGAATTGGGCCGCTACCACCTTTGCCGTAACCTAGGGTACTAGGAATGTATAGACGGAACTTGTCGCCTTCAGACATGTATTGCAACCCTTCTTGCCAGCCTTTAATCACTTGGTTAAGACCAAAGCTGATTGGAGCGCCGCGATCAACAGAGCTATCAAAAACGGTGCCATCGATGAGTGTCCCGTGATAGTGGACTTTTACTTTACTCTTAGCTGTTGGGGTTTCCGTGTTCTCACCTTTATGAAGGATTTCATATTGAAGGCCACTTTCGGTGCTGATCACACCTTCTTTTTTAGCATTTTCTAGCAAAAACGCCTGACCTTGTTGGAAGTTCTCTTCACCCGCTTTGCTGTTGCTCCAAGTGCGATAAATCATGAAGGCTGCCAGCAGCAGAACGATGACCGGGATAAGGATTTTAGACACAATCTTTCCTTTTATTTTGTTTTTAAGAAATTAATGGTTTCGGCAATTTCATCGATACCCTGATGACCAGAGACCATGACTTCATATTTGCCGTTGACAATGAAGGTTGGGACCGCATTAATTTGCGCTTCAATTGAGACTGACTCAGCCACTTCAAGGTAGCGGAACAACTGCTCCTGTTGAGCTTTATCGAGTTCGTACGGGCTTACCATGTCGCGAGAGTGGAAAATACGGTCAAGTTCCGCTTTCTTTGCTTCGCCATCTAGATCACGGTCTTGAACCAAAGCGAAAAGGTTATCTTTCATATCTGCCGGCACGATACCGTTTTCTGACTGCATTACAGCAGTGTAGAAAATCATCGCGGCAATTTTAGCACTGTCATTGAACATCACGTGCAGTTTGCCAAGCTTCTCACCTGTCTGTTCTTCTAGAGCGGGTAACATAGGCTCTAGGTTACGACAGTGGCCGCAACTTAAAGAGAAGATCTCAGTGACTTGTGGAAGGCGGTAAGTTGATAAGTTGGTGTCCAGTGTACGATATTGTTTGCCTTCAACTGGGGTAGATGACTCGCTGCATGCAGCAACAGCTACAACCAGCGCTAATATAGAGAATGACTTAGAAAGTGTTTTTAACATAATAATGCTTCTAAATGAATTTAACCCAACGAGTTTAACGTTGAATGAGTGAACCACACAAGAGGGGAAAAGACGAAAGATTTATTGTAAAGCTTTGAGTAAATCGGTCGATAAAAGATCACGTTCAAAAGTGAGGAGTGGGTGATGTTGAAACTGAAAAAAATTGGAGCCGCTGCTGTAATGAGTGCTGCTGCGATCATTTTGTCAGGGTGCAGTTCGATGTCCGCTACCACAAGTAAAATGTTCCCAGCGATGCTAGAGACCGCGCCTCGTGGAGAAAGCGATGTTTTGCACGCCGACTGGGGGGAGACACAGACCATGTCGAGTGCAAAAGTCGGAGGCCCGAATGGCCAATATCGAACTCGGTCATGGGATGAGCTAGAGACGTATTTGGTGAATCATGGGTTGGATTATGAATTGATCCCCGGTGATTATGTGATGATTCGCCTAAAGCAAAAAATCCATTTTAACACTGGTTCTGCCAATGTAGCAGATGGGTCTGTGGAGTGGCTGAGTCAACTCGCCAGTTTTTTATCAGATCAAAACGGAGTGGATGTTGTCATTGGTGGTCATACTGACAATACGGGGACGGTGAAACTCAATGACTCCTTGGCAGATAAGCGAGCCGAGTCAGTAAAACGGGCATTGATTGGAAATAATGTGCCACAACAGATGATCTACACCCGCGGCTACGGAGAATACGTTCCAGCTTGCACTAATTCCACTCAGTTTGGTAAAGCCTGTAATCGCCGAGTGGAGCTGACACTGATCGTCGCTCAATAATCTCGGTACATTAAAAAAGCGACGGAAACCCCGTCGCTTTTTGGTGTCAGACTCTTACGAGCGGAGCGTTAACTCAATCCGATAATATTGCCATCGTCATCAAGATCAAGGCTCATAAACGCGGGTTTGTCTGGAAGGCCAGGCATGGTCATGACATTACCACACAGCGCGTAAACAAAACCGGCACCTGCACATAAGCGTAATTCACGAATCACAACATCAAAGCCGGTGGGTGCGCCTTTCACACTACCATCGGTGGTGATGGATAGCGGTGTTTTCGCTAAACAGACGGCAAGATTGTCAAAGCCATGCTTTTTGTATAGTTCAAGCTGTTGCTGCGCTTGGTAAGAAAGAGTGACACGTGCTGCGCCGTAGCCGACTTCACACACAGTCATTAACTTTTCTTCAATGGATTGCTCTGCGGTGTACAGTGGCTTAAAGTCCGCCTCTGTTGTACAGGCTTCAATCACTTTTTCAGCCAGAGCGATTGTTCCTTCACCACCTTTTGCAAAACCTTCGCTGATCGCCACGCTACAATTACTGTCGAGCGCTTCTACCCACTGTTTTAGTTGCTCAAGCTCTTGCTCGCTGTCTTGTGGGAAACGATTGATTGCAACGACAGATGGAACACCATATTTGGCAACGTTGTTGATGTGCCATTTCAGGTTTTCAAAGCCAGCCTCTAGCGCAGCGCTGTCTTCGCCATAAATGCTATCTGGGATTGGGGTTCCCGGCTTAAGGTCATATAGCCTGAATTCGCTTTTAGACCGCGTAGAGTCGCGACAATCACGGCACAATCTGGTTTTTTATCCGTCGCTGACGCTTTGATGTTACAGGCTTTCTCAAATCCCATATCAGAGCCAAAGCCGCCCTCTGTAACGGTAAAGTCACTCAGCTTTGTAGCAATACTGTCAGCAATGATTGAGGAGTTACCATGGGCGATGTTGGCAAATGGCCCCGCGTGGATAAGGGTTGGGACGCCTTCCAGTGTTTGCATCAGAGTTGGCTCAATCGCCTCTTTCATGCTTACGGCCATAGCACCTGCGACTTGTAAGTCTTCTGTCGTGATTGGCGTGCCGTCGATAGAGTACGCGACAACGATTTTGCCGATGCGTGCACGTAAATCTTTCAGATCTTTAGAAAGTGCTAAGATGGCCATCAACTCTGATGCAGCAGAGATATCAAAACCATCTTGGCGCTCGTAGCCATTAATAGTCTTGTTGATTTCGTTTTGACCCACTGTAACCATGCGTAGCGCACGGTCATTGTGGTCTACTACGCGTTTCCAAACCACATTTTTGCTATCGATCTTTAATGCTTTTAGGCCCGTGCGGGTTTCAAATGCTTCAAAACCTTGACGCTGCTCGTGATAGATACGTGCGTCGATAGCAGCGGCTGCTAAATTGTGCGCCGCTGTGACTGCGTGAATGTCACCGGTTAAGTGAAGGTTTAGCTCTTCCATTGGGGCAACTTGCGAATAGCCTCCACCTGCAGCCCCCCTTTAACACCGAAAATCGGTCCCATAGAAGGTTGGCGGATACAAGCCATGACCGATTTGTTGAGCTTTTTTAGACCCTGAGACAAACCGATAGTTGTCACAGTTTTGCCTTCTCCAAGAGGAGTAGGGGTAATGGCTGTAACAACGATTAGCTTACCATCACGGTTGCCTTTGAGGCGAGAGACCGCGTCCAAAGTGACTTTCGCTTTGTGATAACCTTGCGGATGATATTCATGCTCAAGCAAGCCAGCTTGCTCGGCAATGTCAGAAATAGCGGAGAGTGACGTCGTACGACAGATTTCGATATCGGAAAGCATTAACGGTCCTTAAAAGCCACAAAATTGTTGAGGAAAACGTTTGCGTCAGGATAATACTGGTTAAATATGCTTTGTAAAGCTAAATATTCAGCGGGCTGTACTAATATTAACCAGTTCCTCAATAGTTGTATGATTCAGAAACAAAAAAAGGGCCGAAGCCCTTTTTTAACGATCCCAGTATGCTTCTTCTAGGCTGTCTTCTCTCTCTGGAAGAGCGCGCGTCAGTCGAGGAGAGTGCTGGGTGAGTACTTCATAGCTCACACGGTTCGCGTATTTGCAAATTTGTGATAGCGACGAGTACGTTAAACAGGGTGCAACGTGCTTGTCTGAGTCTGATACGTTCTTGCTGTGGAATGAGTTAGCTGTCATATCATGTAGTAACGCAGAAAGCGCGCCATCACCAGCACCATTGGTGTTTTTGATTTCCAATGGACCGCCCAGATAAGGGCCAATGTGTGAGTATACTTTTTGCGGATCGGCACAGTCTTGCTTGCGCATAGCGCGGCTGAACTCAAACTGGTTGAAATCGCTGAAGTGCTCAGATGATAGCAAGTCATGGGTAGTTTCGCGTAGAGTGACGTTGTCACAGTAGCCCGCCATGTACAAGCCGTCAGGACCGGCAGTACACAGTACCAAGTCGACCCAGTCTAACGCTTTATCTGCCGCTTTTAGTGGATCGGCAAAGCCAGTCAATGCTTCACCTTCTTCTTCGTTCATCGCCAGAATTGTGACGTTTTCTTGAATATAGTCCTGCCAGAACTTCTCGTTGCCTTCAATCACCCATTTAGTTCCAAGCGTGAGCACTACTGGCACTGACTTCTGCTTGGCAATTTCAACCGCGCGAGCAACGGCTTGTGGCATTGGGTCTTCCGGTTTGCCGCGCATCAGGTAAGAAGAAACGACGAGTGCAGACGCTTTATTGAATACTGATTCAGGAATACTTTCTGGACGTAGCTGGTTCATTTCGCCTTCGTTGATCGCGAAGGTACGCTCGCCGTCATCGGTGATCAAGGTGTAGCAACGACCAATAGGACCGTCGACAGTTTGCAAGTGGTTAAGATTCATTCTTGAAGAGGTACGGCAAAGGTAACGGTAGCCGTAAGAACCCACTTGAATATTTTTTGACATAACACCTAGCAGTACAGACTTACTGTCAGCGAGTACTGAGTAGTTGTGCAGAGTGTTGCCAATGGTGTCACCCGGGAACTGGTGAGTGATTAACTCTTTCTCGACCAACTCGGCGTATAGAGCGTCCGCTTTGCTCTCTTCGAGTACTAGCGAATGTCCTTTGCTCAAGTCGTATTTCGCTAAGAAGTCGTCATCAACACGCGCTTCGATATCAACGATGGTTTGACCGACGCCAACAATCGTTGGACGATACAGTTTAGGCGCGGACTGCGCCTGACTGACCGATAGGTCTTTCTTGCTGGTAGGGAAATAGTGTTTTGACTTACGTTGTCCAGGAAATTTCATAATAAAGGCTAGCGGCTCAAAATTTGGCGGCATGATATCACAGAAATATAATTTTTATTTCATAATTTTGCAGTCATTAAGTGAAGCATCTTACCGTTGGTGGAAATTAAAAAATTACAGTAATGGTTATGTCTAATATATCAGCAACATATTATTGACACTTTCACAAATCCCACTAGTCTATCCTTGATGCACAGTGGGGTGTTGCGTATGGAAATTGCTAATCTGAGCACAAAGGAGTTTAAAGAAGTCCTTAGCCGGCTGGACTGTTACTTGTTTGTGAAGGATGTTGATCGTCGATATGTTTATGCGAATGAGGCCGTTGCCCAGTTGTTTGGTAGATCGGCAGATGACATTATCGGCTGTGATGATGCTCAGTTTTTTGATTTGGATGCGTGTAACGAGTTACTCGTCCATGACAAGCAAGTTCTCAACGGTGAGTCGATCTCAAAGGTGGAGAGAAATGTCGATAATGATGGGTTCATCCGTCATTACCAAACCTTAAAGACCCCAATTTATGATAATCAAGGGCGCGTAAAAGGCATCTTTGGGTTGTCTATTGATATCTCTGAATCGATTGCTAAGCGAGATCAACTCGAGTACTTAGCATTGAGGGATGCTTTAACCGGTGTCTTTAATCGTCGCTATTTAGATATGCAGCTAAAACGTGAGGTGGCCTCGCACGTCCGTCGTAGTAAGCCCCTGTCGTTTGTGATGATTGATGTCGATAACTTCAAAGGGGTAAATGATCGTTTCGGACACAGTGTTGGCGACCAAGTGTTGCAACGTATTGGTCAACTCCTCATGTCCTCAGTAAGGGAAGAGGACTATTGTTTTCGCTTTGGTGGTGATGAGTTCGCACTTTTGCTGCCTATGACGAGCGCCTTGTCGGCTTATCAGGTGGCTGAACGAGTGAGAAGCAGGGTGGTGGGCATCAATTTTCTTCCCACAAGGGAGAGGAGGTCAGTGTCAATGTTAGCCTTGGTGTGGCGCAGTTAACGGGTGCCAATGAAAGTTTACTACTGGCTCAGGCTGACGGTGCCTGATGGCGGTCAAACAGACGATAGCGGCAAAGAACGCGACTTTGGTTCATTGTCAGAGGTTAAGTCGTATCACCCGTTGTGATGTCTGTAACGAGAGAAAAAACTGCTCAGCACAGCAGTAAAGTTGCGCTGAGCAGTCTCTCACATTGCTTCGCTGCTATTTCTGTAATGGCGCTGGTAATGAATAAGCAGCCGTTCCCCATAGCGGAACAGTTGACAGGCTGTGTTTAAAGCTGCCTGATGTTTCTTTTGTCGAGTAAGACAGATACATCAAGGTTTGGTTATCAGCGTCATAGATCCGGCGCACCTTCATACTCTTAAAAAAGATACTTTTAGACTTTTTAAATACCACCTCTCCGGATTTTGACTTATCAATATGGGCAATCATCTCCGCCGTAATTTCTCCTGTTTGACGACAAGAAATGGAGCTGTCGCTTGGATCTGAGAGGCTTAAATCCGCTTCGATACTCGCAACGTGGCAGGTAACACCAGTAACAATCGGGTCATTAAGAGTGTTGAGTTTAATATCTTTTAATGTGAACATACCGAGCGATACATCTCCCACCTCTTTGTCACCACAACCCGATAGGGCTAACGTGACAAGCGGGACCAGCAAAAGCTTTTTGAGCATAAAGGATTCCTTTTTAAATTAGGCTTTTGTATACCATAACTAAGGTTACCCGAAAAATCGAATAGGATTGATATGAAAGACATAGCCACACGCCTCCACAACGAAAAGAATCAATGGCTGGCTAGCCAAGTAGAAGGTGGGTATCCAACCAAAGAGAGCCTCAAAGGTCGCGATCTTTATCTCGGCGCTATCTCTAGTTGTTACTTGGAACCGTTTGAAGTCCCAAGTGACTCAGTATCTAACGTTGAATGGCATTTGGTCGATTTCCATCGGCTAACCATTATGTTCGCCTTGTTGCACTCCAAACGCTGGGCTAATGATGAGCACCAGCAACTAATTGTAGAATTTCTTACGCAGATCATCGTTGAGCCTGGTCACGCGCTGTACGTTGGTTTCGAGCATGGAGAAGTCTCTGCGGCAGCCATGGTAACAACAGAAAGGGAGACGGTGCTGATCTCAGATATCGCACTTTGCGGTGATTGGAACGAGGCGAATGTATCGACTAGCATCGCTTCACTATTACAAAATGCCCAGATTGCAACTAATTCACAGGTTTGGTTAGAAAAACGGTGATCAATCACTGAGTTTCGAATTTTGCTCTCTTCAAATATCTAAACTTTCGATTCCATCGCCTTCTGAGTCGCTGAAGTGTATTAATATTCAACGAAAATTAAGTGTAAAAGGTCGTTGAATACATAATGGCGAGTATTAAATGTGTCTTGTTTGATTGTGATGGAACCTTGGTTGATAGCGAGCGTTTATGCTGTGTTGCAATAGTCGAAACGTTTGAGCAAGTTGGGGTGACACTTAGGTTAGACGCCGTCATGGACAACTTTGTTGGCGGAAAAATTGCCGACGTATTGACGTCTGCTCAACAATTGGCGGGGAGCCACGTATCACTCGACCTGTTAGAGCCTATTTATCGCGAGCAAACCCAACGTCTGTTTGAAGAGCAATTAAGACCAATGGAAGGAGCCGTTGAGTTACTCGATTTCTTAGATCAATCCGGCATTGAATATTGTGTGGTCACAAATAGTCCTACACACAAAGCCAAAAAGATGTTGGCGACAGTGGGACTCGAACAGCGTTTTAGTCATCGTGTGATTTCGGCGTTTGACGCAAACAGCTGGAAGCCTGAACCGGACTTGCTTCAATATGCAGTGACCATGATGGGCTTTCTACCAGACGAATGCTTGTACATTGATGACACGGCTAAAGGGGTGGAGATGGGCATTACGGCGGGGATTCAAACCATCCACTTCGCCTTGTCGTGTGATTACCAACAAAATTCTAGTACTTGCCTAACCTCGATGAGTGACGTCATCAAACACATCGAGAAGGCAGAGTAGTAGCAACAGCGAAACGTTAGTGCATCAGGTGGATATGTTTGATGCGTGGAACATGATTTTGAAAATGCGTGCTCTGGTAAACCACGAGACTATGGTGAGAAAACTGGCGGGTAAAGTAGCCGCAATCTGCGCATATAAATGTCTCTGCATCTTCAGATAATAGTCCTTCATCAGATCCACACACTGGACATAGACCCAGAGGTGGGTGCGAAGGTTTGGTTTTATTCATAAAACCCCTCTTGTTTTGGAGGATGGGTTTGCTTTTATGATTGTAATACTCTTCAGTGGAACTCACTTACATTACCCGTGAATTAGGCGAGGTAATGCGACTTATATCACTAATATTAGTGAATGACTCGAAATCATTGCTTATATAAATACATGCGCATAAAAAAATAGACCAGATGAACTGATCTATTTTGGTTTATGGCTAAACATTCTTTTGATTAAAACGCTCTGGTTGTTCAAGAGCGTTTTCTCGTTGTATCCGTTTTTCTTATGTGCGATAGCGAGTCAATACTTCGCTGAGCACCTTCGTTGCTTTTGATAGGTTCGCTACGCCAATTTCACTGTTTTCTGCAACTTCACGAATGGTTGCTGATTGGGTACGAATATCGCTTAGCTCTGTGGCAATTTCTGATGCCACGCTACTTTGCTCTGCAGCTGACGTGGAGATTTGGGTACTCATGTCCATAACAGCACGTGAAGAGTCAGCAATCGAATTCACATCGCCACCAATTTCACCAATAAGACTGCTACTAGACTGAGCTTGCTCAACCGTCTGTTGCGTGATCTCTGCAATGTTCTGGCTTTCTGACTGAAGCTTTTCAATCATCGCTTGAATCTCAACAGTCGCGGCCTGAGTGCGACTGGCCAAGGTGCGAACTTCATCCGCTACCACAGCAAACCCACGGCCTTGTTCGCCAGCACGTGCCGCTTCGATTGCAGCGTTGAGAGCGAGCAGGTTAGTTTGTTCTGAGATCGCATTGATAGTAGTGATCACTTCATTGATTTGCGTCGTGTTGTCGGTTAACGCAGCAACAGAGTGCGAGGCTTCTTCGATGTAGGCTGAAAGCTGGTTGATATCGGCAATGGCTTGCTGCACACGTTGGTAGCTCTGCTCAACTTGTTTGCTATCTTCTTCTGCTTGCTGGTTTGATTGCAAAGAGATGTTAGACACTTCTTGTGCAGAAGCCGTCATCTGTTCCATTGCCGTCGCGACAGAATCCAACGAAGCATATTGATTGTTGATTTGGCTGTTACTGCGCGCCATTTCTTCATGAAAAGAAGAGGCTGTTTCTTCTAAGCTAGTCGCGGAGTTTTTCACTGTGGTAACAAGCTCTGTCAACGTATCCATTGCTTGGTCTAGGGCGACACCGATAGTACCAAACTCATCACGTCCAGCGACAAAGTTGAGACGAGAAGTTAGGTCTCCATCTGCGATTTTATTTACCGTGGTATACAGGGTGTAAAGTGCACCGCCAAGGAATGTCGCAAGCCAGTAGCTGAAAATACCAAACGGAATCACCCAAAGGTAGGTTAGCGCCAAGCTAGATAGTGCGTCAGATTTCGCTTGCTCAAGCTGTTTGTTCATTGAAACACTGAGCGAGTAGTTTTTGCCGTCGCTGCCTTTCGCGCTCGCAGACACGGTACCATTGTTAATGCCTGAGGACTGAGAATATCCCTCTGTCACGCCCATCTTGTTAAGTAAAGTCATATCACCCGCAGCTTGTGCTGTGTCGAGATACGCATTGAGGCTCGCTTCGACCTGACAGATAGCTTGAGATTCAGAACTGGTTACTGCGTCTTGATAGCGGGCGACAGACGAGTAGGTGAGTGCGGCAAAAAACAGTGCAAACACAATCCATACTTTGTCGTTGATCGACAGCTTAATAAAAAACGCATCGATTTTTCTAAATTGTACTTCTCTCATGGGCGGCTCCGTGAGTGATATTGTTATTATTGAATTGAATAGACATGAAAAAGCCCCAGAGGGGCTTAATTAATGGGTATGATATCGACTTTCTATGAAATATCTTTATAGGGATACATCATCGTTGTGATGATGATCACTAAAACTAACCAAGGCTTGGGAGTACATGAAAGCTTACAAGCAATTGAGCGACAACGATAACCAGGCCGACGCTCATTGCAGCGTAAAGCGCAATTTGCCCACCACCCGTTTGATAGTGCGTCGCAGATTGAGGCTGCTCTAACTGAGCCTTACGAGTTTTCGCGACCATGACAGTAGGTAGAAATATCGCCAGTATAGCTAGAGCGATGGCCGCGTATCCCAATGCCAGAATGAAGCCTTGTGGGTAGAACAAAAGCAAAACATAAAGGTGGTAAAAAGGTAATCAGTGCAGCTAAAGCACGATGAGTAAACGCGCTGTCAGTGGATGTATCTGCTGATGCCTTACGGCCAAGATCTCGTAAGTATTCAAACAAGCCCAAACTCACACCTAAGAATGACGTCACCAAGGCTAGGTCTGCGAATACACCAATAATCGTCGCTAATCGCTCGACATGAACGGTGCTTGAAAGTAGCGAAATCAAGTTAGATAAACCGCTATTTTCAACCAAGGTTTGTTGTTGCACAACGCCTAGCGTCACGAGTTGCCAAAAGACGTAAATGACCAAGGGTAGGCTTGAGCCGATAATGATGGCTTTACGCAGCGACGCGGTATCCCCTTTTAGGTAGTTAACAATCGCCGGAATACTTCCGTGGAAACCAAATGAGGTAAAGACCACTGGGATAGCCGCAACAATCAATCCTTGTTGGAGAGGAAGGCTGGTTAAGTAACCTTGAGTCACATTCGGTGCTAACAAGAAAAGCACACTGCCCATGGCAATCAGTTTGATGGTAAACAACACTCGATTCAGTTTGTCCACCGCATGAGTGCCAATGGTAACGGTCAATGCGACGATCAACGTAAACACTACGGTTGCTGTGGTTGATGATAGAGAAAGCCCAAACACCATCTCTAAGCGCTCAGCAAATTGACCGCCTCCTCCTGCAATGTATGCCGCACACAATGCATAGAACAAAAACAGCATCGCGAAGCTGGCGATGTACTTACCTTTCTTGCCTAGGATCTGCTTTGCAAGCGTATGCAGTGTCGCCGAATGGTCGGCATATTGGTGTAACTCAACCATCAGGAGTGCGGTATAGGCCATGAGCACCCACAGACCGACCATTAATAGTAGAGAGGTACCAAATCCGATGCCAGCTGAGGCAATGGGGAGGGCAAGCATACCTGCACCTATCGTGGTGCCGGCGATGATGAGAGTGCTTCCGAGAACTTTTGACTGCATTGTATATAATTCTTTACGCATTGGTGGTAATTAGCGATATGTAAGCTAATTTGGCTGTTGTTATAGACGCTAATTCTAATAATGGTGGAATTATGCAGTGCTAAAAGCTATCGATCAAGCACTTTGTACGATAATGTTTATATCTCTGTAAACCAGAGTTTACGACTAAGCGTTGAGGCACGAAGCAATCGTTTAACGATGACTTTGCTCAAGGAAATGGTATGAGTGAGTTGGGTTTCTTATTAATGTCATATAGCGTGACTACATTGTCGTATCGACATGATTAAGGAATATCAGCATGGAAAAAGACATCAACGAACAAGAGCTCGAGTGGCTAGATGCGATTGAAATTGGTCTGCTGTTGTCTGAGTTTGACGTGAACGAGCAAAGCGAAGAGCAATAGCCCTGTTACAAATAGTGGTAAGAAAAAGCGGTGAATAATCCCACCAGCGCCATTCACAGCTGGCCTGTGTTCCTTAAGCGTTGGCATTTACAAAGCTACCCGATAGTAGCGATAGACCACTTATGGGTAAGTAATGAGAATAGTGATGGGTCACCTATTTGCCAAAGAGAGCGAATCATGGAAATCACGGGCTCGGATCATGCGGCGGTAATGACTGTTTTGAATGTCGATTAGAGCGTGAATTGAGGTGGATAAAAAAGCGACCTTGAAGGTCGCTTTTCTGATCGAGGTGTGAGTTAACACCAGGGTATCGATTATTTCTTGCGGCAATACTCAGCGATAACATACATCGCTTGACCGTTCGCTTTACCTTGAACGTGCTTTGGATCGTCAGGGTTAACGCTGATACCGCGAATCACAGTACCTTGTTTAATGACTTGAGAAGACCCTTTGATTGGTAGATCTTTGATTACCGTTACGTCGTCACCTTTCTTAAGTTCAACGCCGTTCACGTCACGTGGCTTCTCTTGGTTCTCATCAAGACCAAGCTCAGCCCATTTTGCTACTTCTTCGTCCATGTACATCATGTCGACGAGATCTTGAGCCCAGCCTTCAGCGGAAAGACGCTTAAGTTGACGCCATGCCATAACTTGAACCGGCGCAACTTGGCTCCACATACTGTCGTTTAGGCAACGCCAGTGGTTCACGTCCATGGTCTCTGGGTTTTCAATCTGGCTCTTACATGTGTCGCAAAGCATAATCGCGTGATCAACCGTGATTTGTGTATGAGGGGCAACAGCGAATGGCGTGAGAGCCGTTTCGGCAGCACAAAGTTCACATTTGTTTTCGCAGCGTTCAAGCATGGTTGCTTCAGTAGACATACATATACCTTATTTTGATATGACCAGCAGCCAAAAGCTGATGGTTAAGATGATGTGGTACTTAATTTTAGTATCACTGGATTGATAGCCGCGCATTATACATGGTTTTACGGGAAAGTGTGATCTTGGGCATAAAAAAGCACGGCCGAGGCCGTGCTTTCACCAGAACAATACGTTTACTCAAGCACGGATGTGTTTTGCACTATCGCTGCGTTCGCTTCAACGAATGTCACGACTTGTGCTTGCATTTCAGAGTGATGAGCGATGTCGTTCGGGCCTTGTGGAATAACATACGTTGAGTGTTCTCCATTACTATTAAACTTAACAAACGGCTTGATTTGTGGTCCAAGCCCACTGCTTGCAACCACTGGTGTCAACGCTAATGCTTTCGCCAGCGGCTCCGTGCCCGCCAGTGGTGAGCTCAATGCATATTTGGTAGGTGGAGTGTCATTGGGTCCATTAACATTGTTGGGTACTGTATCATCACCAAATACTTGCGCCATATAGGCTTCAGTCGTAGTCGTATTGAGCACCGCTGCATGGTTGATAGGATCCGCGGTATCAAGCACGGTTTGGGCAGCAAAACTAAATTGAGATGTTGCTGAAATGAGTGCAGGGTAGTTTACGGCTGGGTTGAGATTTTCAAAGCCATTTAAACAGTTTAGCTCATAGTTTTCGGTACCTGATGTGCCACAATTATCCGCTGCATAGGAAGCATATTCAGCAATACCAGCCTGTGCGACGTTGTGAGTGACAACGGGACCAAATGCCTGAGAACCCAGTAAGAGATTTGCTATCTGCCCACCAGCATTCACAAACGACGCGTTTTTGAATGAGAACAATACATCCACAGATGGGTCGAGTGTTGCGCTCGATTGAGCGACCGCCGGCACACCTAATATTCCACCCAGTGAATGACCGATAAAGCTTGGCGCCGAGGTAGTTAAAGGAGGAAGCGCTGCGATCGCAGTACCATTAAATCGCTGCGCTAGCTGATTGGTACCCAGTGCTAAGCGCAAAGTGATGAGATCGAGCATAGATTGGCGAATGTTATCGCGCGCCACCGGAAGCACGGACAAGTTCATATAAGCCAAGACATTGGCATTAGCCGAGCGCTGATCATCTAGACTTCTGTCACCATGAATAGGTGCATCAATGGCGATAACTGCATAACCGTTTAACGCCAGGTTGTTAGCAAATAAATAGCTGTTTTCTTTCGCAGAGGTTATGCCATGTTGATAGATGACCAGCCCTTTCAACGGTATACCCGTGTTTGGATCTTGGTTGGTGGGTGTGAAGAGTAGGTAGTTGACCGCTTCGACTGATTTGACGACAGGCACTGGTGAGTATTGCGTCACGATGCGCTCAGCGTCGTAACGAGAGCCATCCAGTTTAGTGAATGTGTAGCCAATGATGTCTTGAAGTTTCGACGCAGGATCTGCGAAAAACTCAGCAGGTTGATGCCGTATCCAACTAGCTGTTCAGAGAAGTTATTGAGCTCTGCTTCATCGGTTACTGCATCATTGATGATCGCTAAACTTGTCGAACCAGACTCAAACGGTTGTGTATTCCAATTGGTTCCGGTTTCTAGGTAGTATGGAAGATTAACGGTTCCTCGGCTAACGGTAACCATATTCGGAGTGTTCAGGTTGTAAAGACCAATAACTTGGTCACGTTCCGCGGCTGAAGCGATGTATTTGGTAAAGTTAGCATCGTTAGCGAGTACCGCTGCGTAGTCTGCCCCGGTACCAAAGGTCATTTGACCAATAGTGGCCACTGGCGCGTTATTGGGGTTTGCACTCTCTTTCCATATTGTTTCGTAGCTGTAATCCGCACCCTGCGCTAAGGCCAGCATCCCTTTTGTTGCCGCAAGGGTTGCGCCTACTGACTGAGTACTAAACCAAGCGGAATACACAATGCTTTCCGCGCTGACTGGGTTGGGGGTTAGAGCAGTGGTCGCGCCTTCAACTAACGCCTCAACGCCATAGGTAAGCTGTTGAGGTGCGACTAAGTCGCCTGACTCGTAAGGGCGCGACTTTGATTTTAATGAGGCATAGCTTTGGGACATACCCACTTTTGCGCCGTCAACATCTTGTAGTGAATCGTTTATTGCAATCAGATATTCAGATGTTGATTCGAATGGTATTTTGGGAGTAATTATTAGCCTTTTCCCGCTCACTGATACTTCATAATCAATATCATTTTGTAGGACTTTTTCTGGAAGTGGGTTGCCAGTCATCTTATCCGTTATTTTAATGATACTTACTGACGAAGCAGCCGTTGCGGAATCTAATTGACCGGAAAATGGAACAAAGAAGCTGGCGGTCGTCGACCATCCATCCACTTGCCCCATCGCGACGAGTGGGTTTGACAGTGCACTGTCATCAGTCGGTAGTTCGATAGTTCCGTCTACGGGATTGAAGAGTAGGTTATTAGGTACTGGAACAGTGGCATTAGCACCACTTAATATAAACTCAAGCTTAGTTGGTTGCGCGAGGGAAGTAGTAATAAACGACTCATAAGTTGGTAGTGTAGGTTCACCACTTTGCGTAGCGTCGCTGCCACAACCAGAAAGAAATAGAGCGCCAGACAGTGCGGTCGCGAGAATTGTCTTTTTCATTATTGAATCCTTTCTCTGGCCATTAATTGAATACATAGTTGACTTGGAGTGCACCAATAGCGGCCGATGACGAGGCATCGAACGTGAGCACTTCACCTGCAGCGTTCTCTTCAGTGAACGAGCCTGGCTTACCATGGATGTACGTAATGCCAGCATCAAATGATAAGTTTGGGTTCCACTGATAAGTAAACCCAGCGGAATACCAATAACGGTCGGTATCTGGGATGCTTAATGTGGTTTTACCGGCTTGCTGATCAAGCGCGAAACCTGCTCGAAGTGTCCAGTCCTGATTGAGATAATGGGTAAAGCCAAGGGAGTAACGATCGTTGTCGCTATAATCTTCCTTCTTATAGAAACATTGCCCAGCGGTGCCATCGTTACAATCAGGTGACGTCGCTTTTAGTTCGGTAAAACTGCTCCACTCGGTTCTAAACCAGCTATAGTGAAGCGCCCATTTCTCTGCGAACTTGTGATATCCCGATAGCTCCCAAATGGATGGTAAAGTCACATCCAAACGCCCATCAACCGTTGGTCTGGTTGCAATACCCGAGTCATAGCTCGAGAACTCACCATCTTTGAATTCGAGGTCAACGGCAGAGCGGTAGGTCAGAGCAAGGCGATTATTTTCGTTAATTTCATATAGGCACCAACGTTCCAACCGTAGCCAAATGTATCACCTTTAAGGCCGATCAGATTGTCGCTCGGGTTACCTCCGCCAAATGATGGAGCTAATCCTCCTTTGTGGCGTGTCAGTTCCGCTTCGGCATGGGTTAGGTTCACACCAGCGCCCACAGAAAATGACTCGTTAATACGATAGGCGATGTTAGGGTTAAGACTGACGGTAATGAGTGAGGTGTCACCCGCGAGATCGCCTGCGTAAATGCCGTCAGGATAGTCTGTCGCTACGCCGTAGTTGGTAAACAAACCAAGCCCCAAGCCCAGTTATCATTAATAGGACTGATGTAATAAGCACCAGGCACTAGCTGAGTTGGTGCAACATCCTTAGATGTTTGATTTATTGGGGAGGTTTGTGTCACGTCAACCTGCGGATCCACCACTGAAATCGCACCAGAGAACTGTGCAGTATCAAACAACGTCATTGCCGCAGGGTTGCGAGCTAACACACTCGCATTGTCAGCAACGGCACCTTCACCAGAAAAGGCGCGCCCAAGACCGGATGCGGAGTGTTCGTTTGCCTGGAATCCAGCAGCAAAGACGGTGGGAGCAGCAACAGCGAGCGCTATTGGTGTCAGCAGCATTCTTCTTTTCATTTAGTCGTCCTTTCATAAATGTAGGGAATCTGAGCTGTCACATCTTTGAGTGACTATTTAGTGCGACTTGTCAGACCTGTTGTTAACTATATGTAACACTTACGTAAATTAAAAGGAGAAATGCTCAAAAATGATACAGGCGTTCGCTATGCTGTTAGTTGCACTTTGGAAAAGCGGGAAGGATTCACAAAAAGAGAGAACTGCCGGATAGGAAGTATCCGGCGTAAATCAACGTTTAGGCCTTTTTGCAGGTCGGGTGTGCAATGTCGTATTCAGGGAGTTGATCCGCTTTGGCTTTCAAATCTGAAATGCGCGTATCGTGAGACGGGTGAGTAGAAAGAAGCTCTGGTGGTTGGTTTCCTCCGGATGCTTTCGCCATGTTTTTCCAAAGCTCAACACTTTGGAATGGGTCAAAGCCGCTTTTCGCCATGAGCTCTAGGCCAACGATATCGGCTTCTGACTCTTGAGTACGTCCATAAGGTAAAATCACCCCATATTGAACACCGACGCCAAGGGCTGCCATGGTGACGTCCTTATATTGGGAGCCGCCAAGGGCTACGCTGGTGACTTGAAGGCCAGCATTTGCGAGCTGAGATTGTGACAAACGTTCGTTGCTGTGATCGGCCAGAACGTGAGCGACTTCGTGACCAATAACGGTGGCTAACTGATCCTGATTTACCGCAACATCCAATAATCCTGTATAGACACCAATTTTGCCACCAGGCAGAGCAAACGCGTTCACTTGGTCAGAATCGAACACGACCACTTCCCATTGAGAAAACTCGGGTTGCGGTGGTACATGGTCAGTGATGCTTTGGCCACACATTGTACGTACTCATTGACGCGTTTGTTGTCGCTGATTTTTAGCTCTTTCTTCATCTGCTCGAATGACTGAGCACCGAGGTCGCTCATTTGCGCGTCTGAGAAAAGTATGATTTGGCTACGTCCAGTTGGAGACGACGAACAAGCTGCAATAGCGACGGTAATGGCAGCGCTGCAGCACACCTTTGTCCAACGTTTCATAGTGAAGACTCCCTTGTCCTTGTGAGATGTTTGCCTTTCTGGGTAACTGAAGGCATCATTCCTATCATTCAATCAGCTAAGTATAGGATTTATCGATGAGTATTTGGAAGAAGAATATTTCTTTAGAGGCGCTGAATCGCACATCTAAGAATACGCTTATGGAGCATCTTCAAATCGAATACACGGACTTTAGTGACAATACCTTGTCGGCAACCATGCCAGTGTGCAGCTTTACTCACCAACCTTTAGGTATGTTGCATGGCGGGGCATCGGTAGTGCTGGCAGAGACACTGGGTTCTTTGGCGGCTAATTTTTGCGTAGACGACGACCATTATTGTGTTGGTCTGGACATCAATGCTAACCATATTAGAGCCGTGCGCTCTGGGTTTGTTATTGGTACCGCGAAACCCATGCACCTAGCGTCTCTACGCAGGTTTGGCAAATCGATATTACCGATGAAAAGCAACGCTTAGTGTGTACCAGCCGCCTTACGATTGCGGTGAAAAAGCATAAAAAGGGAAAGTAATGGTTATCGATTTTTCCTCGGGCAAGGTGATTGCGACACCGCATGAAGTTGTGGTTCGCTATCTAGTGGGGCAAATCACGTTGCAGTCTCAAGTCGACGCGCTTCAGCTCATTTTGCCTGCCTGTATCCTGTCCGCAAATGGCGCAGAATGTAAGTGGTCTGTCAAACTGGACGATGAATCTCAAGTAAAGGCGATTTCTGAGGCATGTAGCATCGAGATCATGCGCGTGTAACTTGCTAATTCTGTTTATAAAGAGGAAACTTAATGGCAAACGCATTAATGGAATTTCCTCTTTATGAGCAGCCCTCGTCTTCGCAAGCAATTCGAAATCTTGTTTGAACACTTCTCTGGTCAAAATGCCGATACTCAGCTCGATGACGTCACTGGTATTTTGTTTTGTACCCGTCGTAACGCTCGAATTGTGTTAAACAAACTGGAAGAAGAGGGGTGGATCGAGTGGCATCCTGCTGCGGGGCGCGGCAAACTCTCAAAACTGATTTTTAAACAAAATCGTAACGATGTGAGTGAAACTCTGGCGCGTCGTTATTTGGAAGAAGGCCGCATTGGTCACGCGCTCAACGTACTTGATAAAGATGCGAATCGTTTATCGAGCGTGATCCAAAGTTATTTGGGGGTATCTCAAGCGGATGGTAAGCAAGTCATTCGTTTGCCGTACTACCGTCCGCTATCCATGCTGAACCCAAAAAAGCCGATGCGTCGCTCAGAAATTCACATTGCAAGGCAGGTATTTAGCGGCCTTACCAAGTTTGATGAAAACGATGAACTCCAGCCAGATCTCGCACACCATTGGCAGCAAGTCAGTGAGACTGAGTGGCGATTCTACATTCGTCCGGGTGTGCGGTTTCACAATGGCGAATTGCTTAAGCTCGAACATATCATCAGCAGTATTGAGTCCCTTAAATCCGCCAATTTGTTCCAGCACTTAAGCCAGGTAGCGTCACCTTCACCTTGGGTGATTGACATTAGTTTCACTCAGCCAGATCATCGTGCCCCTCAGTTGTTTGCAGAGAATATGGCGAAGATTTTGCCGCCAGAGTTAATGCGAGGGGATGACTTCGACCGGTACCCAATCGGTACTGGGCCTTATTCCGTGACGACTAACAACGACAAACGTCTTATCTTAACGGCTTTTGATGGCTATTTTGGCTATCGACCTCTACTTGATACGGTTGAAGTATGGGTGATTGATGAAGTCCACTCGACGATGGTATTTCCTAGCCTTGCCGATCCCATCGCTGGAGCTCGCTCTGACATTCAAGATGGGATCGACCTCGATCCTGGCTGTACTTATTTATTATTGAATCGAGTTTCAGGCGTGGCCAAACACGATAGATGGGCGCGTTATCTCACCAAACGATTGAACTCTCTGGCGATTTTTCGAAAGCTACCAGAAGAGACGATTAAAGAGCTGGGTATGATTCCTGCCCACGGTATTAAGCCTGGTTGGTATCATCAACCGATGGCCACTCTCGTCGACGACAGCGATGTGACGGACATAGAAGCTAACCTCACAACTGATGAGTTGGATGGCGAGATTCGCATCGCTTATTATGCGGAGCATCCCACGTTCCCAGAAATCTCGGTAGCTATTGATGCCTTGTTAAAGCAGGATGGGATACGCGCTAAATTTATTCGTTATGGAGTCGATGCGCCAGACTTTCATGATGTTGATATTTGGATCCGTCCAATGGGTATTGCCAGCAATCGAGAAGATGCGCTTGCGGGTTGGTTGCTCGATTACAGTGATATTGAGAAAATGGCCAAGCCCGAGGAGTTTGCGGGTTGGCGTGCACTTGTGACCGGGTGGTTGAGTCAAGCCGACACTAAGTTCCCCGCGCAAGAAATTGGTAAGCAGTTGGTACAGCATGCTCAAGTGATACCTCTGTTCCATTGCTGGCTGGGCATTAGCAAAGATCATTGTGGTAGCTTGCAAAACGCAAAATGTAACGCGCTTGGTTGGTTTGATTTTAGTAAGGTATGGGTGAAGCCAGACAACCAAGAGGTGTCTGAGTAGTCATGGCAAAACCGAATAAAAAGCTGCCCACCAAAGCGGTAGATATTTTCTGTGCCAAATGTGGTTGTAAATTGTATCGTTACAGAAAAGGTGGCAAAGGTTCCTTGGTAAAATGCTTCAAAGAGCGCATTACCGAAGACAATACAAAAGCCGTTGGTGTTTGCCCAGAGTGCGACATTGTTTTTGGTAGAGAAATGCTGATACGAGGAGCGCCATCAATCAAAATGATGGGTGGCAAAGTACGGATGAAATAGGAAGGATTTGATGAAATCAAACGCTATTACGGTACTCACAACAGTCGGGTCGAAACAGCAAGCAGACCGCTTGATCAAAGTCTTACTGGAATCGCGCCTTGCGGCTTGTATTCAAACCCAGCAGATAGAGAGCAACTATGTATGGGATGGAAAACTGTGTTGTGATGAAGAAGTGTTGTTGATCATCAAATCCACCAACGAGGCTTATTCAAAGCTTGAGCGAACGATTGTGGCTAATCATGATTACGAAGTACCACAAGTGGTCGCGCTACCGATTGAGGCAGGCTATCGACCTTACCTCAATTGGCTTAAGCAGCACGTGAATCCCTAGTCGGCGAAGTCAGCCAAAACAGCATTAACGCCGTTATGGCTCCGAGCGTGTCACAAAGCATATCTTTTTGTGCGTCCCAAATATCTCCTTGCGAGCCTAAGAACGCAATTCCTTCATCGCCGCCAGCAAGCGCGGCGTACCACCATTCAATAATCTCATAAGCCGCCGCTAAACTCATGATAGCGAAGAGGGCAAACATCATGGCAGGCAGTTTGTTCATAACGCGAGTGCGGTAGACATATTCGGCAATGGGAAACGCATACAGACCTATGGAAAAGTGGGCGACACGATCAAAGTTGTTGCGCTCTGAGCCAATTAACTGATTGAACCAATCAAAAGGTACTTCTGCAAAGGTGTATTTGGCGCCTATAGTGTGTAGTGACAGCCAAATGAACATCAGTAAGTAAGCCAGTTTAGAGAACTTAAACTTTCTTGAGACCAACCAAATACAGACAAGAATACCCACCGCAGGAATAATTTCGGCGACCCACACCGCTCGTGAGCTCGGTGCGATTGCTGAAAACAGAAATACTAAGCAGTAGAGTCCGGTAAGAAAGGTCAGGCTAGGGCAAAAACGGGTCGAGCTTTGATAATTCATGCGTTTAATTTATCTATACAGAATGGAGTAAGCTTAGTATAGGTATAATAAAACGCCGTTCAATTACTAATTATGTTTAATTGGCGATCCAGTGCACAAAAGAGTCACTCGATGACAAACTGTGACATGAGAATCTTTGTAAAAGGTCTTACTTTTTTTTAACATCGGCGTCGCACCATAACGATAAGAAAGTAAAGTCATGAAATTAGAAACCGTCGATTATCAAGCGGCAGATGCTGCAGAGCAATTTGTCACATCACTACGCGAAACCGGATTTGGCGTACTCAAAAACCACCCAATCCCCCAGCAGCTTGTTGAGTCTATTTACGAAAATTGGTACCAGTTTTTTATGTCGGAAAACAAAAACGACTACCAATTTAATTTAGAAACGCAAGATGGCTACTTTCCACCAACGGTGTCGGAAGTAGCAAAAGGCCACAGCGTTAGAGATATTAAAGAGTACTTTCACGTATACCCTTGGGGTCAGATCCCACCAGAATTGCGTGCTCAAATTCTAGAGTACTATGACAAAGCGAACAGCTTTGCCCAAGAGCTACTGGGCTGGGTAGAGGCCCATGCACCAGTGGAAGTACAAGAAAAGTTCTCTATCGCTCTGTCAGAAATGATCAATGGCAGTGAGAAGACGCTGCTTCGCGTTTTGCATTACCCGCCAATGACAGGAGATGAAGAGCCAGGTGCTATCCGCGCGGCTGCCCATGAAGATATTAACCTTCTAACCGTATTACCTGCCGCCAATGAGCCAGGACTGCAAGTGTTAAGCAAAGAAGGGGAATGGTTAGACGTCCCTTGCGATTTTGGTAACCTCATCATCAATATCGGCGATATGCTTCAAGAAGCGAGCGGTGGGTATTTTCCTTCTACCACGCACCGTGTCATCAATCCGACGGGAGAAAAACAGCAAAGTTCACGTATTTCGCTGCCACTGTTTTTACACCCTAAGCCTGAAGTGGTGCTTTCAGAAAAATACACCGCGAACAGCTACCTTATGGAGCGTTTGCGTGAGTTGGGTGTAATTTAACTTAAGTTTACGCTTTGTCTAGGTTTTACGATTCGATAGGTTTTATACGTCGAATAGCAAAAAGGGCTCGAATGAGCCCTTTTTCTATTTGGTCAGGTTACGGCTGAATAATGTGTTTGGATTGAGCCTCGTTGTTTGCCAAGACAACGGGGTCGATTTTAAGTGTTTGCGTAGGGTAGGCGATATCGGCGCCATGACTTTTAATTATCTCCATCACTTGCAGTAGGACGTCTTGCTTCACTTCATGGTATCGAGCCCAGTTCACTGTCTTAGTGAAGGTATAAATAAAAAAGTTGAGTGATGATGGACCAAAGGCATCAAAGTTAACCATCAAGGTTTGGCGACTATCGATGTCTTTGTGGCTTTCAAGCATTTTCTTTACATCGTCGACAATGGCTTCCATCTTGTTGCCATCATCGTACCTTAGGCCAATGGTCTCGTAGATACGGCGGTTCAGCATGCGAGATGGGTTCTCAACGACGATATTGCTGAATACGGAGTTGGGTACATAAAGCGGTCTTTTATCAAAGGTGCGGATAATAGTCATACGCCAGCCAATGCGCTCGACAGTACCCTCAATGGCGCGATCTGGAGAGCGGATCCAGTCGCCGACTTTAAATGGGCGGTCGAAATATATCATCATACCGCCGAAAAAGTTGGACAGCAGATCTTTAGCGGCCAAACCGACAATCAAGCCACCAACACCACCAAACGTGAGTAGACCTGAAAGGCTCAGTCCCAATGCTTGCATGATGGTGAGAATACCAATGGTAACAAAAAACAATCGAGCAACTTTGGCAATGGCTTGTACTGTCGTTTCGTCGCGTTTTTTCTGCTCTAACACGTGTTCTTCGACATTTTGAATCAGACGCAGTGATATCCAGATAAAGGTGGTGATGACTAGGATAAGGTCAATCTTACCAAGCCAAATAGTGTCTTTTTCTGAGTGTGAAGCGACTATGAGCCCAACGGAAACGGTAGCAGGCCAAACCCAAATAAGTGTGCTGACTGGCGTTTTGACGGCTCGTATGACGAGGTCATCCCAAGCAAGTTGGGTTTTTGCGGTGATCGCTTTTAAGCGACCATAGATAACACGCCAGACTAGCCAAAGAACAAAACTGCCAGCGGTGATGAGCAGAACATTGCTAAGCCAATCATAGCCAAATGACTCGACGTAGCGCTGTAAGAATTCCATTGAACCGTTCATTAAAAGGACACTTGTTAATTATCAATAGGTTAATTATCAGTGATTGTGGGTATTTTTCATAGTCATCATTTGTATACCGCAGATAAAGAAACGCGACATCTGGAAGGATCATCGATGTCGCGTGCGTTCAAGTTTTAATGTTGGCTCCGCGCTTGCAGCATAGGTACGCGTTACCAAACTTACTTGTCGAACAAAGGTAGGAACTCTTCGTAGCCTTGCTGCGCGAGAAGCTTTTTCGGTACAAACCGTAACGCGGCAGAGTTCATACAGTAGCGTAGGCCTGTTGGAGCAGGGCCATCTTTAAATACGTGTCCGAGGTGTGAATCTCCATACTTGCTCCGAACTTCCGTTCTCGGATAAAGGAGCTTGTAGTCTGTTTTTGTGACAATGTAACGATTATCAATAGGCTTAGTGAAACTTGGCCAACCGGTACCGGACTTGTACTTGTCAGTGGAAGAGAAGAGCGGCTCTCCTGTTACGACATCAACATAAATGCCGTCCTCTTTGTTATCCCAATACGTATTGTCAAAAGGTCTCTCTGTACCGTCTTCCTGAGTCACGTAAAATTGTAATGGCGTCAGTGCCTCCTTAATGTCTTTGTCTGCAGGGCGAACGTAAACTTTTGCTGCAGGTTGGGTGGCACGATCGATCATCTCTCTAAGGGTGACGGGATTGTCCTTGCGGTCGTCACCAAAAATGTCGTCTAAATACTGATCTCGACCTGAGTTGTAGCGATAGTACTTGTATTTCAGACTGCTATTTTTGTAGTAGTCCTGATGATAATCTTCAGCAGGCCAAAACGTCGTATATTCAATTAGTTCGGTCGCGAGCGGTTTTTTGTACACACCAAGGGCGTCGATCTCAGCATAAATGATTGAGCCACCGCTTTTTGCTCAGCGGAATGGTAGAAGACAGCCGGTCGGTATTGCGCGCCTCTGTCTACGAACGACCCTTTGTCGTCGGTTGGGTCAATGTGTCTAAAGAAATGGTCGAGAACTTGCTCGTAGCTTACGACATCAGCATCAAAAGTGACCTGAATCACTTCAATGTGCTCGGTCTGTCCACTGGCGACTTGTCGGTAGGTCGGTTTTTCTAACGTCCACCCGCATAACCGGAGACGACATCGATAACGCCGTCGAGCTGTTCGAGGTCTGACTCAGTACACCAAAAGCAGCCGCCTGCTAATGTTGCGACTTGCGGCGCGGCAGCATTGGCCTTTTGGCTATTTGCCATGCCTGAATGGCTAGTGAGGGCAAACAGCGCAGGTACCGCGACAATGAGTGAAAGAAGCAGTTTGGCTAAGTTTGTCATAGTTACTCCTAAGACGTGGTGGTCTAATTTCTTAATAAGACACAACAAACGCGCAAAAACTTTCAAATTCACAACGTGTCGGGTTACTATCTTTGCCGTCTTTCCCAATTACCATGCAGAGGTTTATATGCAAGCGGAAGTGAAATGGATCGAAGGATTCAAGTTTTTAGGTCAATCTCAGTCAGGTCATTCTATCGTCATGGACGGTAGCGGCGGCGAAACGGCGCCAAGCCCAATGGAGATGGTGTTGATGGCAGCTGGCGGATGTAGCTCAGTAGATGTGGTCGATGGTCTTAAATCGGCTAACCAAGATGTGACCGCTTGTACTGCTATATTAACGACCGAGCGCCGTGAGACTGCACCACGTATTTTCACTGCAGTGAACATCCATTTTGTCGTGTCAGGCAATCAACTCGATGAGGCATTGGTCGAGAAGGTCACAAAGGACTCGCTAGAAAAATATTGTTCAGTGTGTCTGATGCTCGCTGAAGGCGTCACTATGACCCACTCATGGGAAATCGTTTAAATTGAAATGGTAAGTGAAAAGGAATTCGATAACTTACTTATCGTACTCGGCAAGCGGCTCAATCAGGACACGTTAACCCTCGAGGGCGTGTCTCGTATTGAAGCCCTTGCCGACATTGTTAAACACCAAGATATGTCGACGACTATTGTTGCTTTTTGCGGCGGCATAACCGAAGGGCAGTCGCGCTCAGAAGCTGCGGCAATGCTTGAACACTTCCAAAGCCTTGTGACTGAAACCGACATTCAAGGTATTGGCGCCATTTTAGTTGAAGACGCATCGACAAATACCGTCGAAAATATTCAGCTATTGGCAAAAGAATTGACAGAAAGCGGGATTGTGCCTCCCGGCAGTCGTCCTGTTAACGTTACGCTTCTCTCTAACGACTATCATCTGTATCGAGTTTTCACCGTGCAGCGACTGCTTGATCAGCAAGGATTACTGAAGTATTTAGTACAGTGCTGCCAACAAGCAGGACTCGCGATTAAACTATCGTATGATCCACACCAGCATGTGTTTGTTCCGTACCCTCACAAGGAAACCCAAGGACAACTCTTTGTTCTGCTTGATAGATTGACGATTTATCGAGTTTACCTCCAGGGTGTGGTGGCTGGTGTCTTTTCTGAGCCACTGAGTGAACTGGTAAAAGAACCGTATCGAATTGCCCAAGCATCGCTTGAAGCCCTAGAGAACCAAATTGATAATAGCTGCGGTCTCTTCAACGCACTGTGCGAGCAACTCGCTACGATACGCGAAGTTGTAGAAACGACAGCACAGCTAACAGAGCCTAACTCCTTAGCACTCCCTCTTGCCAAGTTAGACGAGCTATTAACACAGCTAAACCGGGCGCTTGACCCCGAGCAAGCGTGATTGAGCGAAGATGAAGATGAGAGCTAACCCATATAGTTCTATCAATTTATAAATTAGTTTGTCATTTAACTCGACTAAACCAATAGTTTTCCTAGACTTACTGTATCTAAACTATTGTGTTAACAAGTGTTGGGCAACGGAATGAACAAACTTGAGTTTTGGAATAACCTGTCAGTAAAGAAAAAGATGCTGTTGTTGGTGCTATTACCCATGGCACTGATTGTCTACTTGGCGACAAGGCAGATCAGCGCCCTCAATGACCAGCTTAGCGACCTAGAAAAAGTTGAGCGCCTAGTTCGATATTCAGAAGTGTTGTCCGACATACAGTCGAAAACTCATGACGCTCGTCCAACAGCGGGACTTGTTGATATTGCGAGCTCGATGCAAACCCTAAAATCTCTAGGACCAGAGATTTTTCCGTCAGATGTCGCTGTTCGCCTTTCTGGTTTGCTTGATGATTATCAGGAAAGTGTTGTTTCCATTGCAGAAGCGGCCGACTTTATAGAGAAGCAAGAGCTGGTGGAGTGGCAGGTTGATACCTACAAACAGATAATCATGATCATTGAACAATCACCTGCGAAAGGCGTTTTACCGGTGGTCAATGGGCATATGGTTGCTTTGTCTCAGCTTGAGTGGTTAGTGTTTTGGGCTAATGAAGAAATTTGGCAAACCCAAGCTCTAGTTCAAGCCTATCAAGTAGGGGAAAGTGGCGATCTGTACAGCAAGCAAGAGATAGCCAACTTAGTTCAAAATCAGCAGTTGTTTGTTGAGCGCTTTGTCGCGATAAACGCTGATCCAATGCAAGTTAATTTACTGCTCGATTCATTCTCTAACCCCGCATTTGAAGAGAGCAGCCTGTTTAGAAATATTCTGCTAAGTAGTGAAGGTATTACTAGTCTGAGTGGCGCTGAAATCAAAGCAGGTTTGGATGCTCTGAATTTACGCTCTAATCTAATTCAAGGTGTCTCTTTAGCCATTGAAGAGCAGTTGAGGCAGGAGATTAGAACCTTAGTGACCGGGTTTGAACAACAACGGATCGCATTTTTGTCAGCAGTGACATTGCTTACCATCATGTTGATTGTTCTGGGTATTAGCTTAGCTCTCAGGGTGACACGAAATCTTGGTTTAGTTCTCACGTTCCTCGAACAAAAAGATGAAGATCAAGAACAAGCGGTGTCA
Source organism: Vibrio variabilis (assembly GCF_003263785.1). Lineage (GTDB taxonomy): Bacteria > Pseudomonadota > Gammaproteobacteria > Enterobacterales > Vibrionaceae > Vibrio > Vibrio variabilis. Next base: position 122,707 of record NZ_JYJK01000007.1, read on the forward strand.
TTGAGCCGAACAATTGGTGGTAAAGATGAACTCAGCCGTTTTGCAAAAGAAGTAGAGCGCCTTACCCATGAAAGGCGAGAAGGTGAAAGACGATTACTGGAAGCCAAAGATGATGCGGAGCAAGCCAAAGAAGATGCTATTCAGGCGAGTAAAGCGAAAAGTAGTTTCTTGGCGAATATGTCCCATGAAATTCGAACCCCATTGAATGGTGTGATTGGTATTTCTGAAGTCCTCTCTGATACCGATTTAACGGCAACTCAAAAAGATTATGTGGATACCATCGAGACATCGTCACATCTATTGTTGAGCCTTATCAACGACATACTCGACTTCTCTAAGATTGAATCGGGTATGTTGCAAATCAATCCGCACTCTACATCAATCCGTGAAACCATTTACGACATTGCCTCCATCGTAGCGCCGAAGGTGAAAGAAAAAGGGATTGAGCTCAACGTCGATATTGATGCCAAAGTACCATTCCGTGTGCTTGCTGATGATCATCGTATGCGTCAAGTATTGATGAACTTTATGTCCAATGCGGTCAAGTTTACCGAGGAAGGCAGCGTGACCATAGGCGTTCAGTATCAAGGTGAATCTGACAATTTGGCTAACCTGCTATTTGAAGTGAAAGACTCTGGGATTGGTATTGACAAAGCAAGGCAGTCGAAAATCTTTGAAGCGTTCGCTCAAGAAGATGACTCAACCACAAGGCAGTTTGGCGGTACAGGACTCGGGCTCGCGATCAGTACTCAGCTAATCGAGCTCATGGGCGGCAAAATTCAACTGGATTCAGTGAAAGGCGTTGGAAGCCGTTTCTACTTCACGTTGCCATTAGCCATTGATGAAAGAGAGTACCAACATCGTAGCCCGCTTAATTTCGACGAGCTGGTGATGGTATGTAACTCGAGTACCCATGAGGAGCGAATCAAACGCGACTTAGCATTTTATGGTATGACGGTGGATAGTGTCGCACCCACGTTAGCTGAGTTAAACCTCGACAAAGTAGATTCAAAAACCATCCTTATTTATGTTGATGGTGGCGGTATATCTTCTGAGGAAGACAGTAAGCGTTTCGCGGATATTAACGGTCGAGGGACAGCAATTTGCCTTATCAGACAATTTGATAGTGCTAATAAAGACTTTGGTCGTAACATTTGTGCGTTGATTACTTATCCACTGCTTGGGAATCGTCTACTGAAATCCATCGAAGCCTGTTGTAAAGCATTGGCGCAGGGGAGTGTATACACGAGTATTCGAAACACGAGCATTGATAACCGCATTCGCGTGTTACTCGTCGAAGATAATCTAGTGAACCAAAAAGTGGCGACCTTACATCTCAAGAAAATTGGCTGTGAGTATGATATCGCCAATGATGGTCAAGAAGCGGTCACACTGTTTGAGAAAAATCAGAACTACACCTTTATCCTTATGGATTGCATGATGCCAGTAATGGATGGCTTTGAAGCGACAGAAAACATCCGAGCGACGGAGCAACGACTTGGTTTGGCTCGAACGCCAATTATTGCTCTAACTGCGAGTGTGGTCGATGATGACATTCAGAAGTGCTTTGATTCGGGTATGGACGACTATGTTCCTAAGCCATTCAAGGCTGAGATTCTCAAAGAGAAAATTGTGACTGCGATTGAGTTGAAACAAGAGCAACTAGGTGGGCAACAAGCGCCAGTTCAGAATGTGGATACAACTTCCGATGTTGCGACTGCCAATGTGGCGGACATCGAAATTGAACATAGCCAGCGACAGCCTCAACCTGAGAATGACAATAGCGCCTCAACGAATGCAACAGCGACTGAATCGAGTAGTAAAGTTTTGCTGGTGGAAGACAATTTGGTGAACCAGAAAGTGGCCTCTTTGCACTTAGAGAAGGCTGGGTACCAGTATGATATCGCAGACAACGGTGCTGAAGCGGTGGCGCTGTTTCAGCGCAACGGTCGTTACGACGTTATCCTCATGGATTGTATGATGCCAGTGAAAGATGGCTTTGAAGCAACACAAGATATTCGCAATTATGAAAAGCAGCAAGGAATGACGCCAACGCCGATCATTGCGTTGACCGCTAGTGTTGTCGATGACGATATCCAGAAATGTTTTGATGCAGGGATGGATGCCTATGTACCAAAGCCTGTTAGACGAGAAAAACTACTTCATGAAATGAGCAATTATCTGTCATAGGCTTATTTGATAAGTGCTTGGTTGCTTATTTGTTAATGCCGCCAACCGTATGTGGCGGCATTATTTATAGTAGCGTTGATTAACTATGCTCTTGTTTCATGGTTCTAAAATTCTCGCATCTAGTAAATTAAGCTCGGCTTTCTACAATACCGTTCCGTATTAAAAACCGAGACTTGCAATGACTTTAATTGTGGCATTGATTGCCATTCTCTGCTTCTTAGCGCTGCTCCCTTTAATGGTCAACAAAGAGACTTATTCTCTTAATGAGGTGCATCGTGCGGAAGCACCTGGCCAGTTTATCGAGACCAAGTTTGGCCACGTCCATTATCAACTAGAAGGTTCGCCAGATGCGCCTTTGGTCGTGTTCGTACATGGTTTCTCTGCGCCTTCGTATATGTGGGACAATAATCGCAAAGTGGTCGCGAATGCGGGGTATCGGGTTTTAACATTTGATCTGTATGGCCGCGGTTATTCATCACGTCCCAATGTCAAATATGACAAGCAGTTGTTTGTCGTTCAAATTGAAGAGCTTACGGCGCAATTGGCTCCGAATAAGCATTCCATATTGTTGGTTTGTCGATGGGTGGAGCCATTACTTCAGCTTTTGTGGCTCAAAACCCAGGTAAAATTCTTAGCGTCACCTACGTAGCGCCTTTCAATCAACCGGTGGATATTGGCCCTCTCACTTTGCCGGTCATTGGTAAATGGCTCGGTTATCTGTTGTTCATTCCTAAACTTCCAAGTAATCAGGCGAATGATTTAGTGCAGCCCGAGCGCTTTCCTTATTGGGCAGATAAGTTCAGTGAACAGATGATGTATAAGGGATTTCGAAGAGCGATAATTAGCACTGGACGTCATTTGATTGCGAAAGATCCAACTAATGACTTCGCTGAGGTGGGTAAACTTGCGGTTCCTAAGCTACTGCTATGGGGGCAGGATGATAAAGTGATTCCACTATCCGATGCTGAGCGGGTAAAAGCGTTATTGGGTAGCAACGCCAAGCTCGAAGTATTCGAAAACGCAGGTCACGCGATGCAATATGAGTGTTATGACAGGATCAACCCCAAACTTCTATCGCACTTCGAGCGAGCTTAGTGACGACAGATAGCTAGAAGAGCAAAGCAATTGAGAGCTTTGCTCTTTTTTTAGTTTTTGACTAAGCGTTAGCAAGGGTGAGGTTGTTCATCCAGTAGCGCTTGAGGTAACGATGGAAACAAAGTGAAAACTTCACTACCTCTTCAAAAAGCATACACGCGTAAACCCACTTAAAATCGAGTCCAAGAATAAAGGCGGCGCTAGCTGTTAATGGCAAGCCCACCATCCACATCGCAATAAAGTCCATGCGCAAGCAGAACTTGTTATCACCACCCGCACGCAGAATACCGTTAATGATGATCATATTGAGCATTCTCAGCCAGATTGCCCCGCACAAGATAGCCATCGCGGGAGAGGCGATGGGGTAAAGCTCGGCGGTATCTAGGTTTAACCACGATAGAATGCTTTCACGCCCCAATAAGAGTCCAAAGCCAATCATCAGACCAAACACCAATACGGCTTTAATGAAGGTTTGCGACATGCTAAACGCCTGTTCAAATTCGTCTCTACCCAAAGATTGCCCAAGTAATATCGAACAGGCGACAGAGATGCCGAAGAACAAGGAATAGCATAGCGATTCAAACGGACCCATCATGCTAAATACCGCGAGTTCCGTCGTTCCCATGTGGCCAAAAATTACTTGATACATGAGCGTGCCCATTGCCCACAACACGGCGTTCAACGTGGTTGGAACGGCAAGTGATTTATAGGAGCTCCAAAGACGCGTTGTATTGTCTAGTACTTGCTCGGTAATCAACCAATGGCGGCGTAAATTTAAGTAGCCCCAGATAAACATAACTTGTAGTAGCCGAGAAATGGTGGTTGCCAAAGCCGCCCCAGCTACGCCCATTGCAGGTACACCCCAGCCACCTTTGATAAGCCAAAAGTTAAGTCCAATGTTGATGGCAATGGTCAGGGCTCCAAGTACCAGTGGTGTTACCGCATCGCCTGAAGAACGCATAGCAGATTCTGCCACGATCACAATATGTGTCAGGATAAGCACTGGGAATGCATACCAAAGGTAAGTGGCTCCGAGTTCGATAACGCGGCCATCGGTGGTTTGCAGCATCATGATGTAACTAGAAAACAGCGTAATCACCATAGTAACGGGTACAAGCAATTTGGCACCAAAGACCATCGACAGTCGAGTGATGGTATTTGCGCTAGTTTTGTCGCCACGTCCCCAATACTGAGCAACAAGCACACCATTGGCCGATGCCATGCCTGCCATGATCATAATGGCGACAAAATGCCACTTTGAGGCAATCCCCACTGCCGCGGTCGCTTCTTTACCAATATCACTCACCATCAGTACATCGGCGAGTGCCAAAATAGCCACTAGCGCACTCTGAATAGCAACTGGGAAACCAAGTTTTACAACGGCGGACAAGAGTTGATTTGAAGCCACACCGTTAGATGACTTATGATGGTGTTGAGTTGTCATAGCTGCCTCCCAGTTATGTGAATTTGAAAAAAGTTAAGTGAATTAGAGAAAAGAAAATCACGGAATGTGACTGGGTTAGAAACGTGGCTAATATAAAAAAAATGGCATTGTGAAACCATGTTCAAAAATAGACAAAACCTGTGCAAATCCGTCATTGAGCAATTTGACAGCAAAGCAGAGTGGGTGGACGAAGTGTATTTGTCTGAACACTGTGATGAGCGATTCTTATCTGCCAGTGATGTTCCTGAGTTTGCCGCTGAAGACATTTTTATGGCTGGAATGGCCAACTTACTAGATGGCTACCATGTCGAGCGTAAGGGAGTGGATGTCCACACTATACTCTTTACCATTGAGGGGGAGGCGTACTGATCACAGAAACGGAAGTGCATGCGATAGAACCTTATTCAATTGTGGTACTGCCTGCGAATACCTCGTTCCGATTTGAAATTAACCCTCAGTACCACCATTGGCGAATGATCTGGTTTTTGCCCAAACCGACCCAGCGCTGGAACATGTTTGCAAAGATTGGTCAAAAGGTTTTACCTTTTAACGGCTGCGAGCGGATTTGGGCGCTGATTACCTTATTGTATGTAGAGATTGGCGGGCGATCGAGCTACCGTAAGTTGTTGGTGAGTGAGCTATGTCGTTTGATAACAGGATTTGAATCTCAAACAAATGATTCAACGGTGAGAGTACAGGCTTTGTTTGCTCAAATCGAGGGGCAACTGCACCTACCTTGGACGGTCAAAGATATGGCGACAAAAGCTTACTTAAGTGAAGAGCAGCTCGCGAGAATCAGTAAGCAATTGTACGGCGTTTCACCAAGAGCCAGATTGATTAATTTAAGAATGGAAAAAGCCTGTGACCTTCTAGAAAACAACGATTGGTCGGTATCAATGATTGCTGAGCGATTAGGTTACCGAGACCCGTTTAATTTTACCCATCGTTTTACAAAACAGGTCGGCTGTTCACCTTCTGCTTATCGAAAGCAAAAATTAACCAGACCGACCTTTGATAAATAGCATTTGGCGACGGGTGCTTTGGCGACGAGAGCTTTGAAGGCTAACTAGCCTTTTAAGAGCGCCTGATTGAGCCATTGATCAAACTGAGATTTCGGTAGTGCCCCGTTAATGGTATCGATTCTTTGACCGCCTTTAAATACCATGATGGTTGGGATACTACGGATTTGAAACTGCGCGGCGAGTTGTTGCTGGGCTTCGGTATCAATTTTGATAAAACGGACGTCGCCTTGGCGTTCTTCTGCAACTTGTTGAAATACTGGCGCAAAACCCACGCAAGGGTTGCACCATGTTGCCCAAAAGTCGACCACAATTGGCTGCTCGCTATTTAACAACGTTGAGAAGTTATCTGAAGTGCCTTCAATCGGCGCACCGTCAAGAAGAGGCGACTTACAGCGACCACAGTTTGGTGATTCGGCGATTCTATCGACAGGTAGTCGATTCATACCTTGGCAGTGTGGGCAGCGGGTGGTGATAGTAGACATGACGTTTTCTCCTGTTGTTTTTATTTACAGACGAGCGAGCACTTGGGCTAGAAGGCTGAAATTAACAAATCAGACTTCTTTGAACCAGTGAATGTGAGTATACTCAGTCGTCTATAGTCAAGATAAGCAAGAAATTATCTCTCATTATCATAAGTTAGTGATTGATATGGCTTGTTTATCTTGATTGGCGAAAACTATAAGAAAATAGGTACACAATGACAACTTTTTACGCCGAAATTACTGGGTGGGGTAAGTGCCTTCCACCAGCAATTCTCTCAAACCATGACCTCAGCACAGTAATGGAAACGTCAGACGAGTGGATTCGCACTCGTACCGGTATTGAAAATCGCCGAATTAGTCACGTCAACACATCTGATATGGCGACAGTAGCGGCGAAACACGCAATGGCGTGTGCAGGTATTACGGCTGATGAGGTTGATCTGATTATTGTTGCAACGTGTTCACCTGACTCGTTGATCCCAAACACTGCATCGCGCGTTCAACAGAACTTAGGCGTGCCAGCTGCAGCGGCTTTTGATCTTAATGCTGCATGTACAGGTTTTGTTTACGGCCTAGAAACCGCAACTAAACTGATTCAGTCGGGCAACTATCGTAATGCTATCGTTATCGGTGCAGAGCGCCTTTCTTTCTTCATTGATTGGACTGAACGTGATACTGCCGTATTGTTTGGTGATGGTGCAGGTGCAGCGGTACTGACAAGAACGGAGCAAAAAGTTGGCTTGCAAGATGCGCAAATCGGCTGTGATGCAAAAGGCCGTGATATTCTAGCCGTGCCTAAGTTCGGTACGTCTATGGAGCGCTTTGCAGCAGATAACGGTTACTTTGAATTTGACTTCATTGGTAAAGAAATCTTTAAGCGTGCAGTAAAAGGCATGGGAGCAGCAGCGAACACCGTTCTATCTCGTTCTAATCTGACAAAAGATGACATTGATGTTGTGATTCCGCACCAAGCAAACATTCGTATCATTCAAACACTTTGTGATTTGTCTGGCATTGACCAAGAGAAAGCGTTTGTAAACATTCAAAACTACGGCAATACCTCTGCGGCAACCGTGCCAATTGCACTTTGTGAAGCACTAGAACAGGGTAAGATTAAGCCAAATGACGATCTCCTGTTAGCCGCTTTCGGTGCAGGTCTAACATGGGGCGCTGGCCACATTAAGTGGGGTGAGCGCGTAACACCTGTTGATACCAGTGATGCGGCATTGCCAGCATGTGAAGTGTCAGCTCTTGAGCTTATGGCAACTGCGATTGAGCATTGTAAAAACAAGCCGGGTAAATAGAACTTAAGTAAACCGCACATAAGTAAATAGTAAAAAGGCCAGCTCGTTAACGAGCTGGCCTTTCTTTTATCACGAATACTTTCTGTTGTTACGGATATCAGTTTTCTTGCTGATTACGCTTTTCGTAGAAATCCCAAACTGTGTAACGTTCTTGTTCCGACAATACACAGTAAGGAACGCGCTTGCCGCTTTCAGTGACACGCTCTAGCTTGTGGCCTTGTTCAACACAATAGACATAAGCAGGATCACTCTCTACAGTAATTTCATCCACATCATACTTATCCGGTTCACTGGCGCAGCCTGCTAGAACGCCAACCGCTACAGCGCCAATCATCCATTGTACTTTTTTCATTATATCTCCTAGTTGGAAGTTAGGCTTTCGGTTAAGTGTAGGAGATTTCTAACAAAAAGTGTTTTGATTTGGTCAAATTATCGATAAATTCAGCAAATAATCCTTATCAATGCCCACTTGTTCCCAGAATTCCTACAAACACTTGATTTACTGCTGTTAAATGTACTTGTTGCCTTCGCCAAAGCGATAAATGAGTCGCGTTCCCCACAAGCGATCACGAGCACCTGAATTGCGGTGATAGTTGTACTTCCAATCGGCTTGAACTGCCCAATTCGCATTCAGTGTATAATGGATGCCGGTACCAATATTCCACTGAAGCTTTTTGGTATCGCGATCCTTGTCGATCATTGCTTCACCAACCCCTGCATTCAGATAAGGCTTAAACGCATTGTTTTCGAATAGATAGTACTGAATGTCGAAGCTGTAGTTCTCGTAAATATGCTTTTGGTTGTTTGTTGTAGACTCATAATTACCTTGCATATAACCAAGTCGCGCAGATAACTGTTGAGTAAAGTACAAGCCTAACGTGAAGGCGGGGGCAAAATCGTTCTTCAGATTACGCTCTTTATCAAGCTGCGGATAGGCGAAGCCCGCACTTACCCCAACAATACCGTAAGTGACGGGATCGTCGGTATGTTGCTGGTAACTTTTTCTCTGACGGCGCTTTAATCCATCGGCCGTTTCGCCAGCACCAAACGCGTATTGTACCTGCATTTGATATTTGGTTTCGACATCACCATTACGCAGAACATTTGAGTGCACACCAACAAAACCCGTTCCCGCTTTTATAATCTCTTTGCCTGCCACGTTATTGACGCCGCGACCCAAACTGTCTACGGGGTCAAGGAAGAATAGTGCGGTTGAGCCAAGCGCATCAGAGCCCATTACCGTGCCGCCCCTCAAACGGATCTCTTTCTCTTTATTAAACGCCCATTCACCATAAACCCAACCAAGCGTGGGTGTGACAACTAGGTCTTGAATCGATGGCACTTCAGCGAATGCTTCTATACCGTATTCCCAGTAGAAGGTAGACATCAACGTGGAATACATAAACGCGTCCCACTGACGATAACCCGACTTACGAGCCGCCTGATAGTAGACGCCGCCAAAATAAGGGTGTCCAACATAATTGATCAAGTGGTCATCACGATCCCAAACAGGTCCAGAACGTACGTTATCCCACCACTTGTTCATCAGTTTGATGTCTTGTTTTTCCCAGTTGGTGATTGACTCAGGCATCAAAGCCAATACGCCAGCAACCCCGACGCCGTAACCAAAAATGGATTTGGTTTGAGACCAAAGCCTTTCACTATCTTCACCATTTTGAGGGTTGAAAAGGGAGACTCGGTACGGCGACTCGTTGAAATCGATTTGAGTGATCGTGTCGTCTTGCCTCAACTCTTCAAAACTACTATTCGTTGAAATCGAACGATAGCCAAGGGCATTCATGGTATCTTGGTGCGATGTATTGAGCTGCTGGTCGGTGAGTGTTTGATCGTAGCGTGTCGCTTGTTCAAGGAGATCCGCTTCAGTTACCGCGTTATTGGATGCGTCTGCAAGAGCAACATCGGTGGTAGATAAAGCGGCTGCGAAGAAAAAAGTACTTGGTTTCATAATAATTGGGGTATTTTTAGGTGCTATGTCTATTATTGCCTAACGTCCCTTTAAGCGAGGTGGGGATGTTAACACTCTGGTAAATGATTGTCTCATCCCATTTGATGAGAAACTGAGATTGAACTGTAAGTTATATTTTTGTGGTAAACTTCACGAAAAATAGACCAACTCAGAGCAAGACTATGCGACAACTCACTACAGCCATTCACCCAGATATCGCTCATCTTGATAACAAGAGCATCGTAAAAAGAAACGCGACTCGTGCCATTGTCATTGATGGCGAAGATATTCTGCTTCTCTACACCGAGCGTTATCATGATTACTCCCTTCCTGGAGGCGGCATTGATGAGGGCGAAGACGTTATTGCAGGTTTGGTTCGCGAGTTAGAAGAAGAGACGGGCGCTAAAAACATCCACGGGATCAAACCATTTGGTATCTATGAAGAGTTTCGTCCTTGGTACAAAGACGATGCGGATGTGATGCATATGATTTCATTTTGCTACTCTTGCAAAGTGGATCGAGAACTCGGTGAGACTGCTTATGAAGACTATGAAGTCAAAAATGGTATGAAGCCAGTTTGGGTTAACATTCATGAGGCCATTGCTTTCAACGAGAAAACGATTGCAGAGAGCGATAAGAAAGGCATGAGTATTGAGCGAGAAACGTATCTATTGCATTTGATCGCCAAAGAAATGCTTTAGAGTCAGGAGACACTATTTCATGAAATTGATGAGTAAAGACGATAACTTCTTCTTTTTACTTGGGTCGTTATTGGTGCTGTTTTTTTTGAGCGCTGTGGTACATCAGTTTAAAGATGATGCCCAAGACTATGTGCTGGCTTTGATTATTCTTTGCATGAGTACGTCGATTGTTGGTGTACATAGAAAGCAGACCTTTTACCGCTCTTGGTATGCAGTGATGATCATAGTAGCAGTCACATCGGGCGTGTTTTCATTGTTCGAGGACTATGATCTCTCGTTGGTGACCTTGTTTGCATTACTGTTTTTCGTATTAGCCCAGACGTTTTCAGCGCTTAAACAGGTCATCATGCCGAAACAAGTCACTATCAATCAAATTGTTGGCTCAATATGCGTTTATCTACTGTTCGGTCTCTCTTTCTCATTCATCTATCTGATCCAACTCGAACTGTTCGTTGAGCCTTTTAACGGGTTGGAGGCGAAACCTTGGCTAGATAACTTGTTCGATGTGATTTACTTTAGCTTTGTCACACTGACGACAGTCGGCTATGGCGATATTTCACCGGCTCTAGCCATCCCGCGTTTCTTCGTGTTTTTGGAGTCGATTACAGGCAGTTTTTACCTAGCAATTATGGTTGCGAGCTTAGTGAGCAGTCATCTTGCTCAAAAAGAGACCGAGTAGCGCTTTTGATTCAATAGACCTGTCTATATCGAGCAGCGGCTTGCTGCTCGAGCCATTTCCGCTCTTCGCATCGGCATATCATCAATCGTTTGTTTGATTTGAACCCAATTAGTGGTTGGCCCCCAACGTAATTTCTCTGTTCCATCTTTACCAATCAAAACGGCGGTGTGATCACCCTCTCGAATGTCGTACATTTTAACCAGCTTGTGGTAATCAAACGTATCTTTTACCCAGCTCGGTGATGAGAAGCCGTCTTTGGTGATCACCATGGTGACAACATCTCGTTCGTCGAGAGCGCATTCATTGATGAGTGTCCCTAACAGGAACTCATCGACAAGTACGTCCTTGCTCGGTGCAAAATACATAACGCTGCGGTGTGAAAGTCCTTGGTAGTAGCCGCCACTATGATATTCGGCGCCGTGCTGGTCGCTATGGTAATTACCGTGAGGATCCACATCGCCGCCTTGTTTTTTAGCGTATTCTGGGTAGCCACACGCTGTGGCGCTAAACAGTGCCGCAAGGGCTATGATACCTATGCCTTTCATAATTGCCTCCAAGCAAACAACCAAAAGGTTATACGTTAAGTTTAGCTACTGAGATTCGTCTCACTAAGTTCCACTTGCGGACAATATTTTTGTTACACTGCTAACATCATAAAACGACACGCAATACTATGAATTCAGCAGCTATTTTTGTGGACGTACAAAATGTCTACTACACCACCAGACAGGCGTTTGGTGCACGCTTTGACTACAACGCTTTTTGGGCTTGGGTCAGTGAACGATTTAACATTGAAAGTGCAAGAGCCTATGCGATTGCTTCCCATGATCCAAAACAGAGACAGTTTCACCATATTTTGCGTGGGATTGGGTTTGATGTTCAGTTGAAACCTTTATTCAACGTTCTGACGGCAGTGCAAAAGGGGACTGGGATGTCGGTATTGCGCTTGATGTGTTTGAAATGGCGCGTGATGTCGAAAACGTGATTTTGCTTTCCGGCGATGGAGACTTTGAAGTTTTGGTGGATCGCATTCAGAAACGCTTCGGATCTCGGGTTACGGTAGTGGGTGTTGCGAGTTTGACTGCAAACCACTTAATAGAAGCTGCAAACGAATTTGTTGCGATAGAAGAACCGTTTTTAATTGGTGCGCGTTAGCTTAAGGTCTCTCACGGGAAAGTTTGTGATGAAAAAAGCCAGTGACATTTTGGTTGGTGCATTAGAAACCGAGTTTAAAACCGTCAAAGCTATGATGGAGATTTATTGTAAACAGCAGCATGGCTCTAACGCGCTGTGTGAGAGCTGCAAAGCGCTACTCACTTATGCGGAGACAAAACTCGATCGCTGCCCTTATGGAGAGAGCAAGCCAACCTGCAATAAATGCCCAATCCATTGTTATAAACCTGAGCAAAAACAGCAAATGAAAGCGGTGATGCGCTACGCAGGTCCAAGAATGCTGTTGCCGCATCCGATCCTGTCAATACGCCACCTCATCCACGAAAGACGCGATGTGCCGTCTAAACCTGAGGCAGGTCGCTCGAACCGTGCTCGTCGAAAAGCTAAGCAAATAGACCAGCTTAAATAGCGCCGGCGAAAGCAATAATATGCGCGACCGCTACACCTACAGTGAGATGCTTCTTAGTCGTTGATACGGTTTTGGAAACTCATTCCCCAGCGCATTGAACTTGATTCTCTCGATTAACCAAACACAAACGTAGCCAGCAAGCGCGACGACAATCCCTAATCGAAACTGCTCAGGAGTAATGACAATCACGAGCCATGCCATTAAACAAATGAGGTTACTGAGCGCGAGAATGGGAAACGATAATTTATGCGAAGCATGAGTGAGCGCGTGCGACCACAAAATGCCGCATAGAAAACTCAAAATGATGGCGCTGTAAGACAAGAATAACATTCTTGTATTAACACCCATAAAAGTGCCATCAGGTGTAAATGTGGCGATGCAAAGGCTAAATGGGATAAGGCCAAGGTAGCCAAGCCACGTCATTAGCGTAATGCTTCTCTCAGACGATAGGTTAGACGGTGAGTTTTCCATAACATCTCAGCGATTAGTGGTTGAATACCCACAAGTTTAAGACGAGAAACACTAAGATGCTAACTATGGTCGTGATTAATACGTCTTTGATAATGCGTGCTAAGACGATGGCGAAGGTCGCCGCGAGTAGGTAAGGCAGGTTGTCATCCAGTGCTAGCTCACCGTGAGGTAAAAATACAATCGGCCCCCAAATCGCTGTTAAAACCGCTGGACTGGCATAGGCTAAAAATCGCTGCGCGCCGCTACTGATGCGAAGCGGAACTCTTGGTTCTAGAAACAAATAGCGGCTTAAAAATACAATGGCAGTAAGCACGGCAATGATTAAGTAAGTCATTGTTTGAGCTTCCCCTCACTGATATACCCAACCGTCATACCGACAATACTTGATATTACCAGCCCAAGTTCTATGCCCATAGCGGCGAAGATAACTGAACAGATTAGTGCAGAAGCAGCCGCAAGAAAGATCGGCAGTGTCGTGATGTTAGGTACCACAATAGCAATAAATGTCGCGGCTACCGCAAACTCAAGCCCGTACTGCTGTAAGTTAGGGATCTGCGCACCAATGACGATACCCACCATAGTCGCGATGTTCCAAATGAGATAGAAGGAGAGACCCGCACCGAGCGCATACCAGCGATCAAACTTCTCTGGTTTGTGGTGACCGCAGAGTGCAAATAGTTCATCGGTAAGTAAAAAGCCAAGGGTTAAGCGCCAACGCAGTGGCAAACCAACAATGTGGTTACGCATCGACAAGCTATAAAGAAAATGACGTGATGTGATAAAAAAGATGGTGACGACCATAGTGAGTAGCGTGGCTCCGGATTTGATCATTCCCATCGCGACAAGCTGTGCGGCACCGGCGAATAAAATCGCGCTCATCGCTTGTCCTTCCATAGGTGTTAACCCGGAGTCGATAGCAAACGAGCCTGCCAAAAATCCCCACGGCACAACCGCTAAACTTAGCGGCAACATCGCAATGCATCCCTGTAGCGCTCGCGAGACATAACTTGATGATTCCATAAACTCTCTCCTTGAACTGGTTAAGTTGTATTTAAATCAGTGATTTTCAAGGTTGAGTGCATACAAAATCAGAATTATTTTTATTCGTGACGCCCTGATAGTATCGCGCTCCCTGTTCTAAATTGAATTCAAACCCAATGAAACGAGCCCTGGTTCCCCTCTATTTTTTCCTGCTTTCTGCGAGCTACGTGTCGCCGGCTTTATCGAATGATGATACGGGCGTTAAAGACGAAGATTACGGTCGTACTTTACCCTTCTTTGGTGACAGAGTTAGGGATATGGGAATTAAGCTGCCAAAACCGGTTGGCTTGTCATTGTTTACCCATCAGCAAGAAGACTTGATGCAATTGGGGGATTTTAAAATCGATGGCGAACCGGTTGATGACATTCTTCCTGATGGTGGCAGTCAAACCACGAATACGACGAGCATTGTTGCCCTGCGTGGCGACGTCTGGATACTGCCATTTTGGGCTTTAACGCATGATAGGCAAAGCGGTGACCTCTTCAGATATTTCTATTGGCGTGAACGATTTTTCAAATGGAAATCTAGCGCGCCTTGAATTGAACGGCATGGCAACATCCTCAACCATTACAGCGGTGGGAACCACATTGGCCTATGGTCACAAGCAGTTCTTCACGACCGTTGATGCTCAATATGTGTCAACGTCAGTATCGGGTGTTGGCGTTAGTCTAGATGCGTTGGTGGTGACGCCGTTGATTGGGCTAAATATTGGCGACAGTGGCTGGCGCATTGTGGTGGGAGGTCAATATCAAGACTATCAGCGCCAGCTTAAAGGTCAGCTGGGGGACATCCGCTTTAACGCAACACAAACATCAAGTCGCTGGTCGACTATGGTGGGTATGCAAAAAGAGTTTACCGATAATTGGGAGGCCTCATTAATGGCTCAAAGCGGCAAAACTCGTGAAGGCGTCACCTTCATGTTGGGAAAACGTTTCTAGCTCACCAATTTAAGCCGAGGGTAGAGCGTTTGCGGCATAGCAAGGTGATACCCTTGGAAAAAATCAATATCAAGCGCTTTCATCGCCTCAAGCTGCGCTGCGGTCTCAACGCCTTCTATGACGGTTTTCGCTTTACACGCTTTCGCCAGCTTAATGCCGCTTAACAGTGGCTGAGGGTTGCCATCCATATAATCCACCAGCAGTTGTCTATCTAGCTTTAATATATTGGGCTTCACTTGAGCAACGCGCTCTGGGCTGGATTCTTTGCAGCCAAAGTCGTCAATGGCAATTAAAAACTCTTCTTCATTTAAGTGTTTTGCAGCAGATGCCAGAGACATAGGGCTAAATGCGGTAAGTTCAACGAGCTCTACCACTACACGTCGGCTATCAAGCTGTAACGCTTTCAGGCGTGACATCAATAATGATGAACGTATCCCTTCCGCAGCGAGGCGCTCACTTGAAATAGGCAAGAAGTTTAAGAAAATCAGACGTTCACGATATTGAGACATGCTGAAGTTTCGAAGGTGGATAGCTCGGCTCAACCTGTCTACGTTAAGCTGATCTGCCAGGGTAATCTGATCGTTTTGAAAATAGAGGTTGGGTGGGATGGGGTCACCGTTGAGATCCACCAATCTCACCAGTGCTTCCATGCCTATGATGGCATTATCTGCATTAAAGATAGGTTGAAACACACTTTTCAGCGTCAGGTCTTTGTACTGACCAATGCAACAGCCGGTATCGTCGGTACGTATACATTGGTTGAACTGGTGTTTTTCGGTTAAAAGCATGGTCTAACAAAACGATTAATTATGTCTGACATCTTGTCATGGCTGCCAAACAAGTCAAATTTGTTCGATGAATAAAAATCTCGACAGTTATCACTTAAATTTCTTTCAAATATATCCTTTGACGATTATCTGCTCAGTTTAGTATTTAAAATTGAGACATAAACATTGATAAATTAGATGGTTACAGATTTTATTAGTGTGATAAGTGAGTTGGATCAAATTTGTTTGATAAATGAAAGTAATTGAGAGTTGAGTGAGTTGCTGTCGGTTTTATACTAAATATTTGAACTGGCTCTCATTTTATCTTTCATCAAAGAAGTCCTTATTGCGAATATACTTGCTCATTAAGTGATAAGAAAACGGTCGAATGACCCATGATACTAACGAGCGACCAAGACGAACTAGGGTAGGTGTGTTTTCATAGATTCGTCCGTTGTAGAGCCACAACACCTTACCTACATGCCAATACAGCAAAGGAAGTGGTGGCAGGAAAGTGACGATATCCAAGTCGCAGCAGACCCGATAGGTTTTGTGAGCGAGCCGAAAACCCCTCTTAAAGTTATGGTTGCCAATGGCTGGTTGACCAAATGTGACGATACGTTTTATCGATTTAGGGTACTTTTGTTCTAGGGCATCGGCGATGACGCAACCGATAGCGCCCCCGGAAGAGTGACCGGTTATAGTGACGCGTTTACCACTTTGAATGAGCTCTGAAGCAATCTCAATGGTTCGTTCAAATAAGCTAATACCAAGGCGGTCTTTTTTATGAGTGGGCTGGCTCTCTTGGTTGAGTATGTGGTGAAAACCAGCGTGAATTCGATAATTCAAACCAAAAGCTTTGCAGTGGCGTTGCCACATAGCAAACGTAAGTAACCAATCGGTCAGGCTATGCGAGCCTTTTATTACGATGACGGCTTCTTCTTTATCTTTACTCCACAATATTCGCACAACGGTTTTGCCGAAGCGGTTCGCGACTGTGCGTTGCCCATTAGGGTCAAAACCATATCGAGTTTGCTTAAACACTCTTGGGTAAGCGAGATTGCAAAGTACGGCATACTTTTCGTATTGATAGCGTTTTAAACTTTTCACGATCTTGGTAGTGAGCAAACGGATAAAGCCACTATGAAAAGTTTTGATGAAGCTTTAATGACAAACAAAGGGGAATACAAGGCTTGGTGATGATAGCGTACAGTGTAGAGCAGTTAGAGTGATGCGACAGCGTACAGTTGAACGTATTTCATGACACGTTCACCCGAGCAAGGCTTGGTCAATGGATGCAAATAGGTGACGTAACTTGGGTACAGCTGACAACGCTGAGACAGTTCTTGACTCATCGAGGTGTCGGATCCGAGCAGTTTGACCCCTTGCTTTAAGTAGTGGCTGTCGTCTTCGGGGAGTTCGTCACTCCACCAGTTAATCAACGAACGACTCTGATGGCAACGGCTTAGCCAGTGGTCGGCGAGTACGACCAAAAGATCGCGCTTTTGCACTGCGTATTGATATTCCACTAGCCATTCTTGAACCAGTGAAAAGACATGCTCGCGACTGGTTTGATTCCCATTAACAAAGTGATAAGCCAACACCCAAATGGTGCCATAGGCGGTACTGACTCGATAAGCACAGCGTAATTGGCTGTTATCTTCTTCATCGAGTGGCGTGATGCTGACATCAAGCTTGTGCTGCTGTATGTCTGCTTTAAGTCGCCGAGCGAAAGCTGCAGAGAGGTGGCGACTCGTCAAACCACCATTGTGTACGGCTGGATAGTGCTGAAGACATAACGCCTGACAATCGGTTTGGAACCGTTTGAAACTCTGTACCACTGTGTCGAGAAGCATGACTCATTCCTTGTCTTTGCATAAATGACCCGATTTAAACCAGGCCACGCTGGCTTCCTAAATCCGTTTTTCCCAGGTGCCCCTACGCACTACACCTAAAATCTCAATGTCATCGTCTTGGACCTGATGTATTGCGTTTTTCGATGTGTCGTCACCGTACCAGACATGAATAGTGGTGCCGACCTTAACTAAAGTAAAAAAGTCAGGGTGAGGATTTCCCGGTAAGCGCGCTAGAACGATATCGTCATTGATCCACTCCAACTCTCTGTTCACCAATGCTACGCAATCCCATTTATAGGAAACGTTTCCTCCAACTGGGTACAAGACAGCAAAACAGTCTTTATATTCAGGAGGAACGGGGATGGAGCCCTTACTGGCTGCTTTACCTGTTTTGAGCAGCTCGCTAATTTCTGCGCGACTGTAAACCGGTAACATAGTTGCATTACTGCTTACAGCCTTAGTCAGTTCGCTCGGCTCGGTGTGTTGATTGCCTACGCCAAAACACAACCAATGTGGTTGTACATTAAAGTAGGAGGCAATCAGCGATAAATCTTCTATCGATGGATAGGTGCGTGTAGGGCCTTTAGTAAGATATCGACCAATAGTGGCTTTTCCTTTGCCGATGGCTTCAGCAAGTTCGTGGTTGGTGATTTTATTTGCCTTGAGCAGCGCTACTATACGTTCTTGATAGCCGTAATCCATGATTCCTCCATATGTCCGCTGATAGTTTAGTTTATGGGTTTCAGAAATGAAACTAAGAGCGTTAATAATGTTTGAAAATGAGATGCGCGCTAGAGGTTTTGTGTGTGATCCAGTGTGTAAATTCACCAATTAGTTTTGAAATCATTACGTTATACACCAAACTGGTAATCAAATTTGCAAAAAAAAGCGAGACTAAACATGTTTGATACCAAGAAAAGAGCAGCAATTGTATCGGAGCTGCAAGAGTACTTTGACCGAGAACTCGAATCCGAGCTCGGGCAATTCGATGCCGAATTTCTGTTGGACTTTCTGATAAAAAAACTTGGGACCCGCCTTTTACAACCAAGGACTAGAAGATGCCAAAGGGGTGTTGGATCGTCGTGTCGCCGATATAGCTGATGAGCTTTACGAAATTGAGATGCCGGATGACTTATAGATTTCACAAAGTATGTATCGAATTAGGTAGTGACAACATGTTCAAAAATATTGAATGACTCCATCAATGGAGTGTTGTCGTTAAAGTGTCAATTTAAGTAAATACTGTGTCCCATAGGTTGATGAGTTGTTAACATAACGGGCAATGCACACGGAATCATGGAATTAACGATGGCGGTAAAAGAAGTAAAAAACTACAACCCTGTAGCAAGAGCGTTACATTGGCTCTCTGCTATCTTGGTAATAGGCATGTTTGCTATAGGTTTGTGGATGGTTGATCTAACGTACTACAGTCAATGGTACAAAACAGCCCCGGACTGGCATCGTTCGGTCGGCATTTTGCTGGCATTGGCGACGGTATTCAGATTGGTTTGGAAACACATAACGGTAGCGCCAAAAGTTGAAGGCAATAAGTTTGAAAAAGTGGGTTCCAAAGTGGGTCACATTGCTATGTACGTTGCCCTGTTTGTGATTTTTGCTAGTGGTTACCTTATCTCTACCTCAGACGGTCGCGGTATCGACGTTTTCAATTGGTTTACCGTACCAGGTTTGGGAGAACTATTCCCAAATCAATCAGACATTGCGGGTGAAGTGCATTTCTATGCTGCTTGGTTCGTCATACTTGCCGCTGCTGGTCATGCGCTAGCTGCGTTGAAACATCACTTTATAAACAAAGACAACACTCTTCGGAAAATGTTAGGAGTTTCGAAATGAAAAAGACACTAATCGCTACTGGAATGGCCGCGGCAATGCTTTTGCCACTAGGTGCAAACGCTGCTGACTATGCTATCGACACTAAAGGCGCTCACGCTTCAATCAACTTCAAAGTGAGCCACCTGGGTTATAGCTTTATCAAAGGTCGTTTTAACACATTTTCTGGTGACTTTAGCTACGACCCAGCAAACATCGAAGCGTCAACAGTCAACGTTGTCGTCGATACAACCAGCCTTGACTCAAACCACGCAGAGCGTGATAAGCATATTCGTAGCTCAGATTTTATCGATGCGGGTAAGTATAAAGAAGCAACGTTCAAGAGCACGAACGTGAAAGATAAGGGTGATGGCAAGCTAGACGTAATGGGCGAGCTTACTTTACACGGGGTTACTCAGCCAATCACGATTGAGGCGGAGTTCATCGGTGCAGGTCAAGACCCTTGGGGTGGCCAGCGCGCAGGTTTCATCGGCACAACTCGCTTAGAATTGGCTGATTTCAAAATCCCTGTGATGGGCGCATCAAGCTACGTTGACATGGAGCTGCATGTCGAAGGTATTCAGAAGTAGTTTTAGTCGTTGAAATTAAGTAGCCCCGGTTTTTACACCGGGGCTTTTTTCGGCCAAACGACTTATTTCCTAGCCAAAAATGGGTGTGTTGTATTACGCAGATTCAAGTTCGCGTTCAACAACATTCAAGCGCTCGCCGTAGATAGGGCGGACAGCTTTCATTACTTCAGCTCTTGATAAAACACCAACCAAGACACCACTTTCTAATACAGGCAACACATGGGGTTTGTTCACTTTCATCGCTTTCGCACGCTCTTCTAGTGAAAGCGTAGTGAAGCTTGTTGCGATGCCCATTGAACTTACTGGATACAGTTGCTCTTTATCGATGCAAAGAAACTCTGCCACATCGACCAATTTCTCAGACGCATTGATAGCGACAACATCACGGTTCATCAGGTCTACCACTTTTTGACCTTGCTCAGGGATGTAATCTTGGCACCACAAATCAACCATGACATCGTGTACTGAGAAGAAACCAACTAAACGACCTTCAATGTCAGTAACTGGAGCACTTGTAAGGTTGTGATCCAAAAGTGTATCTAGGGCAACAGATGTTGGCATTTCAACGCTTAGTGTTACTGGTTGAGTGTTCATGATGTCTTTTACGATGATGTTGTTGTTCATTTGCGTCTCCTTTACTGACGTAAGTTCAGTGGTTTGTGTAATTGCAGTTACGTTTGCTGGTTTTAGTTGTGGTCTGCGGTAGATACTCCAGTTCGCAAGTCCTACCAAAACCGAACCACCTATAATGTTTCCTAGCGTGACTGGTATAAGGTTGTTAGTTAAAAAGTGAATCGGTGTTAGGTCGCTAAATTGTGCTTGGGTTGTGCCCGTTGCTGCCCAGAATTCAGCGCCTGCAAAGTTTTGAATCACAATGCCAAGTGGAACCATAAACATGTTGGCTACGCAGTGTTCAAAACCGCTGCTGACAAACATTGCGACGGGCAAAACTGTCATTGCCGCTTTGGTCATCGCGTTGGCGCTGCTAAACGTCAGCCAAATTGCAAGACACACTAATAGGTTACATAGAACACCTAAAGCGAAAGCCTGTACCCATGTGTGATGCAGTTTATGCTGTGCAATATGCAGAGCGTTGAGTCCCCATTGGCCATTGTCCATTTGGTAAAGCCCCGCGGCAGAAACAATCAAAAGCAAGAACATCGCGCCAATGAAGTTTCCAACGTAAACCTTTCCCCAAATTGAAAGCATTTTGCTAAAGCTAATTTGTTTATTTGCCCAAGAGATGCTCGAAAGCACCGAGCTCGTAAACAGTTCGCCACCGCATATCACGATGAGGATCAACCCCATACTGAATGCAAGACCGCCAGCTAGCCTGCTTAAGCCCCATCCCGCATCTGCGCTTCCCGTCGTTACCGTGATGTAGAAAAGAAATGCCAAGCCGATAAAGGCGCCCGCCATAATGGCTAGGCTCATTGTCATTCCACTGGTCTTTTTAGCTTTACTTAATGCGAATTTTTCAGCTTCTGCCATCATTTCTAATGGTGAGAAGAGCAGATTGTTTTCGGAGCTAGCTGATGCCATTCCTTACTCCTTAACCTCGTTAGTGTGTGAATCGCCCATGTCATGACCCCTTACTTGATTGAAATAAAAGTGATTGAGATGTAAGTGCGAGAACAGAGCCCCGTGCTGTGTTCGAATCCAGATTAAGGGCAATTGGTGGTAGTGGTAAAATTGATAATTTTTAAAATCGAAATCAGAAATATTGATAACTTATCTGCACAAGGTAGAATAAGGCCTGAAGTCCATAACGTACTGTTTTTTGGTGATTGATTAGCGAGTGTCGTGATTCTCAATCGATGAAAAATTCGTCACAGAACGAACATCGAAAAGGCGACATAAAAGAAACTGATAGAAACAGTTCAGGATTTGCTATGAAACACAGTGTTTTAAGATTGAAGTGGTGAAAGGAAAACGGATGCGATATTCATTAAAACAACTTGCCGTTTTTGATGCCGTAGCGGATACGGGGAGCGTGAGTCAAGCTGCCGATAAGTTGGCATTGACACAGTCCGCAACGAGTATGTCATTGGCACAGCTAGAAAAAATGCTTGGTAGGCCGTTGTTTGAAAGGCAAGGCAAACAAATGGCATTGACGCATTGGGGCGTATGGTTAAGACCCAAAGCCAAGCGTTTGTTGCAAGATGCCCAGCAAATTGAAATGGGTTTTTACGAGCAGCACTTGCTAAGTGGTGAATTAAAGTTGGGTGCCAGCCAAACGCCAGCAGAGCATTTGGTGCCGGATCTTATCAGTGTCATTGATAACGATTTCCCTGAGATGCGCATCTCGCTTGGGGTAAAGAGTACCGATTCGGTGATTGAAGGGGTTTTGGACTATAAGTATGACCTTGGCATTATCGAAGGCCGTTGTG
Organism: Vibrio variabilis; assembly: GCF_003263785.1. Classification (GTDB taxonomy): domain Bacteria; phylum Pseudomonadota; class Gammaproteobacteria; order Enterobacterales; family Vibrionaceae; genus Vibrio; species Vibrio variabilis. Next base: position 145,053 of record NZ_JYJK01000007.1, read on the forward strand.
ATGACAACCGAATCCACCAAGAAGTTTGGTGTCGTGACCACTTAACGGTTGTCGCGTCAGCACATCACCCATTTGCCCGCAGGGACCGAGTAAGCTTAGCTCAATTAGAGCAAGCGCGCTGGGTGCTTAGAGAGCATGGTTCGGGTACTCGAAAGATTTTTGATAGCTCAATTCATCATCTCATTGCCGACTTGGATGTATGGCGAGAGTACGAACACGTGCCGGTACTGAGAAGTATGGTAGCCAATGGTCAGTATTTAACGTGTTTGCCTTATTTGGATGTTGAGCGATTTGTAGAATCCGGTCAACTGGTGGCGTTAAATGTGCCTGAGCTGGAAATGGAGCGAACGCTGTCCTTTATTTGGCGCGCTGACATGACGGAAAACCCGCTTGTGGAATGTGTTAAACGAGAGGGGTTAAGAATGATGAAAGGCAAACCGTCGGTATTTTAGTGATCGGAGTCACTAATTTAATGCAATGAAATGTATGTAATGTCTTTTGTTGTGATTTTGATCGCTTAAATAGGAGTCTATATTCGTTACCTTAGATTGAAATTGAATCAATCATTGGTCGACGATATGAGTCCATTAATCGCTATTTCCGTTACAACGGGTATTCTTTCCGGTATTTGGGGTGGGCAGCCTTGTCATTGGGGCTGCTGTCCTGGGCTGGCTTCTTAGGATGTACCAGTTACTTTGCGTCACCAAAAGATGGTGTAACTGGACTAGCCCAAAGCTTACTGACTAACATGTCGGGCGTCGTTTGGGCAATGGTCATCATTCATGGCTCGTCACTGATCAATATGGAAATCGCTGGGTACGTAATGACCGCTTTAGTGTCATTTTTCATGTGTATTCAAGCGAAACGAGCGTGGCTTCAGTATATCCCTGGCACGTTCATAGGAGCATGCGCCACATTTGCCGCCGATGGCGCATGGCAACTCGTGGTCCCGTCTTTGATATTGGGTGGCTTATTTGGTTATGCAATGAAAGCGAGCGGTCTATGGTTGCACAAACAGCTTAGCAATCGTGATTCTGACACCAGTAACGCCAAGGCGACGAATGCTAAAACGGCACTAGCGAATGATTGATTAACGCCTGTTCTCAATTAAAAAGACCCTATCAGAATTTCTGATAGGGTCTTTTCCTTTGCTTTGAAGTCATAGTGGATTAGGTGTTGCCGTTAGCCATTGTGATCACTCTTCTTAGGATCCACCGTATCAAGACAGGAATACTATCGACACCTTTCTCCTCGCACTCTGCGACGATAGCCAGCGCCAAATCAGGTTGGCAAACTTCTTGAGCACTCGCGCCACCACTTTTTTAGGAGGGATCGGGTGGTCATGAGGGATTTTGATGAGATCCCTAAAGAAAATTTCAAACCCGTGAGTGTAAAGATAGTGCTCTATGTCTCTGTCTGGTAGCTCGGTTAGATGATGACGTGGATGCTCACCGTCTAGTTGGTGAAGTACGGTTGCTGCGTATTTCTTACCTGCGGCGTCACCATCGGTCACCACATGCCAGTCAATACCGAATGCTTTTGCGACCTTAATGAGCGATCTCAGCCCTGATTGAGCAAACTCGATGATTTGTACCCCTTCGGCGGCTAAGTTATATCCACATTGGTTGGCAAGCTCATTAAACAGCCATACTTCGGTTTCACCTTCAACCAGTAACCAACAACGCGCAAATAGAGCTCGTGAACGATGAAATCGAATATGAAATCCGACTCTTCGAAGTTCATCCTTGGTGAGTCCATTGGTGGCTAAGGATTTAGTAATGGTTTTGTCAGATTGCCTTACTAAGCGCCTTATAGATTGCAAAGGAACGGCACCCAGCAAATCGCTACTGTTGGTGGTGAGTATTTTTTGCATGGGCAACATTTGCAACAGGCTCCAAGCGCGAGCCAAATGGGTAGGGTGCAAGCGGCCTTCTGGATCTTCTATGATGAGTATCGGCCGTGCACAGCGACGTAGTTCATTCGGTCCTTTGGCTTGGAGGTAAGCATTGAGCAAACCAAGTAGCAGAAGTCGTGTTTGATGGTTTCTTGTTTCGTCTATGACCTGGGCAAGGTTTTGTTCACTGTTAGGCCGAGAGAAAAATACGCCGTCACGCTGTCCTTTGGTCGTCTTACGTGAGTGACTTTTGAATGAGAAGTAATGCTCCACTAGCGCTTTCATCGATGTAAGGCTGCTCTTAATCTCCCCCTTATTGACGTGTCCAGGAATGGCCATTAAGCGTCTGACTGTATTATTGATCCGTTTTTCAGAACGAGCGTTCAATCCATTTCCACTGCCGTTATTGCTGCTTGCAGCAACAGGATTACCATTGTTTACGCCCTCCTGTTGGTACAAACGACGGGAATCGCGTAATCGTATGACCGGATGCAGCGTCATTAGCTCCTGGGCAATTTTTTCCGAATGATGGAGCATTAGGGGAGCGCCTTCGGGATCTAAGAAATTGTACTTCTGAGTAATGTCATAGCCATCAAGCGTTGCACTGATTCGGTAATAGAAACGATTAGCGCCATCTTCGTCTTGAAACCAAATTGGCTTGAGTTTTCGGTAGCGCCCGGACAAGGTTTCATTGCGTTCAGTAGAAACAAAAGAGAGAACGATTTGCAGATGTCGCGTTTGAGGATGTGCCGCCGCGTGGTCAACGTGAAAGTCTTTCATTTCGAATGAATAAATGCGACCGTCGGCGGGGAGCGCGACATTCAATGCGTCGAGCAAGGAAGACTTGCCCCAGGTGTTCTCTCCAATGAGCGTAGTGAGATCATCCAGCGCAATGGAGAGGCGTTTGATTCCTCGAAAGCCGGATACATCGATACGTTCTAGCTTCATCCATTTCTCCCAACAAAGTCATACTATCTACTTCAATTATAAGCCTCTTTTTACAAAGCAACTGTAATCAAACTCATAAATGGCTAAGTAATTTCAGCCGGTTAGCGGCTGTTCTGGATCTCGCCAACTCCAATATTAATGTGATTAACATCATAAATAGACCTGTGATATCAGTATGTGATTTCATGAAATTCATTGGAATGTCACATAAAGCACGCTACCATCACTAGTACGATAAAAGAGAAGATGCGATGACAATAAACAACAAGCCTCTTTCGCTCACAGTAGCGCACATCAACGATACACACTCTTATTTTGACCCCACGTCACTTGCGTTAAGCATTGCCCACAACGGGCATCAATGTCAGCCATATGTTAGCGCTGGTGGGTTTGCACGCATAGCCGCTCGCGTTAAGCAGCTAAAGAACTCTCATACCAGTGATGACTTTTTGTTTTTGCATGCTGGAGACTGCTTTCAAGGGACGTTGTACTTTTCGCTGTTCAAAGGTGAAGCTAACGCTGTCATGTTGAACGCTCTGGGTATTGACGCCATGGCACTTGGCAATCATGAACTGGATATGGGTAATGAACCGGTTGGCAAATTTTTGCGTGAGATAGATTTTCCTCTTCTCGCTGGGAATTGGAATGTATCCGGTGAGCTACGCAAACAGTACCCTCTAAAATCTCATCCGAATTTGATGGATTTTGACCATCAAACACATACCGCGAAATGGATTGAAAAGCGGGTTGGTGAAGAGCGAGTTGCAATCTTTGGTTTGTCGCTCGATAAGATGGCAGATATTGCAAACCCAGATTGCGACACCACATTTGAGCCTTGTGCCGCCACCGCAAAAGCAACGGTAGACGCGATTCATAAAACAGGTATCAATAAAATCATTCTGTTAAGCCATATGGGGTACGAAGCAGATCTAGCGCTTGCTGAAAAAGTAAGTGGCATTGGACTTATCATTGGCGGTCATAGCCATGTGTTACAGGGTGACTTTTTAGCGCTAGGGCTCAAGTCTCAAGAGCATTATGGCGTTCACATCAATGGGACCTACGTGGTTCAAGCTGGGCATCACTCTATGACACTTGGCCATTGTCGAATAGACTTTGCAGCGAATGGTCAAGTTATTGGTTTTGAAGGACGTAACGAGCTACTAGTTGGACGTCGCGCATTTATGGATGTTCATGGTGAGCATTCTGCAAGCGATATTGAACAAATCAAGCAACAGATCCATGCCCATGACCACGTGGTTGTGGTAAGAAAGGATCCTGCGGTAAAAGCAGTACTGGCTGAAAAATACCAGCCTCAGGTAAGAGCATTACAAAATCAGACAATAGCCCATGTAGACTCCGAATTACGTCATGTTCGATTGCCAGATGAGTATGGCCCTAGTCAACTTGCTCCCTTAGTCGCTCATTCTTTTTTGTACACGATGCAAAGTTTGGGGCACACAGTAGATTTTGCCATGCATAACGCGGGCGGCGTTCGCAATTCACTCAGTGTTGGTGCTGTGTCGGTTGCCGATGTCGCAGGAAAACTGTTGCCGTTCGCTGTGCCGATTGGCATGTATCGAATTAAAGGTATTGATATTCCCAAGATACTGGAAGGGGCGCTCGATAATGCATACAGCAATGGTGTTCAAGGCACAGGCTCAGGCAGTTACCCCTATACTTCGCAACTTGACTTTCAATATGACGCAACCTTACCAAAAGGAGAACGTGTCTTTAATGTACGGGTCGCTGGAGAGGTATTGGATGAAAATCGTGTATATACCGGAACATCAAGCGCTTACACCATGAAAGGCAAAGAAGGCTATGATGCGATAAAAAATATGCTTGATAGCGGGATTATCACCACTTGGTCCATGGCTGACTGTTTTATCAAGATGTTATCGGAACAGCCGGATAGCGTGCGCCTCAATTCACAAAAAAACGCGGGCTTGCTTCCATAATTAGGGAACAGTTTTTGCTTTATTTGAACCAATCTACGTAAAGGTCGTCTGTTACTTATGTATGGGTGACCACCACATTTCATCGGAGGGAGTATGTGGAACAAAGATTGGGCTGATACATTTGTTGTCATTGGATGGATTGGGGCATGGTCATTGCTGGTTTACTTGATACCAAGTGGTATGCTTTAAAGTGAAAGTCTGGGGTTTGGCCGAGTACAACATCCTCTCGGCTATCCAGACGCGCAAGCAAAGGCGTTCCGTCCTAAAGCTATGGGGGAATAGGTGAAGCGTCAAGGGTAAACACACGCAATACGTTATAATATAGCCGAACGAGGAGTTTATTTAACCAATGTGCGGCCGACTTAACATTATCGATGATCCTTTTAGCCACTATGTTTCAGAGCAACTGGGTATTAAGTTTTCTGCACAACCTAGAGAAGAAGCGTTCCCGTCTGAAAATCTTGAGTGCGTGGTGGCAGGGTATGATGAACAATTATTTCAATTACCCTTAGCTTGGGGAATTAAGCCGCTTTGGAGCAACAAACTTATCATCAATGCCCAAGCAGAATCCGTTCAAACAAAACCCACTTTCTCACAAGCATACGCGTCTCATCGAGCTATTGTCCCATGCTCAGGCTGGTTTGAATGGAGAGCGGAGTCAAATGGCATTAAAACCAAATTTCTTTTCCAATCTCCAAATGATCGGCCACTGTATATGCTGCGGTGGGTTATCCTGATTCAGGTCAAGTGGTGACACTAACGACCGCACCAACAGAGAGCTACAAGACGTTCCATCACCGCATGCCATTGATTTTATCTGCTGAAGACGCAACACGTTGGTTACTACCGTCTGGCAACAACCACAAAAGTCTACTGAGGCGCTTAGTCGACGATGCCTATTGGAAAGTGTCTACGGTAGGAAACTAAACCACCTAGGGCTACTCGTTGACTAAGACTGAAAATCCACCATAAATTAGGCGTTTTGTATCAAACGGCATAACAGCCATTTCTTGTTGGATCATAGGATCATCAAACACAGCCTTCATTCCAGCGTCTCGAACTTCCTTTGAAGGCCATGAAATCCAAGAGAAGACGACGCATTCGTTGTCTTGTTTCATTACCGCTTGAGGAAAAGAGGTAAGTTGTCCCTCAGTCACATCATCTTCCCAACATTCGATAACAGACAGCGCTCCGTGTTGTTTGAAAACGGAGGCAATCTTCAGGACATGCTCTTTGTACAACGCTTTGTTTTCTTTTGGAACTGCCGCTACAAAACCATCTACGTATTCCATCACTGCCTCCTAGAATGAATGAGAACCTAACTCATAGTATGAACCAATATCATGAGTTTAGCGGATAACAACAGGTATTGATGGTTTCAATCTATCAATGGGGAAGATACACTGAACGCTAAATCGTTACACAGAGAAAATCCATGTTCATTTTGATTCGCCTTCTAAAACTTGCCGTCATTTCAGCTGTGTTTTTCACCATCTATGATCTTATTGCGTTCGGTGAGATCACTTGGTTCAGTCGTTTCTTTGGTTAGTGTTTGTATGGATGAAAAAAAGCCTCGACATTGTCGAGGCTTCTTAAATGGGGGCATAATTCAAAATTGGCGACTAAGCGTTAGATTCAGCGCTCGTCCCGCTTTTTTTTTGCATCTGTAGCAAGAAATAGACGTTTACGCATGCAATGAAGCCGTTGGTAATAACGACTGGCATAGAGTCGATTGCCAAACCGTAAGCGGTAAATAGGGCACAACCTACAAAGTTAAGTACGCGTAGCTTAACAATGTCTTTCATTGTTAATGAGATTGCGACCATGATCGATGCTGCGTAACCAAGTAATTCAACCATACTGAAGTCCATAATTTCCTCCTCAAATATTGCCAGGGGTGCTGGTACCTATTCTTCTCATCATGAGAATCTCGAGGAAGCTCCTTGCCTCGAATGGTGTTACCGTGATTTGCAGACACTATAGCAGCCTAAATTCTGTGATGAAACCGTCAATTTTGGATACGGAGAAGGTTAGCGATTACGCAAACGTTTTAGTGCGGGAGAGGGGATAGTTGAGCGTAAAAACTGTTGAAACTGTCAATAGATGTTCCGGGAGATCAAAAAGAGCCTGCGAACAGGCTCTCTAGTATTTGGCACAAGAAATTATTTCTTACCTTGAACCATTTGCTTGTCTTCTTCAGTCAGCTCACGGATACGACGGCTGATGTCACGACGAGCTTTTGAAATCTCAGCGCTCTTGATGATGTGGTCATCAACACGGTCTTCGTAGTCTGCTTTCATGTTCTTGATGATAGTGACGATTTCATCGTGCGTCATTTCTGGCTTGATGTAGTCCATCAGGTTTTCTAGTAGGTCGACACGCTTACGGTTGTCACGAACCTTTTTCTCATTGTCTAGCAGTTCACGCTTTAGTTTGTTCTTGCGACGTGCTTGCGCAACGATTTCAAATACGCTACTCATGTTTCCTTTCCTAATTCGTGTGGGTATCTGTCTTGATTAAAACACAACAAACCCATCTATAACAGACCTTAGATCAATACTCCTTGGCTATTGCTTAGTTTGTCGCCACTCAGTTGAAGAAACAATTGAGTTGCAGTAAGGAATAGCGCTATGATTTCAGAACAGCAAGGTTTTTAACACAAAGTCATTCATGTCACTGTTATCTCAAACTTCATTAGAACCCGACAACAACATTGTCCTCCCAACCGATAAGCCATCACCAAAAGAAAGGCTTAAAGGGGCATACATCTGTGAGCGTAGTAAGCTAGAGGTAGTTGAAGTCGAACTCAATCGAAGTAAAGTCGTCATGATCGACCAAGATGGGAAACTCATAAAAGTCCCGTTCTTGTCGGAGCATTGAGCTTACTTTGTGACACTGTAGCGGACTATAAAGGAATACAATAATGAACATCGAACTGTCCCCAGTTGAGGCGCGCGTCATTGGCTGCCTTATCGAAAAAGAAATCACTACCCCTGATCAATATCCTCTTACGTTGAATAGTTTGACGACGGCTTGTAACCAAAAAAGCAATCGCGATCCTGTCATGAGTCTTAGCGATGCTGATGTACAAGATGCCGCTACGGCGTTGATCAACCGTCGACTATTGAGTGATGAAAGTAGCTTCAACAGCCGCGTGTCGAAGTTCCAACACCGTTTTTGCAATACTGAGTTTGGTGATTTAAAGCTTAATGAACAGGAAAAAGGCATCGTATGTTGTATGTTGCTTCGCGGTGCACAGACGCCTGGTGAAATTCGCACCAGAACCAATCGACTTTGTTCATTTACCGACGTGAAAGAAGTGGAGGCGGTACTAGAAGCGATGGCATCACGCGAAAGTGGTGCCTTGGTGGTGAAACTGCCACGTGAAGCGGGTAAGCGCGAATCGCGTTATATGCACTTGTTTAGCGGTGAAGTGGATATTGAACAACTTGCTCAGCAAGCAGCGTCAGGCAGTTCGTCCGCTGCAGTACCAGCCGGTCAAGCGCGCATTGAGCGTTGGAAGCCGAGGTTGAAACCCTGAAGCAAGAGCTCAGTGAGCTTAAAGCATTGGTAAACTCGTTACTGTAAAGGGTAAGGCGGCTTAGGCCGCCTTTTCCTATTCGCATAGGTAAGATAATGGAATCACTTCTCAATGTCTGAAATTGCAACCGAAGCAGAGTGGTTCGTTTACTTAATTCGTACGGCTGAAGATAAACTCTACTGTGGCATCACCAATGACCTAGAGCGCCGCTTTAAACAGCACCAAGCAGGTAAAGGCGCAAAAGCACTGCGTGGTCGAGGACCGCTAAAGTTGGTTTGGAGCCAAACGCAACAAAGCAAAAGTGAAGCGCTTAAAACTGAAATCGCGATAAAGAAGTTAAGCAAAAAACAAAAAGAGCAATTAGTTGCCAACGAAGAAAAATTCATCATTAAAGTCAGCGTTTGATTCTGAAAACTGGCTGAATTGAACCTCATTGTATACACTTGTTCTTAAACACAAAAATATACAGAACAGATGCGCAAATTACATACGTTTCTCACCATAATATTGCTTGCAGCGCCTTCTTTCACAATCTCTGCAAATACTATCCTGTCTGACTATTGGAATTATCAACAATTCCTGAAAACGTACCCGGAACAAAAACAGCTTGCTGAACAATTACAGAATACAGTGCTAGAAAGTGCGGTGCCTCTGTCGGTTGAGCAAAAGGAGCCAGTGACTATTTCTGTGGTTTATCCTGGCCAGCAGGTGTCAGACTATTGGGTAAGGAACATAGAAGCGTTTGAGCTTAGATTAGAAGAATTAGGCGTTGCCTATGAGCTAAATCAGGTTTTCACTCGCCCTAACGAAGACTACCGACAACAAAGTGCATCGCTGATGGAAGCGGTCAAAAATAACTCGGGCTATCTGATCTTTACCTTAGATACAACAAGACACCGCAAGTTCATAGAGCATGTTTTGCATTCAACCGATACTAAGCTAATCCTACAAAATATCACTACACCAGTGAAAAGCTGGGCTGATAACCCACCATTTATGTATGTGGGCTTTGACCACGTCAAAGGAAGTTTACTGCTTGCCGACTATTTCAAACAGCGTTTCGGTGGCGATCCAACAAACTACTCAGTGTTGTATTTCTCTGAAGGATATGTAAGTGACGCGCGTGGCGGTACTTTCATTGAACAGATGGATGCTCAAAAAAGCTTTAACTTAGCGACATCTTACTACACCAAAGCGAATCGAGAGAGTGGTCGAGAAGCCACACTCAATGCGATGCAGCAGCACCCAAATGTAGACTTTATTTACGCTTGTGCAACGGATGTCGCTCTGGGCGCAACTGATGCACTGCGTGAACTTGGAAAAACCAATGTTATTGTCAATGGTTGGGGTGGCGGTTCTGCTGAGTTGGATGCCATACAGCGCGGCGACTTGGACGTCACTGTTATGCGAATGAATGATGACACCGGAGTGGCTATGGCAGAAGCAATCAAATGGGATCTGGAAAAAAAACCGGTTCCGCAGGTCTATTCGGGCAGTTTCGAGTTAGTGACCAGTGAAGACAGTGCTCAACGAATAAGTGAGCTTAAATCTCGAGCATTTCGTTATTCTGATCGATAGTCGCGTGTGAAGTTTGTATGCCATTAACGGATTTTAATAATCGCAAAACTCTCGCCACACTGATCACGCGAACCGTGATTACGGTAGTGGGGGTGTTCACGTTCGCAATGCTAATGCAAAGCTGGCAGTTAAGTCGTGACATCGTTCGAGAAGAAGTGCAAAAGAGCGCTAGGCAAACCAGTGCTTTGGTTGTTAACTTTTTTAATTATCGCTTAGCCTCCTTACAAATCCTTCAAGACAGTAATGCAAAAAGTGATGCCGTCGAAAGTTTTTTCCAAACCTTTGATGCCAGGCTACTCGACTACTTCTTTTTGCGAGAGGATAACCTTCAGCCTTCGCACGCGCCTGACTTTCGTTTTATCACACGTAGCAATGACATTGTGTGGGATGACGGTAACGCACTGTTTTACGGTCTTGAGCAAAGTAGCCTAGAGACACTTCACGTAGCTGCTGGGAAAACGAATAGTTGGAAAACCGTCGAGACAGGATCGCAACTCGGTGAAAGACACATCCTATTGCGTAGGACTCCTATTGTTGATCGCTCTTCGGGTGAAGTGCTTGGACAGCTATTTGTCGGAGTCATACTTGATGACAACGCGGGACTATTAACGAGCCTGTTGCGCGGCAGTAATAGTGATGACGTCATTCTAAAGTATGGTGATACAGTGATTGCTTCTTCGATTTCGTCTGACGACAGCTACACGCAAGCGTCCGTCGTAGCGGTCATCAAAAGTGGAGAAGTGGATCTAAACAAAATACTCGTTACCGAAACGCCACTGTCTATCGGTAGTCAGCTATCTAAGCTCACGGTTTACTCAGTTCAACGCAATCCGGGCATTCTCGCTCTTAGAAATAATTACCTGTTTTGGATTTTTCTCTCTTTTGTAGTGATAACTATTACTTCCGTGATAACCAGACGTTGGTTAAATAGTCGAGTCACCAAGGAGTTGGCGAAGCTGATGGTTTACACTCGAATCGCCGGTAACACGCAGAAGTTTGAGCATTTCTCCGGTTCGACTATTCACGAGTTTAACCATATCGGCAAGACTTTGGGTAATACCTTTGAGCGGCTTTCTGAGCAAGAAAAGCTGTTCCAAGACCTGTTTAACTTCTCCCTGTCTCCAATCATTGTTTGGACCGAAAATTCTACCATTTTGCAGATCAACCCTGCTGCTCGAAAAGCACTGGGTTTGGAGCGCAACGCAGACAGTAGTGATGCACTCCCGTTTCGTCAATTCGTCGAGGAAATGAAGGTTCAAGTCGATAAGGCGAATCATGGCGTGACCATCACCGGCATTGATGTACCAATCAATGACATGGTATATCGTTGGAACTTGTCGTCTATCCAAACCCGTAAAGATAAAAAGTTGGTGTTATCGCAGGGGTTGGATATCACCAAGTTGGTGGAGGCTGAAAAGCAGAGTGAGAAAGCAAGAGTAGAAGCTGAGCGTGCTGCTGTGGCTCGAACTGAATTCCTCGCTAAAATGAGTCACGAAATACGTACTCCGCTCAATGGGATTTTAGGTATTTCACAGCTGTTGAAAAAAGAAGCCAAGCAAACACGTTATCAAGAGCAAATCGACGTACTGTGTAACAGCGGTGAACATTTGCTCGCCGTGCTAAACGACATTCTTGATTTTTCAAAAATTGAAAATGGCAGCTTTAAGCTAGAGAAACACAGCTTTAGCTTCAAAGAAATTGTGACCGCACTTGATGGTATTTACCGACCTTTATGTGATGAAAAATCGATTACATTGAAGATTGATAATCGGCTTCCAATCGAGACCGTGTTGTTCACCGACCAGGTTCGTCTTAATCAAATACTGTTTAATCTGCTGAGTAATGCGATTAAGTTCACCCATTTCGGTCAGGTGAAAATCTCATTTAGCATGAACCGTCATCATTCCGACGAGACTGCTCAGCTACTTATAGAGATTGAAGATACTGGTATTGGTATACGGCAAGATCAGCTCGATCAGATTTTTGATCCATTTGTTCAATCCGATTCGACAACCACACGGGAGTACGGGGGCAGTGGATTAGGTTTAGCTATCGTTAGGAACTTGGTAACCATACTTGATGGTGATATTACCCTCACCAGTGAAGTAGGGGTTGGGACGCAGTTTAAGTTAACATTGCCTGTTGAAGTCGTCGAAGGTGCGGCTGCGCTCGCGGTCGAGGAAACAGAAATCGATTTCGATCTGTTTGATCGTGAAATATCGGTGTTGCTGGTCGAAGACAACCATACCAATGCGTTTATTGCTAAAGCGTTTTGTGAAAAGTATGGAATGCACGTTGTCTGGGCAAAAGATGGCCAAGAGGCGCTTAACTATATCGATAGCACGAGTTTTGATTTAGTACTAATGGATAACCAGTTACCAAGTGTATCGGGAATTGAAATCACCAAGCAAATACGTCAAGAATATAACAAGACACTGCCGATTTATGCCTGTACTGCGGACAACCAAACTTCGACACGCCAAGCGTTTTTTGCGGCGGGCGCCGACTTTGTTATCGTCAAGCCGATTAAAGAGAAGTCGCTTAACGATGCGTTGCGTCACTTTAAGCAGTTTCATTTTTTAGCGGCTTAGCAGGCCTCTTCTTGGCAGAGAAAACAAAAAGGATGCCTCGGCATCCTTTTTTCTGTTCACTGCTTGAGAATACGTTATCTCGCTAATTTGTGGTGGGCGCGAGAGAAGTGGCCTGCGCAGAAAGCACCAACAATAGAGAGCTCTCCAGCTAAGCAAAGCGTCGCTGCTACTTCTGCCAATGCTTGTGATTGGCCAGAGCCGTGCAAACCGAGTAGATCCAAGCACGCTTTTTGGCTTGGTAGTCCAGTGCCGCCGCCAACGGTTCCAACCATCAAATTAGGTAGAGTCACACTCGCGTAGAGTTCACCTTTTTCAGTGACTTCCATACGGGTCATACCGATTGCTGACTCCGCAACGCACGCTGCATCTTGACCACAAGCAATATAGAGAGCTGCTAACGCATTGGCATAATGGGCATTGATGCCAATCGTGCCGCTAAGCGCGCCACCGACCGTAGTCATTTGACCAAATTGAGCCATCTTTTTTGGCGTGGTGTGCAGATACTTCTCAACCAATTCCGCTGGAATGGTCACTTCAGCAGTCACTTTCTTGCCGCGAACACTGCGTAACGTTTGCGAGTTTGCTTTTTTGTCACCGGATAAGTTGCCGTCCAAAAATGCATAGTCTGGTTCGATAGGTGTATTGGTCAAGATATAGTCAAACACTACGTTGGTTGCAATGGTCACCATATTTTGACCAGAGGCATCACCGGTTAAGTATTCAAACACCAAATAGACATGATTACCCTCGATATTAACGCTAACATCGCTAAGTTTACCGTGAGAAGTCGTCGATTCTGCGAGCGTTTTGAAGTGGTCGAACTGAGTCACTAACCAAGCAACAAATTGACCCGCTTCAATGAGTGATTTGAATGCAAATCCAGGCGTTCGGGTCACACCTTCATTTAATAGCATTGCACTGGCACCACCGCAGGCAGTAATCAAGTTTGCCCCACGATTGTACGACGCCACAAGCGCTGCTTCTGTCGTCGCGAGTGGGACTTGATAATCACCTTGTGCAAAAAGGCCATTGACTCGCAAGGGACCAGCGGTACCTACTGGCATCTTTAGGGTGCCAACAAAAAACTCGATGTTTTTTTCGTAAGCTTGCATTTGCGATTCAGTATGAGCATCAAAAAGCTCAGCTTGTGCACTAGGATTGTCTAGGGTTTTCCAACGGTAGTCGACGTTGCGCTGAGTGAGATAAGGACTGCGATTCACCCTTTTGGTAGGGGATTCAAACTTGGGCGTGAGTTTTTGTTCGAACTCAGACATTGCGAGCTCGTCACCTAAATTGTTTAGGTAGTCACGCTTGTGAAGATTTACTTTTGGCATGTCGATGTTTGTCAGTCAGTTTGAACGGGGATTCTACCCACATAGACCAGAGATACAAGGTATGGTGGAAAAGTTCTGTGACATCATATTACAGACGTACGCATTTTGAACCGACAACTGTCAGCGTAGGACATAGTTGTGGGGCAATGTGCTAAACCGCTCTATTTTTCACGAAACAGCGGTGACAGGGCTTAACGAAACAGTTGTGATAGCGCAGTTAACTCTTCTTCGCTCAGTAAGTTATCTGAGTTTGGCTGTAGCTGTGAGCTGATTTCACCTTGCAGGGCTTTGAGTTGCTGGGGTGATAGCTGTTTTAGCTGTTCTTTGAGTTTTTCAAATTGCTGTGTTGGCATAGTATCACCCGTATTGACGCAGTTTGTTTGATCGTGGTTGTCTCTTATACAAAAGCGGCTTGAGTTCCTTTCGATCATCAATGATGAGTCGCTATACTGAGTATTCTATAAATTCATTTTGTGAATTTTGTCCGAGAAATGTAAGAGGGCGTCAATAGGTTGGTTAACTACGTCATGTCAATGCAAAGACTGCAGTAACATGACGTTCACTGCTGAGTTAACCTTCTTGGTTAGCTTGGGCGAGCTGTTCGGGCTTGAGGTGTGTCGACAAGGTCTGTAGCTCGGGTAGCATTCGATAGATCAAATGCAACTGTTGCAATACCATTCGCGCAGAACGATCGTCTTCGTCTCGCCATTCTGATAGTCGTCTATGGATATCAAACTGATCGACGGTGGTGTGAGTTGCATCACTTGCTGTCCCCGATAGGTTTGCTTCAATGATTTCAATATGTTGGTTGATGCTGCGATGCGCCTCAAGTACCAATAAGTGAATTGATTCATCGTCAAGACGCTGACGATGCGCTCCCAATGCTGAGATGTAACTCAGAAGGGCATGATTGAGTGTCAAAAAGCGAAAGCACTCATCGGTATCCAGTTGATAACGATCCGGTTCAGCCAGCATATTTGAGATGGCTTTGGAGAGGTTTGCATCCGCATTGTGAGCATCGCGTCTCGCGATTCTGTAGCTTAAATCATCTTTCTTACCGACTCGATATTGGCCAATGATTTGCAGCAAATACAGGCGATTGGTTTTAAGTGCCGAGACCATGATTTTCGACAAACGTTTAGACTCCCAGTCCGGAAGTATGAAGTACACAGCACAAACAGCCAATGCGCAGCCTATCAGCGTATCCATTAAACGTGGTAGCACTACCGCGTACCCTTCTCCAAGTTGATGGAAACAAAGCAGAACCAAGACGGTGATAAAGCCAGTCGCATAGCCGTAATTATTGAGTCGAAACGCAAAGAACATCACGCCAGAAATGACCAGAAGTACCAGTTGGCTCTCTGTGGATGGAAATAGGGTAAGCAAAGGCACTCCAACCAGAAGGCCGACGACCGTACCAGCAATTCGAGCGGTGAGCTTTTGCCGTGTTGCGCTGTAGTTTGGTTGACAGACAAACAATGTGGTTAGCAGGATCCAGTAACCACGTTCGAGTTCGAAAAACTGAATGATCCCGTAACCCAAGGTTAGTGCACAAGACAGACGGATAGCATGGCGAAGCAACAACGAGTCTAACGTTAAGCTAGACTTTACTCTCCGCCACATGGCGAGTGGGGTGTGAGCGTTGGTATCGTCAAGCACGTTGTCATCTTGGTTGACGATGTCAGGGTTACTCACATTGCTGAGTAGCTTCTCAACGGTCGCTAGATTATTGAATAGGTAGTGGATCTGTACCAATAATGGTTTCCACTCTGGACGATTTTGTGTCTCTAAATACTCGATAGAGTCTTGAAGCTCAACCAGTGCGTTAAGTGAATCATTACTGTGAGAGTACTTGTTACCAAGTTTCAGAGCGTGCGCGATGTTCTTACAGGCGATGGATTGCATTTCAAGCAAATGCTTAAAGCGAAATAGCACATCTGAGTGGGAAAAGGCACTCGCTAGCTCTTGATAACGATAGTGACTGGAACTCACTCGCTCATGGATATCCTGAGCGATAAAGTAAACTTGTAAAAAGCGATCGCTTGGCCCGTCAACATGGCCGCGTTTCGAGCGATTAAGCAGTGTTGTTTTACACTCATTGAGCGCATAAACGGTACAAGCATTCAGGCTTGCTTCTTTCAGTCGATGCGGCTGAGGGATGAGGTTTCGTGTTGGATGAAACAGATTTCGCTTCGCGTCCAAATACAAACTCAGTTCATTAAACACATTCGAGAGGCTCTGTTGTACCGGCTGTAATGGCCAAAGGCTGTTCCAAACCAACGAAACGAGGTAATACCAAGAGGCACCGCCTAACAGTAGTGTGGGCTGCGTCCATAAATCACTACTCTCGCTTGCCCCTAACATGGTGTAGATAGCCACCAACAAAGAGCCAAAAGCAATACTGGTATATCTCGGACCGATGGCACCCAAAAGTACAAAACCTAAGGTCGAAACAAACAGACCCGCAGCAAAAAGCCAAGGTGTATTAAATAATAGCTCGATTGAAAATGAGGCAATGGCGAAACAGATCATCGTGATGATGAGCGCTTTCAATCGGCCAGTGAAGCTATCGTCACTTTCAGCCAGTGCAGCCGCAATGACACCAAGAATTAGCGGGGTAACCCAAGTCTGCTGCTCTAAATACCAGGCGGGAATGACCACGCCGAGCAGCGCAAACAGCATAAGGACGCTGTAATTAAATGTTTTGTTGGCCCATAGAAGGCGAAGTTGACCAAGAATGCTCACAATTGACACAGTGTAAGTGATAAGAAGCGTTATCTTAACAGAAACTTAGTGGTAGTGGTGAGGTTGGTTGAGGTGATTTGCAGAGTCATAAACACAAATGCCAAAGCTATCTTAATTGTAAGCTTTGGCATTGAGCTTGCCTTAATATACGTGAGTGCTAAATCTTAACGCTTGTTTTTCAAGTAACGCTTACGGCGTTCTTCTTTTTTCTTCGCTTTCTCTTCGGCTTTACGGGCTGCTTCAAGTTCCACTTCCACCAGCTCTTTGGTGATCATTTCTGGTAGTTCAAGCGTGAGTTGACCCAACGTGCCATTGCGAAGTTCATGAAGTAGGATCTCAGAGGCTTTGTGTAGGTTCACTCGGCCGCCCGATTGCAGTGCGCCGCGTTTTCGGCCAATAAGCTCCATAATCTCTAGATCAGACTCAGGAAGTTCTTCGTCGATTTGGTAACGCTCTTTTAGGCGTTCTGGGTAGAACTCTGCGAGGTATTCAACGGTATAAAACGCGACTTCGTCATATTCAATGGCAGTGTCTTTTACAGCGCCCGTCGCTGCCAAACGAAAACCACTGTGTGGGTTTTCTACTTTTGGCCATAAGATCCCAGGAGTGTCAGACAAAACAATGCCGTTTTGTAGGTTAATTCTCTGTTGGCGGCGAGTGACGGCTGGTTGGTTGCCTGTAACTGCAATGGTACGACGAGCTAAAGTGTTGATAATGGTCGATTTGCCTACATTCGGGATCCCCATGATCATGGTGCGAATATTTTTGCCAATCTCTTCGCGATGAGGAGCGAGTTTACGACATAACTCAAGGATTTTATTGACCTCTTGCGGATTAGATGTCGTGATAGCCATCGCTTTAACACCTTGCTCTTTTTCGAGATGAGCTATCCACAATTCTGTTTTTTCTGGGTCAGCAAGATCGCGTTTATTAAGAACTTTCACTACCGGTTTATCACCGCGTAGCTCAGAGATCATAGGGTTTTCACTACTAAATGGGATACGAGCATCAAGAACTTCGATAATGACATCTACTTGTGGGATGACTTCTTCGATCTCTTTGCGAGCCTTGTGCATGTGGCCTGGAAACCATTGAATAGACATGTATGAAAACCTTTAACTTTGAAATTTGTGCACATTGTAGGAGCTTGAGGCAGATAGTAAAGCCTATCAAGCATTTAATCGTCTATTCAGAGGGTATTTATCCCAGTTATTCGAGCGAATATCGCCCTTTAAATAAGCATTTTTTGTTGTAACGACAAAATAAATTTCCTAAAAACCAATAGCTTAGCGTCGATATAATAGTTGGAATCCATATCACTAAAGACAACTTTTCGTACCTTTAGTGACCAGTGTTGTCGTTTGTAGAGTTGTTAAATGCGTTTGCCTTTCCATAACCGTCTGTTTTTATGTAGTTTTATTGCTTCTTCAGCGTTGGCGAATGAAGATCTTATGTCACTATTGGATATGCCACTAGCATCCCTCGCAGAAACCAAAGTGATGTCTAGCACTCGAAGCACTCAAAGCCTAGCCGATACGCCTGCTGCTGTTTATGTCATAACCGCGAAAGAGATAAATCGTTCGGGTGCACGCTCAGTTGCTGATGCTCTCGCCTTAGCGCCAGGTTTGCACGTAGCTAAATTCTCGAATTATGACTGGGGCATTTCTGCCCGCAGCTCGAATCAAGCGCTAACCAATAGTTTACTCGTCATGGTAGAC
This sequence comes from Vibrio variabilis, assembly GCF_003263785.1. Classification (GTDB taxonomy): domain Bacteria; phylum Pseudomonadota; class Gammaproteobacteria; order Enterobacterales; family Vibrionaceae; genus Vibrio; species Vibrio variabilis. The sequence continues at coordinate 163,360 of NZ_JYJK01000007.1, forward strand.
GGAAGAAGCGTACTCAATGCGATGTTCTCTGGTGTCGACTGGGATCTTATTCCTGTCAGTATGGATAACATTGCTCAAATTGAAGTGGTGTTAGGTCCAGTAGGCACCATCTGGGGCGGCAATGCGGTTAATGGAGTGATCAATATTATTACTCTGGATGCAGAAAACGCACCCAAAGGAAAAGTGTCTGCCAGTTTCGGTAACTATGGTTACAAAGAAGTAAAGCTGCATCATGGCGGTCAAGTCGGCGATTCATCGCATATTAGCGGTTACGCTGAATACTTGGAGCATAAACCATGGGCGAGTACCGAAGACAAAGTGCAATCTCAACAGCATTACAATGTCGTGACGGGTCGATTTGGTGCTCGTTTTGATTATCAGTTTTTAAATCATACGCTCAATCTGCAAGCTGGTGGTATTCGATCTGAAGAAGATTATTTATGGGCTAATTACCATCCTCATTTGTTTTTTCCACAGCGTCCAGCGCACGATTATTATGAACAGAAAATGATCGCACAAGAGTGGTTTGCCGGTGGCTCGCATATCTATGAGAGAGCCAACAATGACCGCATAGAAAGTGATCTATGGTTAACTTATAGCGATAACGATGGCCCAGATAGAAACGCCCATTTTGTACGTTTTGATTTGGACAGCCGCTACTTGTTTGATGACCTGTGGGGCACACAGCTCATGATTGGTGGCAATGTTCGTTTGATTCAAGAACGTTTCCATCAGTATTCTCGATATGATGAAGTGACTGCGCCATATCTACGCTCTGCAGACAAACCAAGTTATTTAAATCAGAGCTATGGTATTTACGCTAACTGGACCATTCCTGTGACCGATTCAGCCACGCTAATGTTAGGGAACCGTTGGCAATACCATAACATAACGGATGATACCTATGCTCAGCCTCAAGTTCGTCTGAACTACAAATTGGCGGACAACCAAACTCTCTGGGCGGGTTGGGGCTCTGCTGTGGTGACGCCGTCACGTTTGGAGCGTTCAACCACTTTCCGACAAAACGGTTATGTTGAAAATGCCCTGTTCAGTGACGGGAATCATTACGATTACTACTATAGCTACATCTACAAAGGCAATAACCAGCTTAAGGTGGAGACGGTCGACACCCTAGAAGCCGGATATCGCTTTTGGCACGATGAAAAGCTGCAGTTGAACCTTAATGGTTTTTATAGCATTCACGAAAATATTCGCGCCTACGCAGGTACTGGCGCACAACAGTGGGTGATACCAGGTGGCGCATCTGAAGGTAGTGTGGGAACTGTCTTTGAGCAGTACACCTCGGAATATGTCGATCCGCTGTGGACTCGAACGTATGGTGGTGAGGTGTCTGCAAAATGGCAACCTATTTCAAACCTCCAGCTCAATGCAAACTATAGCTATAAAAAGATCCTTGGCTACTGTAGTGGAAGCATTTGTCAGTCCAACTCTGCGGTAGCAAAGGCCTTAGAAAATCAGCCTAATCATTTTTTCAACGCTCAGGCTATTTGGGATATCTCATCGCAGTGGTGGGTAAGTAGTGCTTTGCAATATGTGTCGGCCACGAGTGTGCCGAGTCATGTAGGGACGGTTGAGCAAAATGGTTGGCCACGTGTCGTGAATCTTGACCTAGCGCTTAGCTGGCAACATTCTCGTCAATGGCCTCGCATCACCGCCACCGTTGAAAACTTGGGCGCCTATGAAAACTATGAATACCCTCAAGCGTATGGGCCTTTTCAAAACGATACCCAATATTGGTTACAAGTTGAATGGCGCTATTGGGATGCTCAAGGTGAGCATCGATGGTGAAGTGCAGGTTTAGTTGGCGACTTCTATTGATAACTATTCTATGGCTTGGTTGGGAGCCAAGCCGTGCATGGGCGGCGGTGAGCGATGACCAGCTTAAAGCTGTGTATCTATACCGCTTTCCTATGCTTGCGGATTGGCCAACCGCAGCGACAGGCAAAGTCACGCATTACTGTATTACTCGAGAATCTTCGATAGGGGATTACTTGTCACAAATAATCGCGAGTAAATCGTCATCCGCTCGTTTCGTCGACCTGTCGCAAAGTGATAAGTCACAGACAGAGATTTGCCATATTTTGTATGTTGATGGACAAGATCGTGAGCATGTTGTTGAGTTAGCAAAGCGCTACCCATACGCCCTGACGATAGGCACTGGCGTTCAGTTTGTGTCACTAGGAGGCATGTTGGCGTTCATTAAAGTAAATAACCGAATCAAACCATTGATATCGCAGCACAACGTAGAAAAATCGGGTGTTCGTCTTCGCGCACAACTATTGGCGATTTCGGAACTGGCAGAGGAAAAATAGTAATGATCACTCGGATTGCTTCGCTGCCTTTGCGATACAAAATGATATTGCCGACTTGGCTTATTTCGACCTTTTTGGTGTTCATTGTAGGTGTGACTACGATCCTAATTTTGACCCACTATCAAAAAAGGGCGCTCGAAACGCGTGTGACCATTTTGACTCAGGGTGTTGCGAATACTTTGCAAGCTGCAATGATGTTCGACGATAGCCTATCTGCCGAAGAGCAGCTTTCGAACCTGTCATTTGACCCAGATATCTTAGCCGCCGTTGTCAATGACGTTGAAGTCAATGAACTTGCTAAGATCTTGCGTCTACCAAAGGGATGCCATTGGCAGTTTGACTCTGTGCGGTGTGACGATATCGCTTTTGAAAGTCAAACTCAGACAATACGTCTTGGAGAGGAAAACCTAGGCGAACTCCGGGTTTGGGTTTCACACGAAAGATTGATGCTAGAGCAACGACAAATGTGGATTGTGCTGTTTTCAACGTCTTTGCTTCTCTCCCTGTTCGCATGGCGCTTTGCAAAAGTCATGCACTCTCTAATCGTTATGCCGCTAAACTCATTGCACCAATCAATGCAACAAGTGATTGAGGAGGGGATACGTCAACGAGAGTTACCAGTAAATCAAAATGATGAACTCGGAAAACTGACGACTTGTTTCAATGTGATGGTGGCAAGCCTTGTTGATAGAGAGCGAGAACTAAGTAAAGCTTTGGAACAGCTAGAAGGTAAAAACCGATACATTATTCGTGCACTAGACGTAATGGAAAAAGGTATCTTGGTGGTTTCGCCGAGCCTTGATGTTATCTATAGCAATCCATTCGCTGACAATCAGATTCAAGAACTGAAAATGAGCAGAGATGCGAGAACACTATTGGAAAGTCGATTTAACCCAAGAGCTGGTATCGACAACATAGTCAGTGCGATTACTCATCAGAATGTCGTAGAGTCGGTAGAGCTTCATCAGCATCATTCTGATCGCCGCTATAGGGTGAGTTGTCACCCATTAGAGTCTGAAGCCCACACATTAGTGCAATTTGAGGATTTTACGGATCGCTACGTTAGCGAGCAGCGCAGATCACTCATTGAACTGGTGTTTGAACAAAACATGGATGCCATGTTGGTGTTGGATCGCCATGGCATGGTGTCAATGATGAACTCTGCGGCGGGAAACTGGTTTGGATCTATTCAATCCTTTACCGAGATTAAGTTGCAGAGCAAAGATCGCTTATCACGGAATGACATAAAACGGTTGTTAGTCAAAGAGCGAATTGAAAACCATATCGATATTGATCTTCTTACTGGAAAGCGAATTCCTTGCCACGTGCAGGTGAGAGCACTCAAGTCTCAAAAAGGCAGGGTTGAAGCGATCTTGGTGACACTCCGAGACCTGACGCATGAACAAGAACTTCAGCGACTCAACTACCAAGTAAGTCATGATGTATTAACGGGATTAAGCAATCGAACGGCCGCTCTTCAGATACTAAAAGATAAGCATATGGCTCATCGTGACCAGTGGGTACTGTTTATCGACCTAGATGGATTTAAAGCGATTAATGATAAATATGGACACGCGACGGGAGATGAATTGTTGAGGATTGTCGCCAATAGGCTCAAAGAAGGAGCGCCTGCGCAGTCATTGGTGTCTCGCTTATCTGGTGACGAGTTTTTAATTGGCCTTGAAGAAGATGGAAAGCTTGATGTGCACCTTGAGCGACTGCTCTATCTGTTGAAAACACCGATTGTTATTGATGGCCATCACTGTCATGTTTCGGCGAGCATTGGTGTAGTGTCATGGAAGAAAGAGTCTAAGACACCGCTAACACTGGTCGTTACGGCAGCAGATCAAGCTATGTACCACGCCAAAAGAGCAGGCAAAAACCAATACTACTTAGCTGAAGCAGTATAACGAGAACGTAATGCGGCAATAAGACGTTTAACTGTAGCGTCTTATTGCTCGCTGTTGGCGAACTCTGATTTAAGCCAACCTCTCAGTGCCAATGTACTCTCTAGCTTAAGTTTCTCAGGTGGGCAGGCGAAGTAGTATTCTTGGTGGGGGTTTACCACCGCTTTACCCACTTCGACGAGTAACTGGTTGTCTACTTCGTCTTTGATAAATAGTCGATGAGTCACCAAGAGACCTAAGCTGCGAATGGCAGCGTGGATCGCTTGAACTGACGCATTGAACGTCAGTGAGCGAGGGGAGTTTGGAATCGAAAGTGCATGGGCTTGACTCCAAACCTCCCAGTCGTGTTTACGCCGGTCATTGGTTACCCAGATGATTGGGTTATCACTGACAAGTGTGGCTAAATCATCAGAAGGTAGCATCTCTAAAAGGCTAGGGCTGCAGACCATAACTAACTCGTCATCCCCCAGTTTTTCACAGTAGTACTGTTGCCAATCATCAATCTTGCCATGGACGATTGCGACATCCACACCTTCTCGTTCTAAGTCGAACGGCCCTATTAGATTAGAGATTCTGGTATCAAGGTTTGGGAGCGCTTGCTGTAGATTTTCGACGCGAGGGATCCACCAATGGAGCGCGAGGGAGTTCACCATGTTAATGGTTAACCGCTTATCGTGCTTATGCTTTAGCAGGTTTTCACTCGCTCGCACGATTTTCTCGAGCGCAGGAGCCACGTCTCGATAGTACGCTTTTCCCTCACGAGTGAGTGATACCTTGCGTCCAACTCGGTGAAACAGCTTAGTATCGAGCTGGGTCTCCAAGCTTTTGATTGCTTGACTGATAGCGGAGTGACTGACAAAAAGCCGTTCAGCCGCCATCGTCATACTTCCTAATTCCGCGACAGCGACGAACGAATAAAGTGATTTTAACGCGACATGTTGCTTCATTATGCTATTCATATATGTAAGTTATACTTACAGTATAGTTAACAAAAACTCGCTATTCTTCAGTGATGCTCCTCACTACAATGCCAATAAGTTAACAAACAGTAGTAAGGGATAATGTGAGAGTCAGTCAACATCACAAAGCGAGCATTTTCATGCTTTCTTCAACACTCAGTTTAGCGGTAACAGGATTGGTGACCCAATACTTATCCACCCAATTTGTTGCTGTTGAACTGGCGTTGTTACGGTTTTGGACGCCTGCGCTGCTATTGTTTGCTTTTCTTACATTTCAAGGTATTCGCACGCCTCCAGAGTCAATGCGACGCGTATTATTGATTCGTGCTTTTTGTATAGCAGCCTGTCAGTTTTGCTTTATCTACGCGTTAGGGAAATTGTCTTTAATCGAAGGCGTCGTGTTATTCGGTACCGGGCCACTGTTCATTGCGCTGTTTGAAAAGTTGCTGTTCCGAGTTCCTCTTTCGAAGCAAACTCTTATAGCGCTGTTTCTTACCTTTGTAGGCGTCGTTTTTCTTGCTGGAGATACACAAGGGTTTACTCTAAAACCAGAACTCGCTATTGGGTTAATGGCGGGCGTATTTAACGCAGGTTCCCAGCTCAGTTTACATCGCGCTTCCAAAGGAGAGATGTCAGGCACTGAGAATAATGCTTGGACGTTTTTACTTGCTGGGTTGTTGTTGATACCCGTTGCTGTCGGCTATTACGCTACGGCAGGCATACCTTCGTCGATACCTCTAGAGTTACCAAACGATTTGCCAGTGATGTCGGCAGTTTTGCTACTCACCTTGATGATAATTAATACACAGGTGTGTCGATATCAAGCCTATAAGTCTGCTGCGACCAATACTCAAGTTGCGCCGCTCATTTATACCAATTTGCTCTTTACCGCCCTTTTCCAGTTTACATTGTTTGATACACCATTTACCTCAATGCAGCTGCTAGGCATTGGATTGATCGTATTTGGTAATCTCATACCCGCTCTCTGGCCTGTATTATTCGGTGCCTTTCATCGCCCAATTGAACCGACATCTTCATCAAGCAGTTCAAATTGATTCTCATATTAAAAATTAACATACACAATAATATAAGTGATTGATATTTAGGTTATATTATTTTGGCATGTGTTTTGTATCCATAGAGTTAAGCCATCAGCAAAGGGACAAACTCATGGTACTCACAAATAACGTAAAAAGACTAACAGGGATCGGAGGCAGCATTGCTGCTACGCTACTTGCGACAAGCGTTCAGGCAGCGCCTTTTGATACTTGTCCGAGTAAAGCTTACCTTTTTCAATCTACGCCAGTAAAAGTGTACGGGGTAAACCTAGTAACAGGCTCAACAAGTCTATTGCAGGCAGATACCGGTATAAATGCCAACATCAACGGTGTCGGTTTTGATTTCAACGCTCGCTATATTTATGGTTACGATACCACCAACAAACGTTTGGTTCGACTTGGTCAAGATTTTCAGGCGGAAGTGCTCAACACGACAGGATTGCCTACCGATCACACCTTTTTTGTCGGAGATGTGTACGAGAGTGTTTATTACCTTTATCGTAAAAACAAAGGCCTCTTTACTGTCGACCTCACACCATTGGATACTGATGCCAATGCGACTCTTACCGTAAACCGAGTGACGACACGGTCTGTGGTTAACTTAACGGATTTTGCTTTTCACCCAAGCGATGGCAAGCTTTACGGTATCGATAACAGCTCCGGCGCATTGTACTCTTTCAACCCAGAGACCGGACAAGAGACTTATATCGGTGACACCGGTGAAACGGGCACCTTTGGTGCGGGGTATTTTGATGTTGATGGATACTACTACGTGTCACGAAATCAAGATGGCCAGATTTACCGTATCGACCTGTCTCCAGGGAATGCGTCAAATATAGAGAACGGGATCGTACCTGCGGTCAAATTCGCAGACGGGCCTAACTCCAGTCAAAATGATGGCGCCCGCTGTGCCAACGCTCCTGTGTTGATGAAGACTCGCAAATTGACTTTGGTGACGCACCTACTTCATACCTAACCAAACTTGCAGACAATGGTCCAAGGCATGGGCTTGACGGCATAACTTGGTTAGGCGATGCAGAGCCAGACGGTGAGCAAGATGGTCGTGCTGATAACTTAGCAGATGATGAAACCGGGCTTGACGACGAAAACGGCGTTGGCTTTGTTACGGCGATTGAACCCGGTTTGGACAGTATTGTCACTGTTAATGCTTCCACCAACGGCTACCTGTCTGCATGGTTTGACTGGAACCAAGATGGAGATTTTGCCGATGAGGGTGAACAAGTGTTTACCGATACACAGTTGCAAGCCGGTAACAACAATTTAGTGTTTACTGTCGATGCAGCAGCCTACATTGGAACCACTTGGAGCCGCTTCCGTTTCAGTCAACAGCAAGGGCTAGATTACTTTGGCGGTGCTGCTACTGGTGAGGTAGAGGATCATCCATTGACAGTAACAGGTGAGGGCTTGTCAGTTCGCTACTACCCGAACGCAACAGACTATACGACCGTTGCTTTTGAGGACAACTGGCCTTATACCGCTGACTACGACATGAATGATGTGGTTGTTAGCTATCGCATCACAGAAATCCTTCGAGATGGTAATGTCGTTAAGTCCAAAATTGACGGCTATTTAGGAGCAGTCGGTGCTTCTTACCATAATGGGTTTGCGATACGTCTAAAAGGGCTTAACCGTAGCGACATTGATACTGATACCAGTCGTTTGATCAAAAATGACGTTCTGTCTGAGACCAGCGGTTTAGAACAGATATCAAATGAAGCGATTTTTGTGATTAGTGAAGATACGTCAGTCTATAAACTGGATAGCTGTGACTTCCACCGTACGTTGATGTCATGTGGCGCAGAAGATGTACAACTCAATTTCACGCTTCACGTCAACATTAAAGAGGGCACAAATACCTCATCGTTGATGTCGATGCCGTATGACCCGTTTATCTTTGCAACACCAGACTATTACCATGGTGCCGGCTACTTCCAGCCAGGAAGAAAATGGGAAGTCCACTTACCAAACTACGAACCCACTGAGCAATTCGACGCGGAACTATTTGCAGGTCTTGGACGAGATGTCAGTAACGCTTCAACCAACACCTATTTCAAAACAGCTGAAAACTTACCTTGGGCAATCATGGTTAACGACGAATGGCTATGGCCAACGGAAAACACGGATCTGTTAGCGGCGTATCCACAGTACGCAACCTACGCAGAATCGAGCGGTGAGCAAGCGCAAAACTGGTTTGAGTCGCAATTCGCAACCCCTGACAAATGCTACATCCCATAGGAGAAATATCATGAAAGCACTTACTGTAACCTCAATAATTTCTCTTGGACTGTTAGTAGGCTGTGGAGGCGGCGGTGGCGGTAGCGATTCTGGTGGCAGCGTATCAGTCCGCCTCCTGCGGCGACACCAGCCCCAGCGCCAACACCGGCTCCAGCACCAACACCGGTTGCGGTCACAGAGAGAACGATGGAAGATTTATCGATTCCTGACGATTTTGACTATCGACCAATAGAGGCTTATTCACTTTTGGTTGATGCGACCAACGATGTCAATGGCAGAGCGTTTGTTTCGGTCTATACAGAGTTTAGCGAAAAGGCATCGGGTGAGTTAGAACCTAACTACGAAAGTAAAGTCGCTTCGCAAGCACTACGAAACGGCAAGGCAGAACTAAACTTCAATGCTGCAGAACATGTAGGATCGTTTTTAGTCGAGATATGGACGTACGATGGCAACGACCCTGTGAAGAAGTTAGTGACGGCCTCTAGCGAAAAGTTAACATGGTAAATCCGTATTAAATACGCAACATATCAGTACAGCGCAAAAAGCCTCGCCACAGCGAGGCTTTTTAATAGCTTGTCGATAGCCAAGGCAGTACAATGCACAAAAAGCCACAAGCGATAAAGACAATGAATCAAGAATACCTAAACGAGCCCGAAGAATTTGACGATCAAGAAGGCGAAGAGATCGAAATTGAAGCATCGGAATTGAAGTCTCAAGTCATCCCATTGAGTTATATAAACTGTTCAAAGTGGCTAACTTAGTGGGCGGTGGTGGTGAAGCGAAACACTTTATTGCTGAGGGTTATGTTGCGGTAAATGGTGAGCTGGAAACACGCAAGCGCCGCAAAATGTACGATGGTGACTTCTTTGAGTTCAACCAAGAATATTACGTTGTCGTTTGCGATCAGCCGCCGACTGAGCCAGAAGAGGCAAAGGTAGCGAACAAGCCTGAGCCAAAAGCGGCGCAGTCGAAACAGAGCAAGCCGCAACAAGACAAACAAAAAGAACAAAAAGGCGAAGTCCAACAAGCCTGGTCAATCGTCGTCAAAAGCCAATAAGTCGAACAAATCCAACTCAAGCAAATCGAACCAAAAAGGCAGTAAAGACCCGAATAGCGGACGCGGTTCCATCGATTTCTTCTAGTTACGCACTGTCATTACTCGTAGCGCTGAGTTTAAAAGGATCTAGAACAAAACTGCAATATCAATGACCGATACTCATAAGAGTATCGGTTTATCGAGGAGAGAAGAATGAAGTTTGTGGTTGATACACACACGCATACCTACGCCAGCGGTCATGCTTACAGCACCATTACCGAGAATGCTCAGGCAGCAAAGGCCAATGGATTGGAAATTCTATGTACTACGGATCACGCAGAAACCATGCCCGGTGCTCCCCACTTTTGGTTTTTCTCAAACCAACGAGTGATCCCTAGGTTTCTTTCTGGTGTGGCAATCATTCGTGGTATTGAAGCCAATATTCTGAATACTCAGGGCGAAATTGACGTCAACCCTACGTCATACAAAGCGCTCGACTGGATCATTGGCAGTTTTCATGAGCCTGTGTTCAAACCGACGAGTAAAGAAGAACATACCGAAGCACTTATCAACGTGATTAAAAGTGGCAATATCGATGCGTTAGGTCATTTGGGAAACCCAAACTTTGACTTTGACTTCGAGGCCGTAGCAAAGTGCGCTGCGGAGCATCATGTTGCCATTGAGATTAATAATTCAACACTTAAGGGACATAGCCGAGTAGGGAGTGTTGACCGTTGTTATGAGATTGCCAGAGCAGTGAAAGCGGCAGGCGGGTATATTACGACCGGGAGTGACTCTCACTTCTATGACACAATCGGTGAGTTCGAACTGACGCGCAAACTCCTAGTTGAAGTAGAAATGCCGGTAGAGAAAATCATTACCGCGTCTGCACGCCAATTTCTCGACTTCTTAGCGCTTAGAGGCCGAGAGCCTATCGCTGAGTTCAGCGATTTATAAGCAAAGCGGTGTAGCGTAAACGTTACATGTTTTGATGCAATTTTTTATCCCGTTGTTGCAGGAACTTCGAGTACAATAGCCAAGACCTCAGGAAGCTGGGGTCTTTTGCTTTCAAAAGGATATAGAATGACAACGACAGCGCTTATAAAAACCAAAACGCTCGCCAAACCACTACAACTTGTTAGTCTTATGACGCTATGCTTTGCTATCTCTACATCAGTAATGGCGTCAGGTGGTGTTGATCTTAAGAAGAACATGCAAGCGATGAAGCTCGCCTTCAAGCAGGCCGCAGAAGCGCAGACTGTAGAAGCGATGCAAACACCGATTGCCGAGCTTGATCAATTGATTGCCGATTCAAAACAAGGCGATTACCCACCTGAAAAAGCCGATCTTTACTTAGAAGGCTTCAAAAAACTTTCGCTAGCAATCGACAATGTCGATGCGGAGCTTAAAAAGGGCGACTTAGAGGCGGCTAAGGAGTCTTTGCGTGAAGTCGATAGCCTACGTCTTGAATATCACGACAAGCGCAACCCGAGTATTTGGAAGAAGCTATTTGGTTAAATGAGTAGCACTTATACCAATTGAAAAGGAGCACCGAAGTGCTCCTTTTTACGTCGAGTTAAATAATGTTCGACTGATGATTAAGCTTGCGCAAACTTGTAGGTGCGGTAGCCACCAATCAAGTTACGAGCCTTGAAACCACTATTGACAAGCTGGCGATACGCCACGTTACCGCGTAAACCTACTTGACAGTAGATCACAATCTCTTTGTCTTTCGGTAGCTCATTCATGCGACCACGCAGTTGGTCAACAGGGATGTTAATCGCACCCTCAATAAAGCCCACGTTTTCAAGTTCGCCAGGGTTACGAACGTCGAGCAGGATCTGATCTTCTGTCAGGTTATCAATCTCGTCGAAGTGGATTGGCGTTGCATCACCTTTAAGGATGTTGTTCGCGACAAACGCTGCTTGGTTGATCACATCTTTCGCACTGCCGTACGGTGGCGCATAGGTAAGTTCTAAGTGTTGAAGCTGCTCAACCGTCATACCAGCGCGCTGTGCGACTGCCAGAACGTCGATGCGCTTATCGACACCATCTTTACCCGCGGCTTGCGCGCCTAGGATCTTACCTGTTTCAGGACTGAACAACATTTTTAAAGACACAATCTCCGCACCTGGGTAGTAACCCGCATGGCTTGCTGTGTGCACGTAGACTTTTTCGTAGGCAATGCCTTCACGTTTCAGAACCTTCTCGTTTTTACCGACAGAAGCGACGGCGAGATCGAAGATCTTAACAATCGACGTACCTTGCGTGCCTTGATAAGTTTCAGAGCGGCCAAGCATGTTGTCTGCAGCCATGCGACCTTGGCGGTTCGCAGGTCCTGCTAAAGGAACAAAGCCGGATTTGCCTGTGACAAAGTCAGTATCTTCAATCGCATCACCGACGGCAAAGATTGAAGGGTCGCTGGTTTGCATGCTGGCGTTGGTATAAATACCGCCCAGCTCGCCAAGTTGCAGGCCGGCTTCTTTTGCCAGTTTAGTTTCTGGACGAACACCAATAGACATGATCAGCAGTTCGGTCGTCAATGTTTCACCGTTGTTCAGTGATAAAGTCAATTCACCGGTATTGCCATCCGCACTTTGCGCCGACGGAGTGAAATCGACAGATTCCAGTGCTGCGCCTAGACGAAGGTCAATGCCGCGCTGTTTGATCTCAGCGTGTGCAAATCCCGCCATCTCTTTATCTACTGGCGTCATCACTTGATCCGCCATTTCAATCAGTGTGGTTTTAATACCAAGCTGATGGAAGCTTCCATCATTTCTAGTCCAATGAAACCGCCACCAACAACCGTTGCGTGCTTTGGCTTGTTGGTCTGAATCGTCTGGATAATGCGATCCATGTCAGGAATGTTACGCAATGAATGGGTCAGTGGGTTGTCAACACCAGGGATCGCAGGGATGAATGGCGCAGCGCCTGGGCTTAGCAGTAGAAAGTCGTAAGATTCGGTATACTCGCTATTATCAATAAGGTTCTTGATAGTGACTGTTTTGTCAGCACGGTTAATGGATACCACTTCGTTCATCACACGTACATCGACATTAAATCGAGCTAGGAAGCTTTCAGGTGTTTGTAGCAGGAGCTTTGAGCGGTCTTTAATGTCACCACCAATGTGATAAGGAAGGCCACAGTTTGCGAACGATACAAACGGTCCACGCTCCAACATAATAATTTCAGCGTCTTCGCTTAAACGACGAGCACGAGCAGCCGCAGAAGCACCACCAGCCACACCACCTACAATTACGATCTTAGTCATACCTTACCTCATTACTTATCTTGGATACTTGTCCAAAGATGCATGTTAATCGTGAATGACAGCCACTATAAACACTATAATTAGCTTTGTCTAATATATTTTAAACTAAATATAGTTTGGCTAATTAAGTATTGACTAATTTAATGGGTGTGTGGATAATGACGACATCAAATCAACACACAGAGGTAACAAAGTGAATTTACTGCAAATGAAAGATCGCGCAGTGGATGTAGCGGAAGTGCTTAAAACACTCGCCCATCCGGATCGCTTGTTCGTGTTGTGCCAACTAGTTGAAGGTGAACAGGGAGCTGGACAACTACAAGCAAATTCCAATTTAAGCCAATCGGCGTTTTCTCAGCATTTGTCTGTGCTGAAAAAAGCGGACTTGGTGACATCTCGAAAAGAGTCGCAACACGTTTACTACGCACTCAAAGACGATCGCGTTGTTGGGCTTATACAGCAACTTCATAGTCTCTACTGTCATTAAGAGTCCTCTTACTTTCTAGCTGTAGCTGGTTTAACTTGCAAAATTTTTGGATGAATTTTGCAACTTAAATCAATTTTAAGTTTGAAATTCAAAGAGGTAGTTATGGAATTTTCCTTCCCTTGGGCGTCTCTGCTCGGCGGTATGCTGTTAGGTGTATCGGCAACCTTGTTACTGATGTTTAACGGCAAAATTGCCGGCATTAGTGGCATTGTTGGACGTATTTACAAAGGTCGTAAAGGCGACACCAGCTGGCGCGTTCTGTTTGTATTGGGCATGATCTTAGGTGGTGTTGTTGTCGCCAAAGTGCTCAATATCGAACCCGCAGCGATGGTGGTGCCGACGCCGCTTGTACTCATTGCAGGTTTAATCGTGGGTATTGGTACTAAACTGGGCAACGGTTGTACCAGTGGGCATGGTATTTGTGGCATGGGGCGTTTGTCGAAACGTTCTATTGCGGCGACCATGACATTTATGGCCGTGGCAATGGCGACCACGACAATTATGCTACACGTACTTTAGGAGAAGACCATGTTTCGTATTATTGCTTTGATTAGTGGTTTTTTGTTTGGTGCGGGTATGATCGTTTCCGGTATGGGCGATCCGGCTAATGTGATGGCATTTCTCGATATCTTCGGCCAATGGTCTCCAGACCTTGCGTTTGTGATGGGGGAGCACTTCTGGTATTCGCGCCAAGCTATTGGTTGATTATCCGCCGAAAACCAGAGCCAGTGTGTACGGATCAGTTCTGTTTGACTGAAAACAAGAAAGTCGATGTTCAATTGCTAAGCGGTTCTGCACTATTTGGTTTGGGTTGGGGTATTGCGGGTATATGTCCTGGACCTGCTATCTCATCCATCGCCAACGGTAACATTGGGGTGGTTGGCTTTGTTCTTGCGATGCTTGTGGGCATGTTGATTGGTGATGTGTTGCTAAGCAAAAAAACACAAGTCGCGATGGCAAAGCAATCGTAGTGTTACAAACTACGACGAATAACTTTCTGAAATAAAGTGGAAATTTAAAGCTCGGTTGCCAAACCGAGCTTTTTTATTGCCTATAATTTGAAGAGCGACATACAACTTCAGTCACAAAAGCACATAAATTAGCACTTTCTAAATAAAAGTATTAGACATTTCTAATTTACGCCTTTATATTAGGGTTAACTAATTAATGATAATGAGGTAAACATGAAAGTCAGCTTTCTCAAATGGGCAGTGATCGCCAGTGCTGTCATCGGTACAAGCGCCAATGCGTATGAAACCACCATTATTGAACGAAACACTATCGATTCGGTTGTAGAGTTAGATGCAACCGTTGAAGCCGTTAATCGCGGCACACTGTCAGCACAAACGTCGGGTCGCATTGTGGCTGTTAACGCCGATGTTAACGATATCGTCAAGCAGGGTGATGTGCTGCTGGAAATCAGTGCTGAGCAACAATCAGCTTCACTTGACGCTGCATTAGCACAACTCAACAGTGCCAACGCCCAAAACATTAAAGCGACTGCTCAGGTAAAACGCTACCGTGAGCTGTTCCCTAAAGGTGCGATCTCCAGAGAGCGTCTCGATGCCGCGGAAGCCGAAGCACGTTCATCTATTGCTGAAGTGAAGCAAGCGAAAGCGGCCGTAGCACAAGCGAAAGAGTCGTTAGGTTATACCAGCATTCGTGCGCCTTATACGGGTGTGGTTACTCATCGTTATGTCGAACTGGGTGAAACAGTAGCGCCTGGCAGTCAGTTAATGGCAGGCTTTTCACTGTCGCCACTTCGTGTCGTGACAGAGATACCTCAGCGCTATCGTGAAAAGGTCCAAGATGCCAGCCAGTTTTCAATCACGACTTTAACTGGTGAAACGCTTGAGCCGTACGAGGCCAAATTGTTCAACTACGCTCATGAAAAATCTCGCACTTTCCATCTTCGTCTTGAGCTACTTGAACAGCCCAAAAACTTACTGCCGGGTGAATGGGTAAAAGTGGCGTTTCAACATGATGAAAAGCCCTCTATACAGATCCCAGAGTCCGCAGTCATTCGCCGCGGTGAGCTCAGCGTTGTCTACCGTGTAGAAGGTGAGCAGGTTTCAATGAATCCGGTACGTGTGGGTCAATCACACAATGGTCAACTAGAAGTGCTCAGCGGTCTTGAAGTGGATGATGAAATCGTCAGCGACGTAGTTAGCTATTTAGCTGAGAAGTAGGGGGCAGCATGAGTCACAATACACCAGATGAAAAAATGGGGATCTCCGGACGTATAGCGGCTGCATTCCAAGCTTCAGCGATGACCCCATTGCTGGCCTTGGTTGGCTTGCTGCTTGGTTTGATGGCGATTGCCGTGACACCGAAAGAAGAAGAGCCACAGATTGATGTGACCTTCGCAGATGTCTACATTCCGTTTCCGGGTGCTTCACCGAGAGAGGTTGAGAGCTTAGTCACCAATCCGGCTGAGCAAATAGTGTCTGAGATTAACGGCATCGATAAGATCTATTCGTTCTCTCAGCCTGGCGGCGCAATGATTGTTGCAATCTTCGAAGTCGGCATTCCAAGAAACGAAGCTGTGGTTAAGATATACAACAAGCTTTACTCCAACAATGATTGGATGCCAGCAAACATGGGTGTAGGACAGCCTATTATTAAGCCTCGTGGTATCGAAGATGTTCCCATTGTAAACGTGACCTTGTCACCTAAATCGGAATCAGCAACCCTGCAAGAAATCACCAGTGTTGCTCATGGTTTGGAAACAGAGCTAAAGCGCATTCCAGGTACGCGAGATATCTATACGGTGGGTCGTCAGCCAACGATAGTCGATGTGAGGCTTGATCCTGCGAAAATGTCAGGTTACGGCGTCACAATTGATTCGCTCAACCAAATGCTGCCAGATGCCAATTCAGCATCACCTATGCTGAGTCTGACGCAAGACAATCAATCGATCCCACTGCAAATTGGTGAGTTTCTCACCAATGTCGATGAGGTTAAGCAGTTAGTGGTTGGCTTACACGCGGGTCAGCCTGTTTACCTCGCTGACATTGCCGACATTAACTTGGGGACAGACACGCCAACGCAAGTTGTTTGGACCAGTGACAAGAGCGACATTAAACCAGCGGTAACCATTGCGATTGCCAAGAAAAGCGGTGAGAACGCCGTGGATGTAGCGAAAGCAGTGGAAGAGCGCTTAGGCGAACTGGAAAGCACGCTGATTCCCGATAACATTCAAGTGGATGTGACTCGTGACTATGGTCAGACTGCCGCGGATAAAGCCAATACATTGATTGGTAAGCTTGCCTTTGCCACCGGCGCTGTGGTGCTTCTGGTTCTGGTGACGATGGGCGTACGCGAAGCGGTTGTGGTTGGTGTCGCCGTCATTATCACTTTGCTTCTCACCTTGTTTGCGTCATGGGCTTGGGGTTTTACTCTTAACCGCGTTTCTCTGTTCGCGCTTATTTTCTCTATCGGTATTTTGGTCGATGACGCCATTGTGGTGGTGGAGAATATTCACCGTCATATGGTGAAGGGCAAACAGAAGCTGGCGGAGCTTATACCTGGTGCCGTTGATGAGGTTGGTGGGCCGACTATTTTAGCAACATTGACGGTTATCGCCGCTCTGCTACCGATGGCATTTGTTTCTGGCTTAATGGGGCCTTACATGAGCCCAATCCCAATCAATGCTTCGATGGGGATGTTGATCTCGCTGATCATCGCATTTGTATTAACGCCATGGTTAGCACGCATTCTGCTTAAAGAGGGTGATGCTCACGAAGAAGAGGTGAGCAGTAAGCAGTCGGCTTTCTTTAAAAAGGTGATGTCACCGTTTGTCGTTAGCCGAGTGCAAAAACGCAACCGACTATTACTCGGAGTGGGCGTATTGGTGGCGATTGCTGTCTCCATGTGGCTGCCAGTACAGCAGCTTGTGGTGATGAAAATGCTGCCGTTCGACAACAAGTCAGAGTTCCAAGTGATTTTGGATATGCCAGAAGGCAACTCACTAGAGCGCACTCAACGTGTATTGTTTGAGTTAAGTGATGCGCTAAATGACGTCGAAGAAGTCAGTGACTATCAGATCTATGCAGGTACTGCAGCGCCAATTAACTTTAATGCTTAGTACGCCACTACTTCATGCGTCAAGCGCCGGAGAAAGGCGATATCCAAGTTAACTTGGTAGATAAGTCAGAGCGTGATCGTTCAAGCCATGAGATTGCTGTCGCGGTGAGACCAAAGTTGGTCGAGATCGCTCAGAAATTTGGTGGCAAAGTTAAAGTGGTTGAAGTGCCACCTGGTCCACCTGTTTGGTCGCCAATATTGGCAGAAGTTTACGGTCCGACTCAAGAAGTTCGCGAGCAAGCTGCACTGCAACTTAGAGAGATTTTCCGCGAAACGGATGACATTGTTGATGTCGACCTCTATCTACCAGAAGCACATCAGAAATGGCAGGTAGTGATTGATCGTAGTAAAGCATCGCGCCTTGGCGTGGCTTACTCATCGATTGTTGATTCTTTGGCGACCGCAGTAGGCGGCAAACCGGTGAGTTACTTGCACAGCGAGCAGAGCAAATACCCGATCCCAATCCAAATCCAGCTAAAGAAAGTGCCAAAGTGCGTTTGGAGCAGGTGATGAATATGAAGATCAACTCTGCATCAGGCACACAGTACATTCTCGCGGATTTGATTAAGGTCCGAGAGCAGGCAATGGACAACTACATTGTTCATAAAAACCTAGTGCCAATGATCATGGTTGTCGGTGATATGACCGGTGACCTTGATAGTCCTCTGTATGGTATGGCCGATATTTCATCGAGCCTTGCCGACAAAGGAATGGACGTTGAGCAGTACTTTGTTTCTCAACCTTCTGGACTCAAAGGCATTGAGATCTTTTGGGATGGCGAGTGGACAATTACTTACGAAACGTTCCGCGACATGGGCATAGCGTATGCTGTTGGTATGGTCTTGATTTATCTGCTAGTGGTCGCGCAGTTTAAGTCTTACTTGGTGCCGCTGATTATTATGGCGCCGATCCCATTGACCATCATCGGTGTGATGCCGGGGCACGCATTGCTGGGTGCACAGTTCACCGCGACGTCGATGATCGGCATGATCGCCCTAGCGGGTATCATTGTTCGAAACTCGATACTGTTGGTGGACTTCATTAACCACCAGTTAAGAGATGGGATGGAGCTGGGTGAAGCGGTGATTGAGTCGGCTATCGTCCGTGCGAAACCTATCATGCTAACTGCATTGGCAGCGATGATTGGCGCTTTATTTATCTTAGATGATCCTATCTTTAATGGGTTAGCGATCAGTTTGATCTTCGGTATCTTCGTCTCGACAGTACTGACGTTATTGGTGATACCGATTCTGTATTACGTCGCATTAAAACGCGGCATTGTAAAGGCGGCGGTGTAGACACATCGTCATAGCACAGAGCTCCGTGTTGGCTGCGGAGCTTTTATTTGCATACAAATATTAGCTATTTCTTATTAAGAGGTTGATTATGAAAGTTGAAAACGGTATTCGAATTCTCGCAGGGACCATGGTTTTGATCTCGCTATTACTGACTGCTACGTGAGCCATCATTTTGTCTGGTTTACCGTGTTTATCGGTCTTAACTTGATTCAAAGTGGCTTCACTGGCTTCTGTCCACCACGTAAATTGCTGCTAAAGCTTGGCCTAAAAGAATGAGTCGTGCTTGCTAGTGATGACAACGCGTCACGCAATACCAGATAAAACAACAAAGTGGGGAAGTCACCATGTTTAATTGGATTACACGTCTTTTTGGATCCAACAATTATGCACAAACCATACAGGACTACTTAGATCAACAAGCGGTTCTGCTGGATGTGCGTTCGCCGCAAGAGTTTGCGAGTGGGCATATCGATAATGCCAAAAATATTCCACTGGATGCGCTAGCGACAAGAGCAAACCGAGAGCTCAAAACATCGGCGCCGCTTATCGTTTATTGCGCGTCCGGCATGCGCTCGCGCGCGGCTGTTGGTGTACTAAAGAGCCAAGGGTTTAGCCAAGTTGTTAATGGTGGCAGCGTGCACAAGCTTGCCGGTGCGGTAAGGAGTTGGAATGCCAAGTAGGTTCTCGCTCGCAGCCTTAACGCTGCTACTTGCAAACACTGTGTATGCCGAAAGCATACTGGATGTTTACAATACGGCCAAAGTGTCTGACCCAATGCTGCTGCAAGCAAAAGCACAATCTGAGGAAGCTAAGGAAGCCATCAATAGCACGCGCAGTGTGTTATTGCCACAACTCGATTTAACAGCGGGCTATGACTACTACAATAGTGATAGACCGCTATTGAGCAGCGAACAGTGGCGTGCTGGCGTTCAGTTTTCGCAGGAGATTTACAATCCAGCGAGTTGGATTCACCTTGAACAAGCTGAAAAATCGGCGGTGAGAGGCGGCGTGATGTACGCGCAAGCTCAGCAAGGTTTGATTATTCGCGTTGCTGAAGCGTATTTCAATGTGCTTAAAGCAGAAGATGCACTTAAGCTGACACAAGCTGAGAAGGCCGCCATTGAAAAGTACGCCAGTACGATAAATGAAGCCTATCGTGTCGGTACTGCAGATTTAACAGACTTACAAGATGCTCGAGCTCAGCTTGATAGAGTCAGTGCGACTTTAGTTAAAATTCGAAATCAAGTTCGCAATAGTTATGAAGCACTGCGAAAGATCACCAAAGTCAGTTACCAAGGTTTAGATACCTTGTCGGTTGAGCGCTTTGCCGCTTCTTTACCAACACTGCCAGCAGACTCGATGGTTGAACTGGCCTTACAAGAAAACCTATCGATTCTTAGTGAAACAATGGCGAAAGATATCGCTAAGACTGATATCGAGCTTGCACAGTCTGGGCATTTACCGCATTTGTCCCTAAATGCGGGGTATCAATACTCAAACGAGCAGCGTGATGACTCCTTTTATTCCAAAGGGGGAGTAATGATACCTATGGTGGACTTAACTTTGTATTGCCTTTGTATAGTGGTGGAGGGACCAGCTCTCAGGTTAAACAGGCTGAGCTTAGATATGTTGCAGCATCACAAGGTCTAGAGAAGGTCTATCGGGATGTATCCAGTGATGTACGTGGAACCTATAACGATATCCTAGCGAGTTTAGAGGACATAAAGGCGCAGCAACAATCGACAACGTCTGCTGAATTGGCACTGTCAACCCAACAGCTTGGCTTAGAAGTTGGAACCAGAACGATTGTAGATGTACTGCAAGCGACCAGTTTTTATTATGATGCTCAGCTTCGCTTATCGAATGCACGCTACAGCTATATCTTGAACCGACTGTATCTTAAGCAGCTGGTCGGTAACCTCAATGAGGGAGATATCCTCTCAATTCATCAAGGGCTTTCACGAGCTCAATGATGGCCTTCGTTTAGTGATCACTGCCATACAGAGTTATCGACAATGGGCAGTGATCACTCATCTGATATTTAATTACTTTCGATGTAGGCATGACATTTTGTTTTGCAGGACTAGCGCGTAGGTTAGGACTCACCACAATATGATCAATCAATGATCGATATTGGTGAGTGCTATTGGGATTTCGCTTTGAGCGTACCTTACAACGGGCTTTTGTGGATTGCGACGCTAGCCTTGGTGTCGTCGTTAATTCCTGAGTCATCAAAGTCCAAAGCCAATCCCCGCGATAACTCAAATTATGGTTAAAGTCACCAAGGATAAGATAGGGTTCATTATTGGCGTCTCGTTGCTGAAGCAAGAGTTGATAACTTGGCCTTGTTGTTTTAGCTGTTTACAGGCGCTGTGTCGACTCAGTTTGCCGCTGCAGCCAGCTTTTAAGTGAACGGAAAGAAGATGGATTGGTTGGTCGCTCGCCAACTCCAGAGTCACAGCACTGGCAAATCGTAGCTTACTCGCTTGTATGAGAGGGAAATCCGCCGTATCAGTTACTTTGATAGTTTCTTTAATCGCAAACCCTGTGTACTGATTGATGTCTGAAAACTGATGCTGACGATTATGGGCATCCGAGCGTTCTGACAAGTAAATACGGTATCCTTCGCCTACAACCCGTTTCATCGCTTGTACGCTGTCTACTTCTTGAAAGGCGAGAATGTCTGGATTGACGCTCTTGAAATGCAGATTTAGCGCATGAAAATCATCCTCACTTCGAAAACTGGTTTTGAATTTAGCCGAGGGTGTCGTGGTAAGCCACTCTAAATTCCAACTCATCAATGTTAGAGATTTTCCTTGTGCAATACTCAATGTAGGAAAAAGCGATATTCCAGCAAGTAAGGTTGTAACTAGGTGTTTATAACCGTTTGTTCTTATCATTGTCCTTGCCATTTATAAAACTCCTTTCAGCCAATGTGCCGTAAGCCTTGGCGGAAATGCAACTGTTTTTAGCGAAAAATTCGTGTCTTATTTTGAAATTACACGGTATGAGATCCAGTTCATTTAGATCGAATTCTTCTTGTTCACTACCCAGTTTTTATTGATCTAAGTCAATACTTTCAGTTGGTGCTTCTCGTTAAATACACCACAATATATTGTGTCAGAAGAAAAAGTAACAACCCTATATAGTGTGTTTGTGGATAACTCTGTGAGTATGCTAGGGGTAAGGAGAAAGGGTGAAAACAATCGTAATCAAGAGAGATGGCTCTCGTGCTCCGTTTACAAAGGATCGTATTGAAGCTGCTGTGGTAAGTGCGGCGGAACATGCAGACAAAGAACTCGAAATCTATGCTAAAAATGTAGCGTTAGCGGTCGAGCTCAAGCTGCAGGATTGCGAACATGTGGATATTCAGGAAATCCAAACTCTGGTTGAGAACGAGTTAATGCAGGGTCCATACAAAGGACTGGCACGTTCTTACATTGAGTACCGTCATGACCGCGATATTGCTCGCGAGAAAAAAAGCGCTCTGACTAAAGAGATCGAAGGCCTTATTGAAGAGAGCAATGCCGATCTTCTTAATGAGAACGCTAACAAAGACGGTAAAGTGATTCCAACTCAGCGTGACTTGCTTGCAGGCATCGTCGCTAAGCACTATGCGAAAACTCGTATTTTGCCGCGTGATGTTGTTCAAGCACACGATGAAGGCGATATTCACTATCACGATTTGGATTACGCACCTTTCTTCCCGATGTTTAACTGTATGCTTATCGACTTGAAGGGCATGCTGACGCATGGCTTTAAGATGGGCAATGCAGAAATTGACACACCTAAATCCATTTCAACAGCGACAGCGGTAACGGCACAAATTATTGCGCAGGTAGCGAGCCACATTTATGGTGGTACTACCATCAACCGCATCGATGAAGTACTCGCACCTTATGTAAAAGCGAGTTATGACAAACATCTTGAAATCGCGAAAGAGTGGGATATTCATCAACCAGAAGCGTTCGCTCAGGCACGCACTGAGAAAGAGTGTTATGACGCATTCCAATCTCTTGAGTACGAAGTCAACACACTTCATACCGCGAATGGTCAAACTCCGTTTGTTACCTTCGGTTTTGGTCTAGGTACGAGCTGGGAATCGAAATTGATCCAAACCTCGATCCTTAAAAATCGTATCGCAGGTCTGGGTAAAAACGCAAAAACAGCGGTGTTCCCGAAACTGGTGTTCGCAATTAAAGATGGACTCAACCATAAATCAGACGATCCAAACTACGACGTTAAGCAGTTAGCTTTGGAGTGTGCGTCTAAGCGCATGTACCCAGACATCTTAAACTACGACAAAGTGGTTGAAGTCACCGGTTCGTTCAAAACGCCTATGGGTTGCCGTAGCTTCTTGAACACCTATGAAGAGAATGGTGAACTTCAACATGAAGGCCGTAACAACCTTGGTGTTGTGAGCTTGAACTTGCCACGTATCGCAATTAAAGCGAAGGGTAGCGTAGATAAGTTCTATGAGTTATTGAATGACCGTTTATTGCTGGCTCGTAAGGCACTAGAAACACGTATCAGTCGTCTTGAAAAAGTCAAAGCGCGCGTAGCTCCTATTCTATATATGGAAGGTGCTTGTGGTGTTCGTTTGAAAGCGGACGATTCTATTGCACCCATTTTCAAGAATGGCCGCGCGTCTATCTCTCTAGGCTACATTGGTATTCATGAGACGATGACTGCACTATTTGGTACAGACACTCACATGTACGATGACAATCAAATGCGCGGCATGGCGCTAGATATCATCAAGCATATGAAAGAAGTAGTGAACAAATGGGCTGAAGAAACCGGTTATGCATTTAGCCTATACGGAACACCAAGTGAAAACCTATGTAGCCGTTTCTGCCAGATTGATACTAAAGAATTTGGCGTGATTGAAGGCGTAACAGACAAAGGTTACTACACCAACAGCTTCCACTTGGATGTGCAGAAGAAGGTGAATCCATACGACAAGATCGATTTCGAGATGCCGTATCCAGAAATTTCATCAGGCGGCTTTATTTGCTACGGCGAGTTCCCGAATATGCAGCGCAACATCGAAGCATTAGAGAACGTGTGGGATTACAGCTACAGCCGAGTGCCATATTACGGTACCAATACGCCAATTGATGAGTGTTATGAATGTGGCTACATGGGTGAGTTTGACTGTACCAGTAAGGGCTTTACGTGTCCTAAGTGCGGCAACCATGACTCTACTCGCGTGTCAGTAACACGCCGTGTGTGTGGCTATCTAGGTAGCCCGGACGCTCGTCCATTTAACTTCGGTAAACAAGAAGAAGTTAAACGTCGCGTTAAGCACCTGTAATCGTTAAACAAAAAAGTCAGTAAAGAGAGCAACAACGTATGAATTATCATCAGTATCATCCAATCGACGTGGTCAATGGACCTGGTACGCGTTGTACTCTCTTTGTTTCTGGCTGCGTGCATCAATGCCGTGGTTGTTATAACCAGTCGACGTTGTCATTGCATTCTGGTCATTTGTTTACCCAAGAGCTTGAAGACCAAATCATAGCGGACTTAAACGACAGTCGAATAAAAAAAACGCGGCCTGTCGTTATCCGGGGGAGATCCCCTTCATCCTGCGAATGTGAGTGCTGTACTTAAACTAGTGGAGCGTGTACGAGCAGAGTGTGAAGGTAAGGATATTTGGTTGTGGACCGGGTATGTCCTTGCGGAACTTAGTGCAGAACAAAAACAAGTAGTTGATCTTATTGATGTGCTGGTGGATGGAAAATTCGAGAAAGATCTTGCCGATCCCGAGTTAGAATGGCGTGGAAGTGCAAACCAGGTTATACACCGATTTACAAACCTGTAACATTAATAGTGCAAAAATAAGGAGCTTCGGCTCCTTTTTCTATGCCTCAGAGCGGTTAGTTACGCTGGCTTTGCTGATCTTTTATGCAACATATGGTCAGGCGTTAATCTGGTTTACGGCTAGGTTTACAGAACGAATCGTCCTCACCAATAACAAAACTATTTCAATATTTTTAATCTAATGATAACGTGAAGGCCATTGCTTGAATTTCAAAGGGTTGTGACTTTCATGTTCTCTCAGTTACCCGAGCCAGCGCTCGATCCTATTCTTTCTCTTTCCGTAGCTTACCGAAATGATCCTCGTACCGACAAAGTCGATCTGGGCATTGGTGTATATCGAAATAGCGACGGCCAAACTCCAATTATGAAGGCCATTGCCGAAGCTCAGCGCATTGTGACTTCAGAGCAACAGACAAAAGCCTACGTTGGCCTAGCTGGTTGTGAAGAATTTAACCAAAGCATCGCGAAAGTGGTTTTTGGTGAAACCCCTATCTACGACCGTATGTCAGTCATTCAAACTCCAGGCGCGAGCGGTGGCTTACGTATGCTGGGTGACCTAATGAATGTTGCTGCTCCAGGTACAACAGTGTGGTTATCAAACCCAAGCTACGTAAACCATAAGCCTGTTATGGAAGCTGCTGGTTTGAAAGTCAAATTTTATCGATACTTCGACGTAACGACAAAACAAGTGGATCGTGATGCAATGCTGACTGATCTGAGTCAAGCGGGTCAGGGCGACGTCGTATTACTGCATGGTTGTTGCCACAATCCAACAGGTGCAGATATTGCGTTGGATGACTGGAAGGCGATCACAGAGCTTAGCGTTAAAAACGGTTTTGTTCCGTTCGTAGATGTCGCTTACCAAGGATTTGGCGATGGTTTAGAGCAAGATGCATTGGGTCTTCGTCATATGGCCGAAAATGTAGAAGAAATGTTGCTGACCACCTCTTGTTCTAAAAACTTTGGTTTGTACCGTGAACGTACAGGTGCAGCAATTGTTATTGGTAAGAACGCAGCTGAAGCAAACAATGCCAAAGGTAAGTTGTTAACGCTCGCACGTTCAACATACACCATGCCACCTGATCACGGTGCAGCGCTGGTTAAAACGATTCTAAAGGATGACTATTTAACCAACATGTGGACAGCAGAGCTTTCTGAAATGCAACAACGACTTGTGTCTTTGCGTGATGGTTTGTGTAAGGCCTTGAAAGAGACTAACTCATCAAATGATTTTGACTTTATCATGTCTCACAAAGGTATGTTTACTGTGCTAGGATTTACAGCAGAGCAAATGCAAAAACTGCGCACAGACTATGCGATTTATGGTGTTGATGATGGCCGAATTAACATTGCAGGGCTTTCTGAGTCTCAATTACCATATGTAGCGGATGCATTGGCAGCCGTTAGTCAAAAATAAAGACAACTATAGAAACAACTAAAAATAATAAAGGTGAATGAATGAAACCTTGGAAAGCGATATTACCGTTAATGTTATCAGGTGGTCTGGTTGCGTGTTCGACAACACCGACAGAAACTCCGCCACCTGTTGAGCCACCAGCAGCAGAAACTACGCCAGAAACACCAAAAACTGAACCGGCTGAGCCAGAAGTAAAACCGGAAGAGAAGGTGACTGAAGCGAAACCAGAAAAGCCGGAAGAGCCAGTAAAAGAAACCAAACCAGCGGAGAAGCCGAAGCCAGCTCCGGTTAAGAGCGATGACGGTAAGTTAATCCTAGGTGAGCAAGAATATGTTCGTCTAATGGATATGAAAGTGACGACAAAAGCTCGTATCGACACTGGTGCGACAACGTCTTCACTAAGCGCGGTTGACATCGTCCCATTTGAACGTGATGGCAAAGATTGGGTGAAATTCAAAGTGAAGCACGATGGTGTGGAATCTAAAGAAGTATCGATGCCAGTTGACCGTTGGGTAAAAGTAAAGCAATCAAGCTCGGAAGAGAGTGATAAGCGCCCGGTCGTTGTATCAGTGATTAAAATTGGCGATATGACGAGTAAAACCGAGTTTACGCTTGCTGACAGAACGCACCTAAAATACCCAGTGTTATTAGGTAGAAGTTTCTTCAGAGATGTCGCAATCGTCGATGTGAGCCGTAAATACGTTCAGCCAAAACCAACCAAATAAAACAAAAGGGCTTTCCAAATATGGAAAGCCCTTTTTGATTCTTCGCACTATAACGAACAGAAAATATCGGTAGGGATTAGAAGCCAAACTCTACAGACATTTGTACTTGCGGGCCGTAAATGCCGCCATCTTTGATATCTGCACCTAGTGATAGGGCATCTGTAGAGTGGAAGCGTGCACCCGCGCTCCAAATAAACACGGTATCATCACGACGGTTTAACATACCGATTTGACCGACACCTTCAATATTCTGTAGTAGCCAAACACGTGAACCGATGTTGAATTCAGACATAAATTCGCTATCGAACTTTTCATCATCTCTGGTTTTCACGTTATGAATTAAAAGTTGACCATACACATCCGCAAATTGACCGGCAGGGCCATTAAAGCCTAAACCACCCGCGATGTCCCAGTCCCCTTCAAAACGGCTGTCTGCACGAGCAATGATATGCGTGTTTTCCGTAAAGAAGGTCGTAAACTCAGCACCTACTGTACCAGGGTTAGCACCTAAGCGGACTTCGAATGAGTTATAGTTAAAATTGTTCGCTTGAACCAGCGTAGGGGCGGCAACTGCCAATGTTAACAGCGCAGCTCGGCTTGCTTTACCTAGCATGAGGACTCCATGATAAAAAGGTATCGATATAATCTCGAAATTTGAATTGACCAATTATATAAACAAACTAATTGCAAAATACAGACCATTTTAGCGATATCGAGAGCTTGTAGGCACAATTGATGAAGCTTTAGTCAATCGGGCGTTGAATAATTCGTTAAGTTTCAATGTGAAGCGTTGGTCGTCATGCGTAAAAAAGGTAAACTAATCCCATTATTGATTAAGGAAATTTTCACGATATGCGCCGCACTTCACAAGCTCTTATGGTTCAAGGCACCACATCCGATGCAGGTAAGAGTGTATTAGTGGCAGGGTTATGCCGCGTTTTAGCGCGCCAAGGGATAAAGGTTGCCCCGTTTAAACCGCAAAATATGGCATTAAACAGTGCGGTTACTGAAGATGGTGGGGAAATTGGGCGCGCTCAGGCGGTTCAAGCTCAAGCAGCGAATGTAACGGCTACCGTTGATATGAATCCGGTATTGATTAAGCCAAACTCTGATACGGGCGCACAAATAATTATCCAAGGCAAAGCCTACGCCAATATGGACGCAGTGGGTTTCCATGATTACAAACGCTTTGCCATGCCATATGTACTGGAGTCGTTCGAAAAACTCAGCAGCCAATTTGATTCCGTGGTTATTGAAGGTGCAGGTAGCCCAGCAGAGATTAACCTTAGAGCCAATGACATCGCCAACATGGGTTTCGCCGAAGAAGCAGATGTTCCTGTTATTATCGTCGCAGACATTGACCGAGGTGGTGTGTTTGCCCATCTTTATGGCACTTTGGCTTTATTGTCAGAAACTGAGCAACAGCGTGTGAAGGGCTTTGTTATTAATCGTTTTCGTGGTGACATATCATTGCTAGAACCCGGTTTAGATTGGCTAGAGGAAAAAACCGGTAAGCCTGTCATCGGCGTATTGCCTTTTTTGCATGGGCTGAATATCGAAGCGGAAGATGCGATAGATGCCTCGCATGATATTAAATCTAACACAAAGCTCAGTGTCGCCGTTCCTGTATTAACACGCATCAGCAATCACACCGACTTTGATGCACTTCGTTTGCATCCAGATATCGATTTTAGATATGTAGGCAAAGGTGAACGCTTAGATAACGCTGATTTGATTATATTGCCTGGGACGAAATCTGTTCGCGATGATCTTGCTTATCTTCGAGAGCAGGGCTGGGATAAAGATATCTACAAGCATTTGCGCTTTGGCGGCAAAGTGATGGGGATCTGCGGAGGTTATCAAATGCTTGGTAACACCATTGCGGATCCGAAAGGGATAGAAGGCTCAGCAGGAAGTAGTGATGGCTTGAATCTACTTCAGCTCGATACAGTATTGGAAACTGAGAAGCAGCTTACCAACGTTAGTGGAACTCTTACTCTGGAGGGGTGCTCTGCACCGTTTTCTGGTTACGAAATTCATGCAGGTCGTTCAACCGTTGGTGACAAGCAGCCTGTGAGCTTCGATGATAACCAGCTTGATGGTGCTATCAGCGGTGACAACCAAGTGCTTGGAACGTACGTGCACGGCTTTTTTGATTCACCAGAAGTGACTCAGTTGCTCGCCCATTGGGTGAATGGTGCGGATATTGAGTCGTTTGCGATCAACGACGAGAAAGAGTTTGCCATCGATAGAATCGCAGACGCGATCGAACAGCATCTTGACCTTGTAAAACTTTGGCCTGACCTTAAATTATCAGGGCAAAAAGATTAAGAGTTCTGAAGAGGAAACGCCGTTAATGCGCACTGTAATTACTTGGTTATTGGTTACACTGTCGCAGTTTGCAGTGGTTCAATTTGCAATAGCTAAACCGCTTACGGTATTTGCTGCAAGCTCTATGACTAATGCAGTCAATGAACTCTCTCAAACGTTTGAACGCGAATATGGCATTGAAGTTCGGGCAGTTTACGCCGGCTCATCTTCATTGGCTAGACAGATTCAAAGAGAGGCGCCAGCGGACGTATTCATTTCTGCTAACGTGCGCTGGGTTGATTATCTCGTGTCCCAAAAGGTGATAAGCGCTAGCGACATTCAACATATCGCCCAAAATAAGTTGGTTCTGATCACGAGTAAATCAAACAGTGAAGAAACGTCATTTGATATTTCAAAGCAAAGTGATTGGCAGCAATACCTTACTGATGAGCGACTAGCCA
This sequence comes from Vibrio variabilis, assembly GCF_003263785.1. Classification (GTDB taxonomy): domain Bacteria; phylum Pseudomonadota; class Gammaproteobacteria; order Enterobacterales; family Vibrionaceae; genus Vibrio; species Vibrio variabilis. The sequence goes on from NZ_JYJK01000007.1 coordinate 192,790, forward strand.
TCGGACAGGTTAACGCCGTACCAGCGGGTATATACGCGAAACAAGCATTGGAATCGTTAGGGCTATGGCCAACAGTGCAAAGTCAATTGGCGCCAGTGAACAATGTAAGACAGGTGCTAGCATTGGTGGATAGGAAAGAGGCGCCTTTGGGTATTGTATACAGTTCAGACTTAATGGTTAGTGACGGTGTCACCAAGCTGGCTGACTTTCCAGACTCGAGTCACGACGCGATCGACTATCCTTTAGTGACGCTCAACCATGACAAGCAGACCAAGCAGTTTGCTGAGTTTGTCGCTTCAGAACAAGGGCAAACCATATTGAGACAACATGGGTTTATCACAGATAAGGAAGCAACTCTTTAATATGCTGACTGACTATGAAGTAGAAGCGATACAGCTCAGTGTGAAGGTGGCTGGTGTTGCCATTCTCTGGTTGATTCCAATCGGTGTCTTTTTCGCATGGCTACTAAGCAAAAAGCAGTTCGTTGGAAAAAGTATTCTAGACAGCGTGATTCATCTGCCTTTGGTATTGCCTCCGGTTGTTGTGGGCTATTTGCTTTTGGTTTCTATGGGGAAACAAGGGGTCATCGGCCAGTTTATCTATCAGCTAACAGGGGTCAGTTTTAGTTTTAGCTGGCGAGGTGCCGTATTGGCCTGCATTATTGTTGCGCTGCCCTTGATGGTTCGTTCCATCCGCCTGTCGATGGACAGTGTCGACCACAAGCTAGAGCAGGCCGCTAGAACGCTCGGTGCATCACCGAGAAAGGTGTTTTTTACTATCACACTACCGCTTGTTATTCCGGGCATTATTAGCGGTACTATGCTGTCGTTCGCGCGAAGTCTCGGTGAGTTTGGCGCAACAATCAGTTTTGTCTCCAATATTCCCGGTGAAACACAAACTATCCCGTTAGCCATGTACAGTTTTTTAGAAACGCCAGGCGCTGAAGACGCTGCGATGAGGCTGTGTATTATCTCTATTGTGATATCGCTAGCGTCGCTCTATTTCTCGGAATCGCTTAACCGCTGGGTCGCTCGCCGATTAGGAGTGACACAATGACAAGGTTAGATATCGATGTTAGAAAACAATTTGGTGAACAAGCATTTCATCTAAAAGCTTCATTGCCCTCGAGTGGTATCAGTGCGATCTTTGGGCGCTCTGGTGCGGGTAAAACCACGTTAATAAATCTTATTAGTGGGTTAGTCCAACCCGATTCCGGGCATATTCGCTTTAATGGTCGAACGATTTTTGACTCTAGCCAAGGTATTGATCTTGCGATAGAAAAGCGAGAAATCGGCTATGTGTTCCAAGACGCACGCTTGTTTCCGCATTTATCTGTAGAGCGAAACTTGCGTTACGGGGTCACGAAAAATGATACTGCGCATTTTGATGAAATCGTCGAACTGCTTGCGATTGAGCCGCTTTTGAATCGCTATCCGAGTTCGTTATCTGGCGGGGAGAAACAGCGAGTCGCTATCGGACGCGCGCTATTGAGCAAGCCTAAGGTGTTGCTCATGGATGAACCATTAGCATCACTGGATAACCCAAGAAAACGCGAATTAATGCCTTTTCTGGAGGCACTTTCGAGTCGCGTCGATATCCCAATTCTATACGTAACACATAGTCTCAATGAGATATTACGACTTGCTCAGCACCTAGTTATTATTGATGAGGGCAGTATTGTTGAGTCTGGTCTGATTGAGCAAGTGTGGGGCACAAAGATCATGCAATCGTGGCAATCGTTTTCAGATAAGAGTGCGCTGTTTAAAGGTGAAGTCATCGCTCAGAATGACACCTACGGTCTGACCAAAGTGGCGCTAACAAACGATCACTACTTGTGGGTGCAACGCACGGAAGCGGCCGTCGGCGAGGCGGTACGATTGCGAGTGAGAGCGAACGACGTATCTATCGCATTGAGCCGCGCTAAAAATACCTCCATTCGAAACATTTTGCCTTGTACCATCAAAACCATTGCTGAGGGTGGGAAAGGAACGCCAAGACAAAGCGTAGAAGTGGTGTTGTCGTTGTCAGGTCACTGTGAACTTGTTGCAACGGTTACCCAGTGGGCAGTGGATGACTTGCAATTGAGCGTCGGCCAATCGGTGTACGCACAAATTAAAGGCGTGAGTGTCGCGCAAAAAGACGTAGCACTTGAACCTCACCTATAAAAAAAGCCACATGGAAATGTGGCTTCTTCAGTTCCCTATGGCGATTACTTCACGAATACTTCTTTGAAGTCACGCTTTAGAATCGCGTCACGACGCGCTTTCTTGATTTGCTTAACCATGTCTTTGATGCAGTTTTGTAGCACTTTATCAAGAAGCTCAGCTTTGTAAGATTCTTTATCTTCATCGCTCATATCTGCTGGTAGTTCCATTGTTGTAAACTCTTCAAGCGCGCTTACACCCGCGAACGCTTGGCTAACCGAGATCAACGCGTGGAACTGCTCAAAGTTGTCTAGGATGTTTTGAGCGCTAGCTGGTAGTGAGTCCCATGCTTCACGAACTGCTTCTTCAGTCACTTCGTGAATCGATACTACCATGTTGTAAAGCTCTTCTGGCACCTCGTCAAATAGGATCACCTGCTTAAGCTCAGCGGATACCGTTTCTAGGTCTACGATTGGGGTTTCAGTATTTTGTGTGTCAGACATGCAGCTTTCTCTGTGTAACGTTTATCGATAATCCTGCGATTACCGTTCTAAAAGACAATAATAATCCAACTCATCAGACAATGCCCAGCCAAAACTTGGTTTTCGGCCTAAACAAGCTGTTATTATTGCGATTTTTGTGGGACTGTTTGAATAATGTCCTAATATGTGGTTTATATTAACAATACATCGGCGTAATACAAAGACAAGGATGCTTATGAAGTCCATAGAATCTTCGATGAAAATACTTCTCGTAGATGACGCTCAGTTGGAAAGAATGCAGTTGCAAATACGCCTCAAACAGTTGGGGCATGAGGTCGAAGTTGCAGCAAGTGGGAGAGAGGCTCTCGCGCTTTATCCAACGTTTGACCCTGAGTTGGTCCTCTTAGATATCTCAATGCCTGAAATGGACGGATTTGAAGTCGCTTCAGAGATACGTCAACGCTACGAAGCCGATTGGATCCCCATTATTTTCCTAAGTAGTCACGATGAACCGGAAATGATTGCTAAAGCGATCGATGCAGGTGGTGACGACTATCTTGTAAAACCCGTCAATAAGATCGTGCTGCAATCAAAATTGATTGCTATGCAGCGTATTGCTCACATGAGACGCGAGTTAAAACAAGCCAGTTCTCAGTTGGAAGAAGCGAATCGAGCGCTTCAGCATCAAGCAAATGAAGATGGTCTCACCAAACTGTTTAATCGCCGCTATATGGATCAAAAGTTGACTGAATTAATCCAATGGCATGGCCGACATCAAATGCCGCTTTCTGTGATCTTAATGGATGTTGACCATTTCAAAGCGTTTAACGACAACTACGGACATACCGAAGGCGACCAATGTTTAATTAATATTGCTCAATTTTTAGATGTTATGTTCATCCGTTCTGGCGAGTATGTCGGGCGGTATGGTGGAGAAGAGTTCGTAATACTGCTGAGTCGAAGTGATATAACCGAAGCAGAAGAAAACGCAGCAAGAGTAAAAGATGGCATTGTGTCGCTGAACATTCCCCACGAGTATTCTCAAACAGCAGACAGAGTGACGCTGTCACTCGGTGTGTATAGCACGATCCCAACAGGCACTGAATCGATTAATGAACTGTATGAAAGAGCCGACAAGCTGCTCTATCAAGCGAAGCGAAGTGGTCGAAATCGCTACGTATTGCAGTTAGAGAACGATATTATTAGTACGACGTCATAACACCTTTTATCCTATCATTGTAGTTAAAACAATGAGTAAGCAACGATACTTAATGCTCGACTAAGTTGCATTTTGACTACCCCTTATGACAAAGCGTTACTTTGGCGAGTGGCGCTTTTGTTATTCTTAAAATAAGACTAGCTTTTAACTAGTCTCTGGATAAGCCAGTAAATTGTGTTTTTAGTTGTCTGTTTATGAGGTTGTTTTGTTAAAAGTCTCAAAGAGCTTCGTGGCTGCCGCGGTACTTTGTCATTTCTCGGTCCAGGCTGACCCAGAATTTAGCGACATCTTTGAAGAGGACTTTGCTGCCGCAATCATTCTTACGGATAGTGAAGCTTTGACGTTAGGGTTTAAAGACTTTGATCCCAATAGCGTATTCAATATCGACAACGAAAATATTGGTTCTCAAGACGCACTCGACCGTCGCAAGAATATTGGTGTGTCAGCATTGCCTATTACCTTTGACCTCTCCGACGATAAGATGTTCAAACGACGAGCCGTGGTGCGCTTTTCTGCGCTTCAGATTGAGGATCAAATCATAGATGGTCCCGATACACATAGAAAATATGTTCTCGGTCTCTTTAGTGGTTATGAGCAAGAAATTAACTTTACACCAAACTGGACGTTTGCAACGGGTATGGGTATCCATCTTCAATACCTCAACAGCAACTATGACTTTAAATCGCCATTTTCTAAGCTATTTCAGCCTTTTATCGATGGAAAGCTCGTGAATACCACGGCTTGGGCGACATCAATTCAACCAAAAGTCGGATTTCATTACACCAAAGATAAAGATTGGGGCCAGGTGAAATATAAATCTAACTTTAACTACTTTTTTGGTTATGGTTGGGGGCAAGCAAATGATGGTGATGTTGGTACTCCGGAAGGATGGTACTGGTCTAATGAGGCGAAGCTCTTTTATGACGTGACCGACTGGGGGCGTTCGATTCAAACGGTTTATACCAGCTTACGAAGAGTCGATATCGGTGGTGATACATTAGGGATATTAGGATCAAGTCATTACTATGAAGGAACGGTGGGGTGGTTGTTAACACCGCCGTTTCACATTCCTATGGTCGACAATGTTGGGATTGGGCTCAGCGTTAATTACGGTAGCGACTTAAAAGGGGGAAGTATTGTACTGTTCTTTAATCAAGAATAATGTCTTTCTCAATCAAGCAGAATGACGCTATCGCGCACACTGTACTTGGTTACGGCCTTTCTCTTTGGCGCTGTAAAGCGCTTTATCTGCTTTTTTAAGTACGTCTTCAGGCTTACGAGTCGTTTTGCTGTCGCTGCGCCAATACTGACAGTGACACTCACTGTCGACTGATCATTTTTAGCTCCGCGCTTCTTCACGCCTTGTTTGTTATTCGCAGGGCGTTTGGATTCGTCTCGAATAACCATCTGATAGTCTTGGATTTGCTCGCGCAGCTCATCTAAATAAGGCTTACTATCTTTCGCCGTTTTACCCTTGAACAAGATGGTGAACTCCTCACCACCATAACGGTACACTTTCGCATTGCCGCCAACACTTGTCATGCGTGATGCGACAAGTTTTAGTACGTCGTCACCAGTATCATGGCCATAGGTATCATTAAAGGATTTAAAGTGGTCGACATCGAGCATAGCGATGGTGAACTTTCTACCCAAATGCTTCATGTCCATTTCAAGTGCGCGTCGACCTGGTATGTTCGTCAATCGGTCGTTGAAAGCCATTTGATGACTGGCGGAGATGACGTACATGATGATGAGTACACCAGATAGCGAAAACAGTGTGCTTGAAATGTAAGGGATATGGAAGAAGATGAAAGTGCCGCCTGCCATAAAAATTGAGGCGAAGACAGCTGCGTCGATAGGGCGATTGTAATTAAGTAGAAAGATCCCAGTGGCGCCGACAATGGCTACAGTAAAAAGCACTAAAACCAATGGTAGCCGGGAGATTTGTGGAAACGCCATCAACAAATCACTTTCAAACCCTAAAAAGCCACCGCCGGCAAAATGAGAAAGAATGAGCGCGGTCCAGCCAACGAAGCTCATGATCGTGATACTAAAGATCGCCATACCGCGACTGATCACGCCAGTATCAGAAAACAGGTACACAAGACAGCAAGAAACAGGTAGTAAAAGGCTTAGCAATGACAATTCGAGCAACGTCGTTCCTGAACTAAGCGGGCTTTGAAGTCGAACTTGAACGAGAGATAAGCAAGCAGCATCGATAACGCCACCATGGCCATTCGAGACTGCTTAAACGTGTGACTGAGGGCGATCGCTGTCCCAAATAGGATATAAGGAAGATTGGTGACAAAACCTGAGTTAGCTTGAGTAGCGTCAATGATGTGATTTACACCAACCAAAACAACAATCATCATCAGCACGGGCATGAAGAGACGAAATAGGTTTGAACTGGTAAAAGAGGTCGCCATTAAATAAGAACTCAGGTACTTCAATAGAGATTATTATACAGTGCTTTAGCATACGGTAATTTAATGTTTTGCCAAGTATTTTGTCATTTAGGAGGCCAAAACCTGATCCTTTCCCGCAATGTTTATAAAAATACACTTTGCAATTAAATGTTTAGAAATTCCATGCCATTAGAAACCTCAATAACCACAAGGGAATAGTGCGTTCAATTCGGCATTAGATCGACAACTTCGCGAGATTCAAGTTGACCCTAAAATGGAAAATGGCGAACATGAGGTTTTAAGATAACTGCCGTTAAGGAAAGCCTGTGGGACTGTTTTCAAAATTGTTTGGTGGCGGGAAATCGCCAGAGCCAAAGCAAGTCGAACCTGTTGAGTACAAAGGGTTCCTCATTTACCAAGAAGCCATTGCAGAAAATGGCCAATATCGTATCGCTGGTCGAATCACCAAGACATTTGACGACGAAGTGAAAGAGCATCGATTCATTCGCTCTGATGTACTTGGAACTGAGGGGGACGCCAACGAGCTGATGCTCAAGAAAGCGCAAATGTTCATAGATCAAATGGGTGACACGATTTTTTAACATCCCTTTTTGATGCATTTTTGTTCTGGAAAGACCAGTTTCAGTTGATTGATTTAATTGACGTTGGTCATCTGTTTGCAGCAAATATTGTCATAATATGACCTACTTACACGAAAATTTCCCAAGCATAGGTAATATTGCACTGGTATGACCTCCAAATTGGGGTTTTCGTGTGGTTTTTTTACTAGATTAGTTTGTTTAAAAGTCATTACTTTCCGTTATATGTAATGAAATTATGTATTTCAGTTACAAATAGCTTGATGTTACGAACTCAGTTGGTTAAAAAAGAACAATACTTCTGCCAATAGTTAAGGAATAGCTATGCAAATTGGTGTGCCAAAAGAAACTCTCGCGGGAGAAACGCGAGTCGCTGCAACGCCGAAATCGGTCGAGCAGCTGTTAAAGCTGGGGTTTGATGTCTCAGTGGAATCGCAAGCGGGTGTGCTTGCAAGCTTCGATGACGCGGCTTATGAAGCTGCTGGAGCAACGATTATCTCTTCACAAGAAGTGTGGCAGTCAGACTTAGTTCTGAAAGTAAATGCGCCAAACGATGAAGAAATTGAATCACTTAAAGAAGGCGCGAGCCTGATTAGCTTTGTCTGGCCAGCTCAAAATCCAGAGTTAATGGAAAAGCTTTCTAGCAAAAACATTAACGTCATGGCGATGGACGCGGTTCCGCGTATTTCTCGTGCTCAAGCTCTTGATGCACTGAGTTCCATGGCGAACATTGCAGGTTATCGTGCCGTTGTTGAAGCAGCACATGAATTTGGCCGATTCTTCACAGGTCAAATTACGGCGGCGGGTAAAGTACCACCTGCGAAAGTATTTGTGGCAGGTGCCGGCGTTGCGGGTCTTGCAGCAATTGGTGCAGCGGGTAGCTTAGGTGCGATTGTTCGTGCGTTTGACGTTCGCCCAGAAGTAAAAGAGCAAGTTGAATCAATGGGTGCTGACTTCCTAGAAGTTGACTACCAAGAAAATACCGGCTCTGGCGATGGTTACGCCAAAGAGATGTCTGATGACTTCAATAAAAAAGCGGCTGAGCTTTATATGGAGCAAGCGAAAGACGTCGATATCATCATCACTACGGCACTTATTCCTGGCCGTCCAGCTCCAAAACTTGTTACGAAAGAAATGGTTGACGCCATGAAGCCAGGTAGCGTTATTGTTGACCTTGCTGCAGCAAACGGCGGTAACTGTGAATACACAGTGGCAGATCAAGTGATTACCACTGAAAATGGCGTAAAAGTGATCGGCTACACAGACATGGTGGGTCGTCTTCCAACTCAGTCTTCTCAGCTTTATGCGACAAACCTTGTTAACCTTCTAAAACTGCTTTGCAAAGAGAAAGATGGCAATATCGACATCAACTTTGAAGACGTCGTTCTTCGTGGTGTCACTGTCGTTAAAGAAGGTGAGGTCACATGGCCAGCGCCACCGATTCAAGTTTCAGCGCAACCAGAGGCGCCAAAAGCGGAAGCACCAAAACCTGCTGAAAAAGTAGAAGAACCAACGTCTCCTGTTAAAAAACTGGCTGGCCTTGTTGCAGCAGTAGGTGTGTTTGGTTGGGTTGCCTCTGTTGCTCCAGCAGCATTCTTATCTCACTTTACTGTTTTTGTACTGGCTTGTGTGGTCGGTTACTACGTTGTATGGAACGTAACTCACGCTCTTCATACTCCGCTTATGTCAGTGACAAATGCGATCTCAGGCATCATTGTTGTTGGTGCACTTCTGCAGATTGGTCAAGGTAATGGCGTTGTTTCTTTCTTGGCGTTTATTGCTGTATTGATTGCCAGTATCAACATCTTCGGTGGTTTCACCGTCACCAAGCGCATGCTTGAAATGTTCCGTAAAGATAAATAAGGAGTCACAATGTCTGCAGGATTAGTACAAGCAGCTTACATTGTAGCTGCACTATTTTTTATCATGAGTTTGGCGGGACTGTCTAAGCAAGAGTCAGCTCGTAACGGTAACTACTATGGTATCGCGGGTATGACGATCGCACTGATTGCGACCATCTTCAGCCCAGATGCTCAAGGCTTTGCCTGGATCATTGTCGCAATGGTTATCGGCGCAGCGATTGGTATTTTCTACGCTAAAAAAGTAGAAATGACTGAAATGCCAGAATTGGTTGCGATTCTCCACAGCTTTGTAGGTTTGGCAGCGGTACTTGTTGGTTACAACAGCTATATCGATCCACCGGCGATCCCAAATATTGAAACATTGGCAGAAGCTGAAGTTCACGCTCACCACGTTATTCACCTAGTGGAAGTGTTCTTAGGTGTGTTCATCGGTGCAGTGACCTTCACGGGTTCTATTGTTGCGTTCGGAAAACTACGCGGTGTCATTTCATCGTCGCCACTCAGTATTCCTCACAAACATAAGTGGAACCTAGCAGCTGTCGTTGTTTCAACACTACTCATGATCTACTTCGTGAAGGCTGATGGCAGCATGTTCGCGCTATTAGTAATGACAGCGATTGCTCTTGTGTTTGGTTACCACTTGGTCGCTTCTATCGGTGGTGCGGATATGCCAGTTGTGGTTTCAATGCTGAACTCGTACTCAGGTTGGGCAGCAGCAGCGGCAGGTTTCATGTTGTCGAATGACCTTCTCATTGTAACAGGTGCTTTGGTCGGTTCGTCTGGTGCGATCCTTTCTTACATCATGTGTAAAGCAATGAACCGCTCGTTCATCAGTGTTATTGCTGGCGGATTTGGTCAAGAAGTTGTCATTTCTAGTGATGAAGAACAGGGCGAACACCGCGAGACGTCTGCAGAAGAAGTTGCTGAGATGCTGAAGAACAGCAAATCGGTAATTATCACTCCTGGATACGGTATGGCGGTAGCACAAGCTCAATACCCAGTTCATGAAATCACTGAAAAACTACGCGCACAAGGCGTTGAAGTTCGCTTCGGTATTCACCCAGTAGCGGGTCGTCTACCAGGTCACATGAACGTACTACTAGCAGAAGCGAAAGTACCGTATGACATCGTTCTTGAAATGGACGAGCTAAATGATGACTTCGGCGACACTGATACGGTTCTTGTAATCGGTGCGAACGATACGGTTAACCCTGCGGCACTTGAAGATCCAAACAGCCCAATTGCTGGTATGCCAGTACTGGAAGTTTGGAATGCGCAAAACGTTATCGTGTTTAAACGCTCGATGAACACCGGTTATGCAGGCGTTCAAAACCCACTGTTCTTTAAAGAAAATACGTCAATGCTATTTGGCGATGCGAAAGACAGTGTCGATGCAATTTCAAAAGCGCTGTAAGACGCACTCAGTCATTACAAGCTCTTAACTCTTTAAAGCCAGCAATTGCTGGCTTTTTTTGTACATATTGACATCAACAAACAGTGAATTAACAAAATAATTGCGTGCAACTAGCTTTCTTCTTGCCGATAATGTGTAAAAATCCATGCCAATAAACGATCTACAAGACGCGTCTTTTGAAGAACTTACTTTACACCTTATTGCTGTCTCTGCCTCTTAGCTATTCCCACACGGTAATGGCTGAGTCTTTGCCTGAACGAATCGATAAGTTCGTAGAGTTTTTCGATTATGAACAAGCGACTGCCTCTTACGATGTGCGAGTCATTCAAGCCGATTACCCGACGCAGCTACTGACGCCGGTATCCATGTTGCCGCAAACGACTAAGTATCCGCTTAAGGAGATACAGCAGTTATATCGCTTAGCAGAAAACTGCAGCGGTACTTTGCCACTCAGCCCATTAATCACTGAGCCTTTGGTCTATACTCGGGCAATGTGTGGCGGGCGTCAGCTTTCAACTAAGTGGTTTGCTCGAAGTGGTTTGATTCACCCGGGCGGAGGGACTTATGCCGCGCGATATATCATCAAGTATCCGGATAAAAAAGACGCGCTGCAAAAGTACATGCACATTAAAGAGCGTGAACTAGCACCTCCTGGCTCTTTGTTAGGGCGCCTACAAATTATGGATGAAGCGACAGTGATTTCACTGATCCGTGGCTCATCTATGTTTGTCGAGAACTCCGAACTTTGGCTAAGGCGAGGGGATAGTTACTACTTGTTCGACTCTGCTATCTGGCGCGAGAATGCCAAGCAAGCGGGATTGAACTTTAAATTAGCTTCACAGACGAACACGTGTTTCGTACAACGAGGCAATTTGTGTTGGGAAGTAGAAGATCATTCTGATGTGTTAAGAATCAGCATGATCGTACTGATCATTGCCAATATCTTGTTGGTCATCGGTTGGTCCATCTATCGCTGGAACTCCAAACGACAAGAGATGAAAAGTCGTATGTTGGTTCTGCAAATATTGACTCACGAGCTACGAACTCCGATCGCAAGCTTGTCTTTGACGGTGGAAGGTTTTCGTCGAGAATTTGAGCACTTACCAGAAACTGTATATGATGAATTTCGACGCCTGTGTGAAGACACTCGTCGACTGCGACAATTGGCGGAAGCCAGTAAAGACTATTTGCAGTCAGACAATAAGCCGTTAGCGACTGAATGGCTGCCTTCTGTACAAGATTGGCTAAGCTATAAAGCAGAAGAAGAGTTTGAAGCTGACGTAAAATTGACTATCAATCAAGATGTAGCCGCTAAAATTAACATCTATTGGCTTGGAACCTGTATCGACAACTTGATTCGCAACGCAATCAAATATGGTGTTGCACCTGTGAGCGTCAATGTCGTGACGTCATCGAACTCACTCAAAATTGAAGTGATAGACAACGGACAATTAACGGCTAGGGACTGGCGAGAGCTTCGTAAGCCATTTGTAAGTAAGGCCGGTTTAGGGCTGGGGCTTACAATAGTAGAATCCATGGTTGGTCGAATGGGCGGTAAAATGTCCCTAGTTGGCCCACCAACAACTTTTATATTGGAGATACCTTGTGAAACAGACACTGCTACTTGTTGAAGACGACAAGAATCTAGCTGATGGCCTATTGGTAAGTTTGGAACTAGCGGGTTATAACGTCCTGCACGCCGAGCTTATTTCTCAGGTCGAACAGTATTGGGAACAAGCAGACTTGGTAATTCTCGACAGACAACTTCCTGATGGTGACTCTGTAGAACACCTAGCGGGTTGGAAGCAAACCAAAGATGTTCCAGTTATTTTGCTCACTGCATTGGTGACCGTTAAAGATAAAGTCACCGGTCTTGATGCGGGTGCAAACGACTACCTAACAAAACCATTTGCGGAAGCAGAGCTATTTGCACGTATTCGTGCTCAGCTTCGTGCACCGGAAGCGGATGCTGAAGATGCATCAAAAGTAGTAACCGAAAGCCTTGTCATTGATAAAGCGACGCGTGAAGTGAACTACAAAGGTGATTTTATTACGCTAACACGTACAGAGTTTGACCTACTGTTATTCTTAGCGAGCAACTTAGGTCGTGTGTTTACTCGTGATGAACTGCTTGACCACGTATGGGGTTATAACCACTTCCCAACAACTCGTACCGTTGATACACACGTACTTCAACTTCGTCAAAAGCTTCCGGGTTTGGAAATTGAAACACTTCGCGGTGTTGGCTACAAAATGAAGGGCTAATGGTTAACGCACGTAAACTTGCAATCATAGCGTTACTGTCGGCATCAACATCTGTTGGTGCCGATTGGTTTGAGGGTACCTCAACCATTTCTCAAGCGCATAAGCATTTACTCAATAATGATCTGGAATCGATGTTCCAATCGTTGGTTGAAGAGTGGCAACAGCAGCCAAGTAAAAGCATAAGATCGCATATCAATAAGCTGTTTCTACAATCACTTAGTGTCGATTGTGGTAAAGGCTATTCATCGCAGGCGTTACCTGATTGGGTAGAAAATGTTGTCGTCAAGCAGCAAACGATCCAAAGTCCAGGTCGAGACACATATTTATCAACGATTGAACTGGACTCAAATAAAGTCGTTTCGGAAATCAGCCTTAAGCGTTGGGTTGATAAACGAGTATCAAACGACAGTGAGTTTTATATAAATGGAAGCAGTGACAGCGTCACTGATGTCACCACATACGGTATTCGCTATAATCTCGCATCGCCACTAGAAGTCGGTTTATACCGTTTAGATGTTTCATTAGTGAACGGCGAAAGCTGGAGCCAATGGCTAATATTGACGAATCAGCGTTAAAGCAAACGGTCAGGTGGGCATCAAAAGATAAGTGGCAGGTAGAAAAGAACGCGCTTCTCAACCCATATTGCCCCTTGCCAAAACTTGAAGTGGGACTGTTTGATTACATCGATGGAAAATATACTCAGGTCTGGGGGCAGGAATATGAATCAGATTATCCAACCACACTAGATACCAAAGGTATTGCACCCGACCGATATGTGCTAGCTGTGTCTATGAAGCAAAGTCGCTGGCAAGGGCCAATTCGATTTGAGCGCGCGCAGATCATAAACAAGACTTTTGATGTATCTGCAGACGAGTAGCACATTTTCACTTATTTTCTAGCTAACTCGCTAAAGTATTTATAATTTACGCCGTTAATACCTACACAAAGGATTAACGGCGTTATTTTTTATATGAAGACCAAACTAAAAACCCTCGCTTTACTCGTAACTACTGCAACGGCATCAAGCCAACTCGCAGCGTCGACGCTTTCGATCGATGCAAGAGGAGATGCAATGGGGGCACGGGTGTTGTGTCTGCTTCATATTTAACCGCACCTTTCTATAACCCGGCTTTAACGGCCATTTACCGCCGCAATGACGATGCTGGGATGTTAGTACCAACCTTGGCATTAATTACGATGATCAAGACAACCTCTTAGACAAAGTCGACGATGCATTCAGTGCAGCTGACCGCAATGACGCGGCAGCCACTCAAGCAGCATTGCAAGCGTTAGATGGTACGCAAGCGAAAGTCGATTTTGGTGGTGCTGTTGCATTTGGCCTTCCAAATCGATTTGTTGCGGCGAACGTATTTGGTAAAGCTTACGTTGAAAACGTTGCAACGCCTGATATCGCTCCCGATCAGGGTGACCCTGTCACACAGGCGCAAAAGACCGCAATCAAAACTGCTTCTGTTGCTGTAACAGAACTAGGGATATCATTAGCGAAATACCAAACCTTGCTTGGCCAGCACTTCTCATTTGGAATTTCGCCGAAATTGCAGAGAATCTACACCTATACCAGTGTGAACTCACTTCAAGATTTTAAGTTTGACAACATTCGAGAGGACTCAACAGGTGAAACCGCGTTTAACTTGGATGCTGGTGCCTTGTGGTTTCATGGCCCGTTCCGTGCTGGTATCTCTGCAAGAAACATGCTTTCAAGAACAATTGATACCAAAAGTGGCTTCGTAACAGTAGGCGGGCGTGATGTCGCCTATGGCTACCAATACCAGTTACAGCCGCTCTATACGGTAGGTGCTGGCTTCATTGCTGACTATTTCCAGCTATCGGTGGACTATGATTTGAATAAAGAGAAAAAATTCACTCAGTTTGATGACGATGTACAAATGTTCCGTGCCGGTATTGAGGTCGACTTAGTTCGTCAAATACAGTTAAGGGGAGGGTATCACAAAAACCTCGCTCGAGATTCTGAAGGAACACTAACGGCTGGTATTGGACTAAGTCCACTTAATCTGTTTGAACTTTCTGTTGCAGCAAGCTATACATCTCCTCAAGCGATGGGAGCATCAGTCAATTTTCTTGCAACCTACTAATCTAAATCCCTTGCGCTTAACTTGAATTCGTCTATAGTCCTCCAATTACTCATGTCCGTAGTAATTGGAGGACTAAATGTTTGATGATTTACCAACACTAAGCCACGAAGAGCAACAAGCGGCCGTCGAAAAAATTCAAGAGCTCATGAAGCAGGGCATCAGTACCGCCCAAGCAATCAAGATAGTAGCGGAAGAAATTCGTGAAGAAATGAGTAATAAAGAAGACCATTAATCGCGAACAGCATAATCAGCCCACCTAAAGGTGGGCTTTTTTGTGCTTGAAATCCATCCATATACAAGTCGAATACTTTGCCTCTGGCGCCCGCACATCCTTTAAATAGATAGGGTATTTATAACGCAATCCATTAAATTCAACGAGTTACAACAGGATAAAACTCTAACGAAGTGCCCAGATATATATTTCGTTGTAATTAAATTACAAGATCGCTTTCAGTGAATTTAAGTGCCAGTGTTTTATGCTGCTTGTGATTTGGAGGATTCAAGGACAGTAGGCGTTTACAAACCTTTTCCTTTTAATGGTTACTATTTTCACTCTGGATGAGAACCTATTAGCTTTCTAGCCAGCTAAAAGAACCAGTCCAAGTAAACACCTTTAATTACGCTGTAACTTTTACGTTTGATTGCACGTTGTTTGGTTTTTATTTCTGAGTCGATCAAGGCTTTTAAATTGGTTTAGGAGGACACGAACGAGTCGTTTCTGAACGGCATCTAAAGTTACGATGTCACTTGAGTTTATTAGAAGAAGTACTAACGCACTATAACTCAGCGTGCCAATTGCTTGTTTAAAACAGTTAGAGGTGATTGTGAGATAGAACTTGAGCATCATATTGACC
Source organism: Vibrio variabilis (assembly GCF_003263785.1). Classification (GTDB taxonomy): domain Bacteria; phylum Pseudomonadota; class Gammaproteobacteria; order Enterobacterales; family Vibrionaceae; genus Vibrio; species Vibrio variabilis. The sequence goes on from NZ_JYJK01000007.1 coordinate 208,148, forward strand.
AAATCCGTCTAGATGTGAGGTGATAGCAACACATCAATCTGCATAAAGCTCTAAGTGACAATGTAACTAACTGTGCCGAAGCTATCAGTCCATTCATGGCTTCAACAGCGTTCGTGAAACGATTTATCGTGTTGCACCAAAGAAAGAAAATGGCTCAGAAAACAACGCACGTTTTATGGCAAAAGGTATTGGTGTTGGATCAACATCAGTAGTAACGAGCTACTCGCCAAGATGCTGTATACCATGTCCGTCATGGAAGTCGGTCGCAATTGCAGTGTTGCGGATGCAATGCAAAGAGTGCAGCGTGCAACTGGCATGACCAAAACTGAAATCGTTCAACGTGTTACAGTGGGCGTTACCGTTGCCTTTAAAACGGTGGTCATTTTTGCTAACCACTATAAGCTCGAAACAGTTGCTTTAGTAAGCGCCTGACATGTCGAGTAGAGATATTCAAAATATCAGCAGCGTCGATTTGTCGTAAGCGTTTTTCTCGCACACCCGTCAGGACTTTGAATCGATTAATCTCGTGATTACTCATAGCAATTAACTCCTCATAAGCTAACTACGAATTAAGCTTAGGAGGACATTTTAAAGTTGCTCAAACCGGACATTACTATATTGCTCTTACAATCTCACTTCGCATTATGTATATTATGTTAAATAAAGCATGGCTGAGCTTAAATTAATTCCCTTATTAGCTCCCCTATGTCACAAAACTTTCCCAATTTAACCATAACGATGATTTACCATAAAATACCTAATAACCACATTATCTTAATCTACGATTTAGATAATGTGGTTTTAGATACACAAAAGCCAGCACCTAAACTGTACTGGCTTTTGTTTTATTCTGGTGTCATTAACCGCCGGCTAACTTAACTGTGTAGCCTTTCTTTTCAAGTGCGGCTTTGATCTTGTCTCGAGCATCGCCTTGGATCTCGATGTTGCCGTCTTTTACTGAGCCGCCACAGCCACAAACTTTTTTAAGTTCAGCTGCAAGTAGCTTGAGCGGCGCATCATCTAGGTCTAAGCCTGTGATGATCGAAACTCCTTTTCCTTTACGGCCTTTAGTCTGTTTTTGGATTCGAACAATGCCATCGCCTTTTGGACGCTCTGGCTTTTGTTTTTCTTCTTTGATACGGCCTGTTTCCGTTGAGTATACGAGAGTCATATTATTTCTTTGCTAGTTCGGCTTTCTTTTTTGCAATTAGGTACGCCTCTATATGTCTTTGTATAGCAAGCTTACCACCTTTGATAAGTTTACCATTAAACATGCAGTACCAGGCGTTGTTTTCACCTGTATCGTTACGAATAGTAAAACCGTTGAAGCTTTCTTGCGCGCCTTTCGCGGGCGCTTTTTCGGAACGTGAAGCCAATGTAGCCGGGTCAATGATTGACGCGGTATCACACCACCAGTCAATGCTCTTCTTTACAGCAGCAAGAGTGCCCTGTAACTCACGGTTTTTAATAGTGACTTTCCATGTTTGATTGGAAGAGCCGATAGATTTTAGGGTAAACCCTCGATAACTCGCTAGAGCCATAAAGACTTTTCTCTTGTATCGTTGTTGTATCACTGTTCACGTGACATGTTATCAGGTATTGTAAGTCAATCAATTAAGTTATAGTGCATTAGTATGAAAAAAGACATCCCGAAAATAGCAGAACCTGACGAAGCTAACAGATTTAAAGGGTTGCTACGCTCATCAATTGGTTCTCAAGAGTTTGCTGACATGACTGCTAATTGTTACTCACGTAGTACAAATCTGGCGATGTCGAAAGACTGGCGCACTTTCAATGAGTTTTGTCAGCGACATCGTCATCCCTCATTACCCGCTACAGAAGCTACATTACTTGAATTTATCGAGCATACAAGGCAAACCAAAAAATTCAGTAGCGTTAGACGTTACCTTGTCACTATATCTTTGGTTCACTATCTATTTGATTATAAAGACCCTACTCGCTCGCGTCAGGTAGGATTGGTGATGAATCAGTTAAAAATAGCCAGCTACACGAAAGTCAAACAAACCACTCCTTTTACTTCTGAACATTTAGCCGAACTCCATAAACTCTTGTCTTCCAGCGATGAAAAGAAAGACTGTCGTGATTTGGCTATCTACTTTCTATTGTACGAGTGTGCGCTGAAGCGTCGAGATTTAAAGTCATTGACAGCGAGGATATCGCTCAAGATGATGAAAGTTACTGTGTAACAATAGACGATAGACAATATCGGTTAAGCGAGTATGGTGGTGAGAGCATCCAGCGATGGTTAAGCTTTGTTCCCTACTCTGTTTTATTTCGAGCGATTGATAGACACGGCAATATCAGTGATTCGCCGCTCGACGACTCTTCGATACATCGAGTACTGAAACGCGCAAGTCAGTTACTCGGCTTGGATGATACGCTCAGTTTTTCTTCTCAATCAGGGCGTGTTGGTGCGGTTCAAGAATTGTCTCGTGAAGGTTTGAAAATCAGGGAGATACAGGAGTTTGGTCGTTGGGCCAGTCCAGCAATGCCGCTGCAGTACAGCGGCAAAACGTCTTTGTCAGAAGAGCAGAAGTCACTCTTTAAAACAAAGAAAAATCACGATTGATTAAAAGCAGACTCTATACAATCAGTCAAAAACTCTGAAAAAGGTACGCCGGAATGCTCCACCATTTTTGGGAACATGGAAATCGGTGTCATTCCTGGGAATGTATTGACTTCATTTAGGTAGATTTTGTTGTCTTCTGTAAGGAAGAAATCTATGCGAGACAAGTGCTTAAGCTTCATTTGAGTGAAGACTTTACGTGCCGACTCATGAATAACAACGCGCTGCTCATCTGTTAAGTTGGTCGCCTCTACGGTCGTCGTTGAGTGGCTGTCTGCACTGTACTTTTCATCATAGCTATAAAACGCGCCGTCTGGAGCGGTTACTTCACCAGGCTGTGTGATAACCAGTTTGCCCTGGTATTCGTAGGCTGCGACTTCAAGTTCACGTGGCTTCACCGCTTGCTCTACGACAACTTGGTCTGAGTAACCGAATGCGGCATCAATGGCGTTATCAAGTTCGGCCTTATCCGTGACACTGTAACATCCAACCGATGAGCCCTGCTTGGCCGCTTTGACAAACACTTTACCCCACTTATCAAACGCTTGGCTTGCCGCCTGGTGAGAGTTTTCGTCATTTTCAGTCAAGAAAAGGTATGGTGTGTTAGGAATACCTAAGGTGTCGTACCATAACTTCGAGGTGATTTTGTTGAAGCTGTTACTGCTTGCCTCTGGTCCACAACCTAGATACGGGATACCTGCCATTTCAAACAATGATTGAATGTCACCGGTTTCTCCTGGGAATCCGTGAATACAAGGAACGACATAATCGATATCAAGTTTAAGATGTTCTCCCACCAACGCCTTTTGGTTGAGATCTAATACAACGAGATGACCATCGCTGCACGTCCAACCTTCTTTGGTGATTTCAACTCTGGTGACATTAAACTTGGCATTCAGTTTAAGTTGGCTTTCTAGATAGTTCGCAGAGACGAGAGAGACTTCATGTTCAGCAGAGCCGCCGCCACATAGAAGTAGGATATTCAGTTTTGACATCTTAAGCTTGTCCTTGGATTGCTTTCAAAGAATCATAAACGATTGAACAGCAAGATTCAGTTCTAAATCTGTTAAATTTGCCATTTATTCACTCGGATGAGCAGTTTACATACAAAAATGCCCAGTGCATCTAAGCACTGGGCATCTTGGGTATTCATTTTACTAATTAAGCTTGCTCAATGTTGGGTAGTCGGACTTTTTGATCTTGTCGATGCTGCGAACGAAAGGTTTTAAGTCTTGGAATTCTTGAGGTAAAGTTTTGATTGCCTGCTGCGCTTTCACTTTAGTAGCAAAGTCTCCGTAAAGTAGTGCGTACCATTTAGTGCCATTCACCACTTTATAGTTTTGCCAAACTGGTTGGCTGCTCTTAGGTAGCTTATTCGCAAAACCGGTTACTTTATCTTGACTACCTACGGCAACAACTTGAATCGTATACCCGAAGCGAACGTTCTGCTCTGCTTGTTTTTTAGACGGCGGGACAATCTTGACCACTTTATTGTCCTGAGCAGGCTTCGCTTTCACTGGGGCTGCTTTTTGTTTAGTTGCAGTGGATGCTGTTTGAGTCGATGCTGCTTGGGCTTTTGCAGGCTGATTTTCTGCTTTTTGACTCTTCGCTACTTTTTCTGAATCAGCATTTGCAGCTGCTGTTGTCGCGACCGCAACTGGCGCAGCCGTTGTTGCTACCGGTTGATAGTCTTCACGATAACTTTCTGACTTCACTTCTGCTGTGAAATCACCAGACGAACAAGCTGCCAACATGGTAGCTAAGCTCACTATTACCACTTTCTTCATCGTATCACTGCCTGAATTAACTTTTGTCTATCCTTTATCAGACAGGAATGTCATCTATCGATGGTTCCAGTACCCTGTCCTAACTACCTGTGACATGTTACACAATAATTGAGGCACAGCAATACGTTATGTCTAAATTTAAGAGCAAACCAACTTTAATCGATTCAAAGCTAGTCTAGTATTGTTGAATAATGCATCTTATGCCCAATACTCGACCGCTCAGGGAGACGCTATGTCGTTGGATACACTATTTAAACCCAGTTCTATTGCCGTAATCGGAGCATCTCGTCAACCGAATCGTGCAGGTAGCGTCGTTATTAAGAACCTCCTTATGGGCGGGTATCAAGGGACTATTTTGCCGGTTCACCCTAAACACAAGTCCGTTAATGGGATCCTTTGCTATCGCTCAGTCAGTGAATTGCCGCTGGTTCCAGACATTGCCATTCTGTGTACGCGAGGAGATAGAAATGTCGACTTGATTAACGACTTGGCTGTCGCTGGGGTGAAAGTCGCGATCATAATGGCATCGGACATGTCAGTTCCTTATGACAGCGAAAATACGATAGAACAAACTTGCTTGCGCATCGCTCAGCAAGCGGGCATGAAAATTGTCGGACCAAATAGCCTTGGGGTATTACTGCCTTGGCAACACTTTAACGCCTCGTTTTCACCCGTCGATTGTCTTCCAGGTAAATTGGCATTCATTTCCCAGTCTTCGGCCGTCTGCACAACAATTCTAGATTGGGCGAATGATAAAAATATTGGCTTCTCAGCATTCATCTCCATCGGCAATGGTAGCGATGTGGATTTCGATGACATTCTCGATTATTTATCTCGGGACAGTAAAACGGAAGCCATCTTGCTTTATGTTGACTCCATTCGAGATGCAAGGCGGTTTCTCTCAGCAGCTCGAGCCGCTTCTCGTAATCGACGTATTTTGGTTCTTAAAGCCGGTCGGCACACAGCCGGTACTATGGCGCAATCTAACCAACCTTCACGGTCTTTCGATATCGTGTATGACTCAGCAATTCAAAGAGCAGGTATGCTGCGGGTAAACAATACTCATGAACTGTTTGCTGCGGTAGAAACGCTCACTCATTCTGTTCCACTGAGAGGCGAACGCTTGGCCATTATTACCAATGGCATGGGGCCTGCATTAATGGCGCTCGACACGCTCGCTGATAAAGGAGGCAGTTTAGCCCAACTATCAGCGAATACGATCGACGAGTTAGATAAAATATTGCCGGTGAACTGGCCAAAGTCGAATCCTGTCGATTTAGGCGGCGATGCAACATCCGCACGATATTGCCAAGCAATACAACGAATCCTAGACAGTGAAGACATTGACGCACTGCTGATCATGCACAGCCCATCAGCAACTGCCGAATCCTCACAAACTGCGCGTGAAGTTATTGAAACCATTCACGCTCACCCCAAAGCAAAACGCTTTAATATTCTGACGAACTGGTCTGGCGAAGCAACAGCAAAAGAGGCACGCCTTCTGTTTACGCGCCAAGGGATACCCACCTATCGAACCCCCGAAAGTGCGGTGACGGCGTTCATGCACCTTGTCGAGTACAGACGAAATCAATGGCAACTTATGGAAACGCCGACGACAACAGATTCTTATTCAACAGAACAACTCGACAAAGCACACGAATGGCTAGCGACTCAAATCGGGACATTACCAGAGGCGAGTGGCTCTTCATCATTGGAATCTCATGTCTGTGAACAACTATTTGGCTTGCTTAATTTACCGACACTCCCGACATGGCTTGCACACGACCCAAGCGAAGCTATTCACTTAGCCGATGATATTGGCTATCCCGTTGCAGTAAAACTTCGCTCTCCTGATATCGCCCATAAATCTGATATCCACGGCGTCATGCTCAATCTAAAAGATGCGCAAGAAGTATCTAACGCTGCTCAGTCTATTCTTGATCGTACGCGTCTCTCCTACCCTGACGCACGTATAGAAGGGTTGACTGTTCAGCAAATGGCGAAGGTTGCCGGTGGTCAAGAAATACGAGTCAAAGTGCTTAGCGACCCAACATTTGGTCCGGCGATTTTTATTGGGCAAGGGGGTTCGGAATGGAACATCGAGCGTGAAGCCGTCACAGCGTTACCGCCTTTAAATATGGCGCTAGCCCGTTACCTTATTATTAATGCGATTAACAAAGGAACACTTAAGTTCCAACAGTCCCCCAATGCGATCAATCTTGCCAAACTGGCGGGATTCCTAGTAAAGATCTCTCAGATCGTAGTGGCCTGTCCAGAAATACATGAACTGGATATCCATCCACTACTTCTTAATGGCGATGACATTACCATACTCGATGCCTCCGTCGTCATCCAGCGCTTTGACGGAGAACCGCAATCCAGACTCGCGATCAGGCCATACCCAACCGAGATGGAACAGACATTAACGCTGCGTGATGAGACTCAAGTTTTATTGCGCCCCATTCGTCCGGAAGATGAGCCTTACCACGCGGATTTTATCAATAACGTCACCAAAGAAGATCTCTACAAACGGTTTTTCTCTGATGTTGGAGAGTTCAATCATGAAGCACTCGCGAACCTAACTCAAATCGACTACGACAGGGAAATGGCGTTTGTTGCGGTTGATCTGAGCCACCAAACACCGCACATCATTGGGGTATCTCGAGTACTCGTCACGCCGGATAATAGTGACGCTGAGTTTGCTATCTTGATTCGCTCAGATCTCAAAGGCAATGGACTTGGTCGTATCTTGATGAACAAGGTCATCGATTACTGTAAAAGCAAGCAGACCAAACAAATCTCTGGCATGACGATGCCCACAAACCGAGGCATGCTTACCCTCGCCCAAAAGCTTGGCTTTGAACTCGATGTACAGTTTGAGGACGGAGTCGCTGATATGGTGTTGAGACTTGATTAATTGAAATGATAAAGGGGCAAAAAGCCCCTTATTTTAAGTCCCAAGTCTTAGTGAGGTGACGAATACACCAAGATTTTGCTTCACCAATGTGGTTGCGTTTCCACGCCAGAACCACATCGATGCTACTGACTTCAGTGTCTTTAATCGCTTTGAGCTTCCCTTCAGCTATCAGTTTATCCGCAACTTGTGTTGGCAATGTTCCAATTCCTAATCCGGAAACCAATGCCTCAACTTTTGCGTCTAAATTAGACACTGTTAACCGGGGCTGCTTCTCTAAAATGTTGACGCTTAATGCTGGCTGCTCGCGAGCGGTATCGGCAATGGCAATCACTCGGTATTTGCTACGCGCTTCACTATCAAACTCACCATTACGTTTATGTACATAGTGATCTGTTGCGGCAACCCATGTCATCGACATTTCACCAAGACGCTGCGCTTTAACTCCTTGCGGCAATACTTCTGGCTGTGGACAAACAAGCAAGTCACAACGCCCTTCACTCAACGATTCCCAGCATCCAGCAAGGACTTCTTCCTCTAATTTGACACGTGTTTTGCTGACACTACCTAGCTTATCAACAAGGTCAAAAAAGTTAGCAACCGGGATAATGCTGTCGTAAGCAATGGTTAAATCGACTTCCCAGCCATTGGCGAGCAACCTTGCTTCATTAATCATGCTCTCCGTTGCCTGAAGAATGACTCGACCTCTTTCTAGAATCAATTTTCCAGCATCAGTCAGTGTCGCTTTGTGGCCAGAGCGATCGAAAATCATAATATCCAAGTCTTGCTCAAGCTTCTGCATTTGATAACTGAGCGATGACGTAGCGCGGTCGAATTCAGCCGCGGCTGCGGCAAATGAACCTCTTCTCTCAATGGCATCCAGAATGGTTAACGCTTCCAATGTAATCGACACCGACATTTCTGTTCCTTATCACCGACAATTTGGTGGGTATTGTCTAACTGTCTGTCAGTGATAGCAAAACTTAACGAGTTATACAAGGTGAACAATTTTTGCACGCCCGGTCAACTATTTTAACGATAATAATAGTAATTATCATTTAGATCTGTATTATCACATCCGCATCCTCTAAAGGCATTACTCACATTTTTATTTATGGATTAAATTGATGTACCAGTTTCCCTTCAAAAGACAACTCATCGCTACTTCAGTATTACTGGCCTTTGCACCACAACTATACGCAGAAATTGACGCTAAGTCCTATGACGACGTGGTTGTCGTTTCTGGCACAAAAACACCTCAAGCCTACTCTGATGTGTCAACGTCCATTAGCAAAATCTCAAGTGATGAATTTGAGAAAAATATGGCGGGCGATATTAAACAAGCAGTGAAATATCTACCTGGTGTTGAAGCGGAAGGCAGTGGACGGTTTGGTCTTTCAGGTTTCAACATTCGCGGTATGAACGGATCTCGAGTCAAAATTATGGTTGATGGCGTTCAACAACCTGTTGGCTATAACCCTGGTGCGGGAGAGCAGCGTAAATATCCCAATGCCATTGAAGTCGACACGCTGGCAACGATTGAGGTCAATAAGGGCGCGTCTTCGTCCCTGTTTGGATCAGACGCGGTAGCTGGTGCAGTTGTGATGAGAACCAAAAACCCCGACGACGTACTGGTCACAGATGACAATGAGCACCGTTTTGGGATCAAAACCGGTTACAGCTCGGCAGACGAGAACTTCAAGACCACAGGAACTTGGGCAATGCGCCAAGACAAGCTAGAAACATTGCTCATGCTAACGTATGCAGATGGCTCTGAAACCAAAACTCATGGTAGCGGCGCGAATGTGGTTGGCGAGCAACGAGGTGCCGCCAACCCTGCGAGCAAAAGGCTAGGAAATGTTCTAGCGAAAGCGTACTACCAAGTCAATGATCAACATCGTATTGGGCTTACGGGTGAGTACTACAATTACTCACATAAAGAAGATGAACTCTCCTACTACGGCATTAGCATTCCAATGGGCCCGATGGATTTCACCTACAACTCAAGAAATACATCAGATGAAAACAAACGATTCCGACTCGGGTTTGAGCACCAGTGGCAAATCAATAGCGCGTTCGCTGATGGTTTCGACTGGTCGGTTAATTATCAAGATAGTCGTAGCCTGAATAAAAACTTTGACAACACTAACCTGTACGGCGACCGACTAAGACAACGCGATGCTCAAGATAGCTCTTGGCTATTTGATGCGAAACTTAACAAGCAGTTGGATTACGACAGTCATTATCACCTACTTACCTATGGTACGAGTTACAAAGACAATCGTTTTCAACTGAATAACGATGACTACAAACAGACTGGCAGTGCTGTAGGATCGACCGGTGTACCCGATGCGACTACCACAAACTTTGGATTATTCATTGACGATCAGATCTTCTTGCTCAATGAACAACTGGTCTTGAACGCAGGGTTACGTTACGACAGCTTCAAGACGGATCCAAAACAAAGCGACGGCTATAGCAATGAAGTCAGTGCCTACCAAGATGATGACTTTTCGGCAAAACTGGGCGCAGTTTACCACCTAAGCCAACAATACAGTGTATTTGGTCAGGTGAGCCAAGGCTTTAAAGCCCTACCGTTCACGATCTTTATTACACCTATAACCAGGGCGCAATTATACAAGCCAACCCGAATCTAACATCTGAACGCAGCACATCTTATGAGCTCGGTTTTAGAAGCCAGTCCAAAAATGCTACGTATGAATTGGTTGGTTTCTACAATCAATATACTGATTTTATCTCTCAAAAAGATCTAGGAACGGATCCTGACAGCGGTAAAGAAGTGTACACCATGGTTAACTTAGACAACGTTGATATTCGCGGCGTTGAGTTTTCAACCAATGTCGCCCTCGATGAATGGTTAGGTGCACCTCAAGGCCTGTATTCTCGTTTTTCTTTGACCTACACCGACGGTGAAGACAAGTCTACTGGCGAACAACTCGACACCATTACTCCGGTTCGTTCCGTACTTGCACTTGGTTATGACAATACGGCTAACAATTGGGGATTATTGAGCTCGCTAACAATGGCGAGCCGAAAAACGGATTGGCAGGACAGAGACGCAGAAGCGGACAAAAAGAACGTAGATGCACCAGGTTATGCGGTTGTCGACCTCACCGCTTATTACCGTCCAATGCAGGATCTTACCTTACGCGCTGGCCTGTTTAACGCATTTGACACTAAGTATTGGCTGCATGATGACTTAAGATCAAAGACGGTCGTGCCAGGGTCAATGTCTCCAAAAAACTATGACCTCTATACCCAACCGGGCAGAAACTGGTCTGTTACCTTAGAGTACTTGTTCTAGTCAGTGAATGGCCTGTGGTAAAAAAGCAACACTCGAAAGGAAAAAGCGCCGACTCATGTTAATGAATCGGCGCTTTTCTATGCTTAGGTAACATACCTTGCTGAGGCAGTTATGCGACGTGCGCTTTCATTCCTTTAGGCGCTGGCGTAATGCTGTCACGGTAGCTGAACCACAAATAGCTCACGGCAATGATGTAGAACAGATAAGACAGAGCAAATACGATTGGTGAGGTGATCAAATCGTTTGAAATACTTAAACCTACCCCTACCACAGTAACTGTGAGTTTCGCAATCGTACCTAGAAGTAACAGTCCCATAGCAAATTGTGGGAAACGTGTGCTCGCAAATGCGATCATGTAACACGCGCCAACAGCCAAAGAAGCAATAGATAAACCAAGGAGATAAGAGTGAATGTGATCTGCGGCTGCGTAACCTGCTCCAAGAGAGACACCGAGCAACATTAGAATTTTGGTCATGAACATACGTCACCTCAACAAATAATCAAAAACGTGTTTGAAATGTCCATTTTCAATTTTGAAATCTCATTTTTCCTGTATTGTGATTCCTTATTGACGACATTTCAAGCTTACTTTTTGACCATTTTTAGGGCGCATTTCATACATTCATTTCTCGTTACAATTAGACAACAATCGAAAATATAGATCGCCTTGAGCAACAGTATGTTACGTATTTTACTGTCGAGTAAAATCATATTGTAACAATGTATTTACAATTCGCTTTTTTTTAATATTTGCCAATTTTGTGATCCCACAACCCAAGCCAATAATTCACACGTCAAATTAATATCAAATTTACACTTTTGTTACATCAATAAGTTAATTGAATTAATTCGGAAAAATCGATTCCAATTGTAGGAATATTGGTTATAATCCGCGCTCCTTTGCGGCATCTGTTGATAAACGCAAACTTAATTTGAATGTTTAACCCCCGAACGTTGTTCGACATATCAGAGAACAAAAATGAGCAAGATTGATAAAGCTATGCGAATCCTAATTGCAGGATTCTGTATCAACCTTTGTCTTGGCATCCTGTATGCTTGGAGTGTATTTAACAAAGCCCTAGTAAGTGAATGGGGTTGGAGTGCAGCAGACGCGTCATCTCCTTACGCTATCGCGACCATCACTTTTTCTATCTGCCTTCTTGTGGCTGGCGTACTTCAAGACCGTATGGGTCCACGTAACATCCTTATTTTGGGTGCAACGCTCACTGGCCTTGGCATGATTGCTTCTAGCTTTGCTCAATCGGTAATGATGCTTAACATTACGTTCGGTATGATCACTGGCGCGGGCATCGGTTTCGGTTACGCATGTCTATCTCCTTCTGCAATGAAGTGGTTCCATCCTTCTAAGAAAGGCATGGTTAATGGCCTTATCGCAGCGGGCTTTGGTCTAGCAGCAGTATACCTAGCTCCCCTAACCTCTTCTCTGATCGGTTCTATGGGTATTAGCTCTGCATTTATGGTACTAGGTGTTGGCGTTCTTATCATTGCTGTTCCACTTGCGGCTACGATCAATAACCCACCAGCAGGTTATCAACCACAAGAGCCAAAAGTAAAAGCAGGTCAAGCACCGGTACAAGTTAAGAAAGCGGCCGACATTAGCTGGAAAGCAATGCTAAAAACGCCTCAGTTCTACTCTCTATGGGTAATGTATGCGTTCGCAGCAGCTGCTGGTCTGATGATCATTGGTAACATCACCAACATTGCAAGCGTACAAGCTAACCTACCGAACGCAGTTTACTTGGCTTCTCTGCTTGCTATTTTTAACTCTGGCGGTCGTATCGCAGCAGGTATCCTGTCTGACAAGATCGGCGGCGTACGTACACTAATGCTCGCGTTCATCCTTCAGGGGATGAACATGGTACTGTTCTCAACGTTTACTTCTGAGTTCATGTTGATCATCGGTACTGCAGTTGCTGCCGTTGGCTACGGTACACTACTAGCGGTATTCCCATCACTAACCGCTGAGTACTACGGCCTTAAGAACTACGGTACCAACTACGGTGTGCTTTACACGTCTTGGGGTATCGGCGGCGCGATTGGTGCAGCTATCGTGGGTTACTCAATGACTCATGGTGGTGGTTACAACCTAGCGTACACAATTTCTGCGGTTATGATGGGCGTATGTATCGTACTTTCGCTTGTGACTAAACCGATTTCTGAAGAGAAAGCAGCTGAGCTGAAAACAGCTTAATTCCCTTGCTTTTAAAGTACCATCACATCGAAGCCTGACGATTCATCGTCAGGCTTTTTTTGTCAATTCAGTACATTATTGGGGCGCTGTTTAGGATTTATAGTTGGAAAATTATCGAGTTATCAATGAAAATTAGCGTTATGCAAAAGGAAAAACTCGCACCATGCGATGCATTGAGAGCACAATATGACACTAAAACGATTTTCACTCACCCTGCTGATCCTGTTTTTTTCAGGATGTGCCACTTACGCAGGGCTCAATTATGACCAGCTATTTGGTACACCAGAAGTAAGAGAACGTACCGTTCCTGTCTCGTCCCCGAATCAGACTTCTTTCTCTCTGAAGTCAAGCCTATCATCGACAATCGCTGTGTCGTTTGCCATGCCTGCTACGACGCCCCCTGTCAGTTAAAACTTTCTTCCGTTGATGGTATTGATCGTGGCTCAAGCAAAGAGCTTGTTTATCAAGGCACCCGTCTGACTGCATCGCAGCCTACTCGTCTATTTGAAGACGCTCAGACCACTGCAGAGTGGAGAGAATTAGGGTTTATCCCAGTACTTAATGAGCGCGAGCAATCTCTGTCTGGCAACTTAGATGCAGGCTTGGTTGCTAGGATGCTGACACAAAAAGCACGCCACCCGCTGCCGGAAACGGCTCAACTTGAAGGATTTGATTTTTCCATCGATCGCACCCAGGTTTGCCCAACGATTGAAGAATATGATGCCTACGAAGCCGATTACCCGCTCTGGGGTATGCCTTACGGTATGCCTGGCATTACCAACACTGAGTACCAAACGCTAATTTCATGGCTAGGTAGTGGCGCAAAAATGAATGCACCACTGCCACTCACAGAGGAAGAGCAAAGCCTCGTCAATGAATATGAAACGCTGCTCAATCACGATGATTTAAAAAACCAGCTGACGGCAAGGTATATCTATGAGCACCTCTATCTCGCTCACCTCTATTTCTCAGAGGTGGAAACCGAGCGACGCTTTTTTACTATCATTCGTTCTACGACACCGCCTGGTAAACCTATAGATAGGGTCGTGACTCGACGACCTTATGATGCCCCGGGTGTTGACCGTGTCTATTACCGCCTCGTTCCAGTAAGAAGCACAATTGTAGATAAAACCCACATGCCTTTTGCTCTTAACACACAAAGGCTCGAGTCTTGGTATCAATGGTTCATTAAACCTAGCTATGAGGTGAAAACCCTTCCTAGTTATGATATCGCTGTCTCGGCTAACCCAATGACGGCATTTAAAGATCTTCCGGTGAACGCACGCTTTAAGTTCATGCTCGATAATGCTCAGAATACGATCATGGCCTACATTAAGGGGCCTGTGTGTCGCGGTCAGCTAGCTCTGAACGTCATTAATGATCGTTTTTGGGTGTTCTTCCTCGACCCAGACAAGGCAGACTTACCAGAAGTGAATGAGTTTTATCAGCAGCAAGCTGACAACTTGAAGTTGCCAAGTGAGCTAGAAAGCAATACGGTTCCAATTACTAACTGGGTGAAATACGCAAATCAACAAACTCGCTATCTAGAAGCAAAATCCGAGTTCATGAATAAATGGTTTGAAGGTGGCAAGCACCTGACGACCGACGTACTTTGGACCGGCAATGGAGAGAATCCAAACGCAGCGCTGACGGTTTTCCGTCATTTCGATAGTGCCTCTGTCGTTCAAGGTATGGTGGGCACGCCGCCTAAGACAGCCTGGATCCTTGATTACGCTCTCTTAGAGCGTATCCATTACTTGCTGGTGGCTGGTTTTGACGTCTATGGTAACTTTGGCCATCAATTGATCACTCGCATGTTCATGGACTTCTTGCGAATGGAAGGTGAAAGTAACTTCTTAGCCCTATTGCCAAATACGGTTCGTCACCAAGAGTTCAGCAGTTGGTATCAAGAGCAAAGCCCACAATTTAGTGAGTTTTTACAGCGCAATATCAAACCGTTCAGCCAACCTACCCAAGAGCTTTATTTAACCCAGGACTATAAACAAGAGTTGTATGGTAAATTGCAGACCAAACTCCAGCCAATACTTCACGACCGATTTAAAATCGTCAACACGGGTTTGTCTGAGAAAAACGAAGCATTGCTTCGCAGTATTGACGATATCAGAGGAGAAGGACTGCAAACCGTGCCTCAAATCGTAATGGTGATGATTGAAGCGGAGAATGGTAATCAACAACTGTTTACCCTGCTTCATAATAATGCACACATCAACATCTCAAGCTTGTTCTCTGAAGAGAAGAATCGCGATTATAAAAACGATGACCTCACCTTTGTTCGAGGTGTGATCGGTAGTTACCCCGGCGCGTATCTAAGTCTCAAAGAGTCAGAGATCGAAAATTTTGTCGTTGCACTGCAAAATATCAACGGCGAAGAGGACTATGTAAAACTGCTCGACAATTATGCAGTTAGACGTAGTTCTCCAGATTTTTGGCAATTTAGCGACCAAGTTCATGAGTTTTACCAGCGCACTCAACCTATCGAATTCGGGCTGTTGGACTATAATCGGTTTGAGAACAGATGAGTGCTCGTGGGAACGCTTAGGAGGTGTAAGATGAGCATTAGAGATAGCATTGAAGCCATCGAGCAACAGATCTATGTTGCCTGTTCAGACGGTGACTACGAGACCGTCAATATGTTGGAACACCAACTCGAACACTTGAGAGGACTCTCTAACAAAGGGGTTGATGAAGATCCCTATGCAGTTGAACACCGAACCTATTTTGATGATGAGTGGTAACGTTTAATCCAACTGTAGAACGAAAAGGGCTCACACGGAGCCCTTTTTCTTGTTTGGCGTATTTTTTACTCACAAGCTCGTTAATGGTCAAAAAAGTAGCGAAAATCAATGAGCTGTATATTCATACAGCACTAGCTGTTTAGGATACGCCTTAAACGATTAACAGATTGCTGTCTTGACTGAATTAAAAGCTCTAGGACGGAAAGCAATCGCCCAATATGATCATCGGCAGTTTCGATAGCAAGGCAGATTTCAAAGAGTTGCGTTAAACCCAGGGCCGCTGCGCTACCTTTGAGTTTATGAGCCAATGCTTTAACTTCTCGCCCATCATCCGTTTGCGCTGCGTTTTCTAGTTCTTCGATGATCTGCTGACTTGATTCCACAAACGCATCAACAATTTTCTTCACTCGGTCATGACCTAATATCGATAAGTCATCACGTAGCACTTTTTCATCAATAATCGTCGATTCTTCCAACGTCTCTAACTCTGTTTGGGAAGGCTGACTTTCCGACGCCAAATAGGTTGTCACTTTATGGGCAAGATGCTGCTGTATTGTGTCTCGCAGATCTTCTCTATCGACCGGCTTTGGAAGGTATCCGTCAAACCCCGCCTCTAAGTAAGATTCTACCTCTTCGTTAAATACATGAGCGGATACCGCAATCATAGGTGTCTTTTGCTTCGTAGCTTTGGAAGCTTCTATTTGTCTGAATGCTTTTAATAAATCAACACCACTACAGTCTGGCAAGTTAATGTCCACCAGCGCAATATCAAAATCGTGCTCGGCAAACATAACCTTGGCATCTTCTCCAGTTTCCGCAGCGATCACATGATGCCCCATATTCACCAGAAAGCCTTCTGCAACCATGAGATTCACTGCGTTATCTTCTATCAAGAGCACGCGACCGTTTACGGTTTCAGAGCCACCAATAGGCGTTGTAATCTCTTGCCCTTCAAGTGCACATTGCTCCAATGGAATCACAAACCAAAAACGACTCCCTTCACCAAGATAAGAATCAACGTAGATCTCCCCATTCATCGCGTGGACAAGCCTTTGGCTTATTGCTAGACCGAGCCCAGTGCCACCAATGGTGCTGTGACCATTTTCTGCCTGAGTAAAGGCCTCAAACAAATTCAATTGATCTTCCGGGCTAATTCCGACACCCGTATCGGAAACCTCGATCATCACACATGTTTCGTCATCAGGATCCAGAGATACATAGATGTCGACCTGACCAGACGAGGTGAACTTAATCGCATTGCCAACTAAGTTATTAAGCACCTGACTAAGGCGGGTAACGTCACCGCAATAAACATCAGAGACGTCACTTTCAATATGGAAACGAAAATCTAAGTTCTTCTCCAGCGCTTTACCTAGCATTAGCTGATAACAATCTTGCACCATCCGATAGAGATCAAATGGTTTGTTTCTAATCTCAAGGTGACCCGCCTCTATTTTCGAGTAGTCCAAAATATCATTGAGGATTGCGAGTAAGTTCTGACCACTGCGGTTGATTACCTGCAAGTAATTGCGCTGCTGAGCATTCAGTGGCGTATCTTCCATCAAGGCAGCGGTGCCGAGCACCCCATTCATCGGGGTCCGGATCTCATGACTCATGGTCGCAAGAAATGCAGATTTAGCACGGCTTG
>NZ_JYJK01000008.1 GCF_003263785.1 Vibrio variabilis
CGGCCGCGTTACGTGCTTTGGCGTGATTTAATACTTCCTGGTTGAGTTTTTCATTGCTGGTTTGTAGCTGAAGCGTTCGTTCAGTAACGATCTGCTCTAACTGATTTCTATGATTTTCTAGTTCTTTCTTGGCTTTGACTTCAGCCTCCGCAACAACTTTGAGGCTTGCGCCGTGTTACGAGCAGTGATGATGGCTTGCCCCATATGAGCAAGTTCATCATTACCCTTGACATGAACGTCGACGTTAAGCTGCCCTTTCGCTATCGATAACAACGCGCCAGAGTATTCTGCTAATCGTTTCACAACCGACACATAAACCACACGCCAGACAATCAATACAACCACAACAAAACCGATAAGAGACAGAATGCCTAAGGTCCATTGTGCGTATTTTAATGTCGCTGATAAATCGGCCACGGCAGCCGTTGTGGCTGCATTGGATTGGTCGACGAGTTTTGAAATGGTTTCATTGAGCTTAGTAAACAGTTCAAGCGTTTCTTGCATTAAGCTTTGCGAGCGCTGGCGCTCATTATGTTTCTGCTTGAGTAACGTAAAGATGGTTTTACCGGAAGATAGCTCATCCAAAAGCGACGCCATCTGCTTTGAGCGAGTAGGATCTTCAACGCCAGGTACGCGTCTTTGCATAATATTGATGTTGGTCTGATACTGACGTTGTAGTTCATCAATACGTCCGGGATCGGAGACCGTTCTCGCCTCCTCAATCTGATTGAATGTTTTAAAGGCAAGCAGGTGCAGCTCGTGTAATCGCTCTGACAAATCAAGATCGACCTCAACTAGACTGTCCAAGGCGCTGAGTGCTTCAGATTTCTTCTCTTTTTCTAGCAAACCGTAAATATGGGTTACATTTGCCACGGCTATTGTACTGGTGTTGAGAACTTGGGTGCGCGTGAGTTGCTCTAGCTCTTCCGCTTGCACTCGTAGCTGAGACGTCAACTGTAAAATTGATTGATCGAGCGTGATGGTTTGCTCTACTGAACTTCCTAACTCTGCGAGACTGTCAATGATAGATTGAACGGTCTGTTCAAGGCTATCGAGCAGTTTGGAGTCGAACGAATCAGAACCGAGAGATTTTATGTGCATGAGCAACGATTCAAGACGTGAAAACAACACACGCCCCGCTTCTTGATGCTGTGGTTTCGTTTTTGCGTTCGAGAGCACTTGTACCGATGCAATAATACGCGAACTTAACTCAGAGACTTCACGAGCTTCAAGCATTGAAGGAATGGCTGTATCAACCACATTACGCTCTGTCTTAGCAACAAATGAAAACCCAGACACGCCAATCGCCGTCGATAGCAATACAAGTAATGCCATCACTAAAAAGGAAAATAATAACTTACGGCCAATACTGGCTTTAGAGAGCAACATACCCACTCCATTTACACTTAGCGCTTGCCGACGCTCATTGGACTGTATTACGCTATATTTTGCAGTGTAGCAGAGCTAGATACCACTAAACGTTGACGATATGCCTAATAAGACTCACTTTTTTTCGATAATTTGTGCGCTAATGATTGCCACCGGTGTTCCACTGAGCAGTAATGCAGCAAATGCCACTACTATTAACAACGCACCGGCGCCAGAAAAAGTGTGCGCTATTTACCCACACCTTAAAGACTCATACTGGCTATCCGTAAACTATGGGATGGTGACAGAAGCAGAAAAGCAAAATATTACACTCAAGGTCTTGGAGTCTGGGGGCTATCCGAACATCGACAAACAGCGATCTCAACTTGTTGCGTGTCGCGATTGGGGAGCCGATGCGATTATCCTTGGTACCGTTTCTCCCACCGCATTTAGCGAGGATTTAAGTCGCTACACACAAGACACCCCTGTGTTTGCGACAGTCAACCATCTCATTGTCGATAAAGAGCAACGTCAACACGTAAAAGGCGTTGTTGGCGTTGATTGGTATTGGATGGGGCATCGGGTTGGCAAACACTTGGCACAGCAACACCCCAAAGGCAGTGGTGTCGTCGATGTCGCTTTTCTACCGGGCCCTGAATCAAGCGGTGGAACCAAGCCCGTCATTCTTGGTTTTCTAGAAGCCATCAAAAACAGTGATGTCAACATTGTCGAAACCCTATGGGCAGACAATGATAAAGAGTTACAGCGTAACTTGGTTCAAGAGGTCATAGAACACTACCCAACCCTCGATTATGTCGTTGGCAGCGCGGTTGCCATTGAAGCAGCCATTAGTGAGCTACGCGCGCAGCCACATCACTCTGATATCAAGCTTCTATCGATTTACCTGAGTCACGGGGTATATCGCGGCTTACTCCGCAATAAGGTAGAGTTTGCACCGACAGATAAAATGGTAGAGCAAGGTCAACTGTCTGTTCGTCAAACCGTTCATTATTTACGAGATGAGCCCTACCAAACCGATCTTGCACCAACAATTGAAGTGCTCACACCCGCTTCACTCGATGAACAAATCATTGCCGAATCCTTGTCGCCCAGTGCATTCAGGCCTATTTTTAGTGTCGAAGGGCATTAATAGTCACAGATATCAATGAAGCTCATTGCGAGCTTGAGTGGTGGTACGTAGTATGGAGTCTTGATTTCAATATCAATAACTTAAATCAAACTAATTCCAATGCACCCATGTCAACCTTTTGCGTGCATTCGAATTAGAACGACCAGAATTCAAAAATAGATTATTAGGAACAGAATTACATGCAGAAAACGATTCGCACTATGCCGGCACACAAACACATCGCACTGGTGGCTCATGACAATTACAAACCAGAGCTTCTACGCTGGGTGCAAGAGAACAAGGAAAAGTTACAAGGTCACTTTTTGTATGCCACAGGTACAACAGGCAATATGCTTAGCAAAGAAACGGGCCTAGCCATCAAAAGCATGATTAGTGGTCCAATGGGCGGCGATCAACAAATCGGTGCGCTCATTTCCGAAGGGAAACTGGATATGCTGATCTTCTTCTGGGATCCTCTTAACGCCGTACCACACGACCCTGATGTGAAAGCCTTGCTGCGTATTGCTAGCGTATGGAACATCCCGGTCGCAACCAACCGCGCTACCGCGAACTTCTTGTTTGAATCTAATCTACTGTCTCAGGAAGTCGACATCGAGATTCCTGACTACGAGGCGTACTTAGCTGAGCGTATCTAGCTCATACTCAAATACAGTTGTTGAGTAAGACTGAATCCCTGCAATGCAGGGATTTTTCTTATCTGACGTAGGTTCTACTCTGCACTCTCACCCGCTTGCTGTACGACAAACGAGGTCGTTGGCTCTACCTTATTGATGAGCGCCTCGACCTGAAGAATCGCATCCAGAGAAGTGCTGTTTTTTCGGTAGCTGATGTACAGTGGACGAGACCACGCATCAGCGCCCTCAACTTTAAATAGTTGACCAGACTCAATGAATGGCTCAACAAGCGATGCTGGAAGGTATGCACAGCCTCCCTTCTCCAAAACAAAATCCAACGCAATCCGACCCGTTGAGGTACGCAAATATGGCGCTGGAATAGTTGGATGCCTGTCGGCATGTTCAAACGCAAACTGCGTTCCCCAATCTACGTAAACATATTTACTGTTGAACGCAGATTCAATATTACTTGGCTCTGTTGATACCAGCACCAAAGGCAGTTCGGCAATCTGATGACTCTTGAATTCTTCAACCTTAAATGGATCAAAAGAAAACGCCACATCTAACGTGCGCTCAAGCAACTTGCGATTTAATTGCTCGCGGCCTAATGATTCAGCAACAAAGCCATAGCCAGTCAAAGAGTCCGTAACGACACTCAAACCATTTTGCAAATAGGCATCCCAGATATTGGGGGTGCCGCCTAGCGTAAGTTGCAGCGCTTTATTGCTCTCTAGTGATAAGTCAAACGTTGCTTGCTTAAGCGTTGAAACCATCACCTCGGCGTAACCTACTAGCCTTTGGCCAGCTGAGGTCAACTGAATATTGTTGCGATGCCGGGTAAACAATCGCGTATCAAAGTATTCTTCAAGCTGTTTGATACGTGCACTCACCGCCGCCTGCGTGATGTAGAGGTTTTCGGATGCGCGACCAAAGTGTTTCTCCTTAGCGACTTCAAGGAAGGTTTGGAATACTTTTACGTCCATAATGTGACTCTTAAGATATTTCTAATAGATTGAGCTAACGTTCTGGTTAGCCACGTATTCTTACACAATTAAGCTTAGTTAAGCATAAAGAAAATTTGTGCATTCGACAAAAACAATTCGTTTTCTTTCTTGTTCATTTCCAACTATTTTCAGCATCGAACCAACACGGGATTCTAAGGCTTCTCGGCGTCTTTGTATGGCAAAAAGCCCCTGAACACCCTTGCTTTACTACCTATTTGCTTTGAGGTCTCTATGACTGAAACTCAATTTCGCCACGGCAAGAAACGTTTTTATGATGCAGTAAAGTTCCCACGCGGATTCGCGAAATCGGGTGACTTTACACTGATTGAAGAAGACATCTTGGTGACTTACGGAGAAACCATGTTAGCGCTTGAACGCGGTGACATTACTCCGGAAAACGCTGAAGAAAAACACTTCACAAAAGTGATCGTTAACCCTAGCAAAGCGAAATCCAAACTGGAACACACCTGGCTTAAATACGTACGCTTGGCGCGCGGAAGACGAGCTTTCCATACGTTGAATAGCAAATCTAAGTTTACCGAAACTTCGAAAGACTACGATTACGATATGGAAAACGACGACGTTTTAGAGCCGGCATAAGTGTTGTGATCTTTCCTCCTAAACGCAAAAGTAGAGCCTCGTGCTCTACTTTTTTTTGCCTATCGTTCAGGCAAACCGTTTTTGGAATATCCATAGAACCAATAATTTCAATGGATACTTGAACGTTGTGAAAAAATAGGCGCGTAAAACAAAGCGCCCTGAGGCGGCTAAGATAACTTGTTCGGCTGACTGACTAATCAATCAGGAACGCTCGGCTTGGGTCGACGTATACCTTATCGATCATCGCTTCACGTCCTAACAACATCATATAAGACATATCTTGACGATTACTCAAAGTGATCTCGATTGGCCACTCTCTATCACCAAGCCTGAACAAGGTTTGGATCACGCAGCGCTGCTCCGAATCACCGTTGGATGATTTGATACGTCTTGAGTCGTGGATCAGTGATTCACAATGTACGATTTCATCTAGATGATAGATATCTGGATGCAGGTCATACTGGACGTACAATCGACCGTCTCGTTTCACGCGCTTTAAGTTATCTACGTGAAGAGACGAGGTCTTTGCACCCGTATCAATGCGCACTTCTAAATCAAAAATACCCAACTCAGGAAGGCTACACACCTCCAAGTTGCCAATGATCATTCTGTCGTTATATGTGTTTGGCATAGTGTTACATGCTCGGTTCTACTGGAACAATCGACTCTTGCATGATTTCGATATGTTCAAATACCTCTTCTGCGTTATCTCCAAAATACGCAATGTGATACATAGCTTCCCCTTCTTGAACGAGAGGAATGTTTTGCTTGCCGATAATAATACCGGTACGGTTTGACGTAACCTGACCGATGTTGTTACCTAGCGGGCCGTTAATGTCGGCGAGAACCTCACCTTTCTCAACCATAGAGCCCAGTTGGACATACTCTTTCACAAATCCACTTGCATCGGCGCGAGTCCAGTCACTACGGTTAGCAATAAATGGCTCTGTTTTGGCCTTCGAGACACGTTTGCGAGTCATACCTAGTGCTTTGAGAACACGAAGCACACCCTTAACACCGGTCTGAATAGAAAGCTCATCAAATCGTAGTGCTTCCCCTGCCTCGTACAGAAGTACACGCGCTCCATTGTTAACAGCCGCTTCACGCAAGGAGCCATCTCGAATGTTGGCATTGAGCAATACAGGTACGGCAAATGCCTCTGCCAAGCGCTTGGTCTCTTCATCTTCTAGGTTTGCTCGAATTTGAGGCAAATTAGAACGATGGATAGCGCCTGTATGTAGGTCAATACCGTAGTCACAATGTGAGACAATGCTTTTTAAGAAGGTATGCGCTAACCGTCCAGCTAGCGAACCTTTTTTAGAGCCTGGAAAACAGCGGTTAAGATCTCGGCGATCTGGCATGTAACGGCTTTGGTTAAGCACGCCATACACGTTGACCATAGGCACGTAGATCAAGGTGCCACATTGCAGCTTTATGTTTTCCGCAATAAGGCGACTGATTATCTCAATGCCGTTTAATTCATCCCCGTGCACAGCAGCGCTCACAAACACCACAGGCCCCTCTTTTTTCGCTCGTATTACTTGAACAGGGATACTCACTTCCGCGTCTGTGTATAACTTTGCAACTGGGATATCGATTTCTTTACGCTCACCAGGCGTATTTCTACGCCCGCTATGACAAGCTCTTTAGCCATTTTTAACCACGTCCTTTCGTTTTATTGTTGTTTGGCTTGGCGTTTTTCTCGATAAATTCGTAAATAAGGCCCGCCACATCTTTACTTGTCGCGTTTTCAATTCCCTCTAGGCCCGGTGAAGAGTTGACTTCCATAACCACTGGACCATTTTTCGACTGAAGGATATCAACCCCGCACAAGTTCAACCCCATCGCCTTGGCCGCCGCTACCGCTGTTGCACGCTCTTCCTTAGAGAGCTTAACTAGCTGCGCCGTACCACCACGATGCAGATTCGAACGGAATTCACCTTCGGCAGCTTGTCGCTTCATTGCTGCAATTACTTTTCCACCGACAACGAAACAACGAATATCAGCGCCGTTAGCTTCTTCAATAAATTCTTGCACCAAAATGTTGGCTTTTAGACCCATGAAAGCTTCAATAACACTCTCTGCTGCTTTTTGTGTCTCTGCGAGTACCACACCAATGCCCTGAGTACCCTCAAGTAGCTTGATAACCAGTGGCGCGCCGCCAACGTTTTTAATCAAATCTGGAATGTCGTCTGGCTTGCTTGCAAAACCAGTACGAGGTAGACCAATACCTTTGCGTGATAGCAACTGTAATGAACGCAGCTTGTCACGTGAACGGCTAATCGCTACTGATTCGTTAACGCAGAAAGTGCCCATCATTTCAAACTGACGAACCACTGCGGTTCCGTAGAAAGTAATAGATGAACCAATTCGTGGAATCACCGCATCGTATTGAGGCAACTCCTCACCCATATAACGGACTTTAGAGTTACTACTTGTAATATCCATATAGCAATGCAGGGTATCGATGATATCCACTTGATGTCCCCTCGCTTCCCCTGCTTCTTTTAGGCGACGAGTTGAGTACAAGTTTTCGTTGCGAGATAGAATCGCAATGCGCATGGCAGTATCCTCTTTTAGGTATATTGTTTTATGAGTGTGAAACGCCGGTTACGAACGACCGGAAAGAGCGTGCACCTTAAGAGTTTAGCAGCGAAAAATACAACGATAGTTTTTAGTCGTCACGATAAGGAAAGTTTATTGTTGAATACGCAAATTTCACGCATAAAAAAACCGACTTTCGTCGGTTTTTGTTAATACTTTCATTCAGTTAAAGGATTTGTAAATAAAATGTATGAATGAAGATTATTTTGCAGCCATTTCTTTTTTAACCATTACAACCGCAGCTACAACGAAAGTAATGATGAGTGCTAACTCCATGGAGTCCCCTTGTGGTCAAAGACTAATTTTATTGGTTAAATTAAGTACTGAAACCATTTTATCAAAAATTCAACAATATGATATTTTTTATTCAATAAATAAGGCGACTTGGATCAAAAAAAGGCGCTTTTAGCGCCTTTTGTTAAGTTTATGCGACAAACCACTAGATTACTCTGGATAACCAGTCGGATTCTGCGACTGCCAGCGCCAACCGTCTGCTGTCATATCGGATAAGGTTCGTGTCGCCTTCCAGCCAAGTTCTTTGTTCGCCTTACTAGGATCTGCCCAACATTCAGCGATATCACCAGGACGACGTTCAACAACTTTATAAGGAACGGGTTTGCCAGAAGCTTCCTCAAACGCTCTAACCATTTGCAGGACGCTGCTGCCATTACCTGTTCCCAAGTTGTAAATAGATAGCGCTTCTTTGCCATTCAACGTTTTCAGAGCGGCGATGTGACCATCAGCCAGATCCATTACGTGAATGTAATCGCGAACGCCAGTCCCATCCGGTGTTGGGTAGTCATCACCAAACACTGATAAACATTCACGTCTGCCCACCGCAACTTGAGACACAAATGGCATTAGGTTATTTGGGATCCCCTGAGGATCTTCCCCCATTTCACCTGAAGGATGAGAGCCTACCGGATTAAAGTAGCGGAGCAAAGTAATGGTCCAATCTGGGTTGGCTTTGTGGAAATCCGTCAGACACTCTTCAACCATGAGTTTGCTACGACCAT
Source organism: Vibrio variabilis (assembly GCF_003263785.1). GTDB lineage: Bacteria > Pseudomonadota > Gammaproteobacteria > Enterobacterales > Vibrionaceae > Vibrio > Vibrio variabilis. The sequence continues at coordinate 8,357 of NZ_JYJK01000008.1, forward strand.
AAGGGTTAGTCGCACTGGTAGGGAATGATTCAGTAATTGGCACTGATGCAGGATCGCCGTAAACCGTTGCTGATGAACTGAACACAATGTGCTTCACACCCGCTTCACGCATCGCATCTGCTAAAACCAAGGTTCCATTGACATTGTTATCATAGTATTCAAGTGGCTTTTCAACTGACTCACCGACCGCTTTTAGGCCGGCAAAATGAATCACTGCATCGATCTTATGATTGGTCATCACATCAACCAAGGCTTGCTTGTCACGCACGTCACCTTTCACAAATACTGGACGAGTTTTTGTGATTTTCTCAATGCGATCAATCACCGCCGATTTTGCGTTGTAAAGGTTATCAAAGATAATTGGTGTCATACCCGCTTCGATAAGCTGCACACATGTGTGACTTCCGATGTAGCCTGCGCCACCTGTTACTAGTACGTTCATCATAAATTCCTTGTATTTCTCTACAGCGATTATATGCAATCGGAGCAGATTTGCGACCCTTTATTTTGCCTAATCTTTATAAACCAATGAATTAGCGAACGTTTAGTAGGCAACGGCTAGCGATTCTGGGTAGCCTCGCTCACGAGCGATCTGCTTTGCTGCGGATTCAACATCTGAAGGCTTTAATGCTTGAGCCGTGCTTGCACTGAATGTCTGGTTAACAAACCAACGATTCGTTATCTTTTTCGCAGCAAGCAAAGCAGAGGAAGCTTTAACAATCTCTAAGCGAGCATAACGTTCACCATCAAAGCTAACATCAGCAGAACGAAGGCTAGGTTCCAACCCCGGTATTTGCTGTGCGCCATACAAGGGTTTTCCTGCAGGTTTGGCTGTTTTGAAATCTGGTACATATTGAGCAAGATGTTGAATAGCGCTTTGTGAACGCGTGGTTTGCACATCCTCGGGCCAGCCATGATCAATTTTGTCAACTAGGTGCTGTGGAAGCTGTGGTTGTGAGGTGCTATCCGCTGACTGCACTAACCCATTGTCAAACAGGGTAATCGACTTGGTCATACCATGGAGTTGAAAATACCCACCAGGATAAGGCGTTAATTGTGCCATACCCTGCGGAGTGCCGCGCTGACCGTGAAAAATCACTTCTGGCCATTTTTCGTGTTGGTGTTTTTCCCACTTAGTGACGTATGCGGCTTTAAACTCTACTAACCTTTGGCGAGGTTTCTCTAACTTATCGTCAATAATGCCGGTACGAAAGCCACAAGCGTTGATAACAAAATCGAATGACTCTACTTGTCCTGCCGCAAGCTCTAACTCATACCTATCTTCTAACTCACTTAAGTGTTCGATTTTGGCACCAGTGCGGATATGCAGGTTCGTTATTTGCTGAGACCATAGTTCAACAGACGAGGCGACCCGGAATAAACTGAGTCCATATTCTTGAACTACATAGACTGGGTATTTGAGCTTATCTAGATCGGTATGTTTAGCAAAAGGGATAAGCCACTCTTCGAGTGTTTTTGGTACTTCGGGTGCCTGCCTCTTAGACAGAGCATGTAAAGTTTCACGGTCAAACTCGTGAAAATAGTCGTCTGGTTTCCCCAGTACTTGGTTGTCAGCGTCCAGCTCAACTAACTTTTTGTATGCATCTCGAAGTACATTTAAGCGAGGAAGCAAAGCCTCAGGTTTACCTTCATCCCCTTTTGGTACCGCAATGACGGTTGGACGGACATTGACGACCGTCGGAAAGAAGCGCACAAACTCTATCGATTGATGAAGCAGCTCAAGACAGTGTTGCTCAGAGATTTCGCGATACAAATTGCCACCAGCATGGAGGTGACAAATCGGCGGCCCGCTCACAAGACGCTGATTTTTCTCATAAACGGTCACGTCGATGCCTTGTTTTGCAAGGTACAAAGCCACCGTCGATCCTGCGACGCCCCCACCTATGATGGCCACGCGTTGACTACTCTGCATCTCTGGGAATTCTTGACTCATTTCTTATAAATTGAAGTGATGAAGATGCGACATTCTAGCCACATCGAGGGATAAAAAAAATCCTATTTTTTGTGATGTTTTCCCTTGACAGTTAATCGGTGAATAAGTTTTCTGACAGCAAGATGACAATCAGATTACCCGCCATCACCGACCAATCAAAGGCTAACGATTTTTATCACTTAGGATACTACTGAGTTATCCAAAAGCTTATCCACCGTTTTTGTGGATAACTTAACAAAAACGGTGACTAAGTATTAAGCAAACTGCTTTTGCGAGGTAGTAAGCATCTGTCTTATCAATGAAAAAAGAACCAATGCCAACGTCGCGAAAGCGGTTGCGGGAACCATTATCCACGTGGATAAATGCCAACTCCATGGTAAATCGAAGCCGATCGTCATGATCGAACCTACGACTATTTCTGCACCAAATGTAGCCACAATACCCGCCGTAATCGCCATGATCCCATATTCGGCCCAAATCGTTCGAACGATCCGTTTACGGCTCGCTCCTAAGGTTCGATATAAGCGAATTTCAGCTTGGCGCTGAGATAAGCTCAACCTCAGTAAGGTAAAGATAAGCAGTACTCCTGAAAGTACTCCCAATGCGGCTAAAACCGTTATCGACCAAACTATCTGACTGAGTAGGCCTTGTATCTTCTCTCCCATCAAGCGTATGTCCATCAAACTGACCGTTGGGTGGTTGCGTGACAAGGTGGCTATCAAATCATTGTCTTTATCTTGAAGCCTAAAGCTCACTAACCACGCACTTGGTATGTTTGCTAACACATCTGGAGTAAAAATGAAGTAAAAATTGGGCTTCATGTCTCTCCATTCAACAAAGCGAATTGAATTGATGACTGCACTTACCTCTTGGCCATTAATGGTAAAACCAAGCTCATCGCCTATCTTTAGACCAAGATTTTCAGCTACCTCTTTTTCTACTGAGACGCCACCTGCGGACGTCCATTCACCAGAAAGAACATCATTGTAGTCAGGAAGGGTATCCGCATAGGTAAAATTAAGTTCTCGACTTAGCGCGTCTTCCTCGTCAATCCCCTTTTTCTGTCTGGTTTGTGCATCTTCGCCATTGATGAGCGTCAAGCGACCTCGAGAGATCGGAAACGCTTGCGAGCGGTCAATGTTGTTACCATCTAGAGCACTCAAGTAAGCCTCTTTTTCGTACTCGGCGATATTAAGTGCAAACGCGTTTGGCGCATCAGCTGGTAGCGTTCTCTGCCAATCACTGAGTAGATCATTTCTCACCAACCAAATTGTGGTAAGCAGCATCAGCGAAAGCCCTAATGCCCCATACTGCAGTCCCGTATGACGTTTACTGCGGTTAATACGGCTCACGGCGAGTTTCATCGAAATTGGCAAAGATAGACGACTTAAGAGCAGCGTAAACAGCACACTAATAGCGGCGAGAACGACAAACAAACCAACAATACCTGCAAGTACAATCCACACGAGGTTATTGTCGCGATACGCCATGAGTAGAGGTATAACCGGAACCAACACGAGTAAGTAAATCCATCCTCCACGCTTCTCATCAGCACTTTGCAATACTTCGACTGAAGACACGGAAATCAGCTTATACAGCGGGATACCTAACGCCGGAACGCCGATGAGCAAGCTCGATACAATAGCGATGACGGCCGGTTTAAACCCATAAGTAGGAAGCGGGTCTGGCAGTAGATCCGTAAGAGGCACGCGAAGAAGCGTTTCTAAACCCATCCCTAATAGCAGACCAGCAAATACTGACATACTCACAAGCAGCAAGGTTTGGATTGAAAGCCAACGTACTAACCAGTGTTTACTCGCACCAAGGCTTTTGAGCATGGCGACCGTTTGCCTTCGGCTTTGCACGTAATTCTGACAGGTCAGAACAAGCGTTGTTGCTGCCATAATAATGATAATCGCAACCGTGAGCGACAGATATTGCGTTGTCCTGTCGAAGATATCATTGGTTCGACTGCCTGAAGATTGGTCACGCCATCGGTCACTTGGGGTGAGTTCAATTTGCTGTTTGAGTGCGTCAATATTTGACTCATCGCCGACTAAATATGCGCGAAACTGCACGCGACTACCAAGCTGAACAGCGCCGGTTGCATCCACAGAGCTCTGGTGAATATAAGCCGTTGGCATTTGCTGAAACGGATTAAAGCTGATACCAGGTTCTTCCAAAATAACGCCACTTACAGCAAGTTCAGCATCACCAATAGTGACAACGTCACCAATAGATACATTCAATTGCTCGGCTATTCGGCTATCCAGCCACAATTCCCCTTCTCTGACCTGGTTTTGTGTGCCTTGTTCGGATCCTAAAGTTAATGTCCCGCGAAGTGGGAACTTTGAATCCACGGCTTTTACCGTTATCAACTGCATGCCGCTATCACTGAATGACATCGTTGCGAAGCGTGTATACCACGACGTTTCGAGCCCTGAGTCTTGGATAAGTTTCGTGTTTTCTTGTGTGATAGGGTTCGCTGAGATGTAGATGGAGTCGGCAGTTAGCGCATCTTTGCCCTGTTTGACAATGACCTGTTCCATTCGCTCTGCGAGGGCTGCTAAGCCAAAAATACAGGCGATAATCAGGGTCAAGGAAATAGCGATAGGCCAAAGTTGCCCTTGCCTGATTTCGTCAAAACTCCATTTCACAAGGCGATTGTTTAACTTCGCACTACTGCTTTTGTGTTCGGAACTGATTTTTGTAGAACTCGTTTGCTGTTGTGACATCCGCTACTCCTGTTCAAGCCGACCCGCATTCATGTGAAAAATGCGATCGCAACGTTTAGCTAGCGATAGATCGTGAGTAACGAGCACAAGCGTTG
>NZ_JYJK01000009.1 GCF_003263785.1 Vibrio variabilis
GCGTATAACCATACTAACCATAAGTGGTTATACGATATTTTTATTCAATGGTACTGGCTCTTCCTCAGAGGAGCATGCGTATAAAGCGCACAGTACGGGTTTTTTCTACTAAAAAGGTAGGTATGTCATGGCAGAGCAATTTGCTAAAGCTTGGGAAGGTTTTGCTGCAGGTGACTGGCAAAACGAAGTAAACGTACGTGACTTCATTCAGAAGAACTACGCTCCTTATGAAGGCGACGAGTCTTTCCTAGTTTCTGAAGGTACTGAAGCGACTAAGACGCTTTGGGCTAAAGTAATGGAAGGTATCAAGCAGGAAAACAGCACTCACGCTCCTGTTGATTTTGACACTTCTGTTATCTCTACCATCACTTCACATGATGCGGGCTACATCAACAAAGACCTAGAAACTATCGTTGGTCTACAAACTGAAGCGCCTCTTAAGCGTGCAATCATGCCTAACGGCGGCGTGCGCATGATCGAAGGTTCTTGTAAAGCATACGGCCGTACGCTTGACCCACAAGTTTCTAAAATCTACTCAGAGTACCGTAAAACACACAACCAAGGTGTTTTCGACGTTTACTCTCCAGACATCCTAAAATGTCGTAAGTCTGGTGTTCTGACTGGTCTTCCAGATGCATACGGTCGTGGTCGTATCATCGGTGACTACCGTCGTGTAGCACTTTACGGTATTGACTTCCTAATGAAGGACAAAGTTGCTCAGTTCCACTCTACTCAAGAGAAACTGGAAGCTGGCGACGATCTACAAATGACTATGCAGCTGCGTGAAGAGCTTCAAGAGCAACACCGCGCACTAGGTCAAATGAAAGAAATGGCAGCTTCTTACGGCTTCGACATTTCTGGTCCTGCGACAACTGCACAAGAAGCAATCCAATGGACTTACTTCGGTTACCTAGCGGCTGTTAAATCTCAAAACGGCGCGGCAATGTCTCTAGGTCGTACTTCGACTTTCCTAGACATTTACGTTGAGCGTGATATCGCTGCTGGCATCATCACTGAAGAACAAGCTCAGGAAATGATCGACCACTTCGTAATGAAGCTACGTATGGTTCGCTTCCTACGTACTCCTGAGTACGATGAGCTATTCTCTGGCGACCCAATCTGGGCAACAGAATCTATGGGTGGTATGGGTGTTGACGGTCGTACGCTTGTTACGCGTACAAACTTCCGTTTCCTAAACACGCTATACACTATGGGTCCTTCTCCAGAGCCAAACATCACTGTACTTTGGTCTGAGCAGCTACCTGACGGCTTCAAGAAGTTCTGTGCGAAGGTATCTATCGATACGTCTTCTATCCAGTACGAGAACGATGACCTAATGCGTCCAGATTTCGACAACGATGACTACGCTATCGCTTGTTGTGTATCTCCAATGGTTATCGGTAAGCACATGCAGTTCTTCGGCGCTCGTGCAAACCTAGCTAAGACTCTACTTTACGTTATCAACGGCGGTGTAGATGAGAAGCTTAAGATCCAAGTTGGTCCTAAGACTGAAGCAATGACTGACGAAGTTCTAGACTTCGACAAAGTTTGGGCTGGTCTAGACAACTTCATGGATTGGCTAGCTAAGCAATACGTGACTGCGCTAAACGCAATCCACTACTCTCACGACAAGTACAGCTACGAAGCAGCGCTTATGGCTCTACATGACCGTGACGTTCGTCGTACAATGGCTTGTGGTATCGCTGGTCTATCTGTTGCAGCTGACTCTCTATCTGCAATCAAATACGGCACAGTTAAGCCAATCCGTGACGAAGACGGCATCGCAATCGACTTCGACATCTCTGGCGACTACCCGAAATTCGGTAACAACGACGCACGTGTAGATGACATGGCTTGTGAACTTGTTACTATCTTCATGAACAAGATCCGTAAGCTTAAGACTTACCGTGATGCAGTACCTACACAGTCTATCCTGACTATCACTTCAAACGTGGTATACGGTAAGAAGACGGGTACTACACCAGACGGTCGTAAAGCAGGTGCTCCATTCGCTCCAGGTGCAAACCCAATGCACGGTCGCGATGAGAAAGGTGCTGTAGCTTCTCTTACTTCTGTAGGTAAACTGCCGTTTGCTGACGCTAAAGATGGTATCTCTTACACCTTCTCTATCGTTCCAAACGCACTAGGTAAAGAAGAAGATTCACAACGTTCTAACCTTGCTGGTCTAATGGATGGTTACTTCCACCACGAAGCTGGCGTTGAAGGTGGTCAACACCTAAACGTGAACGTTCTTAACCGCGAAACTCTAGAAGACGCAGTTAAGCACCCTGAGAAATACCCTCAGCTAACAATCCGTGTATCTGGTTACGCTGTTCGCTTTAACTCTCTAACTGCAGAGCAACAAGCTGACGTAATCGCACGTACGTTCACTGAATCTCTATAATCTTCGATTATACTGATTGAGATAAAAACCTCGCTTCGGCGGGGTTTTTTTATACCTGTTGAATGGCATTTACACCTATTCTTACCTGCTAAGAATTGGTTACAAATAATCGAATTTGCTCAAGCTTTATGACTCATGGATCACTGACGTTCCATTTGCAAACGTGTCACACTCACTTTACATAACTACATCTCTACTAGCCGTATTTGAAGAGAGTTGACACATCATGAAAATTCTACTCGCTTTGCCTGTTCTTCTCGCCAGCAGCTGTGCGCTCGCCTCAGAGCGCTCTACCCTTTCCTTTTCTCTCGACAACGATGGAATTTGGGGTACCGACGAAGACTACACCAACGGAATCTTCCTTTCGTATACCAGTGGCGCAATCACGCCTTGGGCGATTTTTAAACCTCTGAGCCTCTCCTATTGGGGAGCGTCCTCACTAGATAAGGTCGAATTTCAACTTGGTCACAAAATGTGGACACCTTCCGATATTGAAGCCGATGTCCCCATCGCAGGTGATCGCCCTTACGCCGGCTATTTTCATGGTGAGTTAAATTACATTAGCTTGCACCCACAACAGGCCCAGCGATTTAACGTGACTCTAGGTAGTACTGGCGAGGGCTCCTTTGCAGGAAAAGCTCAGCAATTAGTGCACTCTCTAGTTGGCTCGAAGGAGCCGAAAGGTTGGGCGTATCAAATTGAAGATCGCGTCGTTGGCAGTGTCGGTTATCTAACCCACCTAAACTTAAAGCGAGAGCCTCTGTTTGCAAACACAGGCTGGGAAGTCTCTAATGTCACCGAAGCTAACGTAGGCAACTTTAGAAGCGACATTTCAACTGGGATGATGTTTCGATTTGGCTCCGAGCTTGGCGGCAATTTCGGGGCGGCAAACATAGGTACTGAGGATCCATTTAAAGCCGGCATGATTGGCGCGTCAAATCAAGGCTGGTTTACTTATTTCGGCGTGAAAGCCCGTTATCGATTTAACGATATTACCATCGAGGGTGAACGCCCCGGAATACCAGAGCCAAGTGATGCTTATGATGTAACACTGCAACCGATTCAAGGTGAGGCCGTATTGGGCGCGACTTGGTACAACTCCTACGTCGGCGTGAATATTTTCGCTGGGACTAAATCGGCGGAATACAAAGAGGCATCAAAGTCGATATATGGTAATGGCGGTATCTCACTGTTTGCCTTCTTCTAGCCTCTACAGGGTCTGTTATAGTCATCTTCATCAGTTGAAACAAAGCATTTACAATCAGCGTATACAGTCATAATTAGTGTCAATATAACCCTACTTTTCCTGTCTAGATGGTACGATTTGTAATAAAATGACGGGTAAAAATAAGTTAGTAGAGAAGAGCATATGTCAACAACAGGTCGCATTCACTCATTCGAATCTTGTGGTACTGTCGATGGACCGGGTATTCGTTTTATTGTCTTTATGCAAGGCTGTCTTATGCGCTGCAAGTATTGCCACAATCGTGATACTTGGGATACGCATGATGGCAAAGAAATCACTGTCGATGAGCTAATTGCGGAGGCGAAATCTTACCGCCACTTCATGAATGCATCCGGTGGTGGTGTGACTTGCTCTGGTGGTGAAGCCATGCTTCAACCAGAATTTGTTCGTGACTTCTTTAGAGCAGCGCAAGCGGAAGGTATCCATACCTGTCTCGATACTAACGGCTATATCCGCAAACACACCGACGTCGTGGACGAAGTCCTTGAAGCGACCGACCTTGTGATGCTTGACCTTAAACACATGAAAGATGAAATCCACCAAGATTTCATTGGCGTATCAAACCGCCGCGTGTTGGACTTCGCTCGCTACTTACACAAAATTGGTCAAAAGACGTGGATCCGTTATGTGGTTGTTCCTGGCTACACTGACGATCCTGAAGCAGCACACATGCTAGGTGAGTTCATCAAAGACATGGACAACATCGAGAAAGTAGAGCTTCTACCGTACCACAAACTCGGTGCACACAAATGGGAAGCGCTCGGTTTTGACTACCCACTGGAAGGTGTTGAGCCACCGAAAAAAGAAGTGATGGACGAAATTCAAAGCATCCTGCTTCAGTACACAGACACCGTCAAATATTAGCCTATACGCAAACGCGCCACGCGTTTGCCTGCAAAGCTTTGACACGAAAAAAACGCGCTAGAAGGCGCGTTTTTGTCATAAATACGTGTTGAGATCATGTTATAAGTCATACATATACTGTTAATCTGTCGATAATTCGTATTCATACATAAACTTATTAGAAAGTATTTAGTGAGGCTCTCAACATGGAAATGACAAATGCTCAACGTCTAATCCTATCTAACCAATACTACCTGATGGCGAAACTAACGCCGGAGAACGCGGCGAAGTACCAACGCCTTCAAACCATCGTAGAACGTGGCTACGAGCTACAAATGCGCGAGATGAACAAAGAGTTCGGCTGCCTTGTAGAAGATGAGTGTCGTGAAGTTATCGACATCATGGAAATGTACCACGCGATGCAAGAATCAAACAAAATGCTGTCTGACCAAGACCGTAAAGACGTCGATCAGCGTCGTCTGCAGTTCTTGGGCTTCGATATCGCTACAGAAGCACAGCTAGTGAACTATGTTCGCTTCCTAGTGGACTCTGAAGGTCTGTACCCACAATTCGACAAGGGTGACCACCACTTTAACAGCCATGTTCCTATGCTCGACAAATACCGTCGCATGCTGGTTACATGGAGAAACTGCCCACGTCAATATCACCTATCAAGTGCAGAATTCCGCCAAATTTTTAACGCTTAAAACATTTTTGAAGTAGCTTAAATCGTATTTTATGAAGAATACCCGCCATTGTGAGCGGGTATTTTTTTGAGATTGTTTTTCTCATTGCACGGTCATCTCCCATAGTTAGGACTTACGTACTATTAGTGAGACTAGGGTGATTTTTCCTGCGATCACAAAGGGACTTTGTAAATAAATGCATAATTGTTAAGCATTAATCTGAAAACCCTACTAGTCTTTAAATTGACATGGAGTCGCATTGTACATGTGTTGACAGTCAGCTTTGCAGGTTAAGGGGAATCAGCTATGAGTATTTTCGATCATTATCAAACGCGTTATGAAGCCGCAAAAGATGAAGAGTTATCAATTCAGGAATTCTTAGCTCTATGTAAAGACGACAAAAGTGCTTATGCCAACGCTGCCGAACGTCTTCTACTCGCTATCGGCGAGCCTGAGGTCATCGACACGGCGCAAGATCCACGCTTAAGTCGTATCTTCTCAAATCGTATTATCTCTCGTTACAAAACCTTTGAAGACTTTTATGGCATGGAAGATGCCATTGAGCAAATTGTGTCGTATTTAAAACACGCTGCGCAAGGTCTTGAAGAACGCAAACAAATTCTATATTTACTCGGTCCTGTAGGTGGTGGTAAATCATCACTTGCCGAGAAACTTAAAGCGCTAATGCAGAAGATGCCAATCTATGTGCTTTCTGCAAATGGCGAACGCAGTCCAGTCAATGACCACCCATTCTGTCTCTTCGACGTCAATGAAGACGGAGATCTGCTGAAAAGTGAATATGGCATCGAGAAGCGCTATTTACGCTCCATCATGTCGCCATGGGCAGCGAAACGTCTACACGAGTTTGGCGGTGACATCACTAAATTCAAAGTCGTCAAAGTACGTCCATCGATACTAGACCAAGTCGCTATCGCCAAAACTGAGCCGGGTGATGAGAACAACCAAGACATCTCAGCACTGGTTGGTAAAGTCGATATTCGCCAATTGGAACATTACTCTCAAGACGATCCAGATGCCTACAGCTACTCTGGCGCACTTTGCCGTGCTAACCAAGGTTTAATGGAATTCGTTGAGATGTTCAAAGCACCAATCAAAGTGCTTCACCCACTGTTAACAGCGACTCAGGAAGGCAACTATAACGGTACTGAAGGTCTGTCTGCCCTACCGTTTGATGGCATGATCCTCGCTCACTCAAACGAATCTGAGTGGCAAACGTTCCGTAACAACAAAAACAACGAGGCATTCTTAGATCGTGTCTACATTGTAAAAGTACCTTACTGCTTGCGCGTGTCTGAAGAAGTTAAGATCTACCAGAAACTGCTTGAAAACAGTGAGCTGTCGAAAGCGCCATGCTCACCAAGTACACTTGAGTTGCTTGGCCAGTTCAGTGTGCTTTCTCGCTTGAAAGAGCCAGAAAACTCCTCACTATTCTCAAAAATGCGCGTGTATGATGGAGAAACGCTTAAAGACACCGATCCAAAGGCGAAAAGCTACCAAGAGTACCGCGACTACGCTGGCGTCGACGAAGGTATGTCCGGTCTTTCTACCCGTTTCGCATTTAAGATCTTGTCTCGCGTATTCAACTTTGATCAAACCGAAGTGGCTGCAAACCCGGTTCATCTGTTCTACGTCATTGAACAGCAAATTGAGCGTGAGCAGTTCCCACAAGAAGTCGGCGAAAAATACCTTGAATTCTTGAAAGGCTACCTAGTGCCTCGCTATGTAGAGTTCATTGGTAAAGAAATCCAGACCGCGTACTTAGAGTCTTACTCAGAATACGGCCAAAACATCTTTGACCGTTACGTCACCTACGCTGACTTCTGGATTCAAGACCAAGAATATCGTGACCCAGAAACAGGCCAGCTATTCGATCGCGCTTCTCTTAACGAAGAACTAGAGAAGATCGAGAAAACAGCCGGTATCAGTAACCCGAAAGACTTCCGTAATGAGATTGTGAACTTCGTGCTGCGTGCGCGTGCGAATAACAATGGCTCTAACCCGGTTTGGACTAGCTATGAGAAGCTACGCACCGTTATCGAGAAGAAAATGTTCTCGAACACCGAAGAGCTACTACCTGTTATTTCATTCAACGCGAAAACGTCTTCAGAAGACCAACGCAAACATGATGATTTCGTTAATCGCATGATGGAAAAAGGCTACACCGAGAAACAAGTCAGATTGCTGTCTGAGTGGTACTTGAGAGTTCGTAAATCCTCATAGACCCACCTGACTGATTAGTTGCAGCCCCGAGCGCGTGCTCGGGTGCTGTATGGTGAGGGGAAGACAGGGAGTTACTCATGGCACAATTTATTGATAGACGCTTAAACGGTAAGAACAAAAGTGCCGTTAACAGACAGCGTTTTCTGCGCAGACATAAGCAGAAAATCAAAGAGTCCGTGACCGATGCCGTTAATCGCCGCTCGATCACGAACACAGAAACGGGCGAAGACGTTTCTATTCCTAGCAAAGACCTCAACGAGCCTATTTTTCATCAAGGGCAAGGGGGCGTAAAAGAGCGCGTCCATCCTGGTAACGACCAGTTTATTACCGGTGATAAAATTGAACGTCCACCTAAAGGCGGTCAAGGCGGCGGTGCGGGTCAAGGCGAGGCCAGTCCTGACGGTGAAGGCGAAGACGAATTTGTATTCCAGATCTCGAAAGACGAATATCTGGATATCTTATTCGAAGATCTCGCTCTGCCTAATTTAAAGAAAAACCAAATCAACAAAATCAAAGAGTGGAAAACCCATCGCGCTGGTTATCAAACAGCGGGTATGCCCTCAAATATCGCTATTGTGCGCTCACTTCAGCAGTCGCTTGCGCGCCGAACTGCGATGACTGCCGGCAAACGTAAGATGCTCGATGAGCTTAATAAGCAGCTTGATGAGATTAAAATCAGCGAGCCTGCTCAACCCATGGAAGAGAAGCGACTCAAAGAAGAGATCGCATCGCTTCGCAAGAAAATCGACAGTGTGCCGTTCATCGACACCTTCGATCTAAGATTTAAAAACTACGAAAAACGTCCAGTTCCCTCCAGCCAAGCGGTAATGTTCTGCTTGATGGATGTCTCTGGCTCTATGGATCAAGCGACAAAAGACATCGCCAAGCGTTTCTATGTCTTGCTGTACTTGTTCTTAACACGAACCTATGAAAACGTCGAAGTGGTGTTTATTCGCCACCATACTCAAGCCAAAGAAGTCGACGAGCATGAGTTTTTCTATTCCCAAGAAACTGGTGGCACTATCGTTTCGAGTGCATTGAAACTCATGAAAGAGATCGTAGAAGACCGCTACCCAACTGGAGAGTGGAATATCTATGCTGCGCAGGCATCCGATGGCGATAACTGGGCCGACGATTCACCGCGTTGTCGTGACTTACTGGTCAACAAACTGCTGCCAGCTTGTCAGTACTATTCATACATCGAAATCACTCGTCGAACTCACCAAACGTTATGGCATGAGTACGAGAAACTTGAAAATGATTTTGACAACTTTGCGATGAAGAATATTCGTTCGGTAGACGACATATTCCCTGTGTTTAGGGAGTTGTTTCAAAAAGAGACAGCATAGGGAGACGTGCTATGACCACAGAGACTAAGACAAATTCTAAGGTGCTGCCCGATGGTCCCGATTGGACCTTTGATATGCTTGAGCGCTATCACGTTGAGATAAAGCGTGTTGCCAAGCATTACAGATTGGACACTTATCCAAATCAAATCGAGGTCATCACCTCGGAACAAATGATGGATGCCTACTCGAGTATAGGCATGCCGATTAACTACAACCATTGGTCGTTTGGTAAGAAGTTTATTCAAACCGAACAAGGCTACAAACATGGCCAAATGGGGTTGGCGTACGAAATCGTGATTAACTCCGACCCATGTATTGCCTACCTGATGGAAGAAAACTCGGTCACCATGCAAGCGCTCGTCATGGCGCACGCATGTTATGGCCACAACTCATTCTTTAAAGGCAATTACCTATTCCAAACTTGGACAGACGCCAGCTCGATTATCGACTATCTGTTGTTTGCCAAAAACTACATCGCCGATTGTGAACAGAAATATGGCGTGGAAGAGGTAGAGCAGATCCTCGATTCTTGTCATGCTCTAATGAACTACGGGGTGGATAGGTACAAACGACCTGAAAAAATCTCGATTGCAGAAGAGAAAGCGCGTCAAGAGGAGCGCGAATCTTACTTACAATCACAGGTCAATGAGCTTTGGAAAACCGTACCTAAAAATCGCGCCAAAGAGGAAACGCAGAAGGTACGCTTCCCTTCAGAGCCTCAAGAGAACATTCTCTATTTCATCGAAAAAAATGCACCGCTACTGGAGCCTTGGCAACGAGAAATCGTACGCATTGTGCGTAAGGTAAGCCAATACTTC
>NZ_JYJK01000010.1 GCF_003263785.1 Vibrio variabilis
TACGCTAAAGCGTATCAGACGCTCACGCAATTGGACGCTGAGCGGAGAGCCTTCGGCATTATCAAAGTTCTCTATCGAGGCCAATGTCGGTTGGATCTCTGTAGCGATAGATAAAGTCCTAGATGGCTACAAGTCGCCCATTCAAGAAGTCCTAGAGAGAGAGCCTGAGATCACGGTTGCTGATTTGATGTATCAATCTGGGTGCACGCTGGCAGAAGCTCGTGCGGCGATTGATGAGTTTGAAGATTTGTAATGATAAAAAAGCCGCCTTGCTATGAGCAGAAGCGGCTTCTTTTTTACTTTTACTGTGTGATTACGCGGTCACGTAGCTAATCACAAAGTCGGTGATTTTCACCATGTCATCAACAGCGATGAACTCTTCTGTGGTGTGGACTTTAGACATACCGGTAGATAGGTTTACTGTTGTCAAACCTTTCTCGTTGAAGTTGTTCGCATCGCTGCCACCACCAGTGTGTTTGGTGTTCGCTTCAACACCGTTTGATGCAAACACTTCTTTGATCTTCAGCACGTGTGCATCGTCTTCAGCGATAACAAACGCATCGTAAGCGCGAGTTGACTCAATCTCAACCTCTGCACCAAACTTCTCAGCAGATGCTTGGAAAGTCTCAACCATGTGGTTAACTTGTGCGGTAAGCTTGTCGCTATCTAGAGAGCGCGCTTCAGCAACAACGGTTAGCTCAGGCATAACAATGTTTGTTGCCTGACCGCCGTTAACTGAGCCAATGTTTGCTGTGGTTTGCTCGTCGATGCGCAGCAGCTTCATGTTGGAGATAGCGTCTGCTGCAACCATAGCGGCACTGATGCCTTCTTCTGGAGCAAGACCTGCGTGTGCTGGACGGCCTTTGATCTTAGCAACGATTTTTTGCTGACCAGGTGCACCAGTAACGATAGTGCCGATAGGACCGCCGGTGTCTAATACAATCGCGTTTTTCGATTGAATGTAAGACATGTCGAAGTACTCCGAGCCAAATAGACCACCTTCTTCATGAACGGTGAATGCGACCTCTATCGTTTTGTGTTCGCGGTTTTGCTCTTGTAGACAGCGTACGGCTTCCATTACTGCCGCGATACCTGATTTGTCATCGCCACCAAGGATAGTGTCGCCCTTTGAGCGGATGATGCCATCTTCGATGATAGGCTCGATACCGATGCCTGGTGTTACTGTGTCCATGTGAGCACTGAAGACAATGCTGCCTTCTTGTTTACCCTCTAAACGTCCGTAGACGTTGAAGCCATTGGTGTATTGCTCAGGTACTGGCAATTTGCTTACCACAAAGCCTAGCTCACCAAGTTGCTCAGCGATCGCTTCAGCGACGGCTTTTTCGTTGCCAGATTCACTGTCGATTTTTACTAGTTCACAAAAATGGTTTACGAGGCGCTCTGTATTTACTTGAGTCATGGGGTCACTTCACGTTATGAAACAGGGAAGACCACTTTACACGTTACCGAACCCCCAAGACCTGAGATAAATCAATAAAAGTGTCGCCTTGTAGTTAATCTGACTGTCTTTCTCGCTATTTTTGTTCTGAAAATTTGTAACAAGCTGCAATAGTAGTGGTTATGACAATGAAGCATCCAAGCCACTGCAATATTGACATGGTTTCACTTAGGAACACGCTAGCAAACAGCAATCCAAACATGGGCTCAGTTCCCATAAGCAGCGATGCCTGACTGGCGGGCAAGTGTTTGACGGCGTAATTTTGCACGAAGAACGCGAGCAATGTGCAGCACAGCGCCAAGTAGAGAAGACTCATCCAGTCGCGGCTATTGAGCGTTTGCAGAGTGCTTATCAGTGCGGGTCTATCAGAGTCCAATAAAACGAGACAGAAACTGATGAGCGTCACTACCGACAATTGGATTAGGGTGATGATTTCAATTTGTAATGGTGTTCTAGTAAACGCTTTTCGGCATGTAACCACCATCACAGCTCGAAGCAGGGCTGCAATGATCACTAAGCCAACACCCAGATTTAAGCTCAGCTCACTAGGCTTGCGATCATCACCATGCCAGCAAAACCTATGCTGCAAAACAGCATGATTCCCTTGGGAAGTTTAACTTTGAGCCAAGCCGTTTCGAGTAATGGTGTAAACAGCACGCAAAGACTAATCAGTACCGCAACTTGCCCAGCTTGAGCCAATTTAACAGCCCACGTTTCAGTTAAGAAAATGCAGCTTAAGATAAGCCCTGTTGAGATTCCGACTTGTAGGTAGCGGCACCACCGAGAAGTGAATACTCTGATTTGTTGT
Source organism: Vibrio variabilis (assembly GCF_003263785.1). Classification (GTDB taxonomy): domain Bacteria; phylum Pseudomonadota; class Gammaproteobacteria; order Enterobacterales; family Vibrionaceae; genus Vibrio; species Vibrio variabilis. The sequence goes on from NZ_JYJK01000010.1 coordinate 2,268, forward strand.
TTGAAATAGATAACGCTCATCAGGACGGCGCAGCTAATGGCAAAGCGAACCAAAAGCAGTTCAACTACGGAGAGTTGATTCAGTATCTGCTTGGAGACACCGTAGCTCGTGCCCCAAACAATCGAAACTATCAGTAAACCTATGATTGCCCAATGAAATGAGATCTTGTTAGCGAAATTTGTTTCCATATGCGTCGTTGTAATAAAGTCTAATGCAAGTATATGTTCTACTATGCTAGCTTATGAATATAAGCGTGATAATACTTCCAAACTTCATAGGACTTGTGACTAATGGACACAAATAAGCTCATGGCACTACTGCCAGACATCGTGGCGTTCGTCACGGTTGTTGATTCAGGTAGCTTTACAGCAGCGTCGCAAAGATTGGGAGTAACCCCATCAGGTGTTAGCCGTCAGATCAGTCGTCTAGAGGCCGCTTTAAATGCAGATTTGCTCGAGCGCACGACGAGAAAGCAAGTGACAACTGAAATGGGCAAAGTGGTGTACGAATTCAGTCAGAAGATCATTGATTCTGCTGACGATATTGTCCACGTGACCAGCCAAGAGTTAGGTGAGGTGACAGGCGAGCTGCGCATTGCAGCGCCTAAAGCGTTTAGCCGCCGTATTTTACAACCACTGATGCTTGAATTTTTAGCCAAATACCCCAAAGCCAAACTACGTTTGATGGTCAGTGACGAGTTTGTTGACCCGTTTGGGCATAACCTTGACTTTGTGTTTGAACTGACTCACTTCCCGAGGGAAAACCTGGTTGCGAAGTCGCTAGGGCATACCAATGCGGTTCTGTGCGCCAGTCGAAGTTATTTGCAATCACGTGGTATTCCTTTTCATCCTGACAACTTAACGCAACATGATTGCCTCTACCTTAATGAGCAGCCAAATGACAATGTTTGGCGTTTTTCTAAGGGAGGCGAGGATGTCAAAGTAGAGGTAGAAGGGTCTTACTCGGTCAACCATTCAGAAATTCGCCTTAACGCAGTTAAGCAAGGATTAGGAATAGGCATATTCCCAGAGTTTGTGGTTGAAGAGGCGATTCAAAACGGTGAAGTCATTCAAGTGCTTCCTGAATGGCGAGTGATCTCACGCTATCAAGGTGAGATCACGTTGCAGTTTCCTCAGTCTAAGTTCATGCCGGCTCGAAGACGCGCGTTTATCGACTTTATGGTCACATCGCTAAACCCAGAACCTTAGATCGACCGGAGAGCGGTAAGTTAAGCCCCGGATGATCTCGATTAAACAAAGCGTGTTGGATAGTCAGTAAAGATGGCGTCTACTCTATCTATGTGTTTGAACGATTTAGGGTTGTTTACGGTGTAACACCAGATTTCGACTTCGAGTTCACGCAGCATATTAATGTGATTAGCGGTTAGCCATTTGTAGTCTAAATGGCAACTGAATGCGTTGACGTTTTGAATGCTGGCAATTGCTTTGCGGTTTAAACGCTTGGCGAGAACCCCCAGACGTGTACCCAATTTTGCTTCGAACAGTGCTTGCATCACTTCAGCGCTGAAGCTGGAGATAATAAGGCATTCTCTATCAATCGGATGGATATCCAGCACTGATTTGAGCAAAGAGACAACATGGTTGGCGTCGTGGCGATCGATCTTGATCTCAAGGTTGATGCACATATTGTGCTGGTGACAAAAATCGAGCAACTGTACTAGCGTCATGATGCGTTGTTGCTCGAACGCTTCTGACTTCCAAGCGCCAAAATCAAGCTTACTAAGCTGTTCTAGCGTTTGTTCGTCAATGCGCCCCTTTCCGTTGCTGCAGCGGTTCACTGTGTGGTCGTGACAGACCACTAAAACATCGTCTTTGGTTGGTTGAATATCCACTTCAATCCATTGCAATCCTAGCGCGTGCGCCTGTTGAATACTGACCATGGTGTTCTCTGGGTGAGTCCCTGCTACACCTCTATGACCAACATAAATGACACTCATAAATGAACCTCAGAAAGCGATGTCTATCGCTATATATAATAGGGCTTGTTGCAATGTTGTTAATATCAGGTTATCTTGCATCAAGGTTGTCTGACCAGTTAGCAAGGCTTATGAAAATCCATCAGATTTCAGGTTATATCCAACAGATCTATCTCGCTGAGTATCCAGATAAATTGCTGTTACTGGACGGCGCAAGCCGAGCCGATGTCGGCACGATTTTACGCTATATTCGGGACGAACTGAATCGTCCTGTTTCCGATCTCAAAGCCATAGTCGTCACGCATATGCACCCCGATCACGCCGGAGCCGCTCATAGATTGAAAGCGCTGACTGGGGCGGAGATTGTCTCCAATGAGCAGCCAAAAGCTTGGTATGCGGGGATCGATGGTGTGGCCATGCACCTGACCGATTTGATTTTGGTTGGTATATGGCAAATCGAATGGGTAAGCCCAAGCGCAACTTATGGTACCGACGTAAACTCAAAGTCGACCATGCGGTGGGTGATGGTGACACATTACCGTATTTTGACGATTGGCAGGTGCTCACGACGCCTGGCCATACAGATCGCGACATTTCAGTATACAATGCCAAGCAGTCGACGGTTTATGTGGCGGATCTTATGGTCGAGGTCAAGCAGCGGCTGATTGCACCTTTTCCTGTATTTCATCCCAATCAATATCGAAACTCGATCGATAAAATATATAACCTCAATGCGGAGCAGGTGCTACTTGCTCATCGTGGCCCCGTCTCGTTTGATGAAAAGGCGAAGCAACATATTCTCGAAACAGCGCCAAGAAGACCGGTGACTCATTGGCGCGTGACGAAGATTAAACTTAAAAGCTTAGTCAAATCTCTGCTCGCTAGAGGTTAGCGAGCAAGCGCTAGTTCACTTGAGCTTTGTCGTGTTTGGGGAAGATTAAGTTCTCAGTATCAAATCCAGCGACGTTTGCGCGTTCTACATACTTCTCAAGCTGATTGGATTCAATCGACGGTGTTCGAGAAAGGATCCAAAAATAATCAGAGTTATAGCCGCTTACCAATGCGACTGAATAGTCAGGTTCTAGGTAATAGACAACATAACTGCCATAGAACGGTCCGAAGAAGGATACTTTCAGATGAGCAACGTCTTCAGACTCGACAAACTTAGCTTTTCCTACCGCTTCAGACCATTCCAAATCTTCCGTATCCCAACCACGATTGAGTACTTTTACGCTGCCGTCGTCATTAAGGGAGTAGGTAGCAGAGACGTTATCCAAACCGCGCTCAAAGCTGTGGTCGAGTCTCGCGACTTCGTACCATTTACCAAGATAACGGTCGAGCTCAAAGTTGTTCACGGGTTTAACGCTCTCCGGCATGCCTGTACAGCCAAGGAGTAATACGCTGATAGAAATCAGCAAACATTGACGTAGTAGTTTCATCCTAAAACCTTTAGTAGATTGGTTACTTATTGAATATACGTCATTTTGTGTCGGTAAGACTACAAAGATTGCATCTATTAGGTATTGCGCTTAATCTGAGCAAGTATTGTCTATTTAGCCATTGGGTATTGCTAAAAACATGTTTGAGATTTTTATCGTCTTTGCTCTGCTGGTGGGCTTTTCCATGGCTGCGCTTAAATACTTTGTAAAACAGGAAGATACCAAGTCGTATCAATACAAAGTGAAAGGCCCCATTTTATCTTCTGCGCAAACGGCGTTTTTATAATGCTTTAAAAGAGGCCGTGGGCGACCATGGGGTGATACTGACCAAGGTTAGTATGGCAAACGTTGTGACACCCCAGCAAATGAAAAGCAAGAAGCAGTGGTTTATCGCCAATAACGTGATCGCCAAAAGTTATTTTGATTTCGTCGTCTGTGACCCAAGAACCATGCAGCCGCGCGTTATCATAGAGTATGATAATGGCCAGAAGCTGCACAAAGGCAAAATCGAGCGTCAGCGGCTGATCATGCAAGTGTGTAAATCAGCGAATATCCCGCTGATTGGTGCTTCGGTAAAGCTCAGCTATCAAGTGGGCAAAATTCGCCGTTTACTTGCCGCTCACATCGACTTGATAGAGCCGGACAAAGAAGTTCGCTTCTGTAAGCGTTGCGGCAGTCCAATGACCATTAAAACAGCCATGCAAGGTGAGTTCAAAGGACGACGCTTTTTCACATGTAGCCGCCAACCGCTGTGCCAGTACACAGAGAACTATAATGTGGTGTTTGACGACGAACAATCGGCATAATTCGTCAGTTTATTGATTGCAATCATTTGCCAAAGAGCTGATAGCCTTCACATTTTTTAGGCTCCGACGCATAAAAAAGAGTCGATTTGATGGCGATTAGACCAAACGGTATCAAAAACACAAAAATGTGCTTGCACAGCTAAGGTAGTCTGGTTAATATCCTTCTCGTTCCAGAGAGATGGGTCCGTAGCTCAGTTGGTTAGAGTACTACCTTGACATGGTAGGGGTCGGCGATTCGAGTTCGCCCGGACCCACCATCCTTCTCTGAATGCTTATTCAGAATGGAACAAAAATTTGGGTCCGTAGCTCAGTTGGTTAGAGTACTACCTTGACATGGTAGGGGTCGGCGATTCGAGTTCGCCCGGACCCACCAAATTTTCGAAAAAGCCCGCTTTTAAAGCGGGCTTTTTTGTATCTGGCGCTTACGAAACTATCTCCGAAGCGCTAAGATTTAGTAGAGTGTTTTTTACCTAAAAGACTAATATACCCCACTTAACTAGCAACTTTTTGCCCTAGACCTTTGTTAGGAGATTGGGCCTGCTTCTAAAGCGAGCCTTTCTGTATGGTGCATGTTTGATCATTCAAACTGGAGCAACCTCTGATATTGACGCCTTGAATTGAATTTACTGTGTTGTATCTCTGCAAGTGACGTGAAGTCGCATCAATCGCAAGGTTGAGAAGAGCGGTGATGAAGATATAGAAAATTGCACGATCAAAACGAATATCTTCAAATGCGGAGTCTACATAAAAACCGAGTGTCGCCACTCCCAACACACCAAGGATCGCGGTTTCACGCATAATCACTTCCCAACGATAAAAAAGTAGTGCGAGAAAGCGGCTGTATACTTTTGGTAGTACTTCGTACAGATAGATAGATACCAAACACCCAACGCGAAGACACCCAGTATTATCGATTGGTGTATCTATTCGCAGTTGCACTTTATTGGCAAAGTTTGCGATTAAGAAGCGAGAAGCCCGCCATTGTGAAGTGCCAGTGCAAGAACGGCCGGTAACATTGACGGCCCAAATAATAGTAAGAATACAAATGCTAATATTACTTCTGGTGTTGAGCGCAAAACTATCAAAAAACCTTGACCAAAAACGCGGAAGTGACTGCCAACAAAGAGCTTCATGTTGAGCGGGAATAGCATTAGAGTGAGAATAGCTGATGCTACCAGTGCAATCTGAGTGAGCACTATAGTGTTAATCACGCCTTTTAAAACTTCCCCGTTCATTAATGATGAATACCATTGTAGTGTTTCAGCAACAACTTGTAGATTCACGTCGTCCGCATTACGTAGCGGTGCGGGCCAGATATCGTTTGTTAGAAATTGTACAAATAATGGCCAGTTGGTTGCTTCAAAGTCCGGAAGATAAAACCAAGCCATAACAATCAAGATCGGTAGTGCTTTTGGCTTTAACCAAATGTTAATTGATGCAACCAACAGATAGAAAAGGATTAATATTGCGCCGGCTTGAGAGTAGTTGCCTTCGCTAAAGGCACTCTCTAAATGAAATCCTAATGTTGGCAAACCTACAAAACCAAGTACAGCGCTGGTGCGAAGTGCACACTCGAAGCGGTATCGGGTGTAACTGACTAATTGATGCCATGCTGGGGCTAATTTGGTATAGATGAAAAGATTGACGGCACCCGCTAAGTGGGAGATCGCGAACGTTGGTGTTTTGTCAATCTGATCCAAAGTTTCAGCGTAAACTTTGGCGAATGTACATGCGTAAGGAACAGTGATCGCGAGCAGTCCGGTAAGTGGACTGAGTCCAAAAAGCTGCAGAAAAATAAGTGCCCAAAATAGTTCATGGATTGAGCGAAAGAATGCGCAACAGAGTCTAATCAGGCGATGATGGAATAGCAGCGAGAGGAAAATACCAATAACTGCGCCAAAACAAACCCCAACAAAGCAAAGCTTAAGGTGTAGCAAAGGGCTTCAATGAGGTTTTCTGTCGCATTAAAATCTGGGGTGAGTAGCCCAATTAGAATTCTTCCTAACTCAGTCCACGGGTCGAAAGTGCTGACCTCGATGTCTCCAACCATTGCGCATGCGATGGCGACAACGACAAAAGTGACACTCAGTTTCCATTGAGTACGACCAGAGCTATTAATCATGGTTGGTAGAGTTGGTTGAGCGACACAATGCTAACTTGGTTAGCGGGCTTATCAAAAGCGATGCGCCCCTGCTTGAGACCAATAATTCGATTGAAACATCTGATTGCCAATTTACGATCATGAATAGCAACAATTACGGTATCATGAGTGTTGCAGATGTGTGAAAGCAGAGAGAGTGCTTGGAGCTCATCTAAGTTTGATACGGGTTCATCGCCCATAAATACGGGCTTGGCTCGGTACAAAGCACGTCCTATCGCTACTCGTTGTCGTTGTCCCCCGATAGCTTATCTACTGAAATTGTCATCTTGTCCGTCAAGTTCAAAACGTTAGCTATCGCTTTCACTTCATTCCAGCGCTTGGAAATAGGTTTGATGAGATTGAATAGGTTACTAAATGTACCAAATTGCTCTAACCGGCCCATGTAGATATTGTTGTAAACGCTCAGCGGTTCTACTAGACCATGATCCTGAGGACAGAGAGCCGTTTGTTCTCTCAGGTGCAAGTAAAGTTCGTGAAGCAATGTTGATTTACCGACACCGCTCGTACCAACCAGCGCAATCTTCTCCCCTTTATCAATGGTGAGGTTGACGCCTTGCATCACTGTATTGCCTTCATAGCCCAGTGATGCATTATTAAGCTCTAAAAGCTTCATTAATCGATCAGGCCAATTGAACGGGCGACATCTTCTACCGGTTGAAAGTCTTTGTTGCTAGCCGGAACAAACGCCTGTCGAGGGAAACTGGCTAGCAATTCAGGGTCTTTCATTTCAAGGAGAGCTTGTGTGAGCTTCTCTTTTAAGCTTGTGCCGAATTGCTCATCAATGTCACCTCGAACACTCCATTGATAATCTGGATAAGCGGGTGTTTTCCAAACAACGGCGACTTTATCGAGGTCTATTTTTCCCGCTTTTAGCTCATTTTCCCAGACTTTATAATTAACTGCTCCAACTTGGTAAGCACCGGCTTGGACTTGAGCAATAGTACGACTGTGGTCACCTGAGAAGCCAACTCGTTTAAAAATCTGTTGAGGGGATTGGTTAAAATGCTCACGTAAGAAAAATTCAGGCATCAGACGGCCTGAGGTTGAGCCCTTGGAGCCGAAGGTAAATGTTGTACCAGCCATATTATTTGGAAGAGACTCAGAGAGCTTGATACCTGTTGATGAATGCGCGATGAAGTAGGTTTTAAAAAACTGATCTTCATACCCCTGAGCAATAGCTTCTGAACCGGGGACGATGCCTCGAGCACGAACCCCTGAGAGTCCACCAAACCAAGCCAACTGCACTTGATTGTTTCTGAATGCGGTCACAGCAGCAGCGTACGATTTTACAGGAACATATTTTACATCGACATTGGTCTGTTCACTTAAGTAGGCTGCTACTTTATCGAATCGCTCACGCAGGCGACTTTCGTCTTCGTCTGGTATAGCGGTAAAAGTTAGGGTCTTAGCGACACTGAAAAAACTCATAAAACATAAAAAGCATGCAATGGCTACTCGCATCTGTTCTTAACTCCTGTAATGGCGGTTTAACTTATGTAATTGATTTAAAGTTAACTTTTTCTTTGATGTTAGGAATGCGTTTCAACACTTAGTCTATACGAAGCACTAAGCGTGTATTCTCCCGGCGGGCTAAGTATCCGTCTCGTTCCATGCGATTTACCAAAGGAAGCAGGTACTTTCGCGAGAGCGCGACGCGTTGTTTGATTTCTTGCAAAGTTACTTCGTCCCTCGGTTGGAACCCCGCCAAAACTTTGTTGGTTAATGTTCGGTATATTGTTGTGTCAAAGTAGATGTTATCGCTTATCGCAGTGATGTATTTTTTGTGGGCTAATAGCCTGAGCCATTGCACTTTATAGCTGTAGTGACTTTTGTCGCGTTCAAACCCCTTTGAACCGAAGCTACGGATGTGCTCTAACAGTTGCAATTCCTCCGAAGAAAGATCGTCTTCACTTTCGCCATCACCCAACTGCCACTTGCCGTTGAAGCGCACGATTTTGGCCTTTTGCTTCAGGTTTAGGAGTATGATTTCGGTGATACCTAGCTCCAACTCAAGCAGATGAGCGAGTTCAGTATTCGACAGTGTCCTGTGAGCACTGATGGTTTTATATGCTTGTTCTTCAACTTGATTAAACCAATCTTGCTCAATGATGTAACCTTTTTGAGAAAAGGCGTTGTCTATCATTTCTAAAGGTTCACTGCTCTTGCAGTAACCCATTGACCTGAGAGTTATAGTCACTCTGTCGATATTGCCACGCGCCGAATACATACGATCCAGTTGTTGAAGCAATGCTCTTTTTGACGATCTTGGCACATGCTCATCCCATGCGATCATGCCTGCAGCAAGAACTTTACCCTCGTTGAGGGCGAGAAAGACCATGTTTTGATTCAATTGAACGGGCATCTTGGTATCAAAAACGACTCTATAGAAACGACCACCATTAACCTTTATCAAAGTCGCTTCTATAGCTTTAGTGCCCAAACACGCGAGCACTCGTTTATTGGGCCGACGGTTCATGGGTATTTGTCCAAGGCAGTTGGACAAGGTTTGGTTAATGCAAGGTTTTATTATGCATTGTGTTACTACTCGGATATTTTTGTTTTTAGCTGCGCGTAGTAAAGAGCCTCGTACTAATTTTTGTTTAGGAATCCCCTTAAGAATAAGAGCGACTCGATTCTTGCCCTCAATTTGTGCAACGTGATTACCAATGGCTTGAACCGCTCGTATCTTTCCCTCTATACCATCCGGCTCCAGCACCACTTTGTCACCCACAGCCAAGACTCCTTGGGACAGAGTGCCGGTAATAACGGTACCGACACCCTGAATCGAAAATGACCTATCGATATAAAGGCTTGATGATGCTTGCGTCGCGTCTGCTGGTGAATCTATTTCTTGTGCGTATTGGCATAGATGGCGTTTTACATCATCGACACTTGCTTCATCATAGATACTGGTCGTGATGATATCGGGAACCAGCCCTGAGCAGTCCATTATTGTTTCAAGGACTTCCTCTTCCACTTGTTCAAGTTCACGCTTGGAAACCATATCGGCTTTGGTTATGCAAACTATGATACGTTCTACACCCATTGCAACAGCAATTTGGGTGTGAGTAATGGTCATGGCCATACAGCCTTCTGTTGCTGCTACAACCAGTAACATGACATCTATTTGCGATGCACCAGCGACCATATTCCTCAAATACCTTTCATGACCTGGCACATCAGTGATAGCTACCTCAATGCCCGTTGTTGTCGTAAAGTGAGCAAAATTGATATCTTGGGTCATTCCCAACTTGCGTTCAAGCGCTCGCCGCGTATCTTTTCCTGTTAGTGCTCTGACGAGAGACGTTTTTCCGTGATCAATGTGCCCACCGAGCCCAACAATTAAACTCGGCTTAAAACGGGAGTCTTGGCTGGTTAGGTCGGAGTTTGACAAAGCAATGCTCCTTTTGCACTGTTGCAATCCACTTGGTACTTACTAGATAGTCGTTGAGCTGTCGACAGAAAACGTCCATCTCGTGTTCAAGGACGCTTGAGACGTTGAGTACAAAACGCCCTTTGCTGATGTAACCAATGATCGGAGTAGGCATTCTACGGAACTGTTCTAGGTGATCTTGTGGACTACCTGGTAAATGAAACTCGAATCCCATTGAACTATAGGTCTGAAAAGGTGCAGCTCCGCCGCCAATTTGGGTTTCAAGTTGGCAAACTGACAATAGCGGATTCCAATACTCGGCAAACTGCTCTAAGTAATTAACTTCGTCTTGTCGATTTAGCGAAGAGACACAATGGGAGGATTGCTTGTTCAACTTACGGATCAGCAGCGACTCTAAAAGAGACAATACTAATCGACCAGAGCGAAACGTACGAAACATGGGGTGCTTGTTTAGTTTAGTGACCAACTCTTGACGGCCAACAATCAGTCCGGACTGGGGTCCTCCGAGTAATTTGTCTCCAGAAAAACACACCAAATCAACTCCTTTCCGTAGATAGGTATCGATCGAACGTTCTCGAGGAAGGTCAAATTCGTTGCAAAACCCAGAACCTTGATCGACCATAATGTGAATATGCTTTGGGGTATTTTTGACAAGGTTGTCTAAATTGGGTTCTTGGCAAAAGCCATCAATGGTGAAGTTAGATTTGTGCACCAGCAGTATTGCAGCGGTATTCTCATTAATGGCATCTAGGTAGTCATTTTCGTGGGTGATGTTGGTGGTGCCGACCTCGACCAATTTGGCGCCCGTTGCTGCAAGAATATCTGGTATCCGAAATCCACCACCAATCTGAACCAGTTCGCCCCTTGATACAATAACTTCTTTATCTTTAGCGAGCGCAGATAACATAAGGAAAAGTGACGCTGCGTTGTTATTTACAACAATGGCATCCTCACATCCAACCCACTGTGAAAGTAAACGGGGAAGTAAGCCGTGTCTCTGCCCACGTTTACCTGTAGTAAGGTCAATTTCCAGATTACAAAAGCCGGTATTGATTTCTGTCACATCTTGCCAAACCTCTCGATCAATCGGTGAGCGCCCAAGGTTGGTATGAATCAATATACCGGTAGCATTAATCACTTTTTTCTGTTTGTAAGCAAATATTCGCTCGCACTCTTCAACGATGGAGGCGATGACAGCATAATCATGGTATGCCCCATGCTTAAATTCTTCCGTGGCTCTTATTTCGCTCAGAATTTGACGGACGATACTTGTGACGAGAGGAGTACTGAGTAAACGACAAAATGGATTGATTTGTTCATTATTAACTAAATTGTCAACTCGAGGAAGCCGAAAATTAATGTTCTGTAGTTCTTTTAAGTTGCTAACGTTCATATATTAGAAACTCACTATATATTCGTGGCGGAAGAGGCAGGAATCGAACCTACCAGAACTTATATAGCTCACATCGGTTTTGAAGACCGAGAGGGCCACCAGACCCCATCTCATTCCTTTTAATAAAAACTTATTGGATTATCTGGAATCAAACTTTGATTTAAATCATAAAATCCAACAATGAGTGGCTGATTATAGATATTGTGATTTTAATTGCAGAATTAATTATGGAGCTAAATAATCATAAATATATAGACGTACACGTAAACATATGGTGATTACAATGAAAGATGTAAGGCTCACTCAATACAGTCCCGGTGGAGGATGCGGTTGTAAGCTGTCTCCGAAGGTATTACAAAAAATACTTAACTCTAAAGTTCCGATTCTATCTGATAGCAATTTGCTGGTAGGTAATGACACTAAAGACGATGCTGCAGTATATGACTTGAATAATGGAACTGCGATCATTAGTACGACGGACTTTTTCACTCCAATCGTTGATAATCCTTTTGATTTCGGCAGGATAGCAGCGACGAATGCGATTAGTGACATTTATGCTATGGGTGGTCGCCCAATTATGGCGATAGCTATTCTAGGATGGCCAGTATCAAAGTTATCAGAAGATGTCGCATCACAAGTGATTGATGGAGCGAGGACTGTATGTAAGGACGCGGGTATCTCTCTGGCGGGTGGGCATTCTATTGATATATCCGAGCCTATCTTTGGGCTCGCGGTGACGGGAGTTGCACCAACCGAATCGATTAAGTGCAACAGCACTGCGCAGGTGGGCGATGTGCTTGTTTTGACCAAGTCCATTGGTATTGGTGTTCTCAGTCAGGCTGAAAAAAAATCGTTACTTAAGCAGGAACATCAGGGTGTTGCGGTAGAGACAATGTGTCAGTTGAACCGCGTAGGGGAACAACTATCAGAACTCAAGTATGTGACCGCTATGACTGACGTTACTGGGTTTGGGCTGGGTGGTCATCTTATCGAAATGTGTGAAGGTGCAGGCGTAAGCGCTCGAATCAATTTTGATGACATTCCGTTACTATCAGGCGTTGAATACTATATTGAACAAGGCTGTACCCCGGGAGGGACACGCAGAAACTTTGATAGCTATGGCGCGAAGCTGTCTGCACTTAGCGATTATCAAAAGGCGCTTTTGTGCGATCCTCAGACATCCGGTGGGCTATTAGTTGCGGTACGTCCAGAGCGGGTGTCAGAGCTAAAAAGCATGTTGCATGCTTGTGGTTTTAAAGGTCATGAAATTGGAGAAATTACAGAGTCTTGCGGGGAAGCACACCATATCGCAATTGTAACTGTCACATAAATTTTCAACGTTTCTAATATAAAAAAGAGATAAGTAACTATTTTTTATCTCTTTTTTTATATTCAAATTCCAGTGACGATATAGTCACTAGTGTCGATTAGTGTGTCGAAATATCCCTCTGTTCGTGATTTTAGTCACATAGATACACGTAATTTGTTAGCTTTAACTTGGCTCAAAATTTGCAATTAACTACTTAGTGATCATGTCGTGTCTTTTTTGGAAAATGGACTCGAGAAGTAGGTCTTTTGTAGCGAGTTGTCTGGGATATGACAACGATAATTTTGAGGACGAAAATATGTCAACGAGTACCGCAAAAAACAACTTGTTATTTTCGCCACCAGAGATGATGGCGGAAGCTGAAAAGTTCGCGCTCAGTAAAACTAAAAAATCAAATAAGATGACTATTGGGTTAGCTATGATGGCTGGCGCATTTATTGGGATTGCGTTTTTATTTTATATAACGGTGACGACGGGAAATAGTGCAGGCTGGGGGTTAGGTAGGCTGGCAGGAGGTTTAGCATTTAGTTTGGGTTTGGTGCTGGTTGTATTGTGTGGGGGTGAACTTTTTACTAGCGTTGTACTTTCAGCAATATCCTATGCCAATAAACAAATTAGCTTCTCCAAAATGTTATCTGTTTGGGGAAAGGTGTATGCCGGCAATTTTATAGGGGCATTAGCGCTTTTGGCCATCGTTATGACTGCGGGTATGTACGGGATGAATGGAGGTGCCTGGGGGTAAATGCACTTAATATTGCCCAGCACAAAGTTCACCATACGTTTGGTCAAGCCTTTGCCCTTGGTATTTTGTGTAATACTTTGGTGTGTTTGGCTGTATGGCTAACATTTAGCTCTGCCAACGCAATGACCAAAATGGCCTTAATTATTATGCCTGTTGCTATGTTTGTCTCGAGTGGCTTTGAGCACAGTATTGCAAATATGTTCATGATCCCACTTGGAATTGCTATCTACAATTTTGCACCAGCAGAGTTTTGGTCTGTGACCGGTTTAAGTGCAAGTGCCTATGCTGACCTCACTGTTTCTAACTTTCTATTTGCTAACTTAATTCCAGTGACACTCGGCAATATTGTCGGAGGGGCAGGTTTAGTAGGGCTCGCCAATTGGGCTATTTACCATAAACCAGAGGTGGCACAGGTGAGGACCTCTTCAGTAACACACCTGCCTCAACTTGCACCATCAAAAGGCGGTGAACAAATAGATCAGAGCATTTTAGTCAAAGACTTTATGGATAAATCTCCGGTAGTGCTGCTTGAAAAAGCGCCTATTGGTATCGCAATGGATCGCATGCTTGAGGCTAATGTTTCGGGCGCTCCAGTTTGCGACCATGAGGACAACCTTGTTGGTTTCGTTTCTGCTCATGACGTGATGGTTGAGCTGTGGTGTAAAGAGTACAACGTGAAATCGGGTCAAAGGGTTGGAGACTTAATGGTTCGTGAGGTATTGGCAGTCAATGCGAGTGACCGACTATTGGATGTGGCAGAGTTCTTATGCATTGACAAGGAACAGTTGTATCCATCTACGAGTAGCGGCGTCATTACAACGATGAGCAGCGCGTCACTAGAAGAAAGGGCTCGCTCGATGCGTGTCAATAAACCTCATACTTTGCCTGTACTTGAAGACGGTAAATTTGTCGGTGTTCTGAGTCATCAACACATTTTGAAAGCGATGCGACCAATGTACGAAACCACGGCGCAAGTTGAAGGTGGTGTTGAGGCAGTAGGTGCGTAGCGCGTTTTTCAGTGTGGCTGGTGACTAGGAAGTGAAACCAGCCACGTTTTTAGAAGGGAAAGCTATGAAAAGTTTTGTTGTTGCAGACCCAAAGAAGTGTATTGGATGCAGTACGTGTATGGCGGCATGCTCTGAAGTACACAAAGCGCAAGGTCTGCAGGGGCATCCGAGGTTGAACTTGGTAAAACATAACGACAGCACTGCGCCAGTCGCATGCCGTCACTGTGAGGATGCGCCTTGTGCAGCTGTTTGTCCGGTGGGAGCAATCGTTGCAGACGATGCAGGAGTCTTTATTAAAGAAGCCGTTTGTGTGGGGTGTACTTTGTGTTCAGCAGCCTGTCCTTTTGGCGCCATTTCGTTAGATGGCAGTCGTCCGGTCGCTATGGCGACGAGTTATGACACCTACATCCCATCGACACCACGAAGCAGTAACCCAAGTACGTCGGTGCCATCAACGTTCGGCTCGGACTTGCTGGTGTGGGAACCTGGTGTAAAGAGTATCGCGGTCAAGTGTGACTTGTGTCGTTCTAGAGGTGAGGGGCCAGCGTGTATCGCTACTTGTCCGATGGATGCAATTTCATTGGTTGATGTAGAAGCTGTGAACGTTGCATCTGACACGAAACGTAGACAGGCTGCCTGCGATATGCAAATTGAAGGGATGTCCGCTAAAGGACTGGAGGGCTAAATGATGGTCGCGACAGATTGGTTGTTGGTTGCGGTAGGGTGTCACCTTCTAGCAAGTATTGTCAGTTTGCTTGGTAATAGTAAGCGCGAGGCTCAATTGCTTGTTATAACAGGGGTGCTTACCGCTTTAGCAGGGGCAGTGGTGTTATTGCTGCTGTGTTTTCATTACTGAGTGGTGGTTCAGTTCCAATTGAATTGCCGAGCGTTTTTTTATTTCTCTGAACTTGTAGTGCATTTTGACATGCTAGCCAGTTATATGGTGTTGGTTATCTCTTTAATTGCGCTAGCATCTGGTATTTATGCGATAGATTACTTGCAGGAATATGTCGGAAAAGGAGCGTGGGCAATTACGTTTTTCTTGAACATATTTGTGGTCTCCATGATAGCTGTGATCGTCGTTGCGAACAGTTTCTATTTCATTATCTTCTTCGAGATGATGTCGTTCGCTTCCTATTTTCTCGTATTGGTTGAGCAGAATGGCAAGAGTGTTCGGGCTGGTTTGCAGTACTTTATTATCGCCCATGCTGGGTCAGTCTTTATTATGGTGGCGTTTTTCTTACTGTATCAAGAGACGGGCAGCCTAAACTTTGCAGATTACAGCAATCTAGCACTCTCTCCAGCCAAGGCATCCATTATCTTTGTGTTAGCGTTTTTGGGTTTTGGAGCCAAAGCAGGGATGATTACTTTGCACGCTTGGTTGCCTCTAGCTCACCCAGCGGCTCCGTCTCACGCTTCGGCGTTGATGTCTGGCGTTATGGTCAAAATTGGTGTGTTTGGAATCATCAAATTTGGCTTAGTGTTTCTTGGGGCGTCTCAAGCGTGGTGGGGTTATGTCGTTTTAGCATTTGGCGCGCTGTCTTCCGTTCTCGGCGTTATGTACGCGCTTGCTGAGCATGACATTAAACGATTACTGGCTTATCACACCGTTGAAAATGTGGGTATCATTTTGCTGGGTGTCGGTGTTGCGATGATCGCGACAGCACACAATAGTCCAGTGATTGCTGCTATCGGTTTGTTGGGTGCCTTGTATCACTTACTCAATCATGCGGTATTTAAGAGCTTACTCTTCTTTGGTGCGGGATCTGTCATCTACCGCATTCACACGAAAGATATGGACTCCATGGGCGGCCTCGGAAAGCTGATGCCATACACGGCCGTTGCTTTCCTCATCGGAACAATGGCCATTTCTGCATTACCACCTCTTAACGGGTTTGTTAGTGAGTGGTTTATTTATCAATCGTTGTTTTCTATCAGCCAGCAACCTCAGTTGGTGATGATGATTGCAGGTCCTATTGCCATCGTGATGTTAGCGATCACCGGCGCATTGGCATGTATGTGTTTTGTTAAAGTCTATGGCCTCTGTTTTGGCGGAGCTCCTCGTTCTGAAGCGGCTCAATCTGCGACTGAAGTTCCTGCCACTATGGTGACCAGTACATGGTTCCTCGCGCTCTTATGTGTCGGTTTGGGAGTTGGCGCACCCTGGGTTGCTCCTCATATCAGCGCGGTAGCGAGCAGTGTTTTGGCGATGCTACGGTTGAGGTAGCGCAGGCAACAACAATATACCCTGGTGATATTAGTCAAGCCACACTGTCGACACCAGTCATGGCAATAATGCTTGGGGCAATAGCGTTGGTCGTGCTACTTGCAGTGAAACCTTTTGGTCGTCATCGTTTGGAGCGACGAATTAAGGGTGAGCCTTGGGCTTGCGGCTATAAATTTGAGAACAGTATGACGGTTTCTGCAAGTGGCTTCACTCAGCCACTGCGCTCAATGTTTGCGCCTGCTTACCGTATCAGAAATATCCTTGACCCATCTCATTGGATGGCAGGGACACTCAGAACGACGACTCAATTTGCCAAGCGTATCGAACCATCATTTGAGGTCTACTTAATTGATCCAGGACGCAAGGCAATTAGCTACCTATCTTCTTATGCCAGTAAAGTGCAAGGCGGTGATTTTAGAGTCTATTGCATCTATATGATCGTTGCGCTTTTGGCTTTACTCATCATCCCATTTACATCGGGAGTTAAATAATGCCTGAACTCACGACTTTATCTACCCAATGGGTTGTTCTTGGCGCGCTTCAAGCAGCATTGGTGCTGACGTTGGTGCCCTTGGCAACCGGGTTTTCACGCTTAATTCGAGCCCGCATGCATTCGCGTCGAGGGGCGGGAATTTTACAGGAATATCGGGATCTCAACAAACTGCTCAGACGACAAGCTGTCGGCCCTGCGAACTCAGGTTTGTCTTTTAAGATCATGCCCTGGATTTTGGTTGTGACGATGCTTCTCATCGTCATCGCCCTTCCTGTGCTGACCTACCGCTCTCCAGTGCCAATGTCTGGAGACTTAATTACCGTCATCTATCTGTTTGCTATTTATAGATTCTTCTTCTCATTGTCTGGCATAGATAGCAATAGCATGTTCGCGGGCATCGGCAGTAGTCGGGAGCTCACTATCGGGGTGTTGGTAGAGCCTGTATTAATGCTCGCGACAATTGTTGTCGCTCTTGTCGCGGGTTCGACGGACTTGAGTGTGATGGGGCAAGCGGTCGCAACTGAAGCGAGCGAATACCCCATTGTTTTGATGCTTGCCTGCGTGGCCTGTGCATTTTCTGTGTTCATTGAAATGGGCAAGATGCCATTCGATGTTGCAGAAGCGGAACAGGAAATACAGGAAGGACCATTGACAGAATACTCTGGTCTGGAACTGGCGTTAATTAAGTTGGGTCTTGGACTGAAGCAAGTTGTGATTGCAATGTTCTTTATCGCTATGTTCATACCGTGGGGTAAAGCCAACGATCTCACTGTTATTGGTTTGATTGGTGCGTTCGCGCTGTTAGTCATCAAGGTGGGCGTGTTGATGCTGTTTGTGTGTATCTTTGAAAACAGTGTCGCTCGTGTTCGCTTTGTTGATTCGGGCCATATCACTTGGTCTGCTTTTGCCTTTGCTGTGTTGGCAACGGCGTTCTATATCTTAAGTGTGTGAGGACAAGGTTATGGAATTGATTGCGTTGCTCTCCATTTTCGTTCCATTTATAGGAACATTATTCATCTTTGTATTACCTCAGTTGCGAATAGAGTCCACTCTTGAAGTGAACGGTGGTGTCGCCAGTTATGCTTATAAAGATAACAACAATTTAGTTCGCAGTTTGTGCCAGTTTGGGGCTGGTATCGCGACGTTACTTTCAGTGCTACTGGCTTTTCAGTTCTACAGTAGCGGTATGGTACCCATTACGATAGATATTGTTTCGCTTGGCAACACACTTTTGTTTGGTTTGGTTATAGACAAAGTCAGTACATTGATTTTGGTTGCTGTAGTCGCGATTGGCTTTGTTGTTGTGATGTATTCGCAAGCATACATGAGCCAAGACAACAAAGAACATGCACAAGTCGCGACACCGAGGTATTACGCTTTCCTATTAGCTTTTATTGGCGCAATGGCTGGGGTGGTCTTATCGTCAACCATCTTAGGCCAGTTGCTGTTCTTTGAGATTACTGGAGCGTGTTCTTGGGCATTAATTAGTTACTACCAAACCAACAAAGCCGGGTCCTCAGCGCTTAAAGCGCTAGTTGTTACTCACATTGGTTCACTGGGTCTATTTATTGCCGCTGCATCTTTGTTTGTTTCCACGGGTACTTTTGAACTTGCAGCGATTGCCAAGCTATCACCTGAAATGAAGGTGTTTGTTTTATTTGGGATCCTATTTGCGGCATGGGCTAAATCAGCCCAGCTGCCTCTCCATATGTGGCTTCCTGATGCGATGAATGCACCTACACCGATCAGTGCCTATTTACATGCGGCATCTATGGTCAAAGTTGGGGTGTATATTTTTGCTCGCGCAATATTGGGTGCTGATGGTGTTCCAGAGGTGGTGGCTTACATTGGCATTTTTGGAGCCACTGTCACTATGCTCTACGGCTTCCTGATGTACCTGCCGCAAAAAGATATGAAGCGCTTGTTGGCCTATTCAACCATCGCACAGTTAGCCTACATATTTTTGGCATTGTCGGTGGCGGCTCTGGGCTCGGATTTGGCATTTGAAAGTGCGGTGACATACATATTCAATCATGCATTTGCCAAGTGCTTGTTATTTTTGATAGCAGGTGCACTGAGTTATGCCTGTGGTACGCGAATGCTAAATGAGATTCGAGGACTATTGAAAGGGTCTCCAGTGCTTGCGGTCGGTTTTTGTATTGGGGCAATGACTATCGCAGGTGTTCCACCTTTAGCTGTTTTTTTCAGCAAGTTTCCTATGTTCATGGCGGGCTTTAGCCTGATAGATACGCATCCCATATTGGCGGCAATTCTTGGGATTGCTTTGATTGAGTCCCTTGGTACGTTTGCTTGGTTGCTCTATTGGTTCGGTAAGACAGTGATAGGTGAACCCTCAGAGAACGTATCGTCAATGATGCCACTTCCAATGGTTATGAAAACGACGCTCATCGCCTTGATGGTTATGTGCTTTCTATCCAGTTTCATTGCTTCTTCATGGCTAAGCTAAGGATGTGTTATGAATGAACTCATTAATAATTTAGCGGGCCTTCTTGTGGTGACTTCTTTTTTAGTTGTGATCGCTAGAGGAGTCGGTATTAGTGCTGGTTTATATGCAATACAGTCTATGGTGCTAGTCTTGCTGTTCTGCACTATTGCATATAAATATGATGCTCATAGTCTATACAGTTGGTCGGTCACGGCAGTGCTGACCAAAGTGATTCTTCTCCCCGCGATCTTGTTCTTCCAGCTACGAAGATTAAGTGATCCTGATGCGGATAAAAATCGTTTCCACCCGCTTGCGATAGCTTCAGTCGTCGCACTGCTGAGCGTTGCGAGCATACTTGTGGTTGAACCTGTTGCGCTTCCGTTAGTTGCAGACCTTAAGCCTGTATTGGCTGTGTCATTAGCTCACTTTTTTATTGGCATTCTTTGCATCGTCACAAACCGCAACATCCTAAAACAACTCTTTGGCTATTGCTTAATGGAGAATGGTGCCTCTCTAATGCTTGCACTAATGGCTCATAGCGCACCGCACTTGTTAGAAGTTGGGATCACGATTGATGCGTTTTTCACTGTGATCATTATGGTTGTTTTGTCACGTCTAGTGTTTAAAAACATTCAAACGCTTGATGCAAGCAAACTGAATGTTTTAAAGGGGTAGCGTTATGAATACGTTAGAAAACTTACTCCCGATATTAATTGGTATCCCTTTTTGTGTCGGTGCAATATCGTTATTGAACGCGTTTTTTAAGCACAGCTCTAATCGAGTGTTGGTAACCCTTCATGTTGTGAGCATTGTTTCTATTGCCGTTATCTCCAGTTTACTGGCAGTAGATGTGTTTATGTCGGGAACCTTACTCACAAGCGGTGAGTGGTTCATTTTAGATCCGTTGTCATCGCTATTCTTGGTGGTGCTTGCACTCGTTACTGTGATTACCGGAGTCTACTCAATTGGCTATATTGGTCATGAGTTTACTCATGGTGAACTTAGCGTCACTCAGTTCTCTCTTTACTATGGGCTGTTCAATGTGTTCGTAGCCACAATGATAGTGGCACTTACCACGAATAACATTGTCTTGATGTGGGTAGCAATTGAGGCGACGACAGTGAGCTCTACATTCCTAGTGGGTATTTATTTTCAGCGCTCTTCATTGGAGGCTGCATGGAAATACATCATGTTGTGCAGTATTGGTATTGCTCTAGGGTTATTTGGCACCGTGTTAACGTACGCAAATGGTGTCGCGGTGTTTGATTCGGCGACGAAAGCGTTGTTATGGACCGATATTAGAGACAACGCTGCGCTGCTTGACCCACAGCTTATCCAAATTGGATTTGTTTTCATCATGATAGGTTTTGGCACAAAGATGGGGTTATTCCCAATGCACACCTGGTTACCGGATGCACACTCTGAAGCTCCGAGTCCGGTATCTGCTTTGCTATCAGCCGGCCTATTGAACTGTGCATTTCTGGTTATTCTCAGACACTATGTCATTGGCACTGAGGTGTTAGGCAGCGATTTTACTAACGCATTTTTCATTGGGTTTGGGCTGCTATCCATTGGATTTTCCGCGTTCCTCATTTTAGTTCAGAGCGACGTTAAGCGGCTGTTGGCTTATTCAAGTGTGGAAAATATGGGTTTGATTGCACTTGCGGTAGGTCTTGGACCTCTCGGGGTGTTCGCCGCAATGCTGCATGTCATTAATCATAGTTTGGGTAAAACGCTGATGTTCTGTGGCGCAGGCAACATTATGCTCAAGTACGGGACCCGAGATATGAATGCGATTAAAGGGATTGTTAAAGTCGCTCCTTGGACCGGTGTTCTATTTGGTTGTGGTGCACTGGCACTTGCTGGAATGCCGCCTTTTAATCTCTTTATCAGTGAATTTTTGGTTATCTGCTCTGGGATTTATAGTCAGCATCCCGTGCTGACGATAGTGGTTCTTCTATTGTTAACCATCGTTTTAGCAGGTTTTGCTCGCCTAGTTTCAAAATGTGTGTTCGGAACTTCTCCAAAAGCGATGGAGAGAGGTGAGTTTGGTATCTCGACGGTTGCACCTTTGGTCGTTGTTATCGCCATGATGTTAGTAATGGGGACCAATATCCCTGCGTTTGTTGTTGATGGTGCGGATATGGCTGCACAAGTTGTGCTCAATGAAACTGAGCACTCAGTTCTTGATTCTCTCGATTTACCGTGGGGAACGTTTACTAATAATAGTGACGCTGTCACTTTGATGAGCCAAGAGTAGGAGTAGACCCATGTTGGATAGCATTCTAGATAAAGTCACGACAAGCAAAGTCGGGCAGCAGTATGTTCAGGGAGTAAGGGAGCTCTTTCCTGGCGCCATTCAAAATGAAGAATGGCAAACCAGTAATCAAGTGACGATTACCGTAAAGATGACGGCGTTGGTTGATGTAATGAAGTGGCTGTATTACGAGCAGGGGGCTGGCTAACTGTTTCCTTTGGTAACGACGAACGAAGCCTCAATGGAGGGTTTGGCGTTTATCATTCACTTTCTATGGAGGGTGAGGTGAAGTCATGGGTTGTGGTTAAGGTACTGGTGCCGGAACATGAGCCGGAGTTTATCTCAATCACACCAGATATTCCCGCTGCGGTTTGGGGGAACGCGAAATTCGGGATATGTTTGGACTTAAACCAGTAGGGCTGCCTGATGAGCGTCGCTTGATCTTACCAGACGATTGGCCAGAGGATTTGCATCCATTAAGAAAAGATGCAATGGATTACCGCCAGCGACCACAGCCGACCACCGAAGCGGAAACCTATCCGTTTGTAAACGAGCTGGGTGATGAGAGCAATCGCGTGATACCAGTTGGCCCGATGCATATTACCAATGATGAACCAGGACATTTCCGTCTCTTTGTTGAAGGAGAGCGAATCGTTGATGCGGATTATCGAATGTTCTATGTACATAGGGGTATGGAGAAACTTGCAGAGACTCGAATGGGCTATCAAGAAGTCGGCTTTTTGGCTGACCGAGTCTGTGGAATTTGTGGTTTCACACATAGTGTTGGTTATGCGAATTCAGTTGAAAACGCATTAGATGTGCCAGTTCCGGACCGAGCAAAAATGATTCGCACTATCTTGCTTGAAGTCGAGAGGTTGCATAGTCATATGTTAAACATTGGTCTCTCTAGTCACTTTGTCGGATTTGATTCCGGATTCATGCAGTTCTTCAGACTTCGAGAGAAAACAATGGAACTGGCTGAAGCATTAACCGGTGCAAGGAAAACGTATGGTCTTAATCTCATCGGTGGTGTTCGTCGAGATTTGTTAAAAGAACAACGTAAGTTAGCCATCAAAATGGTTAAAGAAGTTCGACAAGAGTTTACGGAGCTAGTTGAGGTGTTGCTCTCAACGCCAAATATTGAGAGCCGTATCTCAGGTGTTGGTGTCTTGGATAAGACCGTAGCGAGAGACTTTAGTCCTGTAGGCCCTCTAATTCGTGGTTCTGGCTTTGCTCGGGATGTTCGAGTTGTGCATGGTCAAACTTTTGAAGCCTACTCTGCTGTCCCTTCTGAAATACAGTTTTTGGATACTGGGGATGTTAAGGCAAGGGTGCTCATACGCGTACGTGAGACTTTTGACTCGCTAGATATCGTTCAATTTGGACTTGATCACCTTCCCCCAGGTGCGATCCTCACAGAAGACTTCGAGTACGTACCACACAAATTCGCTCTTGGTTACACCGAAGCGCCTCGCGGTGAAAACATTCACTGGAGTATGACCGGAGATAGTCAGAAGCTTTTCCGTTGGCGTTGCCGAGCTGCTACTTATGCAAATTGGCCAACATTACGTTATATGCTACGTGGCGCTAATGTGGCCGATGCCCCATTAATTATTGGTAGTTTGGATCCCTGCTATTCATGTACAGACCGAGTTACTGTTGTGGATACGAAAAAGCGCAGAAGCAAAACTATTCCTTACAAAGCGATTGAGCAATACAGCATCACTCGTAAGAACTCACCACTCAAAGATCTGTAGGGGCAATATGTTTAAACTGATAAAAACGGTTCTTAAAACAGGCGATCAAACGGTCAAATACCCGTTTGCCCCTCTTGAAGTGGCGAAAGACTTTCGAGGCAAGCCAGAGCTAATTGCTAGCCAATGTATTTCCTGTGGGGCATGTGCACGAGCGTGTCCCGCCAATGCGATCGTCATTGAAAATGATATTCCAGCTTTAGTTCGCCAATGGGAACTGTCGATTGCACGCTGCATTTATTGTGGACGCTGTGAAGAAGTGTGTCCTACTCGGGCTATTCGGTTGTCGGAAAGTTTTGAGCTTGCTGTCACAAATAAGCGTGACCTTTATGAAGTCGCAAAGTCAGATATTGCGTGCTGTTTACAATGCGAAAAGCCTTTTGTACCTCAAAAGTTGCTGGACTATACCATAGGCCTACTGAAGCAAACTGGCATGAAGGCTGAGCAGCTTGAGCATAGTCGAGAGCAAATAAAAACGTGCCCAGAATGCCGTCGCAAAGACAATATGCTCGACGCGGCCAATGTGGCGTGCTCTGCATTTCTTCCTAAGTCAGAAAGCTCATTAAGTGAGCCAAAAGAGGAGGTGTTATGAAAGGTATCAAACAAATTGTATCGGCCGACCATACTCAAACTGTCCCAGTCCCTTTATCAAAGGAGCATCAAGCCTTAAAGCAAGAGCTGGCTAAAACCATTAAGCGTTCAGCGTATGTCTATCGGGTTGACTGTGGTGGTTGCAACGCTTGTGAGATTGAGATTTTTGCAGCGACTACCCCTGTTTATGATACCGAGCGCTTTGGCATTAAGGTTGTAGCAACCCCTCGTCATGCCGATATTTTGTTGTTTACAGGTGCAGTTACGCGTTCCACAAGGGGACCTGCTTTACGAGCTTATGAATCGGCCCCTGATCCAAAGATTGTTGTCTCTTATGGAGCTTGTGGCTGTGATGGGGGATTTTCCACGATCTTTATTGTGTATGGGGGGCAGTGACAAAATTGTGCCTGTGGATGTGTATATTCCGGGGTGTCCTCCAACGCCAGCGGCAACGATTTATGGGTTTGCAGTCGCGTTAGGTCTACTTGAGCAAAAAATGAAAGCCAAGACTCATGATGTTGATTCGACCGCCGCACAAGTTCGCCACCCGACCGTACCAATGGACATTCGAGTGATGGTGGAGGCTGAAGCGCGTTTATTAGCAGGCTACCGACAAGGTGGAGATATTGCTGACGAACTTATGGTGATTTTTAGTCATTCAGACAGTCGAAACATTGACGAGAACATCAATACTTACTTAGCTGAGCGTGGCGATCCGCGTCTTACGGAAATTGTTCGACGATTGATGGCAAAGGTATCGGCCTCCTTAACAGGGTGTAGCAAACAAGCCTCGTCGAAGGGTATGCCGGCATGATAGTAGATAAAGTGTACTTTTATTGTCTGAACAGCAAGTTTGTTGATAAAGACGATGTGCCCGAACAAATAAAGCAAGTGATGTATTACAGCTTAACTATCGGGCACCACCTTGGTGTAGTTGATTGCCTAGATGCTCGCGTGACTTGCAGTCGAGACGAATATCGGCGGTGGATCTCGTTATTTGAGTCAAACGCGTCCGTTCATCGAAAGCTATCTGGTTTTATGAAGTATGGCGAGATCACTATTTTTCCTGAACATATTCATCAAATGGCGTTGGCAATGTCAAAGCTAGATGGAAAAGCCCTAGACCAGAAGCAGCGTGATATTACGAAAACCATGATGGAAATGTTGCAGTCCATTCACCAAGAGCCAAGTATGTACATTATGATTCGAGGGCATAACAGTGACTAAACAAGTATTGGTAACAGTAGGTAATGCGATGATGGGTGACGATGGAGCGGGTCCTTACTTGGCAGAGCGCTTGTTAAGCGAACCCATTGAGAACTGGATGTTACTTGATGGTGGTACGATGCCGGAGGATAGTCTCTACAAAATCAGACAAATTCAGCCAGATAGAGTGGTCGTTGTAGATGCTGCTGACTTTGGTGAAAAGGCTGGAGAAATTCGCATTATCGGTGCAGAAACGATCAACGACATGTTTATGGTTTCCACCCATGCCCTTCCTTTGAACTTCTTCATAGAAGAGCTGGAAACGTTTGTTCCTGAGGTGACTTTTGTTGGCATTCAGCCAGCCATTGTTGCTTTCTCATTTCCCATGACTGAAATGGTAAAAAAGAGCGTTGATGAAATCTATAACAGATTAACGTCATGGAAGGGTAGCACTGAGTTTGAACATTGTTAATTGGTGTCGAAATATCGACAAAAGTGTCGATATTTAATTCTTTGCATATTTGATTGCTTGTATGGAGTGCGATTGTCAATTAAAACTCTGAATTTTAGGGGAAATGATCACATTGTTGACTAAGGAGGCTTTGCTAGAGTCTGGCATGAAACATGCTAACTATTAATGGTTAGTGATTTATATTAACACTAAAGGATATCGTATGAATCGATTTATAATTGCCGAAACCAGTCGGTGTATTGGGTGTCGGACGTGCGAAGTGGCTTGTGCGGTGTCACACTGCTCGGATACAAATGCAACTACGCTCCATGATCCGGCTGAGTTTACACCTAGATTACAACTGGTAAAGACCTCTACTGTGACTGCTCCAGTAATGTGTCGTCAGTGTGAAGATGCTCCTTGCGCTAAAGTGTGTCCTAATCACGCGATCGTACAAGAAGACCATTATGTCAAAGTACTGCAGTCTCGTTGTATTGGTTGTAAAACTTGTGCCATTGCATGCCCGTATGGTGCTATGGATGTGGTAACCAAACAAGTTGAGCAGACTGAAGGCGCTTATGCTCTGTTTAATCGTGTGGTTACAGAGAGCCGAGCCTTGAAATGTGATCTTTGTAGTCATCGTCAAGGGGGACCTGCGTGTATGGAGGTATGTCCAACCAATGCTCTGAAATTAGTGAGCCTTGAAGAGGTGGAAAGTCTGAAAAAGAAAAAACGGACGGCTGCCGTTGATGAAGCAGTGTCACTGAGTTTTTGATGTATCAAGAAGTGAGAAATAAGCTATGAAAAAAACTGAAGTCGTTTGCCCCTATTGCGGCACTGGATGCAAGATGAAATTGCATGTTGAAGGCAATAAGGTAGTAGGTGCAGAACCCATGCACGGAAGAACTAATGAAGGTCAACTGTGTCTGAAAGGGTATTACGGGTGGGATTTTCTTAATGATACCAACTTACTAACCCCAAGATTAAAAAACCCAATGATACGCCGAGAGAAAGGTGCTAAATTTGAATCAGTCAGTTGGGATGAAGCAATCGAGTTTACAGCAAGTAAAACTGCTGAAAATCAAAAAAGAACACGGTCCCGACTCTATTATCACAACAGGCTCAGCGCGCGGTCCCGGTAATGAGGCGAATTTTGTGATGCAGAAGTTCGCACGGGCAGTCATAGGGACGAACAACGTCGATCACTGCGCTAGGGTGTGACACGCCCCATCAGTCTCCGGTCTGGAGTCAACAGTAGGTAATGGTACGATGAGCAACGCCATTCCCGAAATTCAAAACACTAATTGCTTATTCATCATCGGATATAATGCCGCTGATTCCCACCCAGTTGTTGCAAGACAAATTATCAAAGCGCGTGAAAAAGGCGCAAAAGTCATTGTATGTGACCCAAGGAAAATTGAGTCGGCTAGAATTGCAGACCAATGGTTACCTCTCAATAACGGTACCAACATGGCAATGGTCAATTCCATCGCCTATGTCATTATTGAAGAAAACTTGTACGACCAATCTTACGTTGAAAACTATACCGAAGGATTTGAAGAGTTTAAGAAGATAGTTTCGGCGTACTCACCAGAGAAAATGCAAGCTATAACAGGGCTTGACCCGAATGATGTTCGACTTGCAGCGAGAACCTATGCCTGTGCCAAAGATGCCATGATTCTTTGGGGTATGGGCGTTACTCAATTTGGACAAGCTGTTGATGTTGTGCGCGGTATCGCAGGCCTTGCTTTGATGACAGGTAACTTTGGTCGTCCAAGTGTGGGGTGTGGCCCAGTCCGTGGTCAAAACAACGTCCAAGGTACCTGTGACCTCGGAATGCTCCCACATGTATACCCTGGATATCAACTCGTTTCAGATGACGCAGTTAGAGAGAAATTTGAGCGAGCCTGGAATGTTGAACTATCGCCAAATCCTGGTTATCGCCTGACACAAGTTGCCCACAAAGTGGCAGAAGGTGCATGTAAGGCGTACTACATCTTTGGTGAAGATCCAGCCCAAACGGAAGCCGATATAGCCGCCGTTCGAGATACATTGAGTAAACTCGACCTTGTCATTGTTCAAGACATCTTTATGACCAAGACAGCAGAATTGGCTGATGTTGTCTTCCCTGCAACAAGTTGGGGAGAACATGAAGGGGTTTATACCAGCGCCGATCGCGGATTCCAGCGCTTTTTCAAAGCGATTGAACCGCCTAAGAATTGCAAACCAGATTGGGAAATTTTCTCATTGCTGGCGACGAAAATGGGCTATCCAATGCATTACAACAATACCAAAGAGATTTGGGATGAGTTGCGATCACTGGCTCCGCATTTCGCAGGCGCAAGTTACGAAAAAATTGAAGCTCAAGGCTCTGTGCAATGGCCATGTCCTACAGAAGATCACCCTGGCACACCATACTTGTTTGAGGGCAATCAATTTTCAACACCTTCAGGCAAAGGGCAGTTTATAGGTGCGGATTGGCGTGCTCCTATCGAGCTACCTAGTGAAGAGTTTCCACTTGTTTTGTCGACAGTTAGGGAGGTCGGGCATTACTCATGTCGTTCGATGACTGGTAATTGCTCTGCGCTGACGACATTAGCTGATGAACCTGGTTATATTCAAATTCATCCTGAGGATGCACAAAAATATAACGTCAATGAGGGTGAATTGGCATGGATTTCTTCTAAGCGAGGTAAAGTAATCTCGAGGATTTCTGTAAACGATCGTGTCAATAGAGGCGCTGTATATATGACCTATCAATGGTGGATAGGTGCTTGTAATGAGTTAACCATTGAACATCTCGATCCTATTTCAAGTACGCCAGAGTATAAGTACTGTGCTGTAAACTTGGTAAGAATCGACGATCAGATCCAAGCGGAAAACTATGTACAACAAGAATATACAAGCCTGAAGTCAAGATTAAAGAAACAGGTTGAACATTCTTAATTTAGATCACAATACTACTCCGTCTATTTTTATAAAATAGACGGAGATTTTGATTGGGAGAGTGTGTTATTTACAAGTTCGTCAATAAAATATAATTTAAAGTACGGGGTGGCTATGAGGTTGGATGATGTTTCGAATAAGTTGCTAGTTGATGTCACCAACGCAGTAATTACTTCTACAGACAAGAAGGAATTATTAAAAATTCTTGCAATAGTTACGTCGAAGCAATTGAGCATTAACAGTATCTCTTTAGTTGACTTAGCAGACAGAAATAATAATTTTGAAAACGCTGACGTTAACAATGTGTGACAAATCAAAGTCAGTGATAGATACTAAAATTCAAAATACAAAACTGCTTGGAAATAACCTTGAATCTGTTATGGGAAGGTTAATAAAAGCTAATGAGAAAAACGAGGCTGAAATAGAGGGAATCTAACCTTTCTTACCTAGTGATACTGGTTGTTTCTGCATTTGGCCTTTGAAGTTTCGCAATTTTCATTTGGGACATATTGTCTACGCCTGGAAAGTTCCATTTTCTGTCGATAGTGAGTGGGAGACACTCGAGTTGCTTGAGCATGTATCTGATAGAATTGCGATATCTATGTATAGCTTTTGCCGACATTTTGTTCAACATAGTGTCGCTCCAGTCGAAGGTTTGATTCCATTAAAACGAAGCTTCTCCAAGTATAAAATCGCCGAGGGGATTGTCGCCCAAAGCGAACAAATGCACGCATTGATTGCACGAGCAAACCTTGTAGCTCAGTGTGATAGTACCGTGCTCATAACAGGAGAAACAGGAACTGGTAAAGAGTTGGTCGCGAGGGCAATCCATGATTCTAGCCAAAGGAAGGATAACAAACTGGTAAAAATGAATTGTGCCGCCATACCAGAATCTTTGTTCGAAAGTGAGCTGTTTGGTCATGAAAAGGGAGCCTTCACAGGGGCTGTTGCTAAGCGAAAGGGGCGATTTGAAGAAGCGAATCTAGGTACGCTATTTTTAGATGAGATTGGAGATTTGCCATTAATTCAGCAACCCAAACTGTTGCGAGTATTACAAGAGAATGAGTTTGAGAGGCTGGGTAAAAATCACTCTGTCGCAGTAGATGTTCGATTGGTCGTTGCAACCAATGTTGATCTAGTCTCAAGGGTGGAAAAGAAGGCATTTCGTAGCGATTTATACTATAGATTGAATATATTCCCTATTGAAGTCCCTCCGTTGCGAGAGAGAAAGGGTGACATTCCAATTCTGGTTCATTATTTCACTCACAAGTTGTCAACAAAATTTGGGAAGAATATTGATTATATTAGCGGCCCAGCGATGGAGGCCATTATGCAATATGATTGGCCTGGCAATGTTAGGCAGTTAAGGAACTTTGTTGAGCGAGCGCTAATATTATCTACTGGCGGCGTACTAACGATTCTTGATGAGCAACTAGCTGAAATAGGGTCATTTAGTCATAAGCCAGTTGCTGCTAATAACCAAACTAGATATCAAAAAGTGAACATTGATAGAGACCTTGTTGTCCAGGCACTAAAGGAAAGTAATGGAATAGTAGCTGGAAATAGAGGTGCTGCCGCTAAATTGGGCATAAAACGTACCACGCTATTATCACGCATGCAAAGAATGGGTATTGATAGTAAAGATTACCTATAGATTATTTGTGGAGAATTTTATGAAAATCTCGCTGAACTTCCAAAACAGAAGTGTTGTTTCTAATAGGGTGATTACGAAATACTTAAAATCGGAAAACTATGTTTTCAATAATGATAGCCTTATTGAGGAAATACCAGTTGCTATTTCCTATAACGGTATTTCATACACCACGATGATGTGTACGCCTTGTGATCTGGAGCATTTTGCTATTGGGTTTTCAATTACCGAAGGAATTGTTGATAAAAGGGCAGATATTCGAGATATAGAGGTTGTTACCGAACATCAGGGCACTACGATTGACGTAACGATTTCTAATCAATGCACTTATAGATTAAAAGAAAGAAAACGTAGCCTAGCTGGCACAACAGGATGTGGGATATGTGGAACTGAGAGGCTGAAAGGTATCTTGAAAGTCAAGCTCCCTGTGTCTAACGAAAGCAAGCTTAACGTATCTGGGCTTGATTTAGCTACTAAAGATCTTGAACGGAAACAGTACCTAAGTCATCGCACAGGTGCGTGTCATGCGGCGGCGTATTTTAGTGCTGAGGGTCACATGTTGGCGATATTTGTAGATGTTGGCCGTCATATCGCACTAGATAAACTCGTTGGTTGGTATGTTCAAACGAATCCTACAGCGACTGGGTTTGTATTGGTGACAAGCAGAGCGAGCTTTGAAATGGTGCAAAAAGTGGCAGCGGTAGGCATTGAGTCTCTTGTGGCCATTTCTGCCGCTACAGAGCTTGCGGTCGAGCTTGCAGAAAAATTGAACCTAACTTTGGTCGGGTACTGCCGAAGAGGTAACGCGACCATCTATTGCCATGCAGATCGTCTAATACTTCCTCAAAGGGAGTCACACGATGCGTGTTTCCAATGAACCCCAAGTATGTCCTTAAAACAATATTTACGCTGATTAGGAGAAAATTATGACCATTAAACGAATTGTATTGTTGGGAGCGTCGTTGCTTAGCTTTTCCGCTTTTGCGCATGTCGGCCACCATGACGGCCAGCATGGGTTCGTGGAAGGTTTTCTGCATCCATTAACCGGTCTGGATCATATGGCTTATATTTTGGCGGTTGGACTAGCTATTGCATTTGCAGTGCCGAAGTTGAACTGGCATTACTTGATTGGCTACGTCGCTGTGCTATCTCTTGGACTGGTCGCTGGCCTAATAGGTATAACGGCCTCTATGTTAGAACTAGTACTTGCTTCTAGTGTCCTGCTTGCAGGGCTGACGGTCGCCATCGCAAAAGTCGACAAAATTTGTTGGTTAGTATCGTTTACCATTCTTGGTGCTTCATTTCACGGCCTAGCACATGCCAGTGAAATGCCAGTCGGTATTTCTACTCTGGCTTATTTTTCTGGGCTACTGCTATCGAGTGTTAGTTTACTTGTGTTTGCTGGTAGTGTTGCCCGTTGGATAGATGCTCGAGAACTGCCCGTTATACGCTATGTGCTGGGAGTGAGTTTCAGTGCACTAGGAAGTATCTTTTTGTTTTTGCAATAGGACAAGTAGGTATGCAGCAACGTCGTCTCATCACTGTTTCTGGTATTGTTCAAGGGGTGGGGTTTCGACCTTTTGTCTATCAGCAAGCAAAAAGGCTTTTACTTTCTGGGCGGGTGCTCAACAACCCACAAGGGGTTAAGATCGATGTTCAAGGGGGTATGATAGCCTTGTCGAATTTGAGTCTCAGCTGAGGCAGAATCCGCCGCCGCTAGCATACATAGAAACAATTGAGGTGAATGAGGCACCGCTAATTGAGGTTCGGGATTTTGTCATTGATGCGAGCGAATATACGGGAAAGACTATTGCGAGTATTTCTCCAGATCAGGGTACTTGCCATGACTGTTTAGAGGATATGAGTGATCCAGCGTCGCCATATTACAAGTACGCTTTTACCAATTGTACCAACTGTGGACCTCGGTTTTCTATTTTGAAGCTCTTCCTTACGATAGGCCAATGACGTCGATGTCGCCGTTTACTATGTGTCGCCAATGTGCGAGCAAATACGCAGATGCGATGGATAGGCGCTATCACGCTCAACCTATTGCATGCCCAGATTGCGGCCCCCAAATAACACTTGTTACGCGAGATGGTGACGTTCAGGTAACAGAGCAAACCAAAGCGATTACCCAATGTGCTCAAATGATAAAGCAAGGGAGCGTCGGCGCCGTCAAAGGTGTTGGGGGTTTCATTTGGTTTGCGATGCGACTGACTCTAGTGCGGTTGCCAGATTACGTACACTTAAGCGAAGAAATCGTAAACCCTTGGCTATTATGACCGCCACAGAGTGGGTAGCCAGGTCTTATGTCACCGGAGTTTCAGAAGAATGGCAAGCTCTTAATTGTTCTTCTAGGCCTATTGTGTTGATGGAAAAAGTTGTCTCAAAGGATACCATAGGTCTGGATGGTGTCGCCCCAAATGTACCTTATTTAGGTGTAATGCTGCCATACAGTCCGCTTCATTATCTTTTATTTGAATCCCTACGCGAAATTTCTGCAACTCAAGTTTTGGTTATGACAAGTGCGAATGTTTCTGGAGACGTGTTAGCGACAGAGTATGCTCATGTTGTCTCAAGCTTCCCAGAGCAACTTGATTTTATACTTGACCACAACCGAGACATTCAAAACCCCTGTGACGACAGCTTGGTGCATTTTGTTGGTAATAAGATCAGACCACTTCGATTAGCTCGGGGCTACGCCCCTTTAAGCGTCAATATTGAGGGCGCTGATCAAGCTTTGTTGGCTATGGGAGCACAGCAGAAGTCTACCATCGCTTTTGTGTCACAAAATATGTTAACTCTCAGTCCTTATTTAGGCGAGTTAGAGTCTTTATCGGTTCAAGAACGCTACCAAAATATGATGCATTGGTTGCCTTCCATCTACCACACACAGATCACCAAAACGGTGACCGATCTGCATTCGCGCTATTTCTCTACACATTGTGGTCAATCTATGGGTATTGAGCATGAGTCGGTACAACACCACTTTGCGCATACCCTGGCAGTTTTAGCAGAGCACAATATAAGTACCCCAGTGATGAGTTTCGTATTTGATGGCACTGGGCTGGGGGACGATGGCACGATTTGGGGGAGAGGTTTTAAAAGCCACTCGTGATAGCTATGAGAGAATTGGGTGTTTGTTTGGGTTTCGTTTGATTGGTGGCGAGCAAGCGATACGAGAGCCCGCTCGTATCGCCTTCGCAATGCTTTTGGAGTGCTTTTCGTTCGAACAGATAAAGGCGATGCACCTAAAGGTATTTTCCAACTGGAGTGACAATAAAATAGACAATTTACATACGCTGTGGTTGAAGGAGCAAAATAGCCCGAAATGTACTTCAGTGGGTAGGTTGTTCGATGCGTGGGCAAGCCTTATTGGACTGATAGACGGCCTGGACTTTGAAGGAGAAAGCGGATTAATAATTGAGAACCAAATCATAAAAGAGACGCACTCCCTGACAAGGCGACCAGTCGCTTACAGCGAGCTGAAGAGAATAAGGTTCGAACTGTCTGATGATGGCATCATTGATTGGCGCCCTGCGTTGCGTGAAGTCGTTCAGAGGATCCAAAGCGAGACAAACGTGAGTCAAGCATGGTTCTGTCACCAACTTATTGACGCAATTGTATCAACCATTTGCCAATGGGCTGGCCGCCACCCTGAGTTGCCAGTTGTGCTTGCTGGGGGAGTGTTTCAGAACCGCTGCTTAGTAAATGAAGCTGTGAGTAGACTTCATCAATGTCAAGTTGATGTTTATATGGGGGAAAAAGTCCCTGTAAATGATGCTGGCATAGC
This sequence comes from Vibrio variabilis, assembly GCF_003263785.1. Lineage (GTDB taxonomy): Bacteria > Pseudomonadota > Gammaproteobacteria > Enterobacterales > Vibrionaceae > Vibrio > Vibrio variabilis. The sequence goes on from NZ_JYJK01000010.1 coordinate 36,288, forward strand.
GGTTGGGCAGGCCTATTTCGGTTTGCGCCTCAAAACAAAATAGAGATAGCCATATGTGTTTAGGAATTCCCTCGGAAGTGGTTCAGATCGGATCGACCCCGAACTCGGTGATAGTCAACACTTTAGGTGTTAAGCGTGAGGTCAATACCGAATTGATAGAAGCAAATATAGAACTTGGGGAGTATTTATTGATCCATGTTGGATTTGCGATTGGCAAGATCAGCGTAGATAAGGCGAAGCAAACGCTCCAAGACTTTGACAGTATTCTCGCTATTCAAGAAGGAGAAAATAGTTGAGTAATCTTAACCTACTTGTCGATGAGTTTCGCGATAGCGCCAAAATACGAGCAATGGTCGATCATTTGAATCGAATGTCAGAGTCGTTGAATGCGCCTATGTACGTGATGGAGGTTTGCGGTGGCCATACCCATGCGATTATGCGTCACGGGTTACCACAACTTTTGAGTGATAAAATTCAATTTGTTCATGGACCAGGCTGCCCGGTATGTATTATGCCCAAAGAGCGTATTGACCATGCAATAAGCCTAGCGATGAAGCCAAATACGATATTGGTGACGTTGGGAGACATGGTTCGAGTACCAGGCTCAAAGTTATCGTTAGCTCAGTGCAGAGCTAACGGTGGGAGGGTCGAAGCCGTTTATGATCCCTTGGACGCACTGACTATTGCTCGCCAAAATCCAGAAAAGTCAGTGGTGTATTTTGCCATTGGTTTTGAAACTACGACTCCAATGACGGCGATAGTGTTACGCCACGCCGTGGAGCAAAACATTTCTAATCTCTCTTTCCATGTCAACCATGTGCTCGTCCCCCTGCTATGAAAGCGGTTCTTGAAGGCAACGATAGTCTAGTCAATGCTTTTATTGCGCCGTCGCATGTTAGTGCAATTACCGGCTACGACGTTTATCAATCCATTGTCGACGAGTACCAGGTTCCGATCGTGGTCGCTGGCTTTGAACCGGTTGATATTCTACAAGCATTAGAGCAGCTATTAGCTATGCGGCAATCAGGGAAACCAGCGCTTGGCAATCAGTACAGCCGGATTGTCAGTAAATATGGAAATCAGTTAGGACAGTCATTAGTTGATACTTATTTTGAGGTTCGCGAGGACTTTAACTGGCGTGGACTTGGCAATATTGCCAATAGTGCTTTGAGCTTACGTGATGAATATCGTCATTTGAATGCAGAAATTGTCTTTGCTGGTGACTTCAGTAACAAACCGATAAAAGACAGTGCCAAATGTTGTTGTGGCGCTATCTTAAAGGGGCAGAAAAATCCTGCCGACTGTGCATTATTTGGTAAAAGTTGTAAGCCCAACAAACCAGTGGGAAGTTGCATGGTGAGTTCGGAAGGGGCTTGCAATGCTTACTATCGTTACGCTTCGATTTTGGAGAATGTTGATGAATACAGATAGAAAAATCCAGATTGCTCATGGTGGTGGGGGGTTGAAACTCAGGAGTTAATAGAAAAAATAATTAAACCATGCTTTGCGAACTGTGCTGAATTCGATGACGAGGACGCTGCAACTCTGTCAGTTTCTGGGGAGATTGCAATGAGCACGGACAGTTTTACGGTTTCTCCTATCGCATTCCCAGGAGGCAATATTGGTACTTTGGCTGTCGCAGGTACTTGCAATGATTTGAGTATGGTGGCTGCTCGTCCCAAGTATTTGTCGTGTAGTTTCATCTTAGAGGAAGGCTTGGCGTTTAACACCTTAAAAGACATTGTAAGTTCTATGGCCTCAGAACTTGAAAAAGTAGGAGCGAAAGTGGTGTGTGGTGACACCAAAGTGGTAGCTAAAGGCTCAGTAGATAAAATATTTATCAACACGACCGGGGTTGGTGGTGTTGTCCGACGAGGTGTGAGTGCAACAGCACTTAAACAAGGCGATGTGGTGATTGTTTCGCGCGATATTGGTTGTCATGGTGCTTGTATTCTCGCTTTACGCGAAGGCCTAAAGCTTGAGCACGATATAAAGTCTGACTGTGCAGTAGTTTGGCCTGCCGTCAGTCAGTTATTGAGCAGTGGAATACCTATTCACGCAATGAGAGATGCAACTCGGGGTGGCTTGGCGTCTGTGTTTCAAGAGTGGTGTAAAACGTCAGAGGTCCAAATACTGCTGCAAGAGGCTGATATTCCTGTTTCTGATCCGGTGCGAGGTGTGTGCGAGCTTTTTGGAATGGAGCCTTTCGATTTGGCCAATGAGGGGACTTTTGTGATGGCGTTGCCTGAACAATATGCTCCAATTGCAATTGAGATACTTAGAACGTTCAACGAAAACGCTGCCATCATTGGTCGAGTAGAACTAGCGAAGCCAAGATTACCGGTTTTGAGCTCTGAAACAGGAGCCAAGCGAATAATGGACTTCCCGGTAGGGGAGTTACTGCCAAGGATTTGCTAGGGGGCAAAGTGCACGAATTATCATTAGCTCTAAATACTATCGATACAGTAACCAAACTCGCCACGGCAAAGCATGCTACGCGAATTACGACCATCACATTGCGTATCGGTGAGCTTTCTTGTATCGAGGAGGGAGCGCTGAGGGTCGGGTTGGAAGTTGCAGCGCGTGACACCATTGCCAATCGAGCGAAAGTGATCATAAAGACGATCGAATCATCAGCGACTTGTTTGGATTGTGGCTGTGAATTTAGGGCGCAGAACTATGTACAACAGTGTCCGAACTGTAACGGATTAAGCGTTGAATTGAATAGCGGAAATGAAATGGAAATTGAACATATGGAGGTCATCTAGTATGTGCGGAGTTTGTGGTTGTGATGAAAACGGTAATGGAAAACATTCACATACAAATGAGGAACATCACCATCATTCAGAAGTCGTGTCTAAGCAACGATTGATAGAGGTTGAACGCTCAATATTATCGAATAACGATCGAGTGGCAGCGCATAACAGGGCAAATTTCAAAAAGAATCGTCAATTGGTGCTTAACTTGATGTCGAGTCCTGGTTCGGGTAAGACGACGCTTCTGACGGAGACATTAAACTTACTCTCAGGCAAGATCCGCTGTGCTGTAATAGAAGGTGACCAACAGACAGAGAATGATGCTAATCGCATTCGGGCAACTCAGACGCCGGCGTATCAAGTGAACACAGGCAAAGGGTGTCACCTTGATGCAGACATGATTCATCATGCGATGCATCATCTTGCGTTTGAAGGCGAGGGTATAGTATTCATTGAGAATGTAGGTAACCTCGTTTGCCCTGCTAGTTTTGACCTAGGAGAGCATAGTAAGGTCGCAATTTTGTCAGTGACCGAAGGGGATGATAAACCGCTTAAATACCCCTACATGTTTGCCGAAGCGGATTACATGATCATCAATAAAATTGATCTTACTCCTTACGTTAGCTTTGACATAGCGAAATGTATAGAGAATGCAAGGAGTGTAAACCCTGCGATTAAAGTGATTGAGTTATCGGCGACAACGCATGAAGGGATGAATGATTGGCTATCTGTACTAAACTCTATGTTAGCCAGTTATTCAATAGCATCGGAAGTGCCACCCACCGCTGCGACGAATGATGTGATGGTATAAACATTTACTGAGGACAGTTTGAGTGAATAACATGTGTATTTAATGAACTCTAGATTGTAGTGTATGTGTTATATTTAACCGACTTGCATTGCGGACTTTAATATAAGTCGGTTTTCACATGAGTAATGTGTGAATGATGACAAATGACAAATCGGTGTCATTTTCAGTTGTGTAATGAGCACCTTTCCAAGCGTAAGTCCCGCCAGAATATCGATAAACACTGGTACAACCCATTTCTATAGCCCAAGATGCTGCATTATGGCTTCGACAACATTTCACAAAAGACTTTGTTGCTGAAATCGAATGAGTTAAATCAAAATCCTACGATCAGATCAGGGACATTCACTTGCTGAATTTGATTTCATGTCGAAGCCTTGACTTAAAACCACCAACTGGCGTGAGTACAACAACTCCCTAGTCAATCGAGGTTCACTATCGTTTCCAAATTGCAACGCACAAGTTACTGAGAATTACGTCATGACAAAAACACTCAACAAGCTAATTGGGTTAGGTATGCCCGAAACTCAGTATGTTGTTTAAAATGCGAACTATTTAGCTAGAGTTCTGCCTTTCGCTGAGTGAGGCAACAAAGCCTTATCTCGAACCAGAACAATTGATAGAGGTCACTAAAGTTGATCTAAGTACAGCGCTATATAGTTATACTCAATATTTACTGATAAGTAACGCAAATAATAGAAGACATTTTCATGGCAAAATATTTTTTCTTCGGGCTTCAAAAATATCAGATAGAGTGTATTAAGAAATTCCATACCCCTACATAATGTGAACGACATGTGTTTTATAAAATAACGTCGTTGAATATTCATCGCTAAATAGATAGTGTAGTAAATCGTTGTGATAATTCAATTTACAACAAAGAATTGCGGGGTCTATATGAAAATTTCCAGGTGGATATCAATAGTCGGCACCCTCGCTATTACTAGTTTTACAATTACCCATAAATGCACGTTGGCTCATTAGATCGTTATGGCAATGTTCTCTATCATGACCCAGCTGATCCTTTGCCATATTGGAAGGATATGGGCGTGCGAGGTTCAGCTGTATGGAACTCTAGCAATATTCCAACACATGGCTGCAACATCGGCGAGGAATGGCTTCAAATTATTGATTACTACAAAGTCAGAGTTTGGAAATGTGTTCAACACTAAGGGCTTGGTTAAATGAAAAACAAATTTAAAACACTCTTTATTGTGATAATACCCATTCTATTTGGCTGTGAAGATGAGCATCTTGATGAGCAAGCCTGTCCGTCCGTTGTTTCTTCGACATTAGAAGTACTAATTATCGATGCTGATACAGAGGAGTCATTAAAATGTGACAGCACGCTAACGGTAAAAGGGCCTGGGGGTGATGTCACAAAAGATTTCACGAAAGACCAGTGCGACCCAGAAATGATTGAGGTTTTCGGCTCGCAAGCGGGATTTTATGATATCTATGTAAGTGCAGACGAATATGAAACGCTATCATTACAAGGTATTGAAGTAGTTGATGGTCGATGTGGTGTCGAAACTCAACGTATAAAGGCCACGTTAAAAAAACTTTAATAGTTGATATTTAGGTGGTGAATGTCAGAAATATTTTTTGCTCTATAGTTTGAATAGGTCGAGGCATTTAAGATTTACTCATCTTAAAACATGAAGGCAAAACATCATGAAATTAACCTCGATTCAAAAATCTAAACTCCTTTGCTCTGCACTTGCTGTCGCTTTACTTGCTGGCTGCTCATCAAGTGGCGGAAGTTCATCTCCGACAGAACCACTGCCTGAGTTTGATGGTGACCTGGGCTTTGAGAATGTGGATGCTGGTTATGGTAACAGTGCGCCAGAAGGATCGGAGCCAACGGAGCCAGGTTTGGGTTTTGACCTTGGTTATGTTTACATTCCAGATTTAGACCTAGGTGTCCCGGTACATCTACCAGAATATGAGTCACCGGTTAACCCGAATGCGAAGATTTCTACGGTTAAAGAGCGTGAAACAGAAGGTGAGACGCTGTACTCCATTACATACAATGGTTACCGTATTGGAGAAATCTTAGTTCAAGACGACGTGATTACTATCTCTTCACTGAAAACGGATCATACGATTACAGGTAGCAAGAACGGCAATGGTACTTGGACGGTCCGAGACTCCGATGGCAATGTTCGCGGAGACGTGAAGCGTATCGATGACGGTAAGTGGGTCGTACGAGAGGAGATTAGCCGCGCGTCTTATATCGTTGTTTATCACGAGGGTGAATGGAAGGCGGTGCCAGTGGCAGACATCAAACCTAAGTTAAAAGAACGCATCAATAAAGAGCGCTTTGACCGAGTTAAACAGCGAGTGAAAATGAGCCGTCCGAGCTGATTGTCTCTTCTTTGAGTCTTAAAAAAGCCCGTTTAACCTAGGGCTTTACATTTGGTTATGCGCAGAAATTTGACCGGACTAACATCCCCTAGTGGGTCAATCGTAAGACCAGCACATCGTCTATAATGACCGCGTTCTCTGGCCTAAAGGTGGCGAGGTTTTCAGCAAAGCTCCAATCCCCTTTACCCCAACGGTTGCTATCGAAGTAAGTAAAGTCATCGCGCCATTCAAGGGTAAATTCCCCATTGTCATAGGCGTAGTACTCAATCCAATCGATAGTTTGCTCCAGCGGTAGGTTGTCTGTGTTGAAGCGCCCGGCCCAATCGATTGAATCTGCAACCCAAAGGTTCATTCGATAGCTTTGTGGCGTATCACGCATGTCTTGAATTTGCAGAGACTGCGAAGCCAGTTCTTGATGTATTGTCACGCCATCAACTTGCCAGGTAATTTCGTCCGGTGTCCAGATAAGTGTATGTTCATGAAACTCATCGATATCATCAACAGTGTGAAGTTGTTCTGAGTGGATACGATGGCTTGCTTCACCAGTGATTAAGTTGGTTTGCAGCAAATCGGCTCGTTTTCCTACCGACTCAATATCGATTTCACGCCAAGGTATCCCACCAGCCCAGCTTTCGTTGTCATAGGTAAAGAACGATGAAATGACGCCGGGACTAGAAACCATTTTCATGCGGATAACGAACTTTCCAAACAGTACTTTGTCGTGACTAAACACTTCAGCGCCATACAAAGGTTGTTCTGTCGTGTTGAAGGAGGCGGAAGTACCGTCGTTGCCTAGCGGCGGTGTTTTGCTTTCTGAGCTGCAAGCGGATATCAGTATCGCAGGGATAAGCCAAACGAGTTTTAACATTGTGGTCATTATGAACCTCTTCAAAATAGACAATAGGCCAGCTTAGGGGGCTGGCCATGTGGATTGATTCAAAAAGCCCAGTATTAGTGCAGTTTTCCCTCGTCCAAAGCGGATGCAACCCAAACCAGCGGAGCGTTCCAGTTGATGGTGATTTCATTGAGTGACCATGCACCAATGTTATCTCGATAGCAGGTTTGTCCGATGCATTGTCCTTTCATTGTTGCGGCAATAGGGTCGGAAAAGCTGATCGAGTTAGGCCCACCAATTAATGCACCAGGTGCAGGTGCCGGAGAGTTTTCATCTGCCGCCTTTGCCCAAAAACGGTGGTGAGGATTTTGCGCCGCGTGGCTGCCATAACCGGTCACGTAGGAGATGTTCATTGGATTGGCACCCAGAATGTAATCCATCGCGTTCGCTGCTGCTTTTAGAAACTTCATGTCGCCACTAAAATCATTGGCATAAACCAAGAACAAGCTTCGGTTAACCAAGTTTGAGTTTGAGCCCCAAGGGTACTCTTCGACAGAGTAAGGAATGTGGTAACCCTCTTTAGTTACCTGCGCTTCATAGTTAGAGGCGGTTTGAATAATATTGGCTCTAGCTTGTGAAATCGCTTCTTTCTCTAGGTTACTAGGAACAACGGCTAGGCTAATGGTGCCGAGTGGCGCAGTGTATTGCCAAAAAATATCGCCGTCGGTGGCAAGGTTGCCTTTTGGTGTTTCTAGATAGTGTGGAGAGCTTTTCAAGAAATCGAGATATTGAGCATTACCCGTGGTAATGAACAGCTCACTCGCCGCCCAATAAAACTCATCACTCAAAACCAAGTCATCATATGGACCTGACCCGGTGAAGTTGTCATAAGCAAAAATGTTCGGATGCACTAATGCTGCCGTCCACGCTTTTTCGGCGGCTGTTAGACAACGTTTTGCGAAGCTAGGATCGATCTCTTTCCATAATCGTCCACATTGAGCGCCAATCGCCGCAAGGTTAAGAGTCGCAGCCGTACTTGGCTGGCCAACATAGCGTTTTTTATCGTCTTTGTGCGGTGGTAATGGCATACCAGTCCACACTTCGTCGGCGACTTTATGAAACGCCAAGTGAGAAGCATCAATGGCGGTTAGTTCAAGTGTTTTACTTGCAGATTGATTGCCGACAGGAACACTGACAATTTGCCCTTCGGGTACTTGCATTGCGAGCATGAACTCAACATTCCAGCGCGCCTCCGACAGTACTGGATTTACATCTTGC
>NZ_JYJK01000011.1 GCF_003263785.1 Vibrio variabilis
GTCGTTTTGACCGTAACCGTGGTGGCGATCATCGTGGAAGCACCGTGGTGAGCGTTCATTCTCACGCGGCAACCGTCGTGACGAAGCTTAATTAAAGTTGAGTATTCAAAAATAGTTGAAAGCCGAGCGTAAGCTCGGCTTTTTTGTATGATGAATATGCAACATGTCTGCGAGGCTCTATAATCAAGGGGTGCAATCGATTAAATTCAACTCATGAATTAAATCCTAGTTTGATCATTATCAATAAAAATCATTTTGATACATTCAAAACCTTAAAAGAAAGTTGAATGATTCAAAAAATATTGAATAATACAAATCAATGTTAGGAAGTCGTCTTCCATCCATGCTCAATAACAGGATAACCCCCAATGTCGAATTCGTTTGTTCTTGTCATCAACTCTGGTAGCTCATCGCTGAAGTTTGCAGTGATTGATTCTCAAACTGGTGAAGCTGTACTGTCTGGTCTCGGTGAGTGTTTCGGTCTTCCAGAGTCTCGTATGAGCTGGAAATTCAACGGTGAAAAAACTGAAATCGCAATCGAAGGCGATGACAGCCACCACAAAATCGCCATCGGTAAACTCGTTGGCCTTACAGATGAGCTAGGTCTGCAAGAGAGCATTGTTGCGGTAGGTCACCGTATTGTTCACGGTGGTGAGAAGTTCACACAAACTGTACGCATTAACGAAGAAGTGACGGCTGAAATTGAAAAACTGGCTGATCTTGCGCCGCTTCATAACCCAGCTGGTGCTATCGGCATTCGCGCTGCGATGGAGGCTTTCCCATCACTACCGCAGTTCGCTGTATTCGACACCGCATTCCACCAGTCTATGCCAAAGCGTGCCTACACGGGCGCTATCGCAAATGAGCTATATACCGACTACGGTATCCGCCGCTACGGCTTCCACGGTACCAGCCACTACTTCGTGAGTCGTGAAGCAGCGAAGATGATTAACAAGCCTGTAGAAGAGGCAAGCTTCATCTCTGTACACCTTGGTAACGGCGCATCAGTTTGTGCAATTAACAACGGTGAGTCTGTAGATACGTCGATGGCTTTACGCCGCTATCTGGTCTTATGATGGGTACGCGTTGTGGTGACCTTGACCCAGGTATCATCGAGTACCTTCTTAAGAAGGGTTGGTCACAAGACAAGGTCTTCAATGCACTTAACAAGGAGTCTGGCTTCCTAGGCGTGTCTGGTCTAACGAGCGATGCTCGTGGCATTCTAGAGGCAATGGAGCAGGGTCACGAAGGTGCAGCGCTAGCATTCCAAGTATTTACTTACCGCGTATCTAAGTACATTGCATCTTACCTAGCAGCGCTAGATTCATTTGACGGCATCATTTTTACTGGTGGTATCGGTGAAAACTCTATGCCAATTCGCCGCGAGATCTTAAACAACCTGAAACTTCTTGGCTTTAAAGAAGACGTGAAAGGCAACGAAGATGCTCGCTTTGGTAACGCAGGCGTTATCGCGAAATCTGAAATGCTAAATGCTGTAGCGATGGTTATTCCGACCAATGAAGAGTTTGTGATTGCTCAGCAATCGGTAGAGCTATTGTAATCATTCGATACCCCAATATCTTATGACTCCATAACCCGAAGTATCTAACTTCGGGTTTTTTTGTGCTGCATGATAGAAAAATCGTTTATGGTTTAGAGGTTAAGTTAAGAGATTGGAATGATATGTTTGGGTTGAATACGACGAATCGAAGCGTACTGTTTTGGGCAGCTGCTCTTGTACCACTCGTTTTAGTTACTGTGACGCTTTTAGTGCTCGCGTTGCTAAGTGTGAAAGAGACTATTCGCCAGTTGGGGGATGGGTATGCGAATGCTTATAGCAGGATTGTATATAGTGTTTCGATGGAAAATAAAGCCGCTCAAGTCGCACCTACCAATTGCCATTATCTTCAACAAGTTTTGCGATATGAGCGTGAAATTCTTGAAATGCAGATTGTTTTGGATGGAAAACTCGTCTGTTCATCGCTAGGTAATGTGATCAATCGTCCAATCGTTGACTTGGGTAAGTTAACGGATGAACCACAGTCGATGGAACTCGTTCCGATGCCAAGATCGCAAGCCACGTCAATTGCAGTGATCAATAGAAGGGTTCTCAATGATCAAGTTTATCATGCGGTGTCTTTGCTCGCGCTAGACTATATGCGAGCTAGTTTAGGCTATCGAACTGAGCCAAGGCTCAAGTCTGCGGCACTTTTTATTGGCGACCAGTCCACACCAAGTGACTCAGTCAGAAACGATGGTTTTTTTGCGTATACGGCGAGAACGGATATTCCGGGTCAAGAAATTCAACTCATTGCCAGTAATGAGTTAATTAAAGAGAAGGGTTGGTTCTATTTCTTGGCAGCGATACCAAGCACCTTAACCGCTTACATGGCTCTTTTTTATATTCGTCGTCTCCTTTCACAAAGTTCGGGTATTTATAGCGACGTTGAGAATGCGGTCAAACACAAGCAGTTCGTATTACATTATCAACCTGAGTTCAATGTAGTGAGTGGCAAAGTGAGTGGCGTTGAAGCACTGGTTCGTTGGAACCATCCAGAGCGTGGCCTTGTTTACCCAGATGTCTTTATTCCTATTTTAGATGAGTGTGGATTAATCAATTCATTGACTGACATCGTCATCGATAAAGCGATGAGCGACTTTTCAGAAGTATCTCTGTCGAGGCCATTTCACCTTGGTATCAACTTTCCGCCTGATTACTTTTTAGTTAAAGAAAGATGCGAGAAACTGATAGCTCACGCCGAGCAGTTTAAGGCCAATGGGATCACTCTGGGAGTTGAAATAACCGAGCGTCAGTTGCTTAGCCGTCAAGCCAAGAGTGCAATCAGTCACTTAAGATCTAATGGGATAGAGATCTTGATTGACGACTTTGGTACAGGACAAACTTCTTTGTCAATGCTCGAATCAACGCCAATAGATTGCTTGAAAATCGACAAGTGCTTTGTTGACTCAATTGGGCATGACAGTGTGAACGTTCCTGTGCTTGACGCGATTATTTCGATGGCTCAGTCTCTAAACCTTAGCTTGATTGCAGAAGGGGTAGAGCAGTTGGAGCAAGCAAATTATCTCAAGGCAAAAGGGGTAGTCGTTCAACAAGGCTATTTTTATGGTAAACCAATGGAAATTACTGCGTTAAAACTTAGCGAGTAAATAGAGTTTGCTGAACCACGCCTTGTGCTGCCCTTAGTCCCATTTGATACCCAGCTTCAAGTTTCTCTTTATCCGTTGTGAGCCTTCCTACAGCGAAGCTATCATCAGGCGTAATCACATTAATTGTGCAGTCTTTTGGGGGTGATTAATAAAAGCTATCGTTTGGTTGTATTGCTCGGCACGATTAATCATAGCCTCCGCGAGTTGGGGGTGTTTTTCATCAGACGGCGCAGTATCCATGGTGCCTTTGGGGGACGCTTCATATAGCCTTGCTTTTGAGACAAGATCACTGTGATGACTCTTGCCCCTTTTTTGTAGGCCTCAACAACTGGGATAGAGTCAGCCACTCCGCCATCAATCATTTTTCGGCCTTCGAAACTGATTGGGGTTCGGTAAGCCACCGGCAGTGAACAAGATGCTTTGAGTATGCTTTCCAAA
>NZ_JYJK01000012.1 GCF_003263785.1 Vibrio variabilis
TTTTGCCGCGTCGCATGGAACGAGGGTATGTTTCTGCGTCCTCAACATTTTCAGCAACAAGAGAGAAGCATTTATTCTCGCCTTTATCAAAGTCTGGCGGTTGTGAACCCTTACTTTTGGGGGATCTATGACTTGGATATCGACTATTCATTGTTGTCCAATGGCCAGTTTGCTTTGACTCGCTTTCAAGGTTATCTACCAACGGGTGCAGGCGTCCTGTCGCCAGAGCGAGACTCATTGCCAAAACCTAAGTGTCTAACAAGTGAAGTACGCGATGAAGTTATCTATTTAGCGGTGCCGTCTGCCACTGCATCAGGGCAGAACTTAGCAGAACGCGAAACAGCACAATGTCGATATTATGTTGATGAGGTGAGCATTAACGATACTAGTTTGAATGATGATACGAATGAAATCATTCAGATAGCAAGATTGAATACAGAACTTAAGTTAGAGTCTGAGCCGTTGGCAGGCTTTGATACTGTTGCCATTGCGCGAATACACTCTGTCACGGAAGAAGGGGCAGTCGTACTCGATAAACGTTACATCCCACCGTTGCTCAACTGTGCAGCTCATCAAGAAGTTATGCGCTCGCTAAAAGACTTACATGGAACATTAAAGCAGCGAGCTGACTCCCTGGCTGGTCGAATTGGTTCGAGTCAAAGTAGTGCCAGTTCTATCGTTGATTTTCTCATGTTACAGGTGCTTAACCGCTTTGATGGTGTACTGTCACACGTGCTTTCGACCAAACAGATTCATCCAGAATCTTTGTATTCTCAGTGCGCTGCGCTAGCGGGTGAGTTAGCGACTTTTTCCAATCAAAGCAAGCGTATGCCGACACTTCCACCTTATCAGCACGACAATCTTAGCCAAACTCTTGGAGAGCTCTTTACGGCGTTGAGCCAAAGCATGGGCACTGTCCTTGAACAAACCGCACATCAATTACCACTTGAGAGTTCGCACTATGGCATCAGATTCAGTCGACTAGAAGATAAGCTGTTGCTTGAGCAAGCTGAGTTCGTTATTGCGGTGAGAGCAGACGTCACTACCGACGAGCTTCGCGCTCGATTCCCAAATCAAGTCAAAGTGGGACCGGTTGAGCATATTCGTGATCTGATTAATAACCAGCTTTCTGGTGTGCCCGTGGCTTCATTGCCAGCCGCGCCAAGGCAAGTTCCTTATCATGCTGGCTTTCATTACTTCAAGTTAGACAAGACGAGCCAGTACTGGGCACGACTCAAAACAAGTGGCGGTATTGCTATTCATCTTTCAGGTTTGTATCCGGAGCTGGACATGCAGCTTTGGGCCATTCGTCAATAGTGTGAGCAGGATAACTAGTATGACAGACGCAACCATTATCAAACCGCGCCCTGGCTTGAGAACAGGTAACAACAAGGCCGCTCCCAGGCCACAAGTATCCTCTGATGCAACGGTGGTCGCGACACCGACAACCAATAAAACGACGCTGATGCCGCTTCCAATGTTGGGTACTAACCCATTACTTGAGAGCGCCAGTACCATTTTATCGATGGTGAATCAGGTTCGTTGTACACCGACTCATGCAGACACCAAGGTTCTCAAGCAAGCGTTCAATGATCGTTTGAACGAGTATGAGTCGAGCCTTAAATATGCACAGATAAACCAAGCAAGTTTGGATGCTGCAATGTTTTGCTTGTGCTGTTTGATTGACGAAACCGTGCTGAATACTCAGTGGGGGGAGAATCTGAGTGGGGACAAGAGAGTTTGCTGTCTATGTTGCATTCACAAACATCAGGTGGTGAGTACTTTTTTACGCTGCTCGATGATCATCTGTGTGCGCCTTTCCAACATGCCCAATTGCTTGAGCTTCAATATGTGTGTTTGAGCTTGGGGTTTGTCGGTAAGTATAAGTTTGAGCAAGTCGGGCAGCAAAAATTGGAGGAGTACCGACAGCATGTTTTTTCGTCTCTAGAGCAGGTAAATGGTGAAGTCGAAGAAAGTTTGTCTATCCAAACTTATCCGGTTGTTGAAATCAAAAATGAGAGTGAGATTGGCATACCCACATGGTTAGTTGTGAGTGTATTTGGGGCTTTGCTTCTGTCGTTATTTCTATTCAGTCGTTACACCATCAATCAACACTCTGATCCCGTGTTTAATCAAATCCAATCTTTAGCTCAATGGGCGCCAGCGCAGGAGACAGAGAGTCTTATTGATGAAGCAGAATTGCGATTACTGCAGCAGCGTCTTAACACGGAAGTGGAAAGAGGGCTTATTCGGATCGAGCCGATGAGAGACAGAGTGCGTTTCACTATTGCTTCACATGAACTTTTTGCCCCGGGAAGTGCGGATATTAAAGCGTCCTTTATCCCGATACTGCAGAAGTTATCCCGCGCGCTGGAGTCGACAGATGGACGGATTCTCATTACCGGTCATACCGATAGTCAGCCGATCATCACCAGTCGTTTTCCTTCAAACTGGCACCTTTCACTTGCAAGAGCAACCTCGGTCGCTGACACCATGTCGGTTGGGACATTATTGAGAGGGCGTCTGTGGCCGGAAGGCAGAGGCGAATCAGAGCCGGTTCAGGGTAATTCGACGCAGTCTGAGCGTGCTCAGAATCGTCGTGTTGAAGTTGATTTGTTGAACTAGGTAAGGGCGGACGTTGTTGATGGGATTGGTATTCAAAAAAATCGCGCTAGTGCTTCGTTCGAAGTGGACGCTTTTGTTAGTTGGCTTTCTTGCGTTTGCTTTCATCATTTGGTTTGGAGGCCCACTTGTCGCTATTGCTGGCAAAACGCCACTTGCAGATGCCGTAATGCGTTTGTTTGTTATTGCTGTATTTGCAGTACTGGTTGTTGGCTATCAATGGGGGCGCCATGCTGTAGAGAAAAAGCATCAACAAGCTGCGGTACAAACCTTACTCGAAGGGGAAGATGGAGAGACCACGGATGAAGCCAGCATCCATGAGGTAGATACGTTACGTGAGCGTATTCAAGCTGCGATAGAGGTTTTGAAAAAGTCGAAGCTGACTGGTGGGCTCGGCATATATCAACTTCCTTGGTACGTGATGATTGGCCCACCGGGCACCGGAAAAACCACGGCTCTGCAAAACTCGGGATTGGAATTTCCACTCAAAGATAAATTGGGTACTGACCCGCTATCGGGTGTTGGCGGGACTCGTTTTTGTGATTGGTGGTTTACCAACAGAGCCGTGCTCATTGATACAGCCGGTCGCTATACCACCCAAGATAGTCACAGTGTCAGAGATTCTAGAGCCTGGCTTGGATTTTTGGGGCTCCTTAAAAAATATCGAACTCGTCGACCGATTAATGGCGCGATTGTCACTATCAGTCTCGTTGACCTAATCCAGCAGACTCGCACTGAACGAAACCTCCATGCTCGGACGATAAAACAGCGCATATTAGAGCTCAAAAACCAACTAGGGCTGCAGTTTCCGGTCTATGTCATGTTAACCAAAGCGGATTTGGTTGCTGGATTTAGCGAGTACTTTGATGACCTAAGCGCAAGGGAGCGTGAGCAGTTTTGGGGGTGACATTCCCAATGGAGGCAAACAATCCAGAGGCGGGTGTGGTCGGCGAGTTTAATCGTGAATTTAGAAAGCTACTTGAGCAAATTCAGGCGCGTTTAAACCAGCGGTTACAGCAAGAGCGCGTGGTTGATAAACGCAGCCTTATTTTTGAATTTCCCAAGCAGCTTCAGTTGCTACAGCCTGTGATTGACGACTTTTTAAAAGAGATTTTCCTTCCAAATGCGTTTGAAGAGGCGCCAATGCTTCGTGGGGTGTTTTTAGTCAGTGCCGCTCAACAAGGTAAGCCGATAGATCAGGTCGCAGAAGGTACATCTAACCACCTAGGACTAGGGCAGATTGTGACGCCCCAACAAGCTACGGCTACCAAGGCCTTTTTTCTGAAGGATGCGTTTGAAAACATCATTTTTAAAGAGCAGTTTGTCGGAACGGTAAACCGCAAGCACCAGAAATTTACCTTGTTGGCGCAGCGAACGGTCATTGCTGTATGCAGCGCGCTTTTAATCATCTGCGGTGCGCTTTGGTATAACAGTTACCAATGGAACAAACGATTGGTTGATAGCTCTGCGTCAGCTATTGCCAAGTATCAACATTTGGTTGAGCCTGAACTGACGCTTCAAAGTGATATTTTTACGCTTGTTCAAGCATTGAATACGCTTCGTGATTTGCCTGCGGGATATTCTAATAAAATGCCCGAAGAGAGCGTGGTTAATATGGGGCTATACCAAGGTGACAAAATCGGTTTGCCTTCAAAGCTTGCCTACGAGCGCGCTTTATCGGTGTTCTTCTCTAAATATCTGACCGATGTGCTGGTCACAGAGATGCGACACAATGAGTCTTATCTTGAGTATCTCTACGAAACACTCAAAACCTACCTAATGCTGGTGGATACCACTCATCGCAACGAAGACGACATCATGAGTTGGTTCGAAGTGTATTTTGAAAGAGCCTACACCGGCGAAGTCAATCAAGTGTTGCGCAGCGAACTGCTTCTACACGTGCGTAGCTTGCTCGCATTGCCAACCAACACTGTGATTCGTGATGACGACGCTGTTACTCAAGCACGCAGTTTACTCACCGCCATGTCCTTATCTGAGCGTGCTTATCAACGCTTGAAGTTAGAATTCTTATCAAGTCATCTCCCTGATTTTAACTTACGAGATGTAGTAGGACGCCGTGGACGTCAAGTATTGTCACTTGATAACGATGTGCCTGAAACTATTCCTGGTTTCTACACCTATAACGGTTACCACGGAATATTTCGTCTAGAAAATAGTCGAGTGGTCAAACGCTTGATGGAGGACAGTTGGGTATATGGCGATCAATTAACGATAGATGAATCTACCCGTGAGGCAGTGATTGACTCGGTTAATGAACGTTATTTCAAAGACTATATTCATCATTGGCAACAGCTGTTAAGCGGTGTTCGCTTGGCCTCTTTTTCCAGTGTGCCGCAAGGCCTTGAAGTCACTCAAGCCCTTACTAGTTCGGAGCAACCAATCCAAAGCGTCATTACTGCGGCGCAACAAGAACTTCGCCTGACTCAAGTTTCGGTGGATGAAAACATTGAAGCGGCTGCAGAAGTCGCAGGCAATGTGGCAGATGTGGCGCTTCGAAACCAAAAGGCCCGTCTCAATCGCTTTATGCCTAGCGATACCGCCAAATTGAGATTGGCGTTACCCGGGCAAGAAGTTGAGGATGCGTTTATCGACTTGCTAAGCGTAACGGATGACGATCTCGCGTTGCTGTCTAAGTCGATTGTGTCCGTGGACAATTACTTAGAGGGTCTATCCGAATCTAGGCAGAAGGGCGCATTTGCGAGCTTGGCCGAAGGCGGCAGTATTTCTCGAGTGATGAGCGATATGCGAGGTGTCCAGCGCACCTTACCTAAGCCGTTTTCACAGTGGACAGCGCAGTTGGCGGCTCAAACGTCGGCATTGGCTAGCGAGGTGCTCAGGTACATGTGAACAAGCTTTGGCATCAGAGCATCTACCAAGAATATCAGAGTGCACTTTACGGCAAGTATCCCTTCAATCCAAAAGCAAAACAAGAAGCGAATATCAAAGACTTCGCTCGTTTCTTTGGCTATGGCGGCAAGTTTGATCAGTTCTTTGAACAGTACTTACAAGCTTCTGTCGACACCACAGGTAAGCGTTGGGTGCTGGAAAAAAACGTCGGAATTGACCAAGCATCACTCACTTTGTTTCAGCAGGCACGTCGAATTAGAAACATGTTTTTTGAGCCAGGAACCCAAAAGCTGCGTCTCGAATTTGGCCTTAAACCTCTCTACTTAGATGGGCACATCAATAATTTACGTGTCGAGCTTGGTGAGCAAGCGTTGATTTACCGACATGGTCCCCAGCGCGTCTCTCAATTTGTTTGGCCAGCACCCTCAAAATCGGATACTCGATTGTCGTTTGTTCCTCCTAAGTCAGGCCATGCAGTCTCAGAAACTTATCGTGGAGATTGGGGCTTGTTTAGGATGCTTGACCAACTTGCAGCGCAGCGTCCGGAGTCTCGCTCAGACAATGTGCTGGATATCGTTATTAAAGGTAATCGCGCCAAGCTAGTACTGATTCCAGCGACGACGCAACACCCTTTTTGGTCGTCAGATTTAACGAGGTTTGTATGTCCCAGCAAGCTTTAAAAGGCTTTGGTTATTTTGGAAAAGTGCCTACTCGTGGTGACTTTATTCAAAGTCAGCTACCGGAAGAGTTTGTCTCTGCTTGGCGAGAATGGTTGCAAGCGGTGACAGCTGTGAGTCGTGAACAATTGGCAGACAATTGGCTTGAGCTCTATTTAATCAGCCCTATCTGGCACTTTTCGCTCGCACCACAAGTGTGTGGAGAACCTGCAGTGATAGGCACCTTGATGCCAAGTGTTGATCAGGTTGGCCGCCATTTTTATATGACGATTGCCAAGCCAGTACAGGGAGATCATTTGGCGTATTGGGAAGACAGGCAGTGGAGCGAAAGCGCGGAAAGCAAAATCTTGCATCTTTTAGAAGATGATATCGATGTGGTTCGGTGGGCTGATGGACTAAAAGTGGTCGACTGGGTCGAGAGCATAGAAGAGAGCGGCTCAGTACAAGACTTTTCTTCTGCCTCAGAGCAAATGATATTGGTGGCCAATCAATCGGTAACAGTGTCCCAGCTAAATCGTCAACTGCTTAAGTCACGGTTTCAGCGTCCTTGTGTCTGGTGGACTCAAGGCTCAGAGCACATTCCGGCGTGCACGATAGTGTCTGAGAGTTTGCCTATGGTGAGCCAGTTTTCAGCCATGTTGGATGGCAATTGGTCACAGTGGGGGTGGTAGTGGGGAATCAACATCAAGGCTTCGTGTTTTCCAGTTTTGTTAAGTCGCACCCGGGTAAGGTTCGTCCACACAATGAAGACCGCGCTAGCGGATGGGATGAATCTGGTGTTTGGGTGGTCGCTGATGGTATGGGAGGCCACGAAGCGGGTGATATTGCAAGTCAAATGGTGATTGACGGGATAAAGGAATATTTAGATTTCACACCAAGTTCATTCGTTGATAGTGACGGACTGATAGCAGCGTTAGAGCGCATCAATCTTTCAATACTTGAATACTCGCAGCGATGTCACCTGGGAAAAACTGTGGGCACAACGGTGGTTGTACTGCTGATTAAAGAGGGACTGTTTCATTGTTTGTGGCTGGGTGACAGCAGAATGTATTTGATGAGGCACGGCCACTTTGCACGAAAAACGCGAGATCACAGCCAGGTCATGGAGATGGTAGATCAAGGGCTGATACAAGAGCGAGACGCAGAAAACCATCCTCTGTCAAATGTGATTACTCGTGCGCTCGGCGTATCAAGCGATTTGGTGGTGTCACAAGTGTCAGGTCAACTGCTTGTTGGCGACGTTTTTTTGCTTTGCTCAGATGGATTAACCAAAGAGCTTTCGGATAACGAAATAGCTAAGTGCTTATCGGCAAATGATATTAACGAGTCTGGGTTGGCAATGATGCACTCTGCATTGGTAAAAGGAGCCAGTGACAATGTGTCTTGTGTTGTCACTAAAGTCGAGTTTGAGCCACAGCAAAGTACAAGGAACCGCGATGACGACACGGTACCCGTGTTTGCTCACCGTAGCTAGAGGAAGACAGGATGTTTATTGAACCGCCAAGTATCGACCTTGAGCAGTTAAAAGCGCCAATTTCTAACGACTTACCGTGTGGAAGTGACCCTAGAACGGATTTATCGCCGCTGTCGGTTTATTTCTCATTGAAAGATGTGCGTAGCCAGGCTCGCAGCGCGGAGAGAGCGGCGCTGGTGGATAACGAGCCGTTACTGAGCCTCGCTCACTTATGGGATCCGATCATGGAGTCGGTACCTAATGCTCTAGTCGAGGATTGTCGAGATCTTGAACTGGCAGCTTGGTTGATTGAAGCCAGTATTCGCCGTTCAAGTTTTAAAGGCTTGGCGCTTGGATGTGACGTTGCCAGTGTCTTGATTGAAAACCATTGGCACGAGCTCTATCCAGAGCAAGACGAAGATGGACCGGTAAGTAAAGTGCTGCCGTTATTGGGGCTTAATGGTATGGACGGAGAGGGGACGCTATTGATGCCAATTGCATCGCTGCCTCTCACGGAACTTATCGAAGATCGACAGTATTCACTGTGGGAGTTTGAACAAGCCTCTGACATCGAACGTTTAGACAAAGATAAACGAGAGCAAAAACACAGTGCGGGCGCGGTCAGTCTTGAGGAAATCAAGACCAATGTTAAGGCGAGCTCTGCCCACTATTTTTCTTCGTTGCTGGAAGATATTGAGCAAGCACAGCGTGCCTATCAGCGCTTGACTATGGCCATAGATGGCGCGGTAGGCACGCCCCAACCAAGCTCTCACATCACCCGGCGGTTAACCGCTTGTAAGGATGCGGTGTTGTTCCTTGCTGAAGATAAGTTGGCGGAACACACCAAGCAAAATGATACCAGTGAGATTTCTGGTGAAGGCGCGATTGAGCCAATTCCAGACAACCAGAGTGGACAGGTTTCGGTTAATGCAGCGATCCAAAACCGCATGGACGCGATTGCGCAGCTCGAGAAAATTGCTTCGTTTTTTAAGCAAACAGAGCCTCACTCCCCCATGGCTTATGGCATCGAACAAGTCGTTCGCTGGAGTGAGATGACGCTGCCCGATCTGCTTCAAGAGTTGATTTCTGATAAGGACGCTCGCACAGGATACTTCCGATTAACGGGAATTCGTGCAGAGCAACAAGAATAGCGTGGCGCTGATAGTAAGGCGTGAAAGTGAAGATAAAGGAGAACGTAATGGATAGTATCCACGGCAAACTATCTCGGGTGCGCAAGCCGAGAGTTCATATTACTTATGATGTAGAAACCGAAGGAACAGCGGTAAAAAAGGAATTGCCCTTCGTGGTTGGCGTGATGGGAGACTTTGCTGGTGACAATCAAGCCGCTTTGAAGCCCTTAAAAGAGCGTCGCTTCATTCAAATTGATCGCGATAACTTCGATGATGTGCTCAAACGTATGAACCCAAAATTGAAATTCGCGGTGGACAATAAGCTTGCCAATGATGGTACTGAGCTTGAAGTTGATTTGGAATTTAGCGCAATGCACGATTTTGACCCTGCTGCGGTCGTTAACCAAGTCGAGCCCCTTCGTAAACTGATGGACACCCGCAATAAACTTAGAGATCTGATGACCAAAGTGGATCGTTCAGAAGATCTGGAAAATATCCTCGAACAAGTACTGAACAACACCGAATCGCTTAACGATCTTGCTAGTCAGCTAGACACTCAACCAGAGAAGGAGCCGAGCGAATGAGTACAGAAGCACAAGCCACTCTCGAACCGACAGTTGAAGCAACCAGCACCACGATATTGCAGCAGGCCATTGTAGCGACTAAGCAAACCGATACCTCTCGCTCTGAAGAGCTACTTCGCACTCTGACCGAAGAAGCGCTCAATGGCACTGTTACTTGGAACAAGAACTTAACCGTCACATTCCGTGAAGCGATTGCAGGGATTGATGAGCAGATCTCCAAACAGCTAGCAGAAGTTATGCACCACAACAGTTTTCAAAAGTTAGAAGGCTCTTGGCGTGGGTTGCAGTACTTGACGGTCAATTCGGACACCAGTCAAACACTCAAAATTCGTGTGCTAAGCATGAACAAATCTGAGCTCTATAAAGATCTTAGTAAGGCTGTTGAGTTTGACCAAAGCCAAATATTCAAAAAGGTGTACGAATCTGAGTTTGGAACGCCTGGGGGCGAGCCATATGGCGCCTTAGTCGGCGATTATGAATTTACCAATCACCCTAAAGATATTGAGTCGCTAAGCTTGATGTCCAACGTTGCCGCTGCTGGATTCACACCATTTTTGTCAGCAGCGTCGCCTGCGCTATTTGGGTTTGATAATTGGACTGAACTGTCCAAACCGCGCGACTTGGAAAAAGTGTTCGAGTCATTGGAATACACCAAGTGGCGCTCATTCAGAGAAAGCCCAGATTCACGCTTTGTTACTCTTGCCATGCCTCGCGTGCTAGCGCGTCTGCCATATGGCGAATCGACCACGCCTATCGAAGAGTTTCGATATGAAGAGTTCGATCTTGATGACAAATCGGGTATGGCGAAGAACACCGAACATGACAAATATTGCTGGATGAACGCTTCTTATGTGCTAGGTGCGCGAATGACAGAAGCATTCTCTACTTATGGATTCTGTACCGCAATTCGCGGCGCAGAGGGAGGCGGTAAGGTCAGCAATCTTCCTTCTCACGTATTTGTGTCAGATGACGGAGATCCGGATCTGAAATGTCCAACGGAAATCGGTATCACAGACAGACGAGAGGCAGAGCTGAGTAAGCTTGGTTTCTTACCACTGTGTCACTATAAAAATACCGATTACGCCGTGTTCTTTGGTGCGCAAACCTGTCAAAAACCTCAGAAATATAACAACCCTGATGTAACGGCAAACGCGGCCATTTCGGCACGACTTCCATACATCATGGCCACGTCTCGATTTGCGCATTATTTGAAAGTCATGGCTCGCGACAAGATCGGCAGCTATATGGAAGCAGAAGACGTCGAAAACTGGCTCAATCGCTGGATTTTGAGTTATGTGAATGCCTCTGAAGGCGGCGGCCAAGAGATCAGGCTAAATACCCGTTAGCTGATGCCAAAGTTCAAGTTCGAGAAATACCTGGAGCCCCGGGCTCGTACAATGCGGTCGCATGGCTTCGCCCATGGTTGCAAATGGAAGAGCTGACTACGTCGCTAAGACTGGTCGCTAAAATTCCGGAAATTGGCGGCTAAGGAGTAGGCGAACTCTAAAGAGTTCGCCGTGATGACTATGCATAAACATCGAAGCGCTAACGACTCCAACGCAGCAAAGCCTAATGTCGCCAAGGCCTTGCTGCTGCGAGCCATTGCCGATATAGATGAAGCGATCAACGAGCAAGTTAACGCAATTTTGCATCATGAGCGCTTTCAACAAATGGAAGCAAGTTGGCGCGGGTTACGTTATTTGTGTGATCAAGCTGGGACGCAAGACAATCACTCTACTTGCAAAGTTAAGCTACTCAATGTGAGCTGGCGTGATTTGTGCCGAGATTCTGCACGGGCGATAGACTTTGATCAAAGTGATCTCTTTCGTCACCTTTACACCGCTGAATTTAGTACGCCAGGTGGCGAGCCGTTTGGGCTAGTCATTGGTGATTATCAAATAACGCACCGTCCCAGAAAAGGTTATCCAGCGGGTGATTTACAAGTTTTAAGAACGATAAGTCATGTCTGCGCGGCGGCATTTGCCCCGTTTATTACCTCAGCTCAGGCGTCACTTTTTGGAGTGAATCATTTCAGTGAGCTAGCTTCTGTACAAGATATCGGAGCACAGTTCTCGCAGCCTGAATACGGTCAGTGGCAAGCGCTTCGAGCGATGGAAGATTCAAGGTTTCTTGCCATCGCTGCGCCAAATATATTGATGCGAGAGCCACACAAGCAAAGTGGCTTTGGTTTAGCCGCTTCTCAGTTTCGAGAAACCATTGTCTGCTCCGAGCGAGATTATCTTTGGGGAAATGCAGCTTATGGGGTGGCAGGCGTTGCAGTGCGAGCATTTCGAGAATCAGGGTGGTTTAGCCAAATACGAGGCATGCAACCTAGTAAGCTGAAGCATGGCTTAATGGTTGAAATCCCGAGGAGCGGCTTTGAGCACTCGAGAAGCTCACATTCGGCAAGGCCGAGTGTCAATTTACAAGTTGGCGATCGACTGGAAGCAGAACTCTCCGACAATGGCTTTATCGCCATTTCGACGTTACCCCATACGCCTCACTTGGTGCTGTACAGCAACACCACAGTTAACTTACCCGTCTCTTTCGATAAGCAAAGCGCTTCGGTCAATGCCCGCCTTTCTTCCATGTTGCAATACATGCTTTGTGTGGCGCGTTTTGCTCATTACCTCAAGGTTATGGGGCGCGACAAAGTTGGGGGTTACAACACGGCGCAGCATATCGAGAATGAAATGCAGCGCTGGCTACATCAGTACACAGCGGCATCGGATGAAGCATCGGACGAGATTCGAGCCAAGTATCCCTTAAATGAGGCCAAAATTCAGGTCAAAGAGCAGCAAGCAAAGCCCGGTCATTACTACTCTGTTATCCATCTTCGCCCCCATTTTCAGTTGGAACATATGGTCTCCAACATCCGGTTGATTACGGAGTTATCACCCATTTTTACCCAAGTAGGATAAAGGATGCAAAATACCATTAATCGGCTCATTCAAGATGGGCAGTTGAACCAAGCGCTATCAGTGGTTACGGAGCAGCTTAAACAAGAGCCCGGTAATCATGAGTTACGCAGCAGTTTTATCGAGTTGCTGTGCATTGATGGCCAACTAGAGCGCGCTGACCAGCAGCTGGATCTGATTGTCAAACAAGCTCCAGAGATGTTGCCGGGTGTGGTAAACCTCCGGCAAATTGTGCGAGCCGCGCAAGCAAGACTCGATTTTGCCAAAGGTGGAGATACAGCTGCGACTATCGGCAAGCCCGGTGAAAGCTTTTCCGCGTTATTGAAGCTTAGAGTAGCACTGCGAGAGAACAACGCTGATGAGGTGCAAAGCTGCGCTCAACGGATGGAACAAACCCGTGACAATGTTTCGCTAAAGGTGAATGGCTTGCACCGGTCTTTGATTCGGGATGTGGATGATACGTTAGCCGGTTTTGTCGAGATGTTTGGTACCAACGGCAAATATTACCTTATCCCTATTTCGCAAGTGTCGAACCTGGAGATGTTGCCCGCGAAGTCGCTTTTTGAGCTCATTTGGCGCAGAGCGAAGGTTGAGGTAAGTAGCGGCGATTGCGGAGAGGTCTTTGTTCCGTTGACTTACGTTGCGAGTGACAGTGAGGCAGAGAAGTTAGCTAGAGAGACGGACTGGCAGAAAGTACTAGATACCGATGTTTATCAGGGTAGAGGGAGAAAGCTGTGGCTGGTCGATGATGGCGCAATGGAGCTCTTTGAACTGAAATCGATGTTGAGAGCAGAAACCCTTGAGGCGATGGAATAATGGCGAGTCTGTTGAGTTCACCGTTATTTGACCGACTGGAACAAAGTCACTCCGAGAGGAGTAAACAGTCTCATCGCCAGCGACTGCGCAATGCGATTCGACGCGACCTTGAAGGGTTATTGAATGCCAAGGTGAGTTGGTTAACTTGGCCTGAATGGTATCACCAACTGGATCAATCATTACTGAACTATGGGCTGCCCGATTTCTCCTCGATGCCATTGAGTAGTCAGGATGGCCGTGAACGTCTGTGTGCCACAATCGAAGAAACGATAGCCAAGTTTGAGCCTCGCCTGACGGAGGTTTCAGTTGAAGCTGTGGATGATGAAGCATCGCTAGAGCGGGTACTAAAAATAAAAATTCATGCTCTATGTGTTGGGGAGTATGAAGCGGAACCCATTGTGTTCGACTCCCAAGTGGAGCCAGTTTGCCTTGGCATATCGGTGTCGGAGTAGTCATGAGTGATGAGCTATTGAAGTACTACAATCGAGAACTCGCCTTTCTAAGAAATATGGGAAGTGAGTTTGCCGAACGACATCCTAAGATTGCTGGCAATCTAAAGATGAGCGGTGAGCATATTGAGGATCCCCATGTATCTCGATTGCTCGAAGGTGTCGCTCTACTGACGGCTCAGATAAGGCAAAAATTGGACGACAGTTTTCCTGAGTTAACGGAGGCTTTAGTCGGAAAACTCTTTCCTGACTATCACGCACCCATTCCGTCTAGCTCGATTATTAAGCTGACGACTGAGAATATGACCGATAACGGCCTAACGATTCCATCGGATACAAAGGTCGAGTCTATAGCCGATGGCTATAAAAACTGCCTATTTAAGACTTGTTACGACACTAAGCTTTGGCCGGCTGAAATCTCGTTGGCAAAGTTCAGTGGCGCGCCTTTTGAGGCGCCTAAACCTGCGTTTGATGCTGCGGCTTTATCCGTACTCAAGCTGCGACTAAGCAGCAATTATTCCGATATTAAACTCAAAGATATTGGTATAGATAGGCTGAGGCTTTACTTAAATGGGCAGCCTCAGCTTAGCTATGAGCTCTATCAGCTGCTTAATCAATCATTGGTCGGCATCGCTTTGTCGCCAGTCAGCAGCTTAAAACCCATTACGTATCTTTCTCCGAAACATATCGCTCCAGTTGGGTTTGAAAGCAACCAGAAAGTGGTGCCTTATGGTGATAAGTCGTTTGATGGCTATCGTTTATTGGTTGAATATTTTGTTTGTCCTGAAAAGTTCTTATTTGTCGATGTAAACGAGTTGCAACCGGATTGGTTTGGCGATGAAAGTGATGTCGATATTTATCTGTATTTTGATCGCGATTCAGAATTACTAGTCAAACAGCTTACCGCTCAAAATGTGCTACTCGGCTGCGTACCCATAGTGAACACCTTCGATACTGAGCTCGAACCTATTCGGCTAAATCCGGCTTACTTCGAGCACAAGTTGGTGGCACGCAATCAAGATACCGACAGTTCGGAAATTATTTCTATAAGACATGTGGAGGCCTATGATCAACATGATAGCCAAGTTGATGTATCGCCTTTCTACGGCTCGGCTTGTCATGATGAAGCTTCAGCTTTGTATTGGACGTTGCGTCGAGAGGTAACAAATGGCAGTGAGCAGGGCACTGATTCGTTTCTTTCGATGGTGACTAGCACGGCTAAGCCTATAGAACTGGATAGACAAGAGCGTTGGTTGGTGAATGTGAGCGCAACGTGCAGCAACCGCAATCTGCCTAGCCAATTGCCGACCCGTAAAGAGCAGCTCACGCTCTTGGTTCCAAGTTACCAAGACCTTTTGAAAACCAATACACGTTGTTTGAAGTCCTTCAGTAAACCGGTGAGACCGAAGATGTTTGAGTCGTCGCGCTGGCAATTGGTCAGTCAACTATCCCTCAATCACTTTGCTAATGATCCGGATGGGAAGATGCTGAAAACAGTGCTGCAGCTTTATGATTTCACACACGCGCCGCAAACCAAAGTTCTGCTTGAATCTATTCGCAAGGTTGAGTTGCGAAGTTCTACAGCGCGAGTAAGGCAATCTGGAAGAGCTGGCATATGCCAAGGAAGCGAGATGATGATTGAGTTCTCAGGTCGTGATGTGTCTGGGAGTCAGTTGTTTTTCTTCGGGCAAGTACTGGCGCACTTTTTAGCTCAGTATGTGGTGGTAAACAGTTTTTGTCGGTTAACGATTAGATTGACCGGAGTTCATGAGCCAGTGCACTGCTGGCCAGCAATGTCGGGTACGCAGGAGTTGCTGTGAGTGCGCTTAATGGTCAAGGACTGGAAACGATTGAGCAGTTTCACCACTATGTCGCCGCACTTGAAAATGCGCTAGCGGGTAAAGAGGGACGAGTGGGTTCAGATGCATTGCCAAGCTCTGAGTTGCTGCGTTTTCGATCTTGTACCCATTTGGGTTTCCCAGGCAAAGCGGTTGAAAAAATAGTCGAACCGAATGACGAGCGAAGCCAATATACGCTCTTCGTCGGCTTCTTAGGTCTGATCGGTCCAAGTGGCGCAATGCCAAGGCACTTTAGTGAGAGAGCGTTGCGGGAAACGAAAAAGAGAGAGGCGGCCACCGCAGATTTTCTCGACATTTTTCATCACCGCTTGATCGCTTTGTATCACCGTGCCTGGGAAAAACATCACCATCCAACGCTATATCAGCATTATCTACAAACTGGCGTGCCAGATGCGATTACTCGAATGTTATTTGTTATTTCGGGGGCTCAAAGTGATCTTGAAGCACGTTATGCAGGGCTTTTGGCCCATCCTAACCGAAACACTAAAAGCCTCAAACAAATCCTTGAGCAGATGTCGGGGTGTGATGTTGATGTAGAGGAGCGAGTGGGGCGATGGTTGCACGTAGAGCCCGATCAGCAAAGTCGGCTCGCAAGTCGAGTTGAAGAACGTGGGCAGTTTGCATGTTTAGGAGAAGGAGTCTTGGTGGGGAAGCGCGTATGGGATGTGAACTCAACCATTGCCATTACATTACGTACCCATAGTCGCACTCAAGCTGAGCGTTTTATGCCTAAGTCTCCTGCCCTGAAGATTCTTAAGGGTATAACCAAAGCCTACTTGCCAACCCACATTCACTCTGTTTGGCAACTGGCGGTGAAAACGGGTGATTTGCCAGTGTCGACCGTTGGAGCGACAGACGTTGGTTTAGGGCACGGCACTTTGCTGGCTTACCCAGCAAAACGTGGACATCAAATCATTAATATTTCAATTGGAACTGGGCAGTAAAAGGAAAACAGGACGTAATTATGTCAACAATGAGCCTAACAACGTTAGTGGAAAAATTGTCACCCACCGCAACGGTGAGTCTTGAAGCGGCGGCGTCGCTTTGTAATAGTCGAAGTCATAGCTGCGTTGAAATACAGCACTGGCTTTTGGCTATGTGCCAACAACCAAGTAGTGACTTGTTGGTTGTATGTGAGCAGTATGAAGTGAATGTCGATAGACTCGTTTTCGCCCTTAATCAGGATCTTGAATCGTTAAAGTCGGGTCATGATAGCGCGCCTAGCTTGTCCAAGCAGTTGGTCTCACTGATTGAGTCCGCTTGGGTGAGCTCGACGTTGGCATTTGGCGAGATTGCCATTGAGCCTATTCACGTGATTCATGCTTTGCTTAGCGATGAAAGCTTGATTCCGTTTACCCCAGGCTACTTACAGAAACTGTCTGCGATTGATCCCGCAGGGCTGGTTAAAAACTGGCAAGGCAGTGATACAGGCTCCGATTTATCACAAAAAGATACTTCGCCGATGAGCGCGACTTCATCGTCTCCAAACCTTGAACAGTTTACTGTTGATTTGACACAGATAGCGAAACAGGGTGGCCTTGATCCGATACTTGGTCGTGATGACGAGATACGGCAAATCATCGATGTGTTAATGCGTCGACGTCAAAATAACCCTATTCTCACTGGTGAAGCTGGTGTAGGCAAAACAGCGGTTGTAGAAGGTTTGGCGCAGCGTATTGCTAAAGGTGATGTCCCAGAGAGTCTGCGTGATGTCAGAGTCTTGTCGCTGGATTTAGCTCTGCTTCAGGCCGGTGCAGGTGTGAAAGGCGAGTTTGAAAATAGGCTTAAAAACGTCATCAAAGAAGTGAAAGCGTCGGTTACGCCAATCGTCATTTTTATTGACGAAGCACACTCGTTAATTGGTAGTGGAGGTGGCGCAGGTCAAAATGATGCGGCAAATATTCTTAAGCCGGCATTGGCTCGAGGTGAGCTTCGAACCATTGCAGCAACGACCTGGGCGGAATACAAAAAATACTTTGAAAAAGACGCGGCATTGACTCGTCGTTTCCAAGTCGTAAAAGTGGAAGAGCCGAGTGAAGAGTTAGCGATTACTATGCTCAGGGGACTGCTTCCTGTTATGGAAACGCATCATAACGTCACGATTACAGACAAAGCGTTGCAAGCAGCGGTCAAACTGTCGAGTCGATATATTAACGGTCGCCAGCTTCCCGATAAAGCTGTGGCCTTGCTCGATACAGCATGCGCCAGAGTCGCGATCAGTCAAGTGGCTACCCCTGCCAGTGTTGAGTCTCTCGATAGACAGTATGATGCTCTGATTGCGCAGCGAAACTTGCTGGAGCAAGAGCAAGCCACCGGTACAAACCATCGTGGGAAGCTTGCGGAGTTAACCGAGCAACTCGATGAGGTAAGCAAGCAACGCGAGGCCGCGAATGCAAGTTGGCAGTGGCAACGAGAGCAGTTGGAGTCGGCAATTGCCCTAAAGCACCAAATTCTATCGGCTGCAGATACAGACGTAACCGATGTTTGTCAGCAACTGACAGAAGCGAAAGCATCATTGAATGAGTCCGAGCAAAGCATGGTGCATTTGGAGGTCGATGAAAACTTAGTTGCGCAAGTGATTTCAGACTGGACTGGAATACCACTTGGGCGAATGAGAGTCGATCAGTTGGCAGCACTACAAGCACTGACGCCGCGCCTTCAACAGCGCATCATAGGTCAAGATCATGCCCTGGAGCGAATTAGTCAGGTGGTGAAAACTGCCCGTATGAAACTGAGCGACGAAAATAAACCTGACGGAGTATTTTTGCTAACAGGGCCAAGTGGAACGGGTAAGACAGAAACTGCTTTAGCACTCGCTCAGCAAATTTACGGCAGTGATGATAGTATCACAGTTATTAACATGTCTGAGTTTAAAGAAGAACACAAAGTTTCTTTATTGCTTGGCTCCCCTCCAGGATATGTTGGATATGGAGAAGGAGGAGTATTAACCGAAGCGGTTAGACGTAAGCCTTATAGTGTGATACTTCTCGATGAAATGGAAAAAGCGCATCCTAGTGTACAAGATGTTTTTTACCAGATCTTCGATAAAGGTATAATAAAGGACGGCGAAGGGACGGATATAGATTTTAAAAACTGCATTATTATCATTACTTCGAATGTTGGTTCTGATACAACAGAGAATTTATTTGAAGATAGAGAAACAGCACCGGGAGCAGAAGGACTCACTGAAGCGTTGCAGAACGATCTTCTGGAAGCATTCAAACCTGCTTTTTTGGGAAGGCTGAACATTATCCTTATGTGCCTTTGAGCCAAAGTGACATAGAAGCCATTACTAAGTTGCAACTTGACAGAGTGGCGAATCGATATCGACAGCACTACCAGGCTGAGCTTACTTTTGATGAGAGTGTCATATCACATATCAATAAAACTACAAATAATGTGGGAGTTGGCGCTAGGGCGATTCAACTGCATATACAGAATGTACTATTACCATTTTTATCGGAACTATTAATGGAAAGATTAGTAGAAGAGAAAGATATGTCTGCAATTCAATTGTCAATTGAGGGTGATACTTACGTTTCTGTAAATAGCTAATTGTTAATATTGTCGAATGCTGTTCTTGAAATAGCGTAAACCTAATTTAGGTTTTGTAAATATATAAGTCGATACTAAAGATTATGTTCTAGGTCGAATGCTGATGCTATTAGTTGAAGACGTAGGGCAGCGATTAAACACGTCTGTGTTTTATGATGATATATCCATAATGGATAGTTAATTTAAATATAGCAGCTAAAGGAGATTAGCATGCAAGCTAATACTTATTTGAAGTACGGTGACATTAAAGGCGAAGCAACGGCTGAGCAATATAAAGATCTTATCACTTTGTTGTCAGTGGATTGGGCCGTAAATCGTGAAATTACGTCGTACACAGGTACAGCGCAAGATCGCGAAGCCAGCGCAACACGTTTGGGTGACATTACCATTACTAAACTACAGGACAAAGCGTCACCAGACCTGTTTAAAGAAGCAACGATTGGTAAAGGCAAGCCTGCGGTTTTTCATATCACCAAGCAGGGTGAAAAAGTAGAAGAAATCATGAAGATCGAGCTAACAGATGCAATGATTTCTAACTATTCAGTATCGATTCAAGATGATCGTCCAACAGAGAGCATCACTATTTCTTATACCGAGATGATGATGACGGTGACGCCAACAGACGATCAGAACAATGTTCAAGCGCCATTGGTTTACGGCTACAGCGGTATAAAAGGCCAGCAAATGTAAGCCATAACTGCGAGATGCTTCGATATCGTTGTTGTCTCTAAAAGTCCTCAAACTGCAGGGTGTGACTAAGCATTCTGCATTTTGAGGCGTTCTACAAAACTTTGGTTGTTTATCAGTAATAGGCTCGGCAATGCTACTTACCCAAGATGCTAATACTATCCAAATTGAAACGTCGTTAGGAAAGGATAGGCTTTACTTATCAAAGTTTGACCTTGTCGAACAAATGTCAGCACCTTTCTCAATAACGGTTTCATGCTTCACTACTGGCGCAGAGATTAACCAACGAGACATTATCGGGAAAAGCGCTCATATCACGCTCAAGTATCAGCAAGGTCATCTACCAACGGAGCGATATTTCCACGGAGTGATTCATAAAGTGCGAGGCTTAGGGCGACGCACGCCAAGTGGATCGGGAGGCGTTGAGTTTCGGGATTATGAGTTTGTTATTCAGCCTCAGATTACGTTTCTAAGACAGAGAAAAAACTGCCGTATCTACCAGAAACAATCCGTGATTGATATCGTATCCAAGCTTTTGTCTGAACATGATGTTAAATTTGCCCTAGATACCAAAGCGACGTACCCAAAGTTCGAGTACAAAGTACAGTACAATGAATCGGATTTCGATTTTGTTCAGCGTCTGCTGAGAGACGCGGGCTTATTCTATTTCTTTGAGCACAAGAAAACAGACCATATATTGGTCTTGGCTGATTCTGTTACAGCGTATCGGCAGGCAGAAGAAAGTTGCGTTGCGTATACCACAGGGACACTTGCAGAGAACCATGTCCATAGTTGGTCCGATTGCTTAACTATCCCCCGGGAAAAAACACCCACCAGGCCTACGATTTTTTTAATCCGGATGTGAAGCCAAGTGGCGATGCCAACAACGCTTCCTTGGCCTCGCAACAAACTTCGACAGAAGTGTTTAGCTATGTTGCTGAGTCTGAAAAAAAGGCTGACTTGAATCATGCCTCGGATATTGAGTTGGCAGGGTTGCGACTGGAGCATGAAATTTATGAGGGTAAGAGCAGTTGCAGTTCATTTGCGGTGGGACACCACTTTGCCTTTTCGGAGCACGAAGACCGAAGTTTGGTTGGTCGCAGCTATCTGATTACAAGCCTTAACCTGCGTGTAGAAATTGCCAATCAAGTTGGCGCTAACAAGCAAAGTAAGCAGGTGATAGAGAATCACTTTCGATGCATACCCGCAGATACTTTGTACCGCTCGACTCCAACGGGCTCTAAGCCCACGATTATGGGCGTACAAACAGCCTTAGTAACCGGAGAAGAAGGCGAAGAGGTGTGTGTCGATGAGTATGGCCGCATCAAAGTGCTGTTTCATTGGGATAGGGAAGGAAAAGCCAACAATCAGAGCTCTTGTTGGGTGCGTGTGGTTCAATCATGGGCAGGCAATGGTTATGGGAGTAGCTTCTGGCCCAGAGTGGGTCACGAAGTATTAGTGAGCTTTTTAGAAGGGGATCCTGACCAACCTGTGATCACCGGTACTTTGCATAACGGTAATCAGCATCCTCCGTACTCGCTGCCAAGCCAAAAGTTTACATCAGGGATAAAAACTCGATCGGCTGAGGGCTCTGCGAGCAATTTCAATGAACTCCGATTTGTTGATAAAAAAGGGGAGGAATTGCTTTACCTTCAGGCTGAAAAAACGATGCAAACTCAAGTAAAAGAGAGTTGTATTGAACAGATAGAGAAGGATCTTCAATCTACGGTTGGCGGCAATTGGACGTTGAACGTGGGTGATAGCTCGAAAGTAGAGACGGGATCATCAGTAGAACTGTTGGCGGGAGAGTCGATTACAATCAAGACTGGCAGTGCTTCAATTACGTTATCGAGTGGGGGCGAGATAGACATTAAAGGCTCTTCAATCAAGATTAATGGTAGTGACATCGCGTTGAGCGCAGGCTCGATTGCCTTGAATTAGCGTGTGGTGAGCTGAAATGATTTTCTCAGTTGAACCCAGCATAGTCATGCTAGGTCAGTACGGTCTGGCGCAAGGAACGCTGTCGAGTATAAAAGACTGGCCTTTACGACCTCATTCCGCCAATCATGATAAGCGAAGTTATCGTGAATACGGTTTCGATGGGGGCATGCTGAGCAGCTCAGGCATCTTCAGTTAGATGTCGATAGTATTTTCATTTTACTTCCAGAGTGCGATGAAGAGCCAAGTCTTTGTGCTGAAGTGCAATATTTACAAGATCTTGCCCCTCAAATATTTGAGCACTCTAATGTGCTTTTGTTTCCGTTTGGCAGTGCGTCGATAGCGATGGCACTGCGACACGCCAAACAACAGTTCGAGAAAGGGGTGAGTCGTATTGCTTTTGTGAGCATTCATCTCAAAGAGCAACTCGAGATAAAAAACAATGTTGAAGGTATCATTAGTGATTCTCTTATCGTCGCCACATTGAAAAAACGCGATCATGGATTGCAAGTCTATTGGAATGGTTATGAAGTACATACGAAAGACAAAACGTTAAGTGTGCCGATCGCGTCGCTATTAAATCGAGCAAACCAAAGCGGTATCGATGGCCTTGCACATTGCTACTTACCCATCGCTTTTGATGATGCGCTAAAACAAAGCATCTTGAGCAATATTGACCAGCTCTCGTCTATCATCACCTCAAAAACGGAATTTGTGTTTCTCGATATATTGCTGGGCAATCTGGGTGCTTGTGCGGGACTCTATAGTTTGTGTCATATGTCGGAGCAGTACAAAAAAGGTGACTTCAGCGGATACACTTTGCAGCTTGACGTGGCTGAGCGGCGCTACCGAAGTGTTTTGCTTATTGGTTGGTCGCAGTAATCAATGGATTGCATGAGAACATACAGCCAAACGAGTAAAGACA
This sequence comes from Vibrio variabilis, assembly GCF_003263785.1. Classification (GTDB taxonomy): domain Bacteria; phylum Pseudomonadota; class Gammaproteobacteria; order Enterobacterales; family Vibrionaceae; genus Vibrio; species Vibrio variabilis. The sequence goes on from NZ_JYJK01000012.1 coordinate 22,482, forward strand.
TAGCAACTTAAGGCCATAAGGTATATAATTCTGCGCCGTAAAATTAACAACAATAATGTGACAACGTGGAGTAGAACATGTCCTTAAACACACCAGTGATTACTGTGGATGGACCAAGTGGTGCTGGTAAAGGCACGCTGTGTATGCTGTTGGCTGAAAAATTAGGCTATCACTTACTGGACTCTGGGGCGATTTACCGCGTTTTAGCATTAGCGGCGATTCACCACGGAGTAGATCTAGAGTCAGAAGATGCGTTGGTACCGCTAGCAATGCATTTAGATGTACAGTTTGTTGCTGAAGGCGAACTGGTCAAAGTGATTCTGGAAGGGGAAGATGTGTCTGGTGAGCTTCGTAAAGAAGAGACCGGTAATGCAGCTTCTAAAATAGCGGCACTGCCACGCGTACGTGAAGCATTATTACGTCGTCAACGTGCATTTAACATTGAACCTGGATTGGTTGCTGATGGCCGTGATATGGGTACGGTCGTTTTTCCTGAAGCGCCAGTCAAAATCTTCTTAGACGCAAGCGCGCAGGAAAGAGCGCAAAGGCGTTTTAAGCAGTTGCAACTAAAGGGTTTAGATGTTAGATTTGACGACCTTTTGAGCGAGATCGAAGAACGAGACTACCGAGATCGCAACCGAGCGGTTGCCCCTCTTCGTCCGGCTGATGACGCTCTAGTGCTAGATTCAACCTCGCTAAACATCGAGCAAGTGTTGGAAAAAGCGCTACAATATATCGAATCTAAACTCACTAAGTAGCCTCTAACAGGCACTGCTTTTAGTAGAAAGAGCTTGGTGAGCTTTGAGCCGTTGGTCGCAAGGATGATGACCGACTAAATTATCAACCCCATGCGGTAGGATGCCCATGGACGTTTACTTATTGAAGATTAAATAATGACTGAATCTTTTGCTCAACTCTTTGAAGAGTTTCTAAACGAAACAGAATTCCAACAAGGCAGCATCGTTAAAGGTACTGTAGTAGCTATCGAGAACGGTTTCGTTCTTGTTGACGCTGGTCTTAAGTCTGAGTCTGCTATCCCTGCTGAACAGTTCAAGAACGCTGCTGGCGAACTTGAAGTTGAAGTTGGCGCTGAAGTTGACGTAGCTCTAGACGCTGTTGAAGACGGTTTCGGTGAAACTCAACTTTCTCGTGAGAAAGCGAAGCGTCACGAAGCTTGGATCGTTCTTGAGAAAGCTTACGAAGAAGCTGAAACTGTTGTTGGTATCATCAACGGTAAAGTTAAAGGCGGTTTCACTGTTGAACTAAACGGTATCCGTGCTTTCCTTCCTGGTTCTCTTGTTGACGTACGTCCAATCCGTGACACTGCTCACCTAGAAAACAAAGAGCTAGAGTTCAAAGTTATCAAGCTAGACCAGAAGCGTAACAACGTTGTTGTTTCTCGTCGTGCTGTTATCGAATCTGAAAACAGTGTTGAGCGTGACGAACTTCTTGAAACTCTACAAGAAGGTACTGAAGTTAAAGGTATCGTTAAGAACCTTACTGACTACGGTGCATTCGTTGACCTTGGCGGTGTTGATGGTCTTCTACACATCACTGACATGGCGTGGAAGCGCGTTAAGCACCCATCTGAGATCGTTAACGTTGGTGACGAGATCCTAGTTAAAGTTCTTAAGTTCGACCGTGAGCGTACTCGCGTATCACTAGGTCTTAAGCAGCTAGGTGAAGATCCATGGGTAGCAATCGCTAAGCGTTACCCAGAAGGTCACAAGCTAACTGGTCGCGTAACTAACCTAACTGACTACGGCTGCTTCGTTGAAATCGAAGAAGGCGTTGAAGGTCTAGTACACGTTTCTGAAATGGATTGGACTAACAAGAACATCCACCCATCTAAAGTTGTTAATGTTGGCGACGAAGTTGAGGTTATGGTTCTTGATATCGACGAAGAACGTCGTCGTATCTCTCTAGGTCTGAAACAGTGTAAAGCTAACCCATGGCAGTCATTCGCAGAAATGCAAGCTAAGGGCGACAAAGTTACTGGTAAGATCAAGTCTATCACTGACTTTGGTATCTTCATCGGTCTAGAAGGCGGCATCGACGGTCTAGTTCACCTATCTGACATTTCTTGGAATGTTGCTGGTGAAGAAGCAGTTCGTGAGTACAAGAAAGGTGACGAGATCTCTGCAGTTGTTCTAGCTGTAGACGCTGAGCGTGAGCGTATCTCTCTAGGCGTTAAGCAAATGGAAAATGACCCATTCAATGCTTACGTTGCAGACACTAAGAAAGGTGCTCTAGTTAACGGTACTGTTACTGCAGTTGACGCTAAAGGTGCTACTATCGAACTAGAAGAAGGTGTAGAAGGTTACATCCGTGCTTCTGAAGTATCACGTGACCGCGTTGAAGATGCGTCTCTAATCCTAAGCGTTGGCGACAGCGTTGAAGCGAAGTTCACAGGTGTTGACCGTAAGAACCGCGTAATCAACCTATCTGTTAAAGCTAAGGATGAAGCTGAAGAGCAAGAAGCAATGGCTTCACTGAACAAGCAAGAAGAAGGCGCGTTCGGTAATGCTATGGCTGACGCATTCAAAGCTGCTAAAGGCGAATAATTTACGCCATTAGAGAAAAAGGAGCCGCAAGGCTCCTTTTTTTTGTTTTTATCTTTGCGAAATTTAGACTATTATCAATTTATACAGGCAGTTAGTGCATTGTTGATGTAGAATGTATGTAGACCGCTGTCCGCTGTAGTATGAGACATCGAAGATAGAGACACTGAAGATTAAGAGTAACGAGGGTAACTACCTATGACTAAGTCTGAACTGATAGAAAGACTCTGCGCGGAGCAAACTCACTTATCCGCAAAGGAAATTGAAGATGCGGTAAAAGATATTTTGGAACATATGGCCTCTACCCTGGAAAGTGGAGACCGTATCGAAATCCGCGGTTTTGGTAGTTTCTCGCTTCACTACCGCGAGCCACGAGTTGGGCGTAACCCTAAAACGGGTGATAAAGTGGAGTTAGATGGCAAGTACGTTCCACACTTTAAGCCAGGTAAAGAGCTTCGTGAGCGTGTGAACGACAGTCTATAGGGCTTCTATCTTGATGAAACGGCATACTTTTTTAGTGTGCGTTTTACGTTTAGGCGAGTGGCAATGATGAGGTTCACCTGCTTGGATAAAGAATAGGCTAGTTGCTCTAAATATCAGTTAGATTATCAAGATAATTGCCTAAGACCATGGTGCGCCGAGGCAAATTCCTGCATAATCGAGCTATCCAATAACTGTGGCACGAGCATATGAAGATTCTAAAAATAATTGTACTCATCGCATTGTTCCTGGTAACCCTAGCGCTGGGTTCTCAAAACCAGGCAGTGGTAACCTTCAACTACTTGTTAGCGCAAGGTGACTTCCACCTCTCGACGCTGCTAGGCAGTGTATTCGTGGTTGGCTTTGTGGTTGCTTGGTTAATTTTTGGTAGCTTACACCTGAAGTCTCAAATGACGGTGCGTAAGCTAAAGAAGCAGCTGGCTAAACAGACGCTTCTGAATCAAAAGAAGTCGCGACGACCAGCAATTAATGAGATAAAGGGTTAAGGTCGATTTAATTAATGCTTGAGCTATTATTCTTGCTTTTGCCTATCGCGGCGGCCTACGGTTGGTACATGGGTCAGCGCAGCGCTAGGCATGATCGCCAAGAGCAATCGCATCAGATCTCTCGTCAATATATGACGGGCCTTAACCTATTGTTGTCAGATCAGTCAGACAAAGCGGTCGATCACTTCATCGAACTTCTTCAGGTCGACAACGAAACCATTGATACCCACCTTGCTCTCGGCAACCTATTCCGCTCCCGCGGTGAAGTTGACCGTGCTATCCGTATTCACCAAAATCTCATCTCTCGATCTGGACTTACCATTGATCAGAAAAACCTCGCCTTGCAGCAGCTTGCAAAGGACTACATGGTGTCCGGCTTTCTTGACCGAGCTGAGAAAATCTTTGTTCAACTGGTTGATGAGCCTGATCATCGCGAAGCAGCATTAACTCAGTTGCTTGCCATCTATCAGCAAACGAGCGAGTGGCACAAGGCGATTGAGGTTGCGAATGCGCTGCTAAAAATGGGCAAAAAACGCATCAGAAGCAGTATCGCCCATTTTTGGTGTGAGCTTGCCATGATTGAGAAGGCCGATGGCAACACCAACAAGGCCGTTCAGAACTTTAAGAAAGCGCTGGCCGTGGATCCTCGTTGTGCTCGAGCAAGTATTTCATTGGGAAAACTCTATCTTGAAGACGAAGATTATCCGAAAACCATTTCCTACATGGAGTCGGTGCTCGAACAAGATAAAGACTTTATTAGTGAAGTCTTGCCGACTTTAGCGGAGTGTTATCACCACCTTGGCCAAGAACAAGGCTTGGTAGAGTTTCTAAGAGCTAGCATCGATAAAGGGGCAGGGGTTTCTGCAGAATTGATGCTCGCTCAGCTTGTTGCCCAGCATGACGGCACAGAAGCCGCACAAGCGCTATTAACGAGGCAGTTGGTGCGAAGCCCTACAATGAAGGGTTTCTATCGTTTGATGGATTATCATCTGGCCAATGCCGAAGAAGGTAAAGCGAAAGAGAGTTTGACGACGTTGCAATCGCTGGTAGGCGAGCAGCTAAAGACAAAACCGCATTATCGATGTCGCAAATGTGGTTTCTCAACCCATTCACTATATTGGCATTGTCCTTCATGTAAGGGATGGGGTACGATCAAGCCCATTCGAGGGTTGGATGGCGAGTAGCCTAAATCCAAACAGATTTGTAATGCAGCACTTAGGTGCTGCTTTTTTTGAGTAAAACGAGGAGCGAAAATGATTGACCAAAAAGTGATTGTTGCACTGGACTATGATAACCAAGCCGATGCATTAGCTTTTGTCGATAGAATTGACCCAAGCTCTTGCCGACTGAAGGTGGGCAAAGAGATGTTCACACTATTTGGTCCTGAGTTCGTAAAAGAGCTGCACAAGCGTGGCTTCTCAGTATTTCTAGATCTTAAGTTTCATGACATTCCTAACACTTGTTCTAAAGCCGTTCGCGCTGCAGCTGAAATGGGTGTTTGGATGGTAAATGTTCACGCTGGTGGCGGTGAGCGTATGATGACGGCATCTCGCGAGATCTTAGAGCCTTACGGTAAAGATCGTCCGCTACTCATTGGTGTAACGGTACTGACTAGCATGGAGCAGTCTGATCTAGCAGGTATCGGCATTGATGTAGCGCCTCAAGAACAAGTACTTCGTTTGGCGAATCTAACCAAGAATGCTGGCCTAGACGGCGTAGTTTGTTCGGCGCAAGAAGCAAGCATGCTTAAAACAGAGCTAGGTAAAGAGTTCAAATTGGTGACACCAGGTATTCGCCCTGCAGGCGCTGCAGTAGGCGACCAGAAGCGTATCATGACACCAGATATGGCAATTCAAGCGGGTTCAGATTATCTCGTGATTGGCCGCCCAATCACTCAAGCTGAGGATCCTGCCAAGGTACTTGCAGAGATCAATGCTTCTCTAAGCTAATCGTCTCGCTGCGTTAGTCGATAAGGTAAAACTAAAAATGCCAGAGCTAAATAGCTCTGGCATTTTTGTATCAAGCAGGGATACCACTGTGAAACTTAAAGTCAGTATCTGGCGAGGAAATCAGTTCAGCCTCCACTTTGCCGAAGTACGCTACTCTTTCACTGATGTCTTTGCCTGCCACTTGCTCTGCCAAAGCTAAGTAGTCTTGATAGTGACGAGCTTCAGAGCGCAGCAGGGAGACATAAAACTTCGCGATATCGTCATCCATAAACGGTGCAAGTTTGGCAAAACGTTCACAAGAGCGCGCTTCGATATACGCCCCAATGATCAGTTTGTCGATAAGTGTGTTGGGTTCATGCGTTATCATGTGGCTAAGCAGTCCCTTGGCATAGCGACTCGCTGGTATTGATTCGTAGGGAATGCCTTTTTTCTCCATGATTTCTAACACTTGGTAGAAATGATGTAATTCTTCTTTGATCAGTAGAACCATTTTGTCGATCAAATCTTGGCTGTAAGGCGAGTCTGATTTAGCAATGATCGATTTAGAAATATTACTTTTGCCTTTCAAAGACGCCATGTCACCAATGTTGCGATACGCAAAGTCCTCATAAGGCTTGAACCAGTCAAACAGTGCAGAGCTGCTTTGTTTATCAACGGCATACTTACGAATTAAATACATCGCAGATTGGCCGGCTTTAAGCTCGCACAATAGGTGATCAATCAAGATCACGGGTAGGTTTTCTGGGCGTTTGGCTTCTTCTACCCAGGCATTGGGCGTTGAGCATTGCAGAAACTGATTGATGGGTTCTAATATGGCGTCGATTTGAGAAGGACTGATCATGGCTCTTTTCGTTGTTGTTGAATTAAAAAAGGCCGCGTTTGCGACCTTGGTTAACTCTACCACTTTTTCTTCTCACCAAACAGCGCATTGATGTCGTCATCTCGCTCACTGTTGGCTTGTTGCTGCTTCTCTTCAGCCTTGGCTTGGCGAGAGTTTTGCAGCTTGTCGAGCATCTCGGTGAGCTTCTCTTTCGCTTGAATGGAGTAGTTGTCGTTCTTCGAGCTGAGTGCATCAATGCCTTTTTTCAGCAGCTGTGCGGCCGTACCAGGCTGCCCTTTTGCCATAGAGTCATGAGCACGTTTGACGACGTTCTCAATGTTGATGCGGATTTGGATCGTTTCAAGGCGCGCATTTTCAACCATATAAGACTGCGTATCCATACGTCCTTTGTTGTGCTCAGTGCGTACAGTATCGCGCAGGCGTTTGACCAGTTTCAACATAATGATCGCTTGCTTGTCGCTGGTTGGCACTTTGAACGATGTCGCTTCACTGCCTTCGTAGTTTTCTTGCAGTTGCTGAATCTGTGTCTTTGCCGCCTCGACGCGTTGCGCCAAGTGTTTGTTCTTAGGATCCAACTCATGCATGTTCGTAACGGCATCTAAAATGCGGTTGTGAAGACATAGCATTAGCTCCTTACTGTATGGCAAGTAGCTCGCACCACTGATCAATTCTTCAGTGGCATCAATCAAAGCAACATATCTGGCCGATTCTTGCCTTCTAGTGGCTTCGGCTTTTAGTTTGTATTGCAGCATGATGTTGTAGCCCAGTACTAAAACCAGCAAAAGGGCGACGAGCGCAATAATTAAACCAATATTCATAACGTTTTGTATCTACAATGAGTTTCCCTACAGTCTAATGAGACAGGATACACCAAAGGCTAACTGACCAACACTGCAAAGTTGTTGAATTGGTCATAATCCGAGGAAAACGTGGGAACTTTCTGAACGGGTTTGAGAGGTAGAACAATTCCTATCCAAAAAAACTGTTAATCTGTTTAGTAATTCGTTATAACTAATGATTATATGCTAAGGCTGGCGGTGGTGAGCTGAGCCGAAAATTTTGACAAGGATGAAGACGAGCAGATGAAGTTACAGCAGTTAAAGTACATTGTCGAGGTGGTGAACCATAATCTAAATGTGTCCGCGACCGCAGAAAGTCTCTATACCTCTCAGCCTGGTATCAGTAAACAAGTTCGCTTGTTGGAAGACGAATTAGGGATCCAAATCTTTGAGCGTAGCGGTAAGCATTTAACTCAGGTGACCAACGCCGGTGAAGACATCGTTCGAATCTCTCAAGAAATTCTGTCTCGAGTGGAAAGTATCAAAGCCGTAGCAGGGGAGCATACCCATCCTGAAATGGGCACATTGAACATTTCAACTACGCACACACAGGCTCGCTACGCGCTTCCTGAAGTGATTAAAGGATTCACCGCTCGTTACCCGAAAGTGTCGCTGCACATGCATCAGGGCACGCCATCGCAAATGTCAGAAGCAATTGCGAAAGGTACGGCAAACTTTGCGATCGCCACAGAAGCGCTCCATCTTTACCAAGATGCGATCATGCTACCTTGTTATCACTGGAACCGCTCTATTGTGGTGCCAAAAGACCACCCTCTTGCGCAAAAAGACCACGTAACGATTGAAGATCTTGCCGCCTATTCTTTGGTGACTTACGTATTTGGCTTTACTGGACGCTCAGAGCTCGATACTGCATTTAACAAAGTAGGACTGACACCAAAAGTTGTCTTTACAGCAACGGATGCGGATGTAATCAAGACTTACGTACGTATGGGTATCGGTGTGGGTGTGATTGCCAGTATGGCGATGGATGATTCTCAAGATACTGACCTTGTAGCTATTGACGCTAGCCATATCTTTGGAGCGAGCACCACAAGCATTGGGTTTAGAAAAGGTACCTTCTTGCGCTCTTACATGTACGATTTCATGGAGCGATTTGCTCCTCATTTAACTCGTCCAGTGGTTGAGCAGGCGATTTCACTTAAGTCGAACACCGAAATTGAAGAGATGTTCAGAGATATCGAATTGCCGATTCGATAACACAAAGTGCTTTTGTTAGTACTCACTTCCCCCTACAATCCATGCAGTTTCGCATTGCCTGAAGAATAGGGGGAAATGTGCGCCAGCAATTTGACCAACTTACCGCCATACTCAAAGCCTACCAAGATTATTGGCGGCATGATCCCTTTATTCAAATAGTCAGTGATCAGCTTGCTTGGCAATCACAGCACCCAGCCTTGGCTGATTGGCTTTCTCAATGTTCTTCCGAACACATCCAACTCTTAAAACAGTCTCCGTCGCAGTGCGCAAAGGCGCTTAGCCTTTCATACCTGAGTTACATGCGCTTCAGAAGGCGGCTGTGATTGATTCGATAGGAAAGGCTTCTCCTCTAACTCTTCCTCGTGGCATCGATTCTGGCGTACCAGGACGCAAGCTGGAACAAATTCGTCAAATGGGTTCTGCATGCATTCACAACCATCATGGAAGCGAGTGGTTAGAGTGGTGCTCTGGTAAAGGGTTTCTTGGGCGTATTCTTTCCTCTCAAACCGAGCAAAAGGTGACGAGCTTTGAATATCAGCAAGCCCTTTGTGACGCAGGGCAGCACGAAGCGGATAAACGCGGTTTAGCTATGCAGTTCGTCCAAGGCGATGCATTTGATGTGAGTTCACAACAGGTATTCAATGCCAATCAACATGCGGTGGCATTGCATGCGTGTGGTGATCTGCATGTTACGCTGATTCAGCGTGTGGTCGAGGCTAATCTTCCAGCCGTGACCTTATCACCGTGTTGCTATCACTTAATTCAAAACGAACAATACCAACCTTTATCTGAGCTAGGTAGGCAAGCCGAACTTTCATTAACGAAGCAAGAGCTACGCATTCCCCTTCAGGAAACCGTCACAGGTGGTGAACGCGTGAAACGTCACAGAGAACAAGAGATGGTGTTTAGACTTGGCTTTGATGCACTCTGCCAGCAGAATCAGGTAACCGAGGGATATGAGCCGGTACCGAGTATTAAAAAGTCGCAGCTTTCCGATGGATTTGAGCATTTCTGTCATTGGGCTGCGGCGCAGAAGTCACTCACTTTACCTCAGGTTGATTTCGAGCACTATGAGCAGGTGGGGCAGGCGCGCTTTTGGAAAATGGAAGCTCTGAGCTTGGTGCAAAGTGTGTTTCGCCGTCCACTTGAGGTGTGGCTCGCACTGGACAAAGCCTTGTATTTAGAGTCTCACGGCTATCAGGTGAGCTTGTCGACCTTTTGCGATACGGCCACGACTCCGCGCAACCTATTGCTGCACGCATTCAAGCCATAGCCTCAGCTAAGTTACGCGTAAAACTATGTTAAGCGCAAAACTATGTTAAGCGTAAAACGCTGGCACAAAAAAACGGGCAATAAGCCCGTTTCTCAATTTGGATGTCGCTCTTATGGTTAAAGACCGATTAATTGAACATCGCAATCGCTGTTGCTGGCTCAACGTATTCAAGGTCAAAGCTTTCAGCCACTTCTTTACAGGTGACTTTACCGTGAATCACGTTTAGACCATCTAGGAAGCCTTTGTCTTCAGTCAGTGCTTGCTGGTAACCTTTGTTCGCGAGCTTGATGATATAAGGTAGCGTCGCATTGTTCAGTGCAAACGTAGAAGTACGGGCAACTGCACCTGGCATGTTAGCTACACAGTAGTGAACCACATCATCAACGATGTACGTTGGTTCTGCGTGTGTTGTCGCGTGAGAGGTTTCGAAGCAACCACCTTGGTCGATAGCAACGTCTACCACTGCCGCACCTGGTTTCATCTTAGCGATGTGTTCTTTGGTGACCAGCTTCGGCGCAGCAGCTCCTGGGACTAAAACAGCACCGATGACGAGATCTGCTTCTAGAACATGCTTCTCAAGTGCGTCTTCCGTAGAATAAACAACTTTTGCGCGACCCTGGAATTCTTCATCCAAAACGCGTAATGTATCAATATTGCGGTCGAGGATTGTGACGTCTGCACGCATACCAACAGCCATGCGAGCAGCGTTAGAGCCCACTACACCGCCACCAACGACGACGACTTTCGCCGGTTCAACACCTGGTACACCACCAAGTAGTAGACCGCGTCCACCATTGGACTTTTCGAGTGTTTGTGCACCAGCCTGTATAGACATTCGCCCAGCGACCTCAGACATTGGTGCTAGTAGTGGCAAACGACCCATATTATCTGTTACAGTCTCATAGGCAATGCAGACAGCTTTGCTTTTGATTAGCTCTTCAGTTTGTGGAAAATCTGGTGCTAGATGGAGATACGTGAATAAAATTTGTCCTTCACGTAGCATAGCACGCTCGACAGCTTGGGGTTCTTTGACCTTTACAATCATCTCTGCTTTCGCGAAGACGTCTGCAGCGGTAGGAAGAATGGATGCGCCTACAGCGATGTAATCATCGTCTGAAAAACCAATACCAGAGCCTGCGTTAGTTTCAACGTAAACCTCATGGCCGTGTGAGATTAGCTCTCTAACGCTCGCTGGGACCATACCAACACGGTATTCGTGGTTTTTGATTTCCTTAGGTACGCCAATTATCATCCTGACTCCTCATTATATTGTGGTTGTATTAACTGTTCGTAGGGTGTTATTGTCGAATTAATATCTAGTATAGAAGCTAATGAACAAAATTTGATACTGTATATTACAGAGTTGTAGTATATTTTTTTGCAAGGAAGTAACAAGGTGGAATAAAAAATGGCAGACAACTATAAGAAGCCGTCCAAGGAACTAGACCGAATTGATCGCAACATTCTTAATGAGTTGCAAAAAGATGGTCGCATTTCAAACGTAGAACTGTCTAAGCGCGTAGGTCTATCACCTACACCGTGTTTAGAACGTGTACGTCGCCTAGAGAGACAGGGTTATATCACTGGCTATACCGCGCTCCTCAATCCGCAGTACTTAGATGCTTCACTACTCGTGTTCGTAGAGATCACGTTAAACCGTGGTGCACCTGATGTGTTTGAGCAGTTCAATACAGCGGTACAAAAACTGGACGATATTCAAGAGTGTCATCTTGTGTCTGGTGATTTCGACTATCTTTTGAAAACAAGGGTGTCGGATATGGGTGCATATCGTAAACTCTTAGGGGATACTTTGCTTCGCCTTCCTGGTGTGAATGACACCCGTACCTATGTGGTTATGGAAGAAGTGAAACAAACTAACCAGCTTGTGATTAAAACGCGCTAGAGACGGCGCTTCCAAGTCTGACAAGAAGTTGACTAAAGTTATGATAAAGCATGCTTTATTCTCGAGTCAGATTGGGTTTTAATCCTCATTGTGGTTAAATCAATGAATACACCGAGCGGCTTTTGCCGCTCGGACTGTTTTCAATAATTAGATGTTGGTTATGTTCAAACAGGACAAAAAAAGAGTCGAAACGATTATCAAGACGAGTGAAGAGCCTCAGGCGACTCGTCTAAACGGATTTCAGCGGTTAAGAGAATGCTGTTTCATCTTAGCTGTGCTTACCTCTATTCTACTCGCCGTCGCCTTATTTACCTTCAGTCCGGCGGATCCGTCATGGTCACAGACTGCATGGGGCGGTGATATTCAAAACGCTGGTGGCTTTGTTGGCGCGTGGCTGGCGGATACTCTATTTTTTGTTTTTGGCTCTTTGGCATACCCAATTCCTTTCATCATAGCGTTTAGTGCTTGGGTCTTTTTCCGCAGTCGTGACGAAGATGAACCGATTGATCTGATGATCTGGGGTACGCGCTTACTTGGACTCACTGTTCTCATCCTGACGAGCTGTGGCCTTGCTGATATCAACTTTGATGATATCTGGTACTTCTCCTCAGGTGGCGTCATTGGTGATGTTCTAACCAGCTTATCTCTACCCACGTTAAATGTGCTTGGCACGACTTTGGTTTTGCTATTCCTTTGGGGCGCGGGCTTTACTTTGCTGACGGGCATTTCTTGGCTAAGAATCGTCGAGTGGATTGGGGATAGCGTGCTATCAATGAGCGCGGCAGTGGTTAATAAGATTCGTGGTACCAAAGAAGAAGTGTATGAGCCTGTCTTGGAAGACCAAGACTCAGAAGACCAAGAGTCCGACTACACAGAGGAACTGCCACGCTTTAGCGCAGACAGTGTAGTGCAAGAGGCACAGGCTACCAGTAAGAAGCAATACAATATTCATGTTCCAGAGTCGATGCCTTCGGCTTCAGCAGAGCCTGAACCAGCCTGTGATCCGCTGTTTGCAAAACCAGAAGACGACATGGTTTCGCAAGGAGCCAGTGCTTTACAAAAAACAGTCGCTTCACAAGAGGCTATCGTTTCGCAAGAACCACAAGTACCGCAAGCTGTGTCTGCTCCATCAGAAGTGAACATCGCTGAAACGGCACAACCTATCGAAGAACCAGTTCAAGCGAAAGCCGTCGTTTCTGAAACAGCCCAACCTCAGCAGCCTCAAGTTGAACGGACTCGTCAGCTTGGTGCCACTATTGAAGAGTTGGAAAATGCTGCTCGCTCTAGTGATGATTATGCGAATCAGGGAGAAGAGTCAGAGTGGCCAGCATCAAGTGTTGCTGTATCAGCGGCAATGGCAAATGCAGAGCCAGCCGTAGCTTCAACAATTGAAGAGCCAGTTAGTCATGAGGCCATGTTTGCTACTGACCCTCAATCTGAGTCCCAGTTTACTGAAGAGCCTGTCAACCAACAGGTAGAATCATCATCCTATGCTGAAAATGAAGCCACGGAGCAGGCTCAGCCTGCGGTATTTGAAAGCGTCGAAGAAGTAGAGGACATTACGCCTCCATGGGCTGATACTGCTGATATAGATGTTGAGCCTTCAACGTCTCATATTGAACCGACAGTAGATTTCGATGCTTTAGATGCAGAAGCTGAAAACGAACCTGTCGATCAGGACGTCGAAGCATTCCAAAACTTGGTGGCCGATGCACAAAAAGCGCAAGTAGCGAAAATGAACCCATTCTTGGTTCAGCAGGAGCAGAATCTACCTAAACCCGCAGAGCCAATGCCAACGCTGGAACTTCTCTACCATCCAGAGAAGCGAGAGAACTTTATCGATCGAGAGGCGTTGGAAAACATTGCTCGCTTGGTTGAATCTAAGCTGGCCGATTACAAAATTAAAGCGGAAGTGGTGGACATTTTCCCAGGTCCAGTGATTACTCGTTTCGAACTTGATCTTGCGCCGGGTGTGAAGGTAAGCCGAATTTCTGGTCTTTCAATGGACTTAGCACGCTCGCTGTCTGCTATGGCGGTTCGTGTAGTGGAAGTGATTCCGGGCAAGCCGTATGTGGGTCTTGAGTTGCCTAACATGACACGCCAAACCGTTTTCTTCTCTGACGTGGTGGGTAGCCAAGCGTTCATCGATTCAAAATCACCAACCACGGTCGTTCTTGGCCAAGACATTGCAGGTGAAGCTGTGGTGGCGGATCTATCGAAAATGCCACACGTGCTTGTTGCGGGTACCACCGGTTCTGGTAAGTCTGTGGGTGTTAACGTCATGATCTTGAGTATGCTTTATAAGGCAACGCCTGAAGACGTACGCTTTATCATGATTGACCCGAAAATGTTGGAGCTTTCCATCTACGAAGGTATTCCTCATCTTCTTTCTGAGGTCGTTACGGACATGAAAGATGCCTCGAATGCACTTCGTTGGTGTGTGGGTGAGATGGAGCGCCGTTACAAGTTGATGTCAGCGCTTGGCGTTCGTAACATTAAGGGCTTCAATGACAAGCTGAAAATGGCAGCCGATGCAGGTCATCCTATTCATGATCCGTTGTGGCAAGAAGGCGACAGCATGGATCCAGAGCCGCCATTGCTTGAGAAACTGCCATACATCGTTGTTGTAGTCGATGAGTTTGCCGACCTGATGATGGTCGTGGGTAAGAAAGTAGAAGAGCTCATTGCGCGTTTGGCACAAAAAGCACGTGCTGCGGGTATTCACTTGATACTTGCCACTCAGCGACCGTCGGTAGATGTCATTACCGGTTTGATCAAAGCCAATATTCCGACTCGTGTGGCGTTCACGGTTTCGACCAAGACAGATTCGCGTACCATCCTCGACCAAGGCGGCGCTGAATCCCTGCTTGGTATGGGTGATATGTTGTATCTACCTCCGGGCTCTAGCCACACAATCCGTGTACACGGTGCATTTGCATCTGATGACGATGTGCATGCCGTAGTGAACAACTGGAAAGCGCGCGGAAAACCGAACTATATTGAAGAAATTACTAATGGCGAGCAGTCCCCAGAGACCTTGCTGCCGGGTGAGAAGATGGAAGGCGATGAAGACATGGATCCATTGTTCGATCAAGTTGTCGAACATGTGGTTCAGTCACGTCGAGGCTCGGTGTCTGGCGTTCAGCGCCGATTCAAGATTGGTTATAACCGCGCTGCGCGTATTGTCGAGCAGCTCGAGGCTCAAGGTATCGTAAGTGCACCGGGTCATAATGGTAACCGCGAAGTACTGGCACCCGCGCCACCAAAAGAATAATTTCGATTCGCCTTAAGAGGTAAGAGGAAATCAAATGAAGAAATGGTTTAATGCAGCGATGTTAACTGTATCAGCAGTGGGCTTTTCAGCTCTCGCTTTTTCAAACATGGCTTTTGCAACGCCGCAAAAGGAGCTTAGTGAAAGGCTTCAATTGAATGATGGTTTTAGTGCTACCTTCACTCAGGAAGTGACCAGCCAGATGGGGATGTGGTGATGGAAGGAGAAGGCAATGTTGAGATCTCACGCCCAAGCATGTTTCGCTGGGTCACGACACTGCCTGATGAAAACGTTCTAGTATCCGATGGACAAAATCTCTGGTACTACAGCCCGTTTATCGAGCAGGTCAGTATTTATAATCAAGAGCAAGCAACTGAGCAGACGCCATTTGTGCTTTTGACACGTAATCGCGCTAGCGACTGGGACAACTACAGCGTCAACCAAAAAGGTGATGTATTTACTTTAGTCCCAACGGCAGTCGATTCTACGCAAGGCCAATTTCAAATCAATATCGATAGCAAAGGCATTGTTCATGGCTTTAATGTGATTGAACAAGATGGTCAAAAGGGCAGCTTTGTTTTCGATAATATAAAAGTCGGCAAACCTGCTTCAGACCGATTTACCTTTGTTGTTCCGGATGGTGTCGAAATTGATGACCAACGGAACTAGGTAGCTAGGACGTTATCGTGAGTAATTTCAGTTTTGATTTTTCAGGGGACGAAGATTTTCGTCCCCTTGCTGCTAGAATGCGCCCAGAAACCGTTGAGCAATATATTGGACAACAGCATATTCTGGGTGTGGGGAAACCGCTAAGGCGAGCGCTTGAGGCGGGGCAACTGCACTCAATGATTTTGTGGGGACCACCAGGCACCGGTAAAACGACGCTGGCGGAAGTCGCGGCCAACTACGCCAATGCGGAAGTAGAACGTGTCTCTGCGGTGACGTCTGGGGTCAAAGAGATCCGCGCAGCCATCGAACGTGCTCGAGAAAATAAACTTGCCGGCAAGCGCACCATCTTGTTTGTCGACGAGGTGCATCGCTTTAACAAGAGTCAGCAAGATGCGTTCTTGCCGCACATCGAGGACGGCACGGTCACCTTTATTGGCGCCACCACTGAAAACCCGTCATTTGAACTCAACAACGCACTGCTTTCACGAGCAAGGGTGTATAAGCTCACCTCGCTTGATACTGCCGACATTCTTCTGGTACTCGAGCAAGCTAGAAATGATGAACAGCGTGGTCTAGGAGCCATTGCTGCAAGCTTTCATGACAATGTTCTAGAACGTCTTGCTGAGCTAGTCAACGGCGATGCGAGAATGTCGCTCAATTATCTTGAGCTGCTCTATGACATGGCAGAAGACAACGCACAAGGCGAGAAAGAGATAACACTGCCTCTGCTCGCGGAGGTTGCTGGCGAGAAGGTTAATCGTTTCGACAATAAAGGCGACATTTGGTACGACCTTATTTCGGCGGTTCATAAGTCGATTCGTGGCTCTAATCCCGATGCGGCACTTTATTGGTCCGCGAGAATGATTGCCGCAGGGTGCGACCCGCTTTATATCGCTAGACGTTTACTCGCCATCGCGTCGGAAGATATTGGTAACGCAGACCCAAGAGCAATGCAGGTCGCGCTATCTGCGTGGGACTGCTTTACTCGAGTCGGTCCTGCCGAAGGAGAGCGCGCTATCGCCCAGGCGATTGTGTATCTGGCTTGCGCACCTAAAAGTAATGCTGTTTACACAGCCTGGAAGCAAGCGCTGCGAGATGCGCATAACCTCCCTGAGTATGAAGTTCCTCACCACCTAAGAAACGCACCTACGTCTTTGATGAAAGACATGGGCTACGGCGCGGAATATCGTTATGCCCACGATGAACCGGGTGCATACGCGGCTGGTGAGCGTTACTTACCGCCTGAAATGGCAGGTACGCGTTACTACGAGCCGACAAATCGCGGGCTTGAAACCAAAATTGGCGAAAAGTTAGATTATCTGGCGGATTTAGACGCAAAAAGCCCACAAAAGCGCTATGAAAAGTAGTGGCTTTTCGTTATCTTTACTCGGTTAACAAATCAATATCTGTCCTTGGTTAGGAAATGACCAAAGGCAGAGTTCTTCACAACTATAAAGCATAGGATTGGCAATGCTGGATTCTAAATTACTTCGTACAGAGCTGGATGAAACAGCTGAAAAATTAGCACGTCGTGGCTTCAAGCTAGACGTAGAAACTATCGGTAAACTTGAAGAGCAACGTAAGTCGATTCAAGTAGAAGTTGAGAATTTACAATCCACGCGTAACTCCATTTCTAAGCAGATCGGCCAGAAGATGGCTGCCGGCGACAAAGAAGGCGCTGAAGAGATCAAAAAGCAGATCGGTACGCTAGGTAGCGATCTTGAAGCGAAGAAAGAAGAGCTAGCAGCGGTAATGGCTCAGCTTGAAGACATCACGCTTTCTGTGCCTAACTTACCAGCGGACGACGTACCACAAGGTAAAGATGAAAACGACAACGTAGAAATTTCTCGTTGGGGTGAGCCTAAGACTTACGACTTTGAAGTAAAAGACCACGTTGACCTAGGTGAAATGGGTGGCGGTCTAGATTTCGCTAGCGCAACTAAGATCACTGGCGCTCGCTTTATCGTAATGAAAGGCCAGTTCGCTCGCCTACACCGTGCTATCGCACAGTTCATGCTTGATCTTCATACTGAAGAGCACGGTTACACAGAGATGTATGTACCGTACCTAGTGAACTCTGACAGCCTATTTGGTACAGGTCAGCTACCTAAGTTTGGTAAAGATCTGTTCCACACTGAGCCTCTGACTGAAAAAGCAAGCGATGAAGAGCCACGTAAACTGTCTCTGATCCCAACGGCAGAAGTACCTGTGACTAACCTAGTGCGCGATAC
This sequence comes from Vibrio variabilis, assembly GCF_003263785.1. Taxonomy (GTDB): domain Bacteria; phylum Pseudomonadota; class Gammaproteobacteria; order Enterobacterales; family Vibrionaceae; genus Vibrio; species Vibrio variabilis. The sequence continues at coordinate 40,223 of NZ_JYJK01000012.1, forward strand.
CATCTCTGAAGAGGCAGACCTGCCACTTAAGATGACGGCTCACACACCATGTTTCCGTTCAGAAGCAGGTTCTTACGGTCGTGACACTCGTGGTCTTATCCGTATGCACCAATTCGACAAAGTTGAACTGGTTCAAATCACTAAGCCAGAAGATTCAATGAATGCGCTTGAGGAGCTAACCGGTCACGCAGAGAAAGTTCTACAACTGTTAGAACTTCCATACCGTAAAGTGGTTCTATGTACTGGTGACATGGGCTTCGGTGCTCGTAAGACTTACGACCTAGAAGTCTGGGTTCCAGCGCAAGAGACATACCGTGAGATCTCTTCTTGCTCAAACATGTGGGATTTCCAAGCGCGTCGTATGCAAGCACGTTTCCGTCGTAAAGGTGAGAAGAAGCCTGAGCTTGTACACACGCTAAACGGTTCTGGTCTAGCAGTGGGTCGTACTATGGTTGCCATTCTTGAGAACAACCAAGAAGCGGACGGCCGTATTGCCATTCCAACTGCGCTACAAAAGTACATGGGCGGCGCTACGCACATCGGTTAATACTTCAGTATTAATGACAGTGACACATTAGGACTCAGGTCCTAGGTCCAAGGGCCTAGGACCTTTTTTTACCCCTCAATAAAGCAATCAGGCTTGTCGAGTGCGCCGGAAATTGCTGTAACTAACTGTTCAATGTGCTCTGGTTGGCTAATGTAGGGAGGCATCATGTAAATGAGCCTACCAAACGGGCGAATCCAAACCCCTTGCTCAACGAAGTGCTTTTGAATCACTTCCATGTTAACCGCCTTATGCGTTTCGACCACGCCGATTGCCCCCAACCAACGTACATCTTTCACGTTCGAGAAGCTTGTAAGTTTAGGCAACAGTTCCGCAAATAGGGACTCAATACTGCTCACTTGAGACTGCCATTCGTTATTGGCAACGATATCTAAACTCGCGCTTGCTACGGCGCAAGCCAGCGGGTTTCCCATAAAGGTTGGGCCGTGCATAAAGCAGCCTGCTTCGCCGCCGCAGACCGTATCTGCGACGAGCTTGCTGGTTAATGTGGCTGATAGTGTCATGTAACCACCAGTGAGCGCCTTGCCGACGCACATGATGTCTGGCTGGATGTTGGCGTGTTCGCTCGCGAAAAGTTTCCCAGTGCGGCCAAAGCCAGTCGCAATCTCATCGAGAATAAGTAAGACACCATATTGATCGCAAAGCTCTCTTACACGCTTTAGGAAAGTAGGGTGGTACAAACGCATACCGCCAGCACCTTGCACAATAGGTTCAAGGATCACCGCAGCAATTTCAGTGTGATGAGCTTCCATTTTGCATTTGAAATCACGAATGTCCGCTTCATTCCATTCGTCCCAAAACCCAACCTCTGGAGAATCTGCAAAGATATGCTCAGGCAAAAATCCTTTGTACAAGCTATGCATGGAATTATTGGGATCGGTCACTGACATGGCAGCAAACGTGTCGCCATGGTAGCCGTGGGAGAGAGTCAGGAACTTTGGCCTGTGTTCGCCGCGAGCGTGCCAATATTGCAGCGCCATCTTCAGTGACACCTCAACCGCAACAGAACCAGAATCAGCTAGGAAAATGTGCTGCATATTGTCAGGTGCAAGCTCAAGCAGTTTCTTGCTGACGTCAATGGCAGGCTGGTGGGTGATACCACCAAACATCACATGGGACATCTTCTCACTTTGAGACTGCAGCGCTGCATTGAGCTTTGGGTGGTTATAGCCATGGATGGTCGACCACCAAGACGACATCCCATCGACGAGCTCTGTACCATCTTCCAAAGTGAGATGAACACCTTTAGCAGATACTACGGGATAACAGCTAAGGGGATTGAGTGTGGAAGTGTAGGGATGCCAAATGTGTTTTTTGTCGAAATCTAAATCCATGAAATGCAGTCGCTCAATTTTTAATCAAGTGTAAACTTGTGTCTGTGGTCGGTGTTGACAGTGTATCGCTTGTCGGTACACTAGCCAAGACTAAAAACAATGAGAGCAAAGGATTTAACTGTGGAAGTACGACACGATTGGACGCATGCCGAAGTGCAAGAGCTGATGAACAAGCCATTTATGGATCTGTTGTTCGAAGCGCAAACTGTGCACCGTCAACATCAGCAAACCAACCATGTTCAAGTTAGCACCCTGTTATCGATTAAAACCGGTGCTTGCCCTGAAGATTGTAAGTACTGCCCACAAAGCGCACGCTACAAAACTGATGTTGAAGCAGAGCGTCTGATGGAAGTCGAACGTGTACTTGATGCGGCGCAGAAAGCTAAAAATGCAGGTTCGACACGTTTCTGTATGGGTGCGGCGTGGAAGAATCCCAAAGAGCGCGATATGCCTTTGCTGACCGACATGATTAAGGGTGTCAAAGAGATGGGACTGGAGACCTGTATGACGCTGGGCATGTTGACGCCGGATCAGGCTACTCACCTTGCTGATGCGGGTTTGGATTACTACAACCACAACCTTGACACCTCTCCTGAGTTTTACGGCAATATCATTACAACCCGAACCTACCAAGACCGTTTGGATACGCTTAGCCACGTACGTGATGCCGGTATGAAAATCTGCTCAGGTGGAATTATTGGTATGGGTGAGAGTGCCAATGACCGTGCGGGCTTGCTTATGGAGCTTGCCAACCTTCCTGTCCAGCCAGAAAGTGTTCCGATCAACATGTTGGTTAAAGTTAAGGGAACACCACTTGAAGAAGTGGATGATGTCGAGCCTTTTGACTTTATTCGTCTTATCGCGATTGCACGAATCATGATGCCGAACTCAGCAGTACGCCTGTCTGCAGGGCGTGAGGACATGAATGAGCAAATGCAGGCTCTGTGCTTTATGGCGGGTGCTAACTCGGTGTTCTATGGTTGTAAGCTACTCACCACACCAAACCCAGATGAAGATAAAGATCTTCAGCTGTTTAAAAAGCTCGGTATTAACCGTGAAGAAACCTCACAAAAACCGGATGAGGTGCAAGAAAATGACCTTCTTGACCAAGTAGTAAGCCGAGTTGCTGCACGTCCTACCAAAGACGACCTATTTTATGACGCTAGCGTTTAATCAGCGCATTCAAAAGGCGTTGGAAGAGAGAAAGCAGAGCGACTTGTTGCGCTCTGTCATCCCCTTAGAAAGGGGCAACCAAGCGGTTTTTCAAAACAATGGTCAGTTGTTTGATAATTTCTCTTCGAATGATTACCTCGGCTTAGCGGCGAGTGATGAGCTCAAGTTTTGTTATCAGCAAGCCGTGAGTGACTATGGCGTTGGCGGCGCAGCATCACCGCTGGTGACGGGTTATTCAAATCAACATCAAAACCTTGAGTCTGCTTTAACGGAATGGCTAGGGTATGAGAGTGCACTGTTCTTTTCTTCTGGCTTTGCCGCCAATCAAGCCGCTGTTTTCGCATTGCTGAAAAAGGGCGATTTGTTGCTTCAAGACAAGCTAAATCACGCTTCATTGATGGAAGCTGGCATGCTGTGTGACGCCGATATGAAACGCTATCGCCACTGCAACCAAGAGCACCTTGCTCAATTGCTCTGCGCCGACAAGCTATAATGGCGGTGACAGAAAGTGTGTTTAGTATGGATGGCGATATTGCCGATCTCGATGGTTTTGTCTCTTTGTGCGAGCAAGCGGGCGCATTGTCCATGATTGATGACGCCCACGGTATTGGCGTGATTGGTGAGCAGGGCAATGGCGCAGTCGGAATGGCAAGTCAACGGCAGATATTTTGGTCGTGACATTTGGTAAGGCGTTTGGCCTAAATGGTGCCGCCATCTTGTGCTCACGAGAAATGAAAGACTACCTAACTCAATTTGCGCGTCACTACGTTTACTCAACCGCGTTTTCAGCTGCTCATGCTGTGGCGATCACCAAAGCAGTCGAGATGATTCAAACTCAGCAATGGCGCCGAGAAAAACTGATTGAACTCGGCGCTATCTACGATGAAACGCTAAGTGGAACTGCGGGTTTTGTTGCTACCAAAACACCAATTAAACCTTGGTTGGTGGGTGAGGAAAGTGATGTTTTAGCACTGTGCGCTGCATTAAAACGTGAGCAGAGTTGGACGACAGCCATTCGGCCGCCAACAGTCCCTAGGGGCTCGGCGCGGCTTAGAATCACACTGTCAGCAGCCCACGAAGCGACAGCCGTCCAAAAACTCGCTATCAGTTTAAAACGACATTCGGAGGGATGCTAAATGTCAGAGGTATTAGCAAATCTTGCGGATTATCAGACTAACAAAGCGGCGATATCAGAGTCGTTTGGCCGCGCTGCAAAACACTATGATCAGCACGCCGAACTTCAGCGCCTCGTTGCAGATCGTTTATTGGCCACGCTACCAGCCGATTTGACAGGATATCGTATCCTCGATTTAGGTTGTGGTACTGGATATTGTTCTTTGGCTCTACTGGAGCGGGGAGCGAATGTTGTATGTGCTGACTTGTCGAGTGAGATGCTTACTGTTGCCAAGCAGCGTTGCGGCACCAAGCGAGTTACCTATCAAGTGGCGGATGCAGAAGCGCTGCCATTTGAAGAGAAGTGTTTTGATGTGGTGATATCAAGCCTAGCTTTGCAGTGGTGCAGTGATTTATCTGTGCCGCTTACTGAGATGAAGCGAGTAACAAAACTCGGTGGAAGCTTGCATTTTTCAACGCTTCTCGATGGCTCGTTACTGGAGCTAAAGCGCTCGTGGGGCAAAATTGATGCATATCAACATGTCAACGACTTTACCTCTCTCAATCAGGTAAACATTGCGTTAGCGCAATCTGGGTGTATCCACCATCAACTAGACTTGCCGACAATAGTTATGTGGTATGAGACCGCTTTTGGTTTGATGAAAGACCTTAAAGGAATTGGCGCGACGCATGTTGAAGGTCGCTCCAAAGGGTTTACCAGTCGGCGTGCATTGAAGAGGCTCGAACTGGAATACAAGCAGTATGCGAATCAAAACGGCCTATTACCTGCGAGTTATCAAATTTGTTTAGGATCAGTGGCATTATGATGAAAGCACTATTTATTGCCGGTACGGATACTGAAGTTGGCAAAACCGTTGTATCAAAAGCGATATTAAGTGCTGTTGGTGCACAAGGAAAAACGACCATAGGGTATAAGCCGGTCGCGGCAGGGTGTGAGAAGACTGAGCAAGGTTTACGTAACTCGGATGCGTTGCATCTGCAACAGGCAGCGAATCTGGATGTTGATTACGATCTTGTTAACCCATATGCGTTGTCTTTGCCAGCATCCCCTCATATCGCGGCGATTGCTGATGACGTTGAAATAGATTACCAAGTGCTCTCCAACGTGTTAGAACAACATAAACAAAACAGTGATTTTGTGTTGGTAGAAGGCGCAGGTGGTTGGCGCGTTCCTGTGTCAAAAGACGATTGCCTATCGACTTGGGTTAAGCAAGAGAAGTTACCCGTCGTGCTGGTTGTGGGGATTAAACTGGGTTGCTTGAGTCATGCGATGTTGACGGCTGAAGCCATCAAAGCGGATGGACTTGAACTGGTCGGTTGGGTCGCGAATCGTGTTAACCCTGGCGTTGAGCATTATGCTGAGATCATTGAGATGCTGGAAGGCTCGATGGGTGCGCCGAAATTGGGAGAAATTCCTTATGTACCTGGCTGCAAGAAACGAGATTTAGGCAAGTACATTAATCTTGAAGTCATTCGTTAATCAACGAGTAACAAATTAAGCACTTTGCTCTCTAAAAAGCCCTTTGCGTATTCATTAACGCTTGGGGCTTTTTTGTATTCATTTCATACATAATTTACCCACTCCAGTCTGCTTTTTAATCAAATGCAACACTTTTCAGACTATTTAACGGGTCGTATCACTTTAGCCTCCTGATTTTTCGTAAGTTTTATCAATTCATCCAGTTTAGTAAAACCAATGTTAACTCTATGTGTTGAATGGGTGATCTCAGTATGGCATTCTGTGACGAAGCACAAGAGTTTCAATGCAATTAGGTTCAATGCTTAATATTGAGCGATAGTGCATTGTAATCTTGCGATAAAACGATAATTTAGTGAAATAAACCATACGAAAGTTATGGAGCTAATAAGGCCAAAAAACAAGCAAAATAAGGCCTCTCAAACGAATTGTATACAAGATTCAACGTTTGAATGATCGGTGTAGTAATCGACATTGTCATCCGTTAAAAACGACGCTAGATACCCCCAATATATAACCTAAGTATCTAGCAACATGGAAAGCTGAAATAAAAACGGAGAAATCAATGGCTGGTGTTTTAGGAATGATCCTTGCTGGTGGCGAGGGCTCTCGCCTTCGTCCTCTTACTGAATCCCGCAGTAAGCCTGCTGTGCCTTTTGGAGGCAGTTACCGTCTTATCGACTTTGCGCTTAATAACTTCATTAACGCGGACTTGATGAGAATTTACGTTCTTACCCAATTTAAATCTCAATCTCTCTATCAACACATGCGTAAAGGTTGGAATCTGACGGGGATTACCGACAGATTTATTGACCCAATCCCAGCGCAAATGCGTGATGGAAAGCGCTGGTACGAAGGGACTGCCGATGCTATCTATCAAAACATTCGATTCATCGAGCTGGCTAACCCAGAGCATGTATGCATCTTCGGCTCTGACCATATCTATAAAATGGATATTCGTCAGATGTTAGACTTCCACAAACGCACCGAAGCTAAGCTGACGGTTTCAGCGCTGCGCATGCCATTAGCAGAGGCCTCTGAGTTTGGCGTTATCGAAGTGGACGAAAATGGCAAAATGATCGGTTTTGAAGAGAAGCCTGCAAACCCTAAATCGATTCCAGGTCACCCAGATATGGCGCTTGTGTCTATGGGTAACTACATTTTCGAAGCAGAGAGTTTGTGTAATGAGCTTCGCATCGATGCGGAGAATGACAACTCCAGCCATGACTTTGGTAAAGACATCATTCCAAAGATGTTCCCTGAAGGTGAGGTCTATGTATATGACTTCTCGACCAATAAAATCAGCGGTGAGAAAGCAACAACCTATTGGCGCGATGTAGGTACCATTGATTCATACTGGGCGGCGCATATGGATCTGCTCCACGAAGACCCTGAATTCTCGCTCTATAACCGTAAGTGGCCTCTACATACTTATTACCCGCCTTTGCCACCTGCGACGTTTGTCGATGCTGAGCACCAAAAAATCAAAGTGACGGACAGTTTGATCGCTGGTGGTAGCTACGTACGTGGCTCTTCTATCTACAAATCGGTACTGGGTTTTAGAAGTAATATTGCTGCTGGTTCTATGGTAAGCGAATCTGTTATTCTAGGTGACGTTAAGATTGGCGCGGGTTGTACCATCAAGCGCGCAATCATCGACAAAAATGTTGAAATTGCCCCTGGAACTGTGATCGGTGAGGATCTCGAGCTAGACGCGCAGCGTTTCCATGTCTCTCCAGGTGGCATTGTTGTCATCAAAAAAGGGACAAAAGTTGGATTCTAGAATGAGAAACATAGACGTATGGTTTCCAGTTTCAGAAGTTCAAGGGCTGATTAAAAGTGGAGGCTTGGCGGACGTCGCCAAGGCTCTGCCGAAAGCGCTCCAAGAACTTGGCAAGGAGGTAGCGATCACGCTACCAGGCTATCAGAAATTACCTAACAAGGATCAGTATGAGTTTGTGCTTGCCACTGAGCTGGAGCATTGGCCTCATACGCCTTATCAAGTCAAAAAGACCTATCTTGATGGGGTAGAAGTGTACGTGATCGAGTGCGATCGCTACTTCGACCGCCCAGAGCTTTACGCGGAGCATAACCGTGCCTACGCAGATAATGGTGAGCGTTTTGGCTTTTTTGCTGCTGCGAGCTTAGACGTGCTACCAAAGCTTGGCATCAAACCAGCAGTTGTGCACGCTAACGACTGGCATACCGGTCTCATCCCATTTCTGCTCAAAACGCGTTATGCGGAAGATACGCGTTTTGATGGTACGAAGTCGGTGCTGACGGTGCACAATGCCATCTTCAAAGGCATCTTTTCTTACAGCCAGCTGGAAATCATTCCTGAGCTACATCTCTCTGGAATGGAGTTTCTGCAATATGGTGAAGGTTGGGTGAGTACGTTGCGAGCGGGTATTGCCTTTGCGGACAAAATCAACGCGGTTAGCCCAAACTATGCCGCTGAGCTAGTGACGCCGCTGGGCTCTCATGGCCTTGTTGACGACTTTGTGCATCGCTCGAAAGATCTGCATGGCATCGTCAATGGTTGTGACTACTCCGAGTGGAACCCTAGACATGATGAGTTTTTACCTGCCAACTACAGTGATGAGCTAGAAAGCATGTTGTCAGGGAAGCTCGCTTCCAAGACAGCACTTCAGCAAGAGTTGGGACTGCCTGAGCGCAACGTTCCGATGGTGGGTATGGTGTGCCGATTGACGCATCAGAAAGGTTTCCATTATATCCTGCCCATTTTGGACAAGTTCCTTAAGAATGATGTTCAGGTAGTGATTATCGGTACTGGTGAGCCGCAAATTGCGTCTCATTTGAATGATCTCGCGGAAGAGTTTTCAGACAAGCTGAAGTTTGTTGAGGCCTACAGCAACCGTTTTGCTCACTTAGTTGAGGCAGGCTCGGATTTCTTCTTGATGCCTTCGGAGTTTGAAGCGTGTGGCCTGAATCAGATCTACAGTATGGCTTATGGCACCTTGCCTATCGTACGCAAAGTGGGCGGGCTTAAAGATACTGTGATTGACTTTGATGACGATCCGGTGAATGCAACTGGTTTTGGTTTTGATGAGCCGTGCATGATGCATTGCTGATTGTTCTGCAACGAGCACTGTTATTCTACTTGCAGCATCCTGAGCAAATGCATGAAATGCAGCTACGTTCCATGCGTAAGGACTTTAGCTGGCAGGAGTCAGCAAAGGAATACATTAAGATGTATGATCTGTAGTAGGCTCAAACCAAAAAGCGGCTCTTGCCGCTTTTTGTCATTTTTAGCTACACTTATTTATCGTTTTTACCAAATTTGCCATTAGTTTTTGCCTGTCGTTAAGCGAATTGTGGTAACTTACCCCCAATTGCATCAAGAATATTGAGTACTATGTCAGAAAGTTTGCTATTTCATAAAACGTATCAACACCCAACCAGTAACGAATGGGTGGTTTTTGTGCATGGCGCAGGCGGTAGTTCAAATATCTGGTTCAAACAAATCCGTGCTTATCGTGAACACTTCAATTTGTTGTTTATCGACCTTCGTGGTCATGGTAAGTCGAATCAGTTTCTTAAAGACATCATGTCTAACAAGTACACCTTCAAAGAAGTGACGATGGACATTGTGCGCGTGCTGGATCATTTGAAAATTCAGTCGGCACATTTCGTTGGCATGTCTTTAGGCACCATCATCGTTCGTAATATTGCGGAGATAGCCCATTCAAGAGTGCGCTCGATGGTGCTAGGAGGCGCTGTAACGCGTTTTAACACCCGCTCACAGATTTTGGTGAAGATAGGTAACTGGAGTAAGCATTTGATTCCTTACATGTGGTTGTACAGCCTATTTGCTTACATTGTGATGCCACAGCCAGGTCAAAAAGAATCTCGTCACTTATTCGTCCGTGAAGCGAAGAAGTTGTGTCAGAAAGAGTTTAAGCGCTGGTATCAACTGACAACAGAAGTCAATCCGCTTAACCGCTACTTCAAAGATCGTGAATTGCCAATTCCGACGTTGTATCTGATGGGTGATAAAGATTACATGTTCATTAAGCCGGTCAAAGAGATGGTGGCTGAACATAAATCCAGCCGACTGTTAGAGATTAAAGATTGTGGCCACGTGTGCAATGTTGAAAGGCCAGATGAATTCAATAAGCACTCGATAGATTTCATCAAGTCAGTGGCATCTTAATCTGCTTTGGAGTTTGACAGTTCCAGCAAACCTCAAACTGCCCTTCATTGAGTTCATCACATGCAAAGCATTGCCAATCTGCTTGATTGGTATCGCGGATATTTGATTGCCACTGGGTGATGATCGCTTTTGCCATCATGGATTGTTCGCTATCGAACAGCCAAACATAGGGCAGTGAACTTTCGTCAAAAGGCACTTCACCTCTTAGCCCAAATACCCCTTCACCGCGCACTTCACAATGGATACCCTCTGAAGCCAGTTGTTGCTGTACGATGTGAGTCTCTGGTGGGTTATTGCCGATAAAAATCTTCATCTATTCTTGTACCTGCGGTGAGCGAGAAAGTCGAGCCATGATCCATTTAGCAATGAGCGGGAACAAACCAAGAAGCGCAAAGGAAGCCAATACGGTCGGCGATACGATGCCTGATAGACTATCAATGTTGGCAAGTTGCGTACCTGCGTTTAGATACACTGCTGTGCCAGGTAGCATGCCAAGTTGACTCACCAGGTAGTACTTTGACGCGCGGATGGGGGTTAGACCCATTAATAGGTTGATCAAAAAGAACGGAAATACTGGGATGAGCCTAAGCGAGAATAGGTAAAAGGCTCCGTCTTTTTCGACACCTTTATTGATAGTATCGAGCTTAGAACCAAACTTACTTTGCACCCAGTCACGAAGCAGGAATCGGCTGCTTAAAAACGCTAATGTCGCACCAATTGTACTCGCGAAAGAGACCAGCACTAAACTTGTCCAAAACCCGAACAAGGCTGCACCTAGTAAGGTGACCACAGCAGCCCCAGGAATCGAAAACGCAGTAATTGCTATGTAGGCAAAAAAGTAGGTAAGTGCCGCGGTAACAAAATTGGCATCGATATACTCGGCAAGTGCGGCTTGCTGCGCTTTGGCGTTGTCGAGAGTAAGATGTTGACCAAAATTAACGCCTAAAAATACGATGATGGCAACCAGTACTACCCCAAGTATTAGCTTCTTGCTCATGACGATATCCTTTGTAATGTCTTAGTATTAGTGTAGTAGAAAGGGCAGGCGACTTTTTCCTTTCATCTAATACGAAAAAAATCAGCCATAAGGCTGATTTTTTATAGGCAAAACCGGGGGTTAGTTGATTAAGCTAGCAAGCTCTTCTCGTTTGGTTTGTGGTATCACAGACCAGTGAGTCCCGTTGATGGCGCCTTCTAGAGCCCACAGTAACTCGAGTCCAACTGAACTTGAATGGGTTCTTTGAATCGCTTTGAATGCCTCAACAGAGCCGTGCTGCTGCAGATCGACCACAGATTCGATACCGGCTTTTTTGAGCATACGCTCAGTCGCCAGTCGCAAATTAGGAAGATCTTTTAATCGGTTTGGCTTCGCCTCAGACTGCTGCTCTTTTTCAGTTTTTGCAAACGCGAGCGCTTGTTTCGCATGTGCCAAGATAGCGTCTTGGTCTTGCCAACAATCGTCAGGGAGTGCGAAGTACTTGGTTACCACAGGAAATCCACGCTTTTTATAAACGTACGGTTTATAACCCAGTTTTTTGAAGGTAGAAATGGTCTGACGGTCAGTTCTGATATGTAATTTGTTGTTTACTGCCAATGCAAACATCGTATCGTCTACGAAGATGCCAAATCCGCCGAACATGGAGCGAGACTTTACTCTTCCAAGCTGAGCGAATAATTGCATTGAATTTTTTAATATAGGATTATCCATGCTTATTCTTTTCTCGGTGTTATTGATTGTGTCACCAAAATCAGGTCCGAGAGTGTAGCAAACGGGTGTCAGAGCGCTGTTAAGCCACTGCTATAACTGACTCTTTCCCCTTGCCATCGGCAACCCCGCTACCTATCAATAAAAATTGGTTTAGGCCGGAGGCTTTGCGTCCCACCCTTTCAGATGGTTTGCCCTGTGCGTGACACATATAGCATATAGGAAAATTACGTAAGTTATTGATATTTGATTTTTGAAAATGTGATCTTGGTTCAAATAATGTTTGGTTATTTGTGCCTCAAGGTGAATAAAAAATTAACAGAAGCAGGGGGAAACTTTGAATAGAGATCAAAAAAAAAGTGCCGAAATCGGCACTTTTGTCAGCGTTAGGTTAGGGCTTTGACAGAGTCACGTTCTACAATTTCTGGATGCATTTCGAAAATGCGTTTTTCGTGACCTTTATCTTTGATTCGTTCTAGTAGAATCTCAAAGGCATTTTTACCGACACGTCGCTTCGGTTGGTGAACCGTTGTCAGCGGTGGCGAAAAGTATTCAGCCAGTTCGATATTGTCATAGCCGATAACAGAGATATCTTCAGGTACGCGTACACCTAGTTGTTGCAGTCGACTCATCAATCCAAATGCCATAGTGTCGTTAAAACAGAATATGGCCGTTGGTCGCTCTTCCATTGCAGCGATGCGATTAGCCGCGATAACCGCCGTATCACATTCAAAGTTACCTTCTAGAATGCGATCTTCTTTCATTTCGATGCCGGCTTCCGCTAGCGCACGTTTGTAGCCGATGATGCGCTCTTGGCATACTGCTTTTTCTAGGTGACCACTCAGGCAAGCAATGTCAGTATGACCTTTCTCAATCAGGTACTTAGTCGCTAGATAGCCCCCTTCCTCTGAGTTATCGATGATCTTATCGGCTTGAGAGCTCTCTGGACCCCAATCCATGATCACTTTTGGAATGTCGGCGTGACGGTCGAGCATCTCGAGAAGCTCTTCAGTCAAGTCAGAACACATCACCAAAATGCCATCTACGCGTTTTTCCGCTAGCATTCGGATGTAGTCACGTTGCTTCTCGTAAACCCCCCGGTGTTACACAAAATGAGCGTATAACCTTGGCGATAGCAATAACTTTCAACGCCATCGATAACCTCTGAGAAGAATAAGTTAGTCGATTGGGTGACCAACATACCGATGGTTTTCGTTGAGTTACACTTCAAGCTACGAGCAACAGCACTAGGCGCGTAGTTAAGTTCATCGACCGCCGCCATCACTTTTTCTTGCGTTGCTTCTGCAACAAAACGAGTTTTATTAATTACATGGGATACTGTGGTCGTGGAAACGCCAGCAAGTCGGGCGACATCTTTAATGGTTGCCATAGTGATATCCTATTAGTCGCGGCTTATTGAATGAGTGAGTAAACGTTTGTGCCGCTTTAATTTTAGTGGTTCCAGCGCTTTTGTGAATAAACGAATGCAAAAGCGGAAACCGGCAAGTGTATGCAAGCCTAGGCAGAATCAACACATTGAGCTCAAGGCTCGATAGTGACACCTAAGTGGAGGTGATTTTCTGTAATACCAATGGGCGATTGCATTTAAACGGCGAATTGTAGACGCAGCTTAGTGAGCTGGCAATCATTTATCCCACAAATTTATAACTAAGGCGCAAAATTGACTCAGATGACTGAAAACCACGTTTGCACCTTTTAAGTGTGTGTCGCGCCTATTCGTTGAAATCTGAACTAGTCGTTATCATCCGCGAGGTAGGTGAGATCTAACTGACAGAAGGCGTGTAAGAGGCTAGCTGCAGCAGCGTAGAAGCCAAATTCATCAAACTGTTGGCACTTTTTAACAAACTGAGGCAACCAACTCATGAGGTGAGTATTGATGAAGTCCGCTTGTTCGTGCAGTGCATCATTCATATGTGCGTCGTTTTCCAACTCGTTAGAACGGATGATGAGGTTACCTAGAAAATCGAGTTCGATGGCTAGGTGATCCGCAGGTTCATTGAGATCTTTATTTACCGCAATACCGTGCTTGGCGAGTAGATCGGCCATATCTTGTGCAGGTTGGTCGTTGAGTAGGCCAGAGGTGCCAATGTACATCGAAGCATAAGGCAGTGCGCCATGTTTGTCGGTCTTTAAAAACAGATCGCAAAAATCGGCAGAGAGCTCCAATTGAGCATCTTCACGCACTTGTAATTTGTTGAGCGAATCAGTGAAGGTTTTGATTGGCTCCGACAGCGATGGGTTTTCACCTAGGCCGGTTAGAAACGAACGTATTTCAGGGCTGTGGTATTTGCTGAGCTCGTCGTCGGTTAGCTCAGAAGCAAACAAGCTTGATAACCACCAATAGATTTCCGCACGTTGCTCATTAAATGCTTTGATTTCTTGCATTTGTATTGTCTCCAAAAATGATACCACTATTTTAGCCAATAAAGATGAATAGCAATAACGTGTTACATGAATAAATGCGTTAATTTATTAAAAAATATGAAAAATAGTGCTTTGTCAGATGTTTGAGTCATTTGGTTTTTGTTGCATATGTCATTCGATGGTTTTGGTTGTCTTGAATCAAAAAAAAGTAGGTTTGTGCTGTTCTATGCGGTTGTAGACTAGAATTGTGAATGGTTATGAATAGAATGACGCGGTCATTACAGATTGAGATAATACAGATATGAAATATCACGTTTTGGTTGTAGAAGATGACGTAGTCACTCGCAGTAAGCTCGCTGGCTATTTCGAAAATGAGGGCTATTTGGTCAGTGAAGCCCAAGATGGCAATGAAATGCGCCAGGTTCTGCAAGAGTCGAGTATCGACTTGGTGATGCTTGATATCAATCTTCCTAAAGAAGATGGCTTGATGCTGACTAGAGAACTGAGAAGCCAGTCTGATATTGGTATTATTTTAGTGACCGGTCGCACCGACAGTATTGATAGAATCGTGGGCCTTGAAATGGGCGCGGATGATTACGTCACCAAACCGTTTGAATTACGTGAGCTGCTGGTGCGAGTGAAGAACCTGCTGTGGCGTATTTCGCTAGCACGTAAGCAGCCGGTGTTGGAGTCATCAACTCAAAGTGAGCATGTTATCCACTTTGGTGAGTGGACATTTGATAAGCAGCGTCGCTCACTCAGCAACAACGGTGATCCGGTTAAATTGACTAAGGCGGAATACGAGCTTCTGGTCGCATTATCGACCTATCCGAATCAGGTACTAAGCCGTGAACGGATTTTAAATATGATCAGCCACCGAGTCGATGCGCCAAACGATAGAACGATAGATGTGTTAATTCGTCGCATGAGAGCGAAAATGGAAATGGATCCTAAAAATCCACAGATTTTCATTACTGTTCATGGTGAAGGTTACATGTTCGCTGGCGATTAACATTAATAGACAGTTAACACCTTGTATTAGCTCCAGTTACCAGAAAGGCAACTGGAGCTTTTTTATGGGAGCAGGTTTGCTTTCTATTGCGAAATGTTGCTCCGTTACCAATTTTTTTTGTTAGATGACTCGCGTAGTGTTTTTCTTCCTTTTTCGCTACCCGAGTTAGTAGGTTTGTTGAACTAATTTGAACAGGGTTGTTTTGATAATGTCGTGCTGGTTTACGGTTGGTGCGCCTTATCGAACTTAACTCAACTTCATCAATACTTGGTTCAATAAAAGGATGTTCTATGACCAATGTGATTTTTCAATCCAAACTTACTGCTGCGCGCAAGCCAACGGTGAGATTTAGGCTTGCAGCACTACCCGCAGCGGCATTGTTGGCTGCAAGTTCACTGTACACAGCCCAAGCAATGGCTTTTCAATGCAGCGCGTTGGCGGTTTGGGATCCCTCAGCGACGTACAATGGCGGCAACGAGGTTCAATGGCAGTCTGCCGCCTATAAGGCCAATTGGTGGAATGTGAACGTCGATCCCGCACAAAACTCAGCGCCTTACCAGGAGTGGTCGAAGCTTGGAGATTGCTCTAGCGGCGGCGCGAATATCGCACCGTCTGTTTCTATTACTTCACCAGAAAATAATGCACAGCTTGCGGCCTCTAATGTCGTGACCTTCTCTGCTACGGTAGGGGATACCGATGGCACAGTCACCGAGGTCGCGTTTGCTTTAGATGGGGTTACTTTGGCAACACTATCCAGTGCCCCTTACACCACAGACTGGTTGACAGAATTGGGTAATTACCAGTTAACAGTGACCGCAACCGATGACAAAGGGGCGACGACAGTCGTTTCCCAGTCATTTAGTGTCGTAGATGCCACTAACCAGCCACCAAGCGTAACGCTTCAAACCTCTAACTCTCTGGTTAATGTTGGCGATCAAGTGATTTTGACCGCTTCGCCTTCGGATAGTGATGGCACCGTTACTCAGGTCGACTTTGTGGTCAGTGGAGCCGTTGTTGATTCCGTCACCGCACCACCTTGGCAAACGGTTTGGAGTGCAGCCTCTGCTGGGGACTATGTTATCGAGGCTATCGCCACAGACAATGCTGGCGCCCGCTCTCAGTCATCGTCCGTCACCGTATCAGCAATTGCCCTTGCGGGTGGTAAATGTGCTGATGCCGCAGCCTATATTGCTGGCACGAGTTATCAGAGTGGGCAGAATGTCACTAATGACGGCAGCTTGTATCAATGTTCGGTAGCTGGATGGTGTTCGTCAGACTCGGCATGGGCATATGAGCCTGGAACGGGTCTTTACTGGCAAGATGCGTGGAACAGCCTTGGGGCTTGTGCAACCGCTCCAGAAATTACGCTTGTCTCGCCAAGTGAAGGTCAAACGGTATTGCTAGGTGCAGATGTAAACATTCAAGCCAGCATAAATGATGCCGATGGTACGGTTGTCAGTGCCGAAGCGAGCGTAAATGGCGCTTCATTGGGTCTCATTTCCACAGCGCCTTATCGATGGACGTGGAATGCCATCGGATCTGGAGAAACAACGGTTACGGTTGCGGCGACAGATAATGAAGGTAATACCAATCAAGTTAACCGTGTTGTGTCGATAACTGACCAGCCTTTGGTTACCGAGATCACTTCACCGGCTTCAGGCGACGTTGTCGCAGTAGGCAAAGCGGTCACGGTGACTGCCGATGTCAGCGCGCTACAAAGTGAAGTCACCAGCGCTGAGCTCTTCGTCAATGGCTTGTTAGTTGCGACGGATAACACGGCGCCTTATCAATTTAGCTGGACACCAGCCGCAATAGGCTCTTATCAGCTCAGTGTGACTGGTAAAGATACACAGGGTAACTCAGCATCTTCAACCAGTGTAACGGTATCTGCGAAATCCGTGGTGCAGCCTAGGCACAAACTGATTGGCTACTGGCATAACTTTGTTAATGGCGCAGGCTGTCCGATCCCACTGAATCAAATGTCGAAAGATTGGGACATTATTGATATCGCGTTTGCTGACAATGATCGTAACAGTACCGGTAGAGTCCATTTCAACCTCTACAATGGCGATATTCGCTCGACTTGTGCGCCAATCGATCCTGTTCAGTTCAAGCAAGACATCAAAGCGTTACAAGCAGAGGGTAAGATCTTTGTTCTATCACTTGGCGGGGCAGAGGGCACGATTACCTTAAATACTGACTCTGATGAGGCAGCGTTTGTCGAGAGTCTAACGGCGATTATCAAAGAGTGGGGCTTTGACGGACTAGATGTCGATTATGAAAGTGGCTCGAACCTTGTCCATGGTAGCCAGATCCAAACTCGCTTACCGCGTGCATTAAAAGCGATTGAGGCGAACATTGGCGGTGATATGTATCTGACAATGGCGCCAGAGCATCCTTATGTGCAAGGTGGAATGGTTGCTTACTCAGGGATTTGGGGCGCGTATATTCCTCTTATCAATGAAGTGCGTGACACGCTCGACCTACTGCATGTTCAGCTTTACAACAACGGTGGGCTTGCAAACCCTTATACGACAGGAGCCGCACCTGAAGGGTCTGTGGATATGATGGTAGCAGCGTCGAGAATGCTCACAGAAGGTTTTGAGCTTGCAGATGGTAGTCAGTTTTTACCACTTCGAGATGACCAAGTTGCTATTGGACTGCCGTCTGGCCCCAGTAGCGCGAATTCAGGACAAGCGCCAATTGCCAATATTGAAGCGGCGCTCGACTGTATGATTTCGCTGAATCGTTGTGGAACGGTAGTACCTACTAAAACCTCGCCTAACTTTGGTGGCGTCATGACGTGGTCGATCAACTGGGATCAGCATGACGGTTTTAACTTCTCTGTTCCAGTGAAGGCGAAGTTGGATCAACTGAACGCGCGATAATCAGTACTTGTGGTGACAAATGTGAGTTTGACATAGTAAAAGAGCCTCGCGATGAGGCTCTTTATTTTTCGAGGAACTTTTTAGACTTACTGACTGGTAGCCGCTGCTTCACCGTTCGCGGACTCATCATTTGGCGCAAGCTGTTGTTCAATTTCTTGCTGATCTAATTGCGCGGGCTCAGCTGACTCAGTTTCAAATTCAGAGACTGAAAATGACAAATCTTGCATGCTCTCATTCGCAACCCAATCTCGAAGGCGCTGCCAAAGCTGACCTAAGGTTTCATGCCAATAGCGCTCGGTCTGTTCAAGATAACGAGCTTGAGGTGTGTAGCGACTCCAAGCTTGCTCTACATTCTCTTGAGCTAAAAAGTTAGTCGGCGCTGGATAAGGATTAAGGCCGGCAGCCTCAAACTCATACATTGCTCGCTGCATATGACTGGCTGACGTGACTAAGACTAGCTTTTTGCTTTGTACAAACGCCGACGCTTGCCTTGCTTCTTCCCAAGTATCTTTTGCCCCTTCAAGCAATATTATGTCGGGTTTTGCTACGCCAAGTGCGAGCGCTACTTTTGCCATGACTCTAGCGTGACTGACATCAGTGCCACCCGCATAACCGGACAAAATTAGTTTACTGCCAGGATACATACGCATGACGCGGATGCCCTCAGTTAAGCGCATTAACGAAGCGCGCGATAATTCTGACGTTGGAGGAACATCGTCATCGACGACGTGGCCGCCGCCAAGCACCATGACGTAATCAATGGATTCTTTAATAGGCAAAAAGGCGCTGTATTGACGCTCAAGCGGCATCAACAAACGGCTTGAGATCGGCTGGAATGCAATAAGAAATGTCCCACATAGCGATACGAGAACCAACAAGCTGCCAAACTTACGTCTTGCGGTAAACATGATAAGAAGCAATCCCAAGAAACCAAGGATTAGCATAGCGGGTAAAGGCATTAGTAATGCAGACACCAGCTTTTTCAGCTCAAACATAGAATAATAGTCCGAAAAAACACCACTTAACGCTAAAAAAGGGAGTTGCCCCTTTATTCCTGTCACTTATATGACAGAATAGCTGTACGACTGGTTATCTTAACTCAATAAACCGTGATGCAAGACCGTAATTTCGACGATATCGCCCACAAATTTGCAAAAAATATTTACGGCTCCGAGAAGGGAGAAATCCGCCAAACCATTGTTTGGGAAGATTTAACCCAAGCTCTCGCCGAGCTGGATGATACTAAAAAAACGCTGAAAGTATTAGATGCAGGTGGTGGACTCGGTCAAGTTTCGCAGCGTATCGCTGAGCGCGGGCACCATATCACCTTGTGTGACCTTTCTTCTGAAATGCTCAAGTTAGCCAAAGCAGAGGTTGAAAAAAACGGGTTACTCTCGCAATATCACTGGATCCACAGTCCAGTACAGCGTATTGCTGAGCATATGGAGCAGCAAGTTGACCTCACTTTGTTTCATGCGGTGATGGAGTGGCTGGCTGATCCAAGACCTGCCCTCGAAGCGGTATTACAACAAGTGAAACCTGGCGGTATCGCTTCTGTCATGTTTTACAATCATCATGGATTGGTATTTAAGAATGTCATTTGTGGCAATATTCCTCATGTATTAGAGGGAATGCCACATAGAAAAAGATTTAAGCTTCAACCACAAAAAGGGTTGAAGCCAGAGGACGTGTATCAGTGGATTGAACAAGCCGGGTTTGAAATATGTGGCAAATCTGGCATTCGCTCATTCAGTGATTACATTGGCAATATGCAGTACATGGGAGATTACACCGCTGAAGATGTTCTCAAACTGGAACAACAGCTGTGTCGCCAAGAGCCTTATCTCTCCATGGGTCGATACATACATGTATGGGCTAGGAAAAAACAATAACAGGAAAGACCATGAGTGATAACACTCTAAATGCTGATGACCGACCGATAGACGAGCTAGTCGGATGGGTCAAACAGCATGATTTTGCGTTGAATCTTTCCACTGAACGGTTGGCGTTTCTCATCTCCATCGCGGTGTTGAGTAATGAAAGATTTGATGAAGAACTGGGCGAGGGCGAGTTGCATGATGCATTTAAGATCGTCACCGGGCAGTTTGAGCAAACAGGCGAAGCCACCGCGTTTCGTGCGAACAATGCGATTAATGAACTGGTCAAGCAGCGTCTATTGAGCCGTTTTACCAGTGAAGTCAACGATGGGGCGAGCATTTACAGGCTAAGCCCTCTTGCCATCGGTATCACCGATTATTACGTCAGACATCGCGAATTCTCCAAGTTACGACTCTCTATCCAGCTTTCAATGGTGGCAGGTGAGATGGCAAAAGCCATTGAAGCCGCGCAAGAAGGCGGGACGGTTGCCCATTGGCGCAAAAACGTATTTGGCGTGTTGAAGTACTCCGTGGGCGAGATTTTTGATCAGATCGATCTCAACCAACGCGTGATGGATGAGCAGCAGCAATCGGTGAAATTGCAGATCGCGGAACTGCTTAATAAAGATTGGCGTGATGCCATCAATAACTGTGAAACGCTGTTATCGGAAACATCAGCCACGCTACGAGAGCTGCAAGATACGTTGCAAGCGGCAGGCGATGAGCTTCAAACCCAGATTTTAGACATTCAAGAAATCGTCTATGGCGATGATGAACTCGAGTTCGTTGGTGAAGCGCTATTTGGCTTGCAGATGAAACTTGATCGCATCATTAGCTGGGGTCAGCAAGCGATTGATTTGTGGATCGGCTATGACCGCCACGTGCATAAGTTTATCCGTACTGCGATCGATATGGATCAAAACCGCGCCTTTAGCCAAAGGCTGCGCCAATCGGTCACAGATTATTTTGATGCTCCTTGGTATCTCACTTATGCCGATGCCGAGAAGCTCACCGACCTTCGTGACGAAGCCCTTGTGCTGCGCAACGCAGAGGTAACCGGTGCCGTACCACTTGAAGTGGAATACGAAGAATTTGAACAAGTAAATGATGAGCTCGCAGAGCGCATTGGAGACATGCTGAAAGTCCATAAACAACAAGGCACTCCAATCGATCTTGGCTTGGTACTACGCGATTACCTCGCGTCACATCCACATACTCACCATTTTGATCTCGCAAGAATCGTTGTAGACCAAGCCGTTCGATTGGGTTACTCCCAGTCCGATTACTCGGCTATTCAGCCAGACTGGCAAGCTATCAACGATTTTGGCGCAAAGGTACAAGCAAATGTCATCGACAAATATTGACGAATACATGCCAGAGAAGCTGGCAAAAGCGATCACCAACCCGTTGTTTCCAGCACTGGATAGTGCACTTCGCGCGGGAAGGCATATTTCATCTGAAGATCTTGATAATCATGCTCTGCTTTGTGACTTCGAGGTTGAACTGGCGAGTTTCTATCAGCGCTATAACACAGAGTTAGTGAAAGCGCCGGAAGGCTTTTTCTATCTTCGCCCACGCTCGACGACATTGATTGGTCGAAGTGTATTATCTGAGCTTGATATGCTGGTGGGCAAGGTTCTGTGTTTCCTATACCTAAGCCCTGAGCGTCTTGCCCATGAAGGTATCTTTACTAACCAAGAGCTTTATGAAGAAATCCTAGCACTAGCGGATGAAAAGAAGCTGATGCGCCTAGTGACTAACCGTGCAACAGGCTCGGATCTCGATAAAGAAAAACTGTTTGAAAAAGTACGTACTTCACTTCGCCGTTTACGTCGCCTAGGTATGACAATCTCAATTGGCGATACTGACAAATTCCGTATCAGTGAAGCGGTGTTCCGCTTTGGTGCTGACGTGCGTGTTGGTGACGATATGCGTGATGCTCAGCTTCGTCTCATCCGTGATGGTGAAGCTGTGGTGCACACACAAGCACCGTCGCAAGGCAGCTTGATCCCAACAGATGAAGGCAGCGACTCAGTTGAGTCAAATGACAACGATACAGAGAACAATCAACAGGAGGCTGACGCATGATTGAAAGAGGTAAGTATCAATCGATGACGATGGTCAACTGGAACGGCTTCTTTGCACGTACCTTTGACATCGACACACTAGTCACCACGCTTTCAGGTGGTAATGGTGCGGGTAAATCTACCACCATGGCCTCGTTCATTACGGCGCTGATTCCAGACCAAAGTCTGCTGCACTTTAGAAACACGACGGAAGCGGGGAGCTCTCAAGCATCTCGCGACAAAGGTTTGTACGGTAAGCTGCAGCCGGGTACTTGTTACTCGGCTTTGGATGTAGTGAACTCGCGTAACCAACGCGTTTTGTTCGTAGTTAAGCTACAACAAGTGGCGGGTCGTGATAAGAAAGTGGATATCAAGCCATTCATTGTTCAGGGCTTGCCAAGTAACGTCAAACCAACCGATATTCTGATTGAAGCGGTATCGGATAACCACGCTCGCGTTCGTCCAATCAATGAAGTGAAAGACGCAGTAAGCGCGATGGAAGGCGTGCACTTTAAGGCCTTCAACTCGATTGTTGACTACCACGCGCAGATGTTTGAGTTTGGTGTACTGCCGAAGAAACTGCGTAACAGCAGCGATCGCTCTAAGTTCTATCGCCTAATTGAAGCCTCGCTTTACGGTGGTATCTCAAGCGCGATTACTCGTTCACTTCGTGACTACCTATTGCCACAAAACGGCGGCGTGAAGAAAGCGTTCCAAGATATGGAATCTGCGCTGCGTGAAAACCGTTTAACGCTAGAAGCGATCAAAACCACCCAAGCAGACCGTGATCTGTTTAAGCACTTGATCACCGAGTCGACTAATTACGTAGCCGCGGACTACATGCGCCATGCTAACGAGCGCCGCAATAAGCTTGAAACCACGATGAAGCTGCGTGGCGAGCTATTTGGGTCTCGTCAAACGCTTATCGCGCAAAACGAACTGCTTAACAAAGTTCAGCAAGAACTGACGCTGTTGGTTGAGAATGAATCAGGCCTTGAGCAAGACCATCAAGCAGCGCAAGACCACTTGTTATTGGTACAAAACGCGCTTCGTCAGCAAGAAAAAATTGAACGCTACCAAGAAGATCTTGAAGAGCTAAACGAGCGTCTTGAAGAGCAGATGATGGTTGTCGAAGAAGCGAGTGAGCGTAAGCTTGCCGCTGAAGAGCAGGCAACATTTGCTGAAGAAGAGGTGGATAGCCTCAAGACTCAGCTCGCTGATTACCAGCAAGCGCTGGATGTTCAGCAGACCCGTGCTCTTCAATATCAACAAGCGGTACAAGCTCTTGAAAAAGCGCGCAAATTGCTAGACGACGAATCATTGGATCAAGATGGCGCAGCTGAAACGCTGAGCCAACTAAAATCGCAAGAATCACAAAGTACGACTGAGCTTCTTGAACTGAAACATCGCCTTGACATGTCATCGGCCGCGGCGCAGCAGTTTGAACAAGCGCTGTCGCTGGTCAAGCAGATCGCGGGTGATGTAGAGCGCAATGAAGCGAGTCAAGTTGCGAAAGCAGTGATCAAGCAGGCGGATGAGCATCGTCAGCGACTGAAAAACGAATCTCAGCTTCGCGCTCAATATCGTGAACTTGAGAAAAACATTGAGCGCCAGCAGCAAGCGCAGAAGCTTGCAAATGATCTAGGTGAGGCTGGTATCCGTGTGGATAGCGAAGCGGATCTAGAAATGGAAGCGGAGAGCCAACGCGAACGCGTACTTGAGTGCGAGCAGCAGTTGGAAGCTCTTCGTGAAGCATCTGGCGAAATCAAACAGCGCGAACAAGAGTTTGTGTCTGAGATCAGCAAGCTAGAGAGCTACGCGCCGAAGTGGATCAAATCCTTTAATGCATTGGAAGATCTTCGTGAGCAAAGCGGCATGGAGCTGGTGGATCGCGCAGACGTTATTAGTTCAATGCAAGCCACCAATGACAATGAGCGTAAGACCTCTTTTGAGCGCGACTCGCTGGCAAAACGCCGTGAAGAGCTTGAGCTTGAGATTGAGCGCCTTGCCTCTCCGGGTGGTTCAAACGATCCGCGCTTGAAAGGGCTTGCAGATACGCTTGGCGGCGTTCTCCTATCTGAGATTTATGATGATATCACCATCGATGATGCCCCTTACTTTAGTGCAATGTACGGTCCAGCTCGTCATGCGATCGTAGTATCAAACCTAGACGGCATCAAAGAAAAGCTAGTTGAGCTTGATGATTGTCCGGAAGATCTTTACATCATTGAAGGCGACATCGATGCCTTTGATGACAGCTCATTCGATGCCGATGAACTTGATGGCGCGGTCTGTGTTCAGCTTAATGACCGTCAGTTGCGTTACTCGCGCTTCCCTAAGATCCCTCTGTTTGGTCGCGCAGCACGTGAACAGCGTTTAGAGCTGCTTCGTGAGCAACGTGAAGAAACCGTAGAAAAGCACGCAAAAGCGGCGTTTGATGCACAAAAGCTGCAGCGCTTATACCAAGCGTTCAATGCGTTCGCGGCAGAGCACATGCAGCTGGCGTTTGAAGCCGACCCTGAAGTGGAACTAGCACGCCTGCGCGAACTTCGCAGTCAGGTAGCGCGCGAGCTAAATGACAATAAACAACGTGAACAGCAAGCGAGTGCGCAGCTATCGAAATCTAAGCAGTGCGTGACCCTGCTGGATCGTCTATCTATCAGCGCCAACGTACTCTTCGATGAAACTCTAGTAGAGCGTCATCAAGAGCTTCAGTCTCAAATTGAAGATCTCAACGGTGCGAAGAGCTACATTCAGCAGCACGGTGCGGCGGCAGAAAAACTGGCGGCAGTAGTCAATGTACTGGACAGCGATCCAGAGCAATTTGATGCGCTGACGAGCCAATATCAAAATGCTGATAAAGCACTGCAAACGCTAAAGACGCAGATCTTTGCCGTTGCGGATCTTGCTGAGCGTCGTCCTTACTTTGCTTATGCCGACTCAATGGACATGCTTAACCAAAGCAGTGAATTGAGCGAGCAGCTCAAAGAGAAACTGGTGCAAGCGGAAGCGACCCGTGCACGACTACGTGAAGGGTTAAAGCAGGTTCAAGAGCAAGCGAACCAGTACAACCAAGTATTGGCGTCACTGAAGAGCTCGCACCAAGCTAAGCTAGAGACAGTTCAAGAATTCAAGGCCGAGCTTCAAGAGTATGGCATCGTTCCTGATGAGTCAGCACTAGAGCGTGCAGAAAAGCGTCGTGATGAGCTACACCTAGCACTGCAAACCTCTCGTACACGTAAGTCTGAATACGAGAAGACGATGACGTCGACAGAGCTTGAAATGAAAGGTCTGGCGAAGCGTCTTAAGAAGGTTCAGAAAGAATACATTGAGCTGCGCACCTATGTGGTTGCGGCGAAAGCCGGTTGGTGTAGCGTACTTCGTCTGGCGAAAGCGAACGATGTTGAGCGTCGCCTGCACAAGCGCGAATTGGCCTACATGAGCGCGGGCGAACTTCGCTCTATGTCGGATAAGTCTTTGGGTGCATTGCGTCTTGCTGTGGCGGATAACGAAGATCTTCGTGACTCGCTACGTCAGTCGGAAGATACCTCGAAGCCAGAGCGTAAGGTTCTATTCTACATCGCTGTTTACCAGCACCTTCGTGAGCGTATCCGTCAAGACATCATCCGTACGGACGATCCAGTAGAAGCGATTGAAGAGATGGAAGTGGAGCTAGCGCGTCTGACCGAAGAGCTCACTCAACGTGAAAACCGTCTTGCGATCAGCTCAGAGTCGGTGTCAAGCATCATCAAGAAGACGATTCAGCGTGAGCAAAACCGTATTCGTATGCTTAACCAAGGCCTGTCGAATATTCACTTTGGTCAGGTTAAGGGCGTTCGTCTGAATGTGAAGATCCGTGAAAGTCATGAGCAGTTGCTGGTGGCGTTAACGGGTGACCATAAAGATCTGTTTGAGACCTCGCGTTATACCTTCTCGGAAGCGATGGCGAAGCTATTCCAACGCGTCAATCCGCATATCGATATGGGTCAGCGCTCGCCACAAGTATTGGGTGAAGAGCTGCTAGATTACCGTAACTACTTAGAGCTAAGCGTCGAAGTAAATCGTGGCTCTGATGGTTGGCTGCAAGCAGAATCTGGCGCGCTATCGACAGGTGAAGCGATCGGTACCGGTCAGTCAATTCTATTGATGGTGGTACAAAGCTGGGAAGAAGAGTCTCGCCGTCTGCGTAGCAAAGACATTCTGCCATGTCGTTTACTGTTCCTCGATGAGGCTGCGCGTCTTGATGCGAAGTCTATTGCGACCTTGTTTGAGCTGTGTGACCGTCAGGGTATGCAGCTATTGATTGCAGCACCAGAAAACATCAGCCCAGAAAAAGGCACCACCTATAAGCTTGTGCGCAAAGTCTTTAAGGATCACGAGCATGTACATGTCGTGGGCCTGCGTGGCTTTGGTGAGAACAAACGATTAGAGGATGCTGAACAGCTCGTTGAACAAGCAACGGTTTAGTTCACAAATCCTAGGTTATTAAGCAAAATCCGATATTGGTTGCCAATATCGGATTTTTTGTTGCTGATAAACGAAATGATATCGGGGGAGGGAGTACTTTATTAAGTATGAGCGGTTAAGACGCTTCATTTTCTAATTTATTCAAAAGGTCACCTTTGACTATCTCTAGCGCCTCTAATGCCACTTTCGGGTCGATTTCGTTACTTTCTAGCAGGAAGATTAAGTCAACCGCGAGTTTTATTTCTTCCGGTGCGCCATCCAAGCCTGTTTTATTGCCCGTTTCATTCGACATTAGATAAATTTCATCCTTTGATTGATCGTGTATTGAATTTGGTTCATGGCGCTCCTGCACCGCTGCAATCTTTGCTCCGTCTCAATGAGTGCTTGCTCATCATGCTGGTTTTGTTCTTTGTCGCGAACTAACTGACAGAGCTTTTGCTCCCAGAACTTGTGCTGAGCAAGTGACGCCTTAAGTTCTGCCAATGATTTTTGCTGAACCGAATCTTGTTTATTACTGGGAATTGTTGCGAGTACTCTCTCTAGCGCTTCCAATTTGCATGAAAACTTATCAACGAGTGTTTCAGACGTACTTTGGCTTGCTGATTGCTGACTGAGCGTAACGATTTTGTTTAGCAAGGACTCGGTTTCAAGGACACAAGGTAGGATACGAAAACCACTCGATTGAAACAGATGCTCATCAAACAGTCGTACTTTTACCTGCTTATTTGATTCATCAAACGCTTTGGCTTTGTGTTTTAGTGACTGTAATCGTGACTTGAGCTGTTCGAGTTTCATCCGCTATATACTTTAATGCCGTGACCTATAGCCATGCGTCATAGGCAAGCTTGATGGCTAGGATACTCACTACTGTGACAAAAATAGGCCTAATAAACTTAGCACCGAATCGAATCGCTGAGTGGGCACCAATATACGCCCCAGCCATTAAACAAATGCCCATCGTCAGACCTAGCACCCAGTTAATATGGCCAAGCACCGCGAAGGTGACAAGAGACGTAAAGTTACTGGTGAAGTTCATCGCTTTGGATAGACCAGAAGCAAACAAAATGTTTAGGCGGTATAGAGCCATCGAACTTACTGTCCAAAACGCCCCGGTGCCTGGGCCTGCTACTCCGTCGTAAAACCCAAGTGATAACCCTTGAAGATACTGCTTGCGGTTGAATTTAGGACAGCCAACGTTAACTTTACTGTGCTCTCCTTGAGGAGAGCGGTGGAATACAGTGTAAAGCGCCGCTGCGAGTATCACCAGCGGTAGCACTTTTTCCAGCCACTCAGTGCTGATCATATCGACAACGAGTGTGCCGAGTGTGGCGCCAATTAATGTTGCTACGAAAGCTCGACGCCAACATTCAGGCTTAAACAGTCTTTTTCGGTAATAGGTAAAGGCCGCCGTTGACGAGGCAAAGGTTGCAGCAAGTTTGTTGGTGCCAAGAGCAATGTGAGGAGGAAGTCCTAATGACAGTAATGCGGGTACGGTCAACATACCACCACCACCGGCGACAGCATCAATAAAGCCCGCAGCAAAAGCCACGATAGCCAAGATAACCAACATACTTGGTTCGATAAATTCCATCGAGACGATTGACCCTTAGTATTCTATTGTTCTTTTAAATGGGGGTAGGGAATCAAGCAAAGATTTGCCATACCTTTTAGTGACGATTCGCCTATCCAGAATATAGAGGGTGCCACAGTCCCTTTCTTTCCTCAGCAAACGGCCAGCCGATTGTATCAGCTTTTTACTGGCTTCTGGAACTGTAATCTGGAGAAATGCATTGCCGCCTTTACTCTCGATGTATTCCGCGTGTGCTTGCTCAATCGGCGAGGTTGGTACACCGAAAGGAATTTTGGTGATGACGAGGTTTTCTAACAGTTCGCCCGGTAAATCCAATCCTTCTGAAAAACTTCCGGTGCCAAAAAGAACGCTGGTTTTGCCACCTTGAGTCAGGGTTTTATGTTTATTTAGGATTTCTGAGCGTGATTTTTCCCCTTGGATTTGCAAATGCCAGCCTTTGAGCGCAAATTTTGTCCTTAGCTCATCGGCTACCTTATTCATTTGCCAATAGGAAGAGAAAAGAACCAGGTTACTTTTATTCGGTTCGATAATGGTTGGAATTTTCTCAATAAGCTCATCAGTAAACTGAGGGGCTTGTGGCTCGTTTTTCATTTTTGGCACTATTAATTCGGCTTGTTCTGCGTAATTAAACGGTGAAGCGAGTGCCAAGAACTGCACACCATCGTCCTCTTTTTGGCTAATACCAGCTTGGTGACAGAAAAAGGAGAAAGAGTTGAGCGCGCGCATCGTTGCTGAAACGAGTACGGCACCGACACAACGTGACCAAAGTTGCTGATCTAACTGCCAGCCTACTTCTAGGGGGCGACACTGACCAAGTGGTCGCCTTCACGTTCTTTGCTTTTCTCAATCCATCTAGCAAGAGGTGCACCTTTCTCTTTCTGCGGTTCTGCCATTAAGCGCCAAACGGCGGCGAGATTGTCGAATCTTTGGATATAAAAGCCGAGTTCCGCCAAAGCAGGCTCAGCAATTTTGGCACCGATTTCACCGTCCTTTAATCGTTCAGATATAAGGTCTGCAATCTTTGCCGACGCTTGAGCGCCCTTCTGTGAATATTGCTTGAGCACTTTTGCTTGCTCTTCTAGCCAGGAAGGAAGCTCTCCGTTTTCAAATCGACAGCTATCCTCTTCAAAGGCGAGACCAGTACAATAAGTGTTTACCTCTCCAAGCAGTGGTATTAACTGCGGGATAGCGTCTTGTAGCTCGTTTCTAAAACGGGCAACACGCTTTTCGTCGGCTAAGCCTGAAAACTTGCTTGCTGATTGGTTCAATCTTTCTAGCCAGCTACCGGCGCCTTTTAGTGTGGCAGAAGCTGAAGCGTGGTCTCTCGCGACATGAGGAAGGTGATGCGCCTCATCGAAAATAAAGATGGTATTTTCTGGCTCAGGAAGAATGACGCCACCGCCAAGGTCGGCGTCTGCCATCACTAAGCTGTGATTAGCAATAATGACGTCGTTTTTATCCAGCTCCGAACGTGCCTTGGAAAATGGGCAGCTGCGGTGAGCGGGAAGGCTGTTATTGCAGCTGTGCTTTTCGCTGACAATGGTTTGCCAAATAGCGTCATCGATTGGCTTTGGCCAAGAGTCTCTGTCTCCATCCCATTTTCCTTGCGCCAATTTCTCGTACATCAGCTGCAATTGAGCGATATCCGAAGCTTTGGGCTTGGTTTCAAACATCGCCATTTGCCCGCCGTCTGCACCGCAAGCAACTGCTAGCTTTTCTGTACAGCAGTAACGCTGTCTGCCTTTGGCAATAATAAAGGAGAAGTTCTGGTCGGTGATTCGTCGAAACAGCGGTAAATCTTTGTTCAGCAGCTGTTCTTGAAGCGCTACGGTCGCGGTAGAAATGACGACTTTGCGATTGTTTTGTACTGCAACAGGAATGGTTGCCATCAGATAAGAAAGACTTTTGCCAATTCCTGTTCCTGCTTCTGCCACGATCATGCGTGTCGACTTGTGATATTGGCCACATAGAGTTTTAGCAATCTCTGAAACAAGGTAGTTCTGGGCACGCCTAGGAACAAAGTTATCCAGTTGGGTTTGTAGATTTTGATAACTCTGGCGAATGGATTTTTGGATTTTACTGGTCAGCATGATGAGCCCTACAAAAACGAGCGAGGAGTGTACCACACTTACAGGTGTGAAAAATATCAGCAAATAGGCGCACATTTACAGCTGTTATTTAGATCAAAATCACAAAATCTGAGTGAACTTTCACGTAAGAGGATATTTTTTAATTTGTAAAAAATATAAAACTCCAAAAAATATATTTCGCCAGTTTTTTATTCTTAATTCCGATTGTTTTTTGTGTTTGTCTTGGTGTTTTGTGTAAGTTTGCGCTTGAAAAAGGATTGTGTGGTTACAATTGAATGCTGTTCAAAAAACTTGCACTCCGTCACGTGGTCTTTCCTAAGTTTATGAAATTTAAAGATTTATATAATTTTGATTTTTTCTTTTAGAGTGTTTGACAAGTCCTTATAACTTTTGCATTCTTGGTTCCGAGATTTAAAGACGCTAAGTCACCCAAAGGACAAAAGGTTGTCGTTCTTATGGAAGATTTAGACGTCACATATATTAAAAAAGGGAACCGAAAAGGAATTCCCATCTAAGAAAAGGCAGTGGATTATCATGAAAAAAACTCTAGTAGCTTTAGCTGTACTAGCAGCGGGTTCTGCGCAAGCAGGTATCGAACTTTATAACCAAGACAAAGTAACTGTTAGCATGACAGGTGACGTTGAGGTTGTTTACCTAAAAGACAAAGCAGAAGGTGCTGAATTCCAACAAGACATTCAAGATGCGGACTTCGGTTTTGACACTCGTTACGCAGTAAACGACGATCTACAAATCGGCGCATACTGGGAGTTCTCTGGTGACGGCGGTCAAGCTGACACTGGTGACGTTTACATGGCGTTCTACTCTCAAACTGTGGGTTCTATCAAGTTCGGTAAAACTGCAACAGCTCTTGATGATGCAGGTATCGGCGGCGACTACCAGTTCGGCATCAACTCTTTCTTCAACAACGGTACTCCATTCTCTGGTGACGAAGCAGTTCGCTACGACATCGACAAAGGCACTTTCTACGGTACTGTTGCATTCCTACAAGACAAGAACGGTAACAACGACCTAGGTGAAGACGGTACTTACTTCGATGCTAAACTAGGTGCACGTGTTGCTGATTTTGACTTCACTGGTTTCGTGGGTAAAGCTAAGTTCAAAGGCACTACGTCTACAACTACTCAAAAAGCTGACCTAACTACTGGTGAGATTGTTAACACTACAGTAACTACTCCATTTGACGCTGACGAAACTCTATACGCTCTAGAAGCTCGTTACGCTGGTGTTGAGAACCTAAACCTAGCAGCTGGTTACTACTCACTAGACGGTGACGCGAATGAAGCTGGTGTAGATGTTAAGACTAACACATTCGGTCTATCTGCAGACTACACATTCAACGCAGTAACTGTAGGCGCTGGTTACAGCCGCTCTTCTTCAGACCTAGCTAACACTGATGACGTAAACAACTGGTACCTAAACGCAGCTTACTCTCTAGCTCCTTCAACTAAAGCATACGCGGAAGTTGGTGGCGACGATGCTGACAACAGCCAAACTGGTATCGCTATCGGTCTTAAAGCTGAATTCTAATCTAGCTTTAATATAGATACTCTAAGCCACCCACCCGGGTGGCTTTTTTGATCGACGAATCAAATTATGTCTCAATAAAGCTAAAAAAAGCTTTTGTTAGCCCAATGCTGTGGCATGATTGAGTGCGTACCGAGTGTTTATAGGTTTAAAGGCCTAATTAAGGAGAGTTAATAACGTGAAGAAGTCTGTTATCACGGTTTTATTGGCAGCAAGTTCTGCTTTCGCTGCAAGTGCTGCCACGTTAACGCCAATGAATGGCGTGTCATTGTTGTATGTGAATGGTCAAGAGTCTGAATCCAAAATACGTTCCAACGATGTCGAATCCGGAACCACTCAGGTTGTGGTGCGCATGGATAAAAAAGTAGGCCGAGGCAGCAGCCAGTCGGTCTATACTTCTGCACCTTATGTCATCACATTCAATATTTCGGGTGATGAGGTGAAGATTAACCACCCAGTCGCTCGAAGCAAGCAAGAAGCGAGCGCTGCATTTCGTTTACCTGAACCAGAGTGGCGTATTACTCAAGATGGTAACTCACTATCTTATACCGTTGAAAAGTTGAAAGGTCGCGAAGGGGCGTTTCCGTATTCTGGGATAGGTGAGCTAATTGCGGAATATAACGAGCAGCGTGGCATTACTTTTGGTAGCGAGTCTACTTCTGAAGTGGCTTCAGCAGCAGTCGCTGCCACAGCGACGACAGCTGCAGCAACAACAGCTGCAGTAGCGACGTCTACACCGAAAGCGGTAGAAAAACCTCAGGTCGTGAAGCCGGGTGCTAAGTCCAGTAATATGGAGCAGCTTAAAGCGCTTTACTTAAAAGCGTCTAAAGCTGAACGTAAAGAATTTCGTAAGTGGATGATTGACCAAGAGTAATTAGTACAGTCTATCTGACTTTTCTATTAAGGGGTTAACTGCCCCTTTTTTATGCCCCGCTAACAGGAATCTAACCATAATTCATCCAGAAGTAGGTTATGATTACTCTATTGTTTTGTATCTAACCTTAAGCTCGTGAACCGTCTATTCTCTCTTATTCAGCGCTTTCCTAAGCTTGTCCTTCTTTTTGTCACTCTCATTACTAGTGTCGCTATCTGGTATGGGCAGCAACATTTTAGGATGAATGCCGACTTATCTTCATTAGTAGAACAAAGTGGAGCTTGGGTTGACGACCTCGACTATTTAAATGATACCTTTCCAGAGTCTGGCAATGTCACTGTGCTCGTCACCAGCAGCAATGGATCAGACCTAAAACAACATGTCGCCGAAATAGAAAGACAATTGCGTAGCCAAACGATCTTTCGCGAGATTTTTGCGCCGCAGTTACTGGCTTGGTTTGAGGAGTACCCGCTTGGATTTGTCACTCAAGACGAATTCGACCGTATTGCAGCCTTTACTCGCGACACAATCAAGCCTGCTGCGCTTGCTGCACAAGCAGGTAGCCTTGATCTTTATTTGGCTGAGCTTGCTCAAAACGAACAGCCGAACTTAACACCGCTTTTAGAGGCAATAAACAACCAGTCCGTCGATTGGACAAAATTGGCTCAGAAAAATCTGACAAAACCCACAGCCTATGCCATTACGCTTGTCGCAGAGCCAGACTCATCAGCGACTGAACCGAATCGCGCTATTATGGAGGCCATTAATCAGAGCATTATAGCGGCGGATTTGCCATCAAACGTCGACATAAAAGTGACTGGACAGGTGGCACTCGATTTTGATGAAATTGCTGATGCGAACAACAGCATCGCTATAGCGGGGAGTGCTTCATTAGTCGGTCTTATTTTGATTTTGGCGATTGGTATTCGCTCACTTCGAGTGATAGTCGCGTGCTATTTGACGGTCTTAGTCGGTCTGGCTTGGACATTCGCAGCGGGTCTGGCCGTTATTGGTCACTACAACACCATCTCAATTGTATTTATGGTGATGTTTATTGGCCTAGCCGTCGATTTTTCTATTCACCTCTGCCTGCATATTCAAGAGCTGAGACTGAAAGGCGAGAATGACTCCTTAGCGATGCGCGATGCGATTGCTCATTCGGTTCGGCCTTTGTCACTGTGCGCGCTCTCTTCGGCACTGGGCTTTCTAAGCTTTTATCCAACCGCTTACACAGGGCTTGGTGAACTGGGCGTCGTGTCTGCGCTAGGTATGGTGCTTGGCCTTGCTGCAACCTTTATCATTATCCCACTGTTCTTTATTTTGTTTGGTTATCCGAAGGTTCGTCATCAGCGAGACACACACCGCTTTGCTTGGTTTGGCGAACAACTCATGCGCTTCAAAGGCTCGGTGTTCAGCTTAGCGACATTAATGACGGTTGTCATGGGGTACGGCGCGACGCAGTTTAAGTTTGATTTCTCGACCTTGGTTTTGAAAAACCTCAGTCAGAGTCTGTATTGGCGTTAAATCAATTACAACAAGAGGGACTGGGCTCAAGCTACCAGCTGTTTGCCATTGCTAAGAACCAACAGCAAGCCCAGCAGTGGCAAGCGAGTTTGATAAAGCAACCTTCTGTGGCCTCGGTGAGGGTAGTGAGTGACTTTTTGCCTAAAGATCTTGAACAGAGAACAGGGCAGTTGCAGGCTTTGTTCACTGAGTCAGATATAGCGACACCAATGAGTTATCTTGAGTTTGTGGATATGGCTAAAACTCAACGTTGGCAGGGTAGCGAGCGCTTACCTGATACGATAGACAACGCATCGGTTTCGGGACATTTATTTGCAAGTCTATCCAATGGCTTAAGCAGACTGACGCAGTTTGACCCTGTGACAATTGAGTCGCTACCAAAGGTTTTGAGCGAGCGCTATATCAGCGAGCAGGGTGAGTGGCTTGTGGTCATTTCTCCAAGTGAAGATATGACTAACGTCGATGCTTTGGAGCAGTTTATTACCGAGTCTAAACAAATTGCACCCAATGCTACGGGCAGAGCGGTGGCTGAAAAAGAAGTGGGCAGCATTATTGTCAGTGCGTTTCAAGCGGCAATCATGATGTCGGTGTTTGGCATTGCGCTGATTCTTATTTGGTCTGTTGAGAAAAAACGCGATGTGCTACTTATCTTTATTCCTCTGACTTTGGCATCGTTGTCGACCTTAGGGCTGATGCATTGGCTCGGGCTATCAATGAACATGGCGAACATTATAGTGATCCCGCTGATCTTTGGTCTGGGGGTGGACAATGGCATACACATTGTGAAGCGTTTTCGTGCGGTAAGAAGTTTGGAGGCATTCTTTAAAACCTCGACACCAAAGGCGTCACTGGTGAGTTGTCTGACGACGCTGGCAACATTTGGTGCTTTGATCGTAGCCGATCACCAAGGGATGCATTCCATCGGGTTGGTGCTCACCATCGCATTAAGCTGTATTTTGGTGTTCAGCTTAACGCTATTGCCGCTATTGCTTGAGGTGACAAAGAAAAAGCCCATTGAATAATGGGCTTGGTAACTCTTTGAAGGTTAGAAGCGAGCGTCGAGGGTGACGAAGAAGCTCTTTCGCTGACCAAAGCCAAGCTCGCTTATCAGCACCCAGTTGGGGGTGAACTCGTATTGCGCGCCGACTAGGCTGTTCCATTTATTCGAGAGAGACTGGTTAACCGTGAACGTGGCGTTTTCAGGGATACCTCCTGCAAGATCAGGTGGCAGTGGTAAGTCCCGGATGTTCCCCGTGAGCGTTTGCTCGATATTTTGATACTGAGCGCCAATCCATGCCCTTATCGGCCAGTCGGAATTGCGAGAAAAGTCGTAACCGATACGAGGTGAGACTACGATTGAGTCGATCTCGCCATTAATCACCGTTAAACTAGTTTTGGTATAGCTTGCATCAACCAAAGCAAATACGCTTTCATAACCGCCGGCAATAACGGTACCTACACCATAAGTGTAACCGTCTAGATCAAGTCGAAATGGCCTATCGACTGGGAGTTCGAATAAACCAGCGTCAACGGTAGTTATTGTTGTTTCAGAAAAGCCGTTAAGCTTCCCCCAATGGCATAGAAATTTAAGAAAGGTAGCACCCAAACATCTGCTTTGAGGGTGAGCACTTCACTTTCTTGAAAACCTCCCTCGGTATTGATGCCTAGTTTATCAAACGGACCCAGCCCTGATAGTTTAATTGAATCAACATTGATACCCTGAGACACATTCATATAACCAAGACTCAATCCAAAAGCTTCAGGC
The DNA here is from genome assembly GCF_003263785.1 of Vibrio variabilis. Classification (GTDB taxonomy): domain Bacteria; phylum Pseudomonadota; class Gammaproteobacteria; order Enterobacterales; family Vibrionaceae; genus Vibrio; species Vibrio variabilis. Next base: position 75,869 of record NZ_JYJK01000012.1, read on the forward strand.
AGGGTGTAGCCTCGTTCTTCAGCTTCTTTCTTGAATAGTGGTAGCTCTATCGCTGAAGCTAGGCTAGGTAGCAACAGCGCTGCCAATGAGAGCGCTTTGAGAGAAAATTTGGCATTAAATGTCATAGGGGGATCTACTTTAAATGGTTGAAGATATACATCAAGATTATAGGTTGGCGGATTGTAGATGAGCAAAGTCTTGATGGAAAGAAATTTATATACAAAAAGGCCGCGGCTTTTGTCCGCGGCCAAAGTCTGTTTCGTTTGGTTTTAATTACTAATACTATTGTCCACGTTCACCTTCAGCCCATCTTCGGTGGCGAATACCGTAGCGACAAGGCCACCGGTGAGACCTACATTACTGAGAGATAGCAGCGAGTTTTTCGTTCCTGCAGCGGCAACGGCTAAGTCGTAGGTTCCCGCGTTAACTATCAGGTGCTCCTCCGTGAATCCTTTGAAGTCAACTCCCGTCAGCACTGGGCTAGCGTCGTCGATACCAACACCGGCTGGGACAACGTAGATGTCGACCTCACCAGCTTCGGGATGCGCATGCACGACTCTGACTTTTGCGTACGCCGAGACGCTGCGCATGTCATCGACAATTGGTAGGGCAGAGATAGGCTGTGGGGTTCCATCATCGTTGCCAACAGCAAACACTGTTGTCTCCGATCCAGCACTGAACGTTTGCGATCCCAAATCAATGGCCACCGTACCAGGGTCGCCCGTTGGGGATACGGTTAGGTCAAATGCTTGACCAGCTGTCAGATCTTTTGAAATGATGTTAGGGAAGGTTATATTAGTCAGTCCTTCTACGGCATTTCCCGAAGCGTTGACGTCAACTCCACCAAGCCCAAACACGGAGTGGGCGACTCTGACTGTGGCGTTTTCTCCGCTTGAGTAAACAGGCACTAGCGCATCAGTGCCGAAGCCCGCAAGCAGTGTTAAAGGAGAACCATCGGAACCCACTCGTGTATTTTGAGACGCAACCACTACAGTGTCGCTACCACTCGCTAGATTGATTGCAGTCTCGCCGGTGTCGAATAAGACCGTTTTGTCAGTCGGACCTGTCACACGGATTCGCACATCGCCGGATGGAAGTTCGCCAGAGAAGGTGTCAGAGAAAGCGAAATTATCTAGTGTTGGGTCAGCTGAGTCTAACGTTGCATCAGTCGTTAGATAGATGTCAACCTCGCCGGCACTAGGTGTGCATGCAAAACAGACAAGCGCGCCATGTCTCCGCTGGGAGCAGTAGCGCTTCGAGAAATGATTGCGCCTTGAATTGTCGGGGTAGAAGATAGATCCACGTTATCAATGGCTATAACATCGTATCTCATGTCAGCGGCAAGGTTGGTTCCAGCTAAGTCTAGAACCTGCACGGTCTGATCTCCGGGCAGCTTAGCGTCGACAGATAAATTGTAAGTGCCGGCATCTAGCGTAATAACGCCGCTACTCTGTTGGTAATCGACGTTGCCGAGTCCGCTTACAACGCTGCCATTGGCCTTTACTTCAACGAAGGGGGCGTCTGGGCTTGCGTGAGTCACGCGTACTTGAGTGGATGGATTAGCAGGGTGGTCGGAGTCGCTGCCACAGCCGACGATGGTGAGCGCTGCAGCTGCGATAACGGATGTTTTAATAATATTCATGGTAAGCCTCTATGCTCATGTTATTCGCAAAGAGGCTTACGGCACTAAAATCAAATAAGTTCAAAGTTGATGGTAAAATAAACTATCGATAAAGCATGCAGTTGCACAATTAAGCGATTGCTAATCCTCTAGTGGCAACCAGTCTACGGTCACTCCAGCTTGATCGAACATATCTTGCTTAATGAAATTTTTTCGCCCCAGCGTGACAGAAAATCATCAGTTTGCGCCGGGCAGTGGACAACAGAAATACCGGTTTGAATGATTTTTGCGGCACAGTTTGGGCACGGAAAATGAGTGACCCAAATTTCACAGCCATCGAGATCACGCTTAGCAAAAAGAATGGCGTTTTCTTCTGCGTGAAGCGTTTTTAGGTATTTGGTTTCTCTTTCGTCAATCTCGGCACTGTCAGAAATGCCATGCGGGTAGCCATTGAAGCCAACAGAAACGATGCGGTTTTGCTTGGTAATGACTGCGCCCACTTGTGTTGATGGATCTTTACTCCATGAGCCAACTAATTCAGCCATTTGAATAAATCGTTTTGCCCATTTAGACGCCATAATTACTCCAGTGTTTTGTTGTGTGCTTGGTCGTGTTGTTATTGCGTTTAAGTCTACAAAATAACGACAATGAAAACGAGTGCTATTTGTAAACGATTACAGTTTTAGATGCGTTGTCCGCGTTACTAAGATTTACAATCAATCGAGACATATTGTGCTGTCTATAATGTAACCTTTAGGGAGAGATTTTGTGATCTGGTCGGAATTCTGTGTCAGAGTAACGACAATTCTTAATAATTTGCTGAGATCATTAATAATCATATGGCAGAATTTGACGAATTCTTTAAGGATGGGAAAAGATAATGCGAAAAACACTGTTAGCGGTTTCACTATGTGGTCTGTGTTTTAGTGCAAGCAGCTTTGCGTTTGTTCAGGATTGGTCAAAGCGAAGCAACCAAGAAGTGACAACGGAAGCCAAGCGCGGCGATCTGTTTGCTCAGATCGAATTGGGTGATCGATACGCGTCAGGTAATGGCGTGGAAGAAGACGACATCACCGCGGTTGAATGGTACCGAAAGGCCGCAGCTCAAGAGAGTGAAACGGCCATGTATAAGCTTGGTATGATGTACGATAACGGTCACGGTGTTCCATATGATGCCAAAGAAGCAGCAGCTTGGTTCGAAAAAGCCTCGCAAAAAGGCAGCGTTAAAGCGCAGTACTACCTAGCTGGTATGTACAAATGGGGACGTGGCGTTCCTAAGAGCAATGAAAAAGCCGTTGAGTACTATCGTTTAGCGGCGGAGAAAGGTTTTGACGTTGCTCAGAATAGCTAGGTGTGATGTACGCGAAAGGGCTTGGCATCGAGAAGAACGATGATGAAGCGGTGAAATGGTACCGCCGTTCGGCTGAAAATGGTTACGCTTACGGACAACGAAACCTAGCATATAAGTACTCACTTGGTGAGGGTGTAGAGCTCGATAATGTTGAAGCCTACGCATGGGCATCGGTTGCTTCAACCAATGGTTATAAAACGGCTGAAAAGCTTCGTGATGATTTGGCACAAAAGCTGAGTGAGGATGAACTCACGGTTGCGCAGCAAAAAGCGACAAAGTACTTAGCAGATTACTCGTCTCATAAGTAGCCATTAATCAAGCTGTATTAAGGAAGCCAAGTGCTTCCTTTTTTAGTTTTGGGATGATTGTTTTTATTGAGATGCAGGCTGCTGCCTTACCAGCCGGCTTGTTGGTCACCGTATTTGCGTCGATAGCGAGCTAACATGGTTTCATTGCCAAGCAGGCCACCTTGATGGACATAGATGATGGTGGTGTCGATATTCTCCTCCAGCCATGGGAGTAAACAGCGCCACATCATTGGGTCATAAAGCAGGTCGAACTCGACGTGCGTCTCTTCCTGCAATGACTGCCAAAGTTCATAGTCCTCTCGGTATAATTTTCCAAAGTGATGTTTGGATGGCAGTTCGAGTATTGTCGGGTAGTGTTTGGTCTCGCCAAGCTCGACAAACTGGGACAGTAGGTAGTCTTTTCCCGAAACGCAAGGACAGGTTAGCACCTCAATACCTTGTGGTTTTAACTGCTGGCTGAGGTAAAGCGCGGTTGTACCGGTTCCTGATGGCAGCGCAACTTTGATATTGCGACCTTTTTCAAACCTTGACCAAGAGAGGATCTCATCGGCGAGTTTGCTGATTCCTTGCTTGGCATCTTGAAAATGCCCCCTTCGGGAATGACTAAGCATTCGGAGTCATTTTCATGTTGTTGCGCGATAAATGCTGAGGGATGAGGGGCCTTCTCACCAAACATGTCACGAAGTGAAACGACTTCAGCCCCCAACTCCAATGCGGTGCGGTAATTCCCCATGGGTTTTTCATCCAACCAAGCTGGCTTATGCGCCACATAATAGGACAGTTTGAGCCCTTTTATTTTAGCTAAAGCAGCCAGTGAGGTTAGCGAGTTCGCTTGAGCGGAACCCCAACCAATGAGTCGAGTCTTTCCTTCTAGTGGCTGTTCAAGCGTCGCCATGAATTTTCGAGCTTTGTTGCCGTTAAAGTGTCCGTGAAGCAAATCATCTCTCTTTAGGAAAAAATGATGCCCCTGAAAATGGTGTTCGGTGACTGGGCTGTCATTGAGTTTCATGGGCGCTACCTTTGTGTGACACTGGGCAAAAACTGGGGAGCGAAGTGTACTCTTTGATGTTGATAGTTACAAACGAAGAGACGACAAATCGTTACATATTCAAACCAGTTGCTGTGCCAGAATAGCGAACATAGGGATAGCTTGTCTGCTCGCTAAATTGACACAAACTTGACGTTGCGCCATTTTGCCGGTTTTTTGGGGCAAAATTGCAGGGCAAACGTTCAGTTGTGGAGCTTTCTTGGACGAAACGTGTCATTAGCGCTATTTTGCTAATGAAAATGGGTGAACAACGATTTGTTTTGCTAATGGTTGTCGACTATATGTACAGAATGTCAATGTTTTGTGTGGTAAGTCGATATCAAGCCTTTTAATTCTTTGAACGCCCTAGTAAACTTTAGTGTCAAATTTTCGTGCACAGCGTCACGAACTAACTGTGAGTTTAAAAAATGAGCCAGTCCTTTCTTCCATTGTGTCGACCTGCTGTCGACGAGCAAGACATTCAGTCTGTAGTGGATGTCCTTCGTTCAGGTTGGATCACCACCGGTCCTAAAAATGCAGAATTAGAATCTAAGATCTCTCAGCACACCGGTGCACCACACAGCGTTGCATTGAGCAGTGCGACGGCTGGCATGCACCTTGTTCTCCTTGCGATGGGCATTGGTCCGGGCGATGAAGTTATCACGCCTTCATTAACATGGGTTTCAACGGTCAACATGATCACCTTGGTGGGTGCGAAACCTGTCTTTGTGGATGTGGATGCGGATACCTTAATGACCGACGCAGCGAAGATCGAGCCACTTATTACCGATAAGACCAAGCTGATTATCCCTGTGCACTATGCAGGTGCTGCGCTGGATCTTGACCCTATTTACGCCCTTGGCGAGAAGTACAATATTCCTGTGATTGAAGATGCGGCGCATGCTCTCGGCACAGAATATAAAGGTCAGCCAATCGGTCACCGCGGTTCTTGCTTGTTCTCGACGCATGCTATTAAGAATGTAACGACAGCAGAAGGCGGCATTTTTACCACTCATGATGCAGAGCTGGCTGATAAAGTACGTCGCCTTAAATTCCATGGTTTAGGCGTAGATGCTTTTGACCGTGAAACACAAGGTCGTGCACCGCAAGCTGAAGTGGTTGAACCTGGCTTTAAGTACAACATGCCAGACATCTGTGCCGTGCTAGCACTTGGCAGATGGATCGTATCGATGACATCACCGCCAAACGCACCGAGCTTGCACTCTCTTACCGCGCTAGGCTTGAGTCAATCAAAGGTGTTGCGCCACTTGGTTTGGCTTCTCACGATCACAAACACTGCTGGCACCTAATGATCGTCAGAGTGGATCCTGCGGTTGCTGGTTTGACTCGTGATGACCTTATTGCAGCATTAAAAGAGAAAGGCATTGGTGCCGGAATTCACTTCAAAGCTTGCCACACTCAAAAATACTACCGCGAGAATTACGCGGAGCTGTTTGGGGACATCAACCCAAATCTTCAGAATACCGAACGTAACAGTAATCAAATTTGCTCGTTGCCGCTTTTCCCTGATATGACTCAGGATGATGTAGAGCGTGTAGTGAGTGCCGTGTCAGAGATAATTGGATAAACCATGAAACACACTGAAGCCATTAACTTCGTGTCTATCGTTATACCGGTATACAACGAAGAAAACTGTTTGCAAGAACTGATTGATCGCACAACGAAAGCGGGTGACAGCTAGGTAAAGACTACGAGCTGATCCTAGTTGATGACGGTAGCCGTGACCGCAGCGCAGAAATCATCGAGCAAGCATCGGAGAAGGAAGGAAGCCACGTTGTAGGCGTTATCCTTAACCGCAACTACGGTCAGCACAACGCGATCATGGCGGGTTTCGAGCAGGTGCGCGGTGATTTGATTATTACTCTCGACGCGGATCTTCAAAACCCACCAGAAGAGATCCCAAATCTAGTTGCTAAAGCAGAAGAAGGTTTTGACTCTGTGGGCACGGTACGTAAGAACCGTCAAGACAGCGCACTTCGTCGCTACCCTTCTAAACTCATCAACAAGATGGTTAAACGCTCTACAGGCGTTGAGATGAATGACTACGGCTGTATGCTTCGTGCTTACCGTCGTCACGTTGTTGATGCGATGCTAGAGTGTCATGAGCGCAGCACCTTTATTCCTGTTCTGGCGAACGGTTTTTCTCGTCACACGACAGAAATTGACGTTCACCACGACGAGCGTGCAGATGGCGAGTCGAAATATAGCTTTATGAAGCTTATTAGCCTAATGTTTGACTTGATCACCAGTATGACAACCGCACCATTGCGTTTACTAAGCATTGTTGGCGGTGGTATTGCTGCGGCAGGTATCGCATTTGGTATTATCTTGATGCTGATGCGCATTATGTTTGGTTCTGAGTGGGCAGGCGATGGTCTGTTTACGCTATTTGCTATCCTATTTGTATTTGTGGGTGCGCAGTTTGTCGGTCTAGGTTTACTCGGTGAGTACATTGGCCGCATATACTCTGATGTTAGAGCGCGCCCTCGTTTCTACGTGCAAGATGTGTTGGTGGGCGAAGCCACTAAGCAAGCGCGTGAAACTGATGAATTGAAGAATAAAGAATAAGATTTATATCCAGAGGAATAATCCATGAAAGTAGTCGTGTTTGCTTACCACAATATCGGTTGTACTGGCGTTCGTAGCTTGCTTGAAGCAGGTGTGGAAATCGAAGCGGTATTCACCCATGTTGATGACAGCAACGAGAATGTGTTTTTTGAGTCTGTAGCAAAACTTGCCGCGAAAAACGGTATTCCAGTTTACGCACCAGAAGACGTAAACCACCCTCTATGGGTTGAAAAGATCCGTGCAATGAAGCCAGATGCATTGTTCTCATTCTACTACCGCAACATGATCAGCCAAGAAGTGCTGGATATTGCACCAAAAGGTGGCTTTAACCTACACGGTTCTTTGCTTCCTACTTACCGTGGCCGCGCTCCAATCAACTGGGCACTGGTAAACGGTGAGACAGAGACGGGTGTGACGCTACACAAAATGGTTCAAAAAGCGGACGCTGGTGACATCGTAGGTCAAGAGAAGATCGCGATCACTGACGAAGATACAGCTGAAACGCTTCACAAGCGCATGAACGTTGCATCTAGCGAGCTGCTAAGCAAAGTACTGCCAACCATCGTTGATGGTTCTTTCAAAGCAACGGCTCAAGACGAAAGCAAAGCCACTTACTTTGGTCGTCGCACTCCTGCTGACGGTGAAATCAAGTGGTCAAACGACTCTCGCACCGTATTTAACCTAGTACGTGCTGTGACTGAACCATTCCCAGGTGCATTCACTTTCCTAGGTGAGCGTAAGCTTATTATTTGGAACGCAGAAGCAAGCGACAAAAACGTATGACGTGACTCCAGGCACTATCGTTGCTACATCACCACTAACTATCGCTTGTGCTCAAGGCTCATTGATTGTTAAGTCTGGTGAAGCGGAAAACGGTCTTTACCTAGGTGGCGAGCAACTCGCTGCTGAGCTTCACCTTGTTGAAGGCATGCGTTTTGGCCCTCAAGCAAGTGCACTTATTAACGCTAAGAAGCGCCAAAAGGTACTTATCCTTGGTGCTAACGGCTTCATCGGTACTCACCTAACTAAGCGTCTTCTAGACGACGGTGGTTACGAAGTTTATGCAATGGACATGAACTCGAACCAAATCGAAGAGCACCTAAGCCACCCGGATTTCCACTTCGTTGAAGGTGATATCACTATCCACAACGAGTGGATCGAATACCACGTTAAGAAGTGTGACATCATTCTTCCACTAGTGGCTATCGCAACACCAATCGAATACACGCGTAACCCACTTCGCGTATTCGAACTAGATTTCGAAGAGAACCTGAAGATCGTTCGTGCATGTGTGAAATACAACAAGCGCATCATCTTCCCATCGACGTCTGAAGTGTACGGCATGTCGACGGATCCTGAGTTCAACGAAGATACTTCACCACTGATCGTTGGTCCTATCAACCGTCAGCGTTGGATCTACTCAGTCTCTAAACAGCTACTTGACCGTGTTATCTGGGCTTACGGTAAGAAAGACGGTCTTAAGTTCACGCTATTCCGTCCGTTCAACTGGATGGGGCCACGCCTAGATAGCTTGAACTCTGCACGTATCGGTTCTAGCCGCGCGATCACTCAGCTTATCCTAAACCTAGTTGAAGGTACGCCGATCAAACTTATCGACGGTGGTGAGCAGAAGCGTTGTTTCACTGACATCTCTGAAGCGATTGAAGCGCTATTCCGCATCATTGAGAACAAAGAAGGTCTGTGTGACGGTCAAATCATCAACATCGGTGCACCAGAAAACGAAGCGAGCATCAAAGAGCTTGCTGAGACACTGGTTGAGAAGTTTGAGAACCACCCACTGCGTGATCAGTTCCCTCCATTTGCTGGCTACAACCTAGTAGAAAGTAAAGCGTTCTACGGTGACGGCTACCAAGACGTTCAACACCGTAAACCAAGCATCGCTAACGCGAAGAAACTGCTTGATTGGGAACCAACAGTTCACATGAACGACACAATCGAAGAAACTCTAGATTTCTTCCTTAAAGGTGCAGTAGCAGAAGAGAAGTAATGGAACAGAATGAAGTCACTAAAGTCGGTCTTCGTATCGATGTAGACACTTTTAGAGGCACCAAACTTGGTGTTCCTAAGCTACTCGACATCTTCGAGAAGCACGGAGTGAAGGCTTCATTCTTCTTTACTGTTGGACCTGATAACATGGGGCGCCATATATGGCGCCTTTTGCGTCCTGCATTTTTGAAGAAGATGCTTCGCTCAAAAGCGGCAAGCTTATACGGTTACGACATCCTGATCCGTGGCACTATTTGGCCTGGGCCTGTCATTGGTAAAAAGCTCCGTCACATCATTGAAGCGACCGATACTGCGGGCCATGAGATTGGCCTACATGCTTGGGATCACCACAAATGGCAGATGAAAACTGACACTATGTCAGCCGAGCAACTGCGCAGTGAGATCACTAAGGGCTACGATATGCTAAAGGCAATCACTGGTCGTGACCTGCCTTGCAGTGCGGTTGCCGGTTGGCGCTGTACAGACCAAACCTTGATCGAAAAAGACGCGTTTCCTTTCCAATATAACAGTGACTGTCGTGGTGATTCTATCTTCTCTCCTGGTGAGGGAATGGCACCGCAAATTCCTGTTACACTTCCTACGTATGATGAGTTAGTCGGCCAAGATGGTGTCGACAATAGTAACTACAATGACGCTATCCTTAAGCTCATCAAGCGTGATGCTCTAAATGTTTACACCATTCATGCGGAAGTCGAAGGGATAGTTTGCGCTGACATGTTTGAAGAATTGATTGTCAGAGCTAAGCAACAGAATATAGAATTCGTGCCCATGATAGATCTGCTTCATGAAGCAGAGACGCCACTTCCAAAAGATTCGATAAAAAACATCGAGATGGAAGGGCGAGAAGGGTGGCTAACGCACCAAGCGTCTTTTGTTGAGCGCATGGGGCTTTAGTTGCGGCGCGTTGGGTTTAGTGTCTCGCGTGCCATCAATCAGAGCCCATGACTTCATGGGCTTTTATTCAATTGGATGAAGAATGCAACAATCACGAATTAACTGGGCGGTATGGGTACCGCTGTTTTTTATCGCGCTTTACATATTACCGCTCGATTTGCGTCCATTGTGGTCGCCAGACGAACTCCGTTATGGTGAGATCTCTCGTGAGATGGTCGCGTCAGGAAACTGGATTGTTCCTACCTTCAACGACTTGCGCTATTTTGAAAAGCCGATCATGGGCTACTGGTTCAATGCTATTGCTCAAGTAGTATTCGGTGATACTAATTTCGCTGTGCGTATTGCGTCAGCATTGGCAACCTTAGGTGGTGCGCTATTCCTGGTGTCGCTGGTAAGTCGAATGGCAGACCGACGTCAAGGCTGGCTAACGGCAGGCGTGTTTTTGAGCATGTTTATGGTGGCCGCAATTGGTACCTATAGTGTCCTTGATGGCATGCTCGCATTTTGGCTAACGGCTTGTTATGCGGCGTTTTACTTTGCTACAGAAGCGACAAGTACCAAGCAGCGTTGGCTCCACTATGGTCTCGCGGGTTTCTTCTGTGGCTGTGCTGTTCTTACTAAAGGCTTCCTTGCTCTAGCACTGCCAGTGATTGTCGTTGTGCCATACATGATTTTGCAAAAGCAGTTCCTCGAGATCCTTCGTTGGGGCTGGTGGGTGATGCTGGTGGCATTTATCACTTGTCTACCTTGGTCACTTGCGATTCATGCTGCCGAACCTGATTACTGGAACTACTTCTTCTGGGAAGAGCACATTCACCGCTTCTCAGCAGAAGATGCCCAACACGCAGCGCCGATTTGGTATTACGTTCCGTTCCTATTTTTAGGGACGCTTCCTTGGGTGTTTTGGGCACCATCAGCGACTGTTCAGCTTAAAGGTGAGCTTAGCAAGCCGCTGATTCGTTACTCCATTTTGTGGGCATTGATGCCGTTTCTACTGTTCTCTTATGCGAGCGGTAAGTTGGCGACCTACATTTTGCCTTGTATGGCACCGATTGCGATTTTGCTGACACACGGCATCCTTAAAGCGTATAGCAAGAAAGCGAAAGGCTTAACGATTGGCTCACTAATTAACGGTGCATTCTTCGCGATTGTGGCGATCACCTTGATGGTTATGTTCTTCATGGGCAAACTACCATTGGATGAGACCGAGTCGTACCGTCCTTGGATTGCTTTGTTTATTTTAGGTTTTTGGGCAGCGTGTGCATTTTTTGCCGCTAAAGCTCAGGCGTTTGAGCACAAGTTTGCAGCCTACATGCTATCTCCACTGGCGTTGTTTGCACTGTTCTCAACCGTGGTACCAAACACGACCATTGATTCAAAAATGCCAGGTCGTTTCATGGAGGAGCTAGCACCGAAAGTGACCGACGAAATGGTGCTGATTGCTGATTACCCAGATACCATGTCAGCGCTAAACTGGTATCTAAAACGCACCGATGTCTACCTAACAAAAGGTATGGGCGAAGTCGATTATGGTTTGGCTTACGACGATGCTAACCATCGTTGGGTACCGTTTGCAGAGCTTGGTGACTTTATTAAAGAGAAGCAAAAGACGGCACCAGTGCTGCTTCACTTTAGGAACTTGCCGGCACTGCCAGCTGACTTCCCGGTGGCAGATGATCACGTTGATCGCGGTCGTTACCATGCTTTGATCTTCAATAAAATATCGGCAGAGTAATGACGGTACTGCTGTACATTATTTCTGTACTGGCTAGCTCGCTCAGTCAATATTGGCAAAAGCGAGCAGCTATGTACTTTGAAGAGAATCCGCAGCTGACGATGATGGGTAAGCTATTCAGTTTTCCAATGATCTTAGGTATTGGTTTTTTGGGCACGAGTGCGATTACTTGGCTTGGTGTATTGAGCCAGTGGGACGTGTCAGTCGCTTACCCTCTTCTTAGCGTTAACTTCGTCATCATGTTATTGGTGTCTAAGTTTGCTTTTGGCGAAGTGGTCCTGCCAAGACAGTGGCTTGGTGTCATGATGATCATGATTGGTATCGGTATCATTGGAGGCGCGCACTGATGGTATTGAAAGATCTCAAAGCTGGCCTTCCTATTGCACTGGTGAGTGTACTGCTTATTTCTGTCGCACAACTCGCAATGAAATGGGGCATGGGGGATTGTCCGCCGGGTGGGGACACTTCAACCTGCTCTAATGGCAATCGATGTGATAACGATTGTCGCTGAGTTTTGGCCTGCGCTACTTTGCGTCGCTATCGGTCTTGGATGCTACGCACTGTCTATGGGTTGCTGGGTTATGGCATTGAAGCACTTACCGCTTGGTGTTGCTTACCCGCTGCTCAGTCTAAGCTATGTCATCGTTTACGCCCTAGCGGTCACGCTTCCTTGGCTTGATGAGCCATTTAGCTGGGTTAAGCTTTTAGGTATCGGCTGTATTCTTCTTGGCCTTACTCTCATCTTCACTGCAAAAAAATCCAGCTCTTGAGCTGGATTTTTTTGAAATGCCGGTCTTTGATTACGTGTTAACGACCGCGCCCATCCACCATAATCTTCAGTGTTTTGAACACAATATGCAGATCCGTCATTAGCCACGATTTATACGATGAAAGCGACAGTGCGTAACTGTGGTCAAATCCCACTTTGCTGCGCACATCTTCAATACAGGTATCATAACCTTGGTTAACTTGCGCAAGCCCTGTGATACCAGGAAGCACATCATAAGTGCGTTCAACAAAGAATGGGATATCGTTTTCTAGTCTCTGATAAAAGTCCGGACGCTCTGGGCGCGGGCCAATAAGCGACATGTCTCCACGAAGTACATTAATAAATTGTGGCAGCTCATCGAGACGCGTTTTGCGAAGGAAACGGCCAACAGGTGTAATACGCGGGTCGTTTTCCGTTGCCCAAGTTGCACCTGTACGTGATTCTGCATCGATGTACATGGTTCTGAATTTAAGCACATGGATAAAGTCCATTTTTGTTGGGCTCCATTTACCAACGCGAAGCTGCTGATAAAAAATCGGACCTTTTGAGGTTAGCTTTATCGCTAACGCAACAGGGATAAAGCACATGCCGAGAATGAGCATACCTACACTCGCGCCGACCAAGTCAAAGATACGCTTTGAGGTACGAATCAGAGTTTTTTCCATATTAACCTTTTTCATGTTCATTCTCCTGTTGTGGTAGACGTTTCCATGCGCCGTTCTCTAAGCCAATTAGATAGCGAAGACCACCGATTAAGTTTGCAGTGTGTCCAACAACTAGGTAAGTAAATGCTCGTACTAGCTTAATGGACTGTAGTTTTGGGATAAGGACGCTGATAGCTACAGAGCCATAGAGCGCCACTTGTAGTAGTAGAAAACTGGTAAATAATGCGCTACTTGGCGCCAATATGGCTGAGGTAATCAGGCATATGAGCATCAAATAAGGGGTGAGCACTCTTAATCCTTTTCCGGAAAAGAAGGTAAGCGCGGTGCCCTTGTGCTGCGGTGCAAACAGCGACATTAGTGCGATAATTTGCTGCATGTTGCCAGCAGAGATACGTAATCGGCGTTTAAAGTCTTGGCTAGTGCCGCTGCTTTCCATTTCAATAGCGTTCATGTGTGGTTCGTATACGGCTCGATGACCACGACGAACGATGTTCATAGGAATAATGAAATCATCATTGATGGTGTTGTAAGGCAGCACTTCAAATAAGTTTGCTCTAATGAAGTAGAGCGCACCGTGGGCACCAATCGTAGAGCCTAGCGTAGACTCGCTGTATTTCACCTGGTTCTGGTAGCGCCAGTACAGAGACTCACCACGTTCATCTTGCTCTAAGAGCTGATACGTCGAGTTAACCACGCCAACATGTTTGTCCTGAAAGTGATGCGCTGCGAGTTTGAGGGCATCAATAGAAATCAATGCTGACACATCGGAGATACATGTGATGTCCGTTTCAATGGCCGACAAATGTTGATTGAGTCGGAACACTTTTCCTTGGTTATCCTCATTGTCGATGATCCTAAACAGAGTATCGCAGCAGATGGCTTCTTGAATGGTTTCTTCCGCAACATGGATAGTGTTGTCAGTGCTGCCGTCGTTGATGATGATGACTTCAAGCTTGTCGCTAGGGTAGTCGAGTACTGCACAGTTACGGATCTTATCGGCTATCCACTTTTCTTCGTTGTAAGCAGGGATAACGATAGTGATCGATGGCAGCGCAGCATTGTTGTCTAGTTGATAAAGCGACACTCGCTTTGCTTTAGGTAGCGGATGTCGTGACGCCCACCATTTTAGTAACATTGGGTAAATAGCGTGGTGATAGACAATAAAAAAAGCACTAGTCCAAAACAAGCTGATAAGTAGTGTTTGCATATCTATTCCTTGAATTGCGTGAGTCATCATTTATGCCTTAACCGCCAGTGCGCGGTACGCTTGGCTCATGGTGCGAACATCGTTATGCTCGACCACAAAATCTCTTGGTGTAAATAAGTGGCGAGTCGCCATGGCTTTCTCAAGTGTGGCCAATAGCGAAAATACGCGTTTGGATTTGGTCGTAAGCCCGGAGAGAGGGCACAACGTTTCTCGCGCTGCGCCTACGTCGGTGACCACGACAGGGATATTGCACGCCTGAGCTTCCAGCGGAGACAGTGGAAATCCTTCACAGCTTGATGGTAAGCAGAACAAATCCAGTGATTGATAAAAACTGGGCATATCGCTCACGAGTCCCAAGAAGTGCACGCGATGGCGAATGTTTAGGTGTTGGCAAAGCTGTTTTAACTCTTGCTCTAAAGGCCCTGCGCCAGCAATCGCCAAGTGCGTGTTCTCTGGCAGGCGTGATACCGCTTTAATGAGCGTTGTATGGGATTTAACGGGAACTAATCGGCCGGCAGTACCAATGATTAGAGTGTCTGCTGGTAGCCCTAGAATACGTCTCGCAGCGGCTTGGTTGGCAGGAACAAAGCGGTTGCAGTCGATACCATTTTTAATCACCTTTGATTCTGTAAATGGAAATAGCTCGTTCAACTGCTTGCTCACTTCATCTGCGTCTGCAACCAATATAGGGTTCACAAGTTTTAGCGCGAGCGTTTCAACGTGGCGACGCTTGGTGTTTTGCAGGTGCCACATGTCGTGTTCGGTATGAATGCAAGTCGTGATGCGTGCCATTCTTGCGGCGATACCACCATACAGCAATGGACCAATATGATGAGTATGTACTACGTCGGCACTGAGGCGTTTCAGCTCGGCGCTGAGCTGTTTAATCAGCGATAGTTGAAACCCCTCAGCTTTGTCTAAGAACACCAACTGCGACTGGAAGTGTCTTAAAATAGGCCAGTGTTGAATGGCCTGTTGCTGAGTACCTTCCAAGCTGATGATGTAGCAGCGCTCGTGAGCGGGAGTTTGCTTTAGGAGCTCAATGACCATGGTTTCAAGGCCGCCTGGCGCTAAATGTTGAACAACATGCACTGTGGTCAGTGTCGCTTTTCTGCCTTGGTTTTTTATGGATTGCTTTTTTGTGGATTGATCACGCTGAGTTGCCATCATTCTCGTCTCCTTACTTGTCTTATTCGCCGTTCTCGTCGTGTTGCAAATCAACGATGGCAGCGTTATTGACTAGGAGAATTGCACTTAGTGTGCCAAGAATTTAATGTATTTTAAAACAGAGAGTTAGGAAAGGTTGCATGCCATTTCTCGAAATGACATGCAAAATAGCAAATCTAGAAACTGATTTTGGGAATGGCAGTGATGACAGGCAGTTTGGCGTCTTCGAGCTGTTGGCGACGACGAATGGTCGTATCAAATAGCTCAAGGAATATCGCGGTGCCAATCCCAAGCGCGATCCCGGCAATGACCCCCAGTATAGCGAACACAATAGCTGGCAAATTGGTCGAGCTGCTCGGGGTGTAGGGTAGGTCAATCACTTTGACGCGTTTATTCTGCTCGAATATACCCAGTGAGCCGGTAAGTTCGGCCATTTCGTAGCGCTCTACCAGTTCGTCATACAGTTCACGTTTTAACGTGACGTCACGTTGCAGACGCAATAACTGTTTGGCGTTGCTACCATAGTTTTTAGCATTGGCGGTCAGTTCGGCAATCATTGACTCTAGACTTGAGGTTTCTTGTTTCAACGACTCGTATCGTCCACGCACTACTTGAAGATTTTGAAGTTGGGTAATCAATAGCGGTTGAAATTCGCGGCTACTGCTGCCAGTACCTGCTGCGCTGGCAATATCCCATAGCTGGTCGGAATCGAGTCCAGTTTGTTCACTGCTGAGTAATACTGATCGCTCTTGCTCTAGCCTTTGAAGTTCACGCAGCTTGGCCTGTACGGCGCTATGGGAGGTGGTGTACTTGGCTTTCAGCAGAGTCAATTCACTACGGATTTCAATGATCTGTTCTTCTAAACGACCAACGATTGGATTGGTTTTTGAAAGCTGCTGGTCTAAGGTACCGAGGCTTTTCTCAATACCCGCAAGCTCAGCCTGTTTTTCTGCAAGCTTTTGTTTGAGTTTAGCCAAGCGGCTTAAATTCTCACTTTGCATTTCAGGAGTCGCAGCCGAGTGCGCATTGTAATACTCCGCTAATGCTTGCTCCGCTTGCTCTAAAGCTTGTTTGCGTTTCTCAATATGAATGGTGAGAAACTCACTTGAATCGCGTATAGATGAACGCTCTGGCGCTAGCAGTTCCTCAATAAAGTGTACACTTACCGACTCTAGTAACGCTTTCATGCCATCCGGTGAAGAAGCTGAATGTTCGATTTTGATAAAGTCCTTACCGAGCTGACTGACCGTTAAGTTAGATGATATCTTCGCAATGACTTGGTCTTGCTCATAAGGGCTCATGGTGTCGTCAATGAGATTCAAGTCACTTGCGACTGAGAGCAGCACATGGCGACTGTTAAGTAGGGTTTTGAGTGCCGATAGCCTTTCTTTGAGCATGGTGGAGACCGCAATATCCTCAAGGAACGGGTTCATTTTCGCAGTTTCTTGAATCAACATGCTGGTGTGAGATTTGTATTTAGGCGGCGTCATCGCACCAACGGCATAAGCAATGATTGGCATCACAAGAATAGGGATGACAATCGCGTAACGGCGACGCCACGCCGCTGTCAGTATCACTAATAGACGTATCTTAAGCTCGCTCATAGTGCCTCCAAATATAGTTCGAGTGTGCTTGCTCTATTATCCCAGCTGTCACAGTCGACTAACCCCTTGGGTAAGGTTTGGTTCTTACTGGCAATCCGGTTTAGCGTGACCACCATACCTTCGACATTGCTGACCACATTTACATGTTCGCGATAACCAGTGATAGCTGGAAAGTCGGTGCTGACGATAGGCGTTCTTGCCGCTAGATACTCTTTCAGCTTTAGCGGATTACAGGCCTTAATTTGCTCATTGAGTACAAATGGCAGCAAGCTTACGGTCCAGTGCTGACTGTATCTTGGCAGCTCGTGATGAGGCTTTGCTCCGAGATAAAATACATTATCTGCCGCAGTAATTGGCAGCGAACTAAGCTCAATTTGACCGATAAAGACAAAGTCCCAGTTTGGTAAAGCAGCAATGGTTTGATTGAGTAGTGCATAGTCGAGCCAGTTTGACAAACTGCCGTAAAAACCAGCAATCGGCCTACCTCGATTGGGTAAATCTAAAGCGCGTTTGGCGGGCTTAGAAAATTGTTCGCTATCAACGCCATGGCTGAGCAAACGGGTTTTGTGGCTTGGAAATTTTGAGCACAGCTTTTCACTGGCGGTGATCACCAAATCTGCCTGATCGACTAATCCACTTTCATGCTCGAGAACGGTGTCGTGATCCACGCCGGCCAGTGCACCAAAGTCATCGCCGCAGTAATAGACAATAGAACGCTGTCCGAGGAGCTTACAGACATCGGATGCGGTAGGCAGTGATGTCCAAACAATAGGATCGTTAAGCTGTAGGTTATCGATCATCGGCTTGAGTTGGTATGCCATCGCTTTTGCCGCTAGCGTACGGCTCCAAGCCGCTCGCGGTGCTGGCAAGGTGTGAATATTAGCGATGGTCATGCTAGCAGGCTTATCGATGCGCGAGGGCTGAAACTGGCTAGCTTTGCCCTTGCCAAGCACTTTGCCAAGTGCGCGTTTCATATCATTTGTCGTTAAGCGTGGCTGTCTGAGGCCAATCGAATTGATCCACAAAACTTTTCTTTTGCTCGCTAAGCGCTTTATCAAATGCTGCGTACTGGAAGGTAGCGCTCCGTAATCCTCACCGAAAACAATCAGATCTCGCATTGCTCTATCCTCTTATTGGGTGATGTGTTTGACCGCTTTAGCAGGTGAGCCCGCAGCGATCACATTAGCTGGCAAATCGTGTGTTACCACGCTCCCAGCAGCGACGATAGTCCCTCTACCAATCGTCACGCCGGGCTGAACGGTGACTCCTGTTGCCAGCCAAACGTCTCGCTCTAAGACTATGTCACCCAGTCTATGATCTTCATCTGGAGCGCCTAAAGCGCGCTGCTCGGCATTCAAAGGGTGCCCTGAATAGCCAAACAGCTGACAGCGACCCGCGATGCGCACGTTGTCTTGAATTTCCACTTTTCCTGCTACAGCAATGGACACTTGCCAACCGATATCAACATTGCTGCCAACCTTGAGGGTTGGAGTGACCGATGGGTCTGGATGAGGCGTCGTGCGGCCACTCAAGGTGGTGTGACCGGATACACGGCATTCGTTGCCAAGCTCTATTTTTAGTGGACCAGTTACCAATGGGAGACCGCTATAGAGATAGAGTGAATGCCCGCAGCTAGCGAGACGTCCCTTAAATGCTGGCGTGTAAATGAAAAGTCGAGTTAGCGTATCGAAGCCGCCTTTTAATACTGTAATGAGACGGTACATAAGTTTGTTGTAAATGCTGGGTGTTGGGATCCCTGCTGCACGCGCTCGTTTCAACATGGCAAACAGGCGACGCATTTTAGGATTCGGGTGGCTTCGAAGCCAAGTTTTGAAATCAAACGAAGTTGCTGTAGCCATAATCATGTTCCTTGTTCTTTCCCTGAACTGGCGAGACGTCGCCAGTTTCAACTGTGTACTTTGTTCAATTCAAGAACTGAGCCAACAAATTTTTATAATAAAAACAGTCAATTACTTTACTTTTGCGCGCGAGGTTTTGCTTTTCTCAAATTGAGAAGCGATTTGTGAGACAGCAATAGTGAGTGCGGCGAGGATGTAAATGGGCCATACGAACCCTTGTGTTAAGAAGGTGCCTGATACAAAGGTGCCAACAAGCCCGCTATAGACGGCCATGGCCATTGAACGAAGGTAAGGAGGGATATCTTCACCACCATCAAGGTTTCGAAGCGTTTGCCTAGCACACTTAATCAAACTGGTGATAAAAAGCAAAAACACCGTGAGGCCGAGAAAGCCAGACTCTGCAAGCACGCCAAACCAGGTACTGTGCACGGCGTGGTTCAGCCCATCCCAATGAGGGCTATAAAAGAAGTAGTTGTAGTAGAAGTTGTCTAACCCAACCCCGAGTAGGGGATTATCGACGGCCATTTTAAACGCCGCTTCCCAAGCATAAACGCGTCCCATTGCTGACTCATCGATACCCGACTCGGCCGCGCCCCCTGAAGAGCGGCTTGAAATACCGGCAACGGCGTAGAGTACCACCGCGCCAATAAAGCCCAGTGAAAAGAACAACACTTTCGATTGGATAAATCGCCAGCCAAACACGCCAAACACAGCGAGCGAGCCTAGCAGGCCGCCTCGACTTTGCGTGGCAAGAACCGCAAAAATAGCACGATGGAAAGTGGCGGCTGCGAGCAATCGCATCGGTATGCCAACACCACGAGTAGTGGCGGTGGCGACAGTAAAGGCCAATGGGAACATCAGCACCAGTGCTAAATCATTGGGATCGCCGAGCATAGAACCAAAGCTGCGTCCGATGGTGACTCGCGAGCCTTCAACCAAACCAATGCCGTTGATCGAGTTGGACAGCGCTTTACAGCCCACAATGAGCCCTGCGATAACAATAGCCAAAGAAAAGCGAGACAGCTCCTTTGATGAGGTGATGAGCCAAGATACCGCAAGCGTCATAATGATGATTTTTACATAGTTGCCGGTGAACATGGAGATGGCGACACCTTTATTCGACGCAAACGGGATACCGATGATCACAAGTCCCCAAAACACCAACAGCCAAAAGTAGGTGGGGTGCCAATAGAGCCTCAGTTTCTGGCTAAACACGGTATGCCAAATGAGCGCAGCCAGGGCGCCTGCTGAGAGCATCAAAGGGATCTTGAGTGGGTAAAGTACCGGGAAGACTTCGTGTATTCGGAAGAACGAAAATACGATAAATAGAGTCACCAGCCAAAAAGTTTGGCTAAGTACCACTAAGATCCCAATCGGCAGTAGTGCGACCACCAGGCCGATCACAGGATGGGGTGCCAACACCCATGCCGCCCCAACCAAACCACACAAGACCAAACTCAGCACAATATGTTTGCTGTGTTTAGTTTGGTCGATTGAAGATGTGGTGGATGATTGAGTCATATTTACCTAGCACTGTGTTTGTCGTTAATGACTAACTAGGCAAATAGAGTGCCAAACATGGAAATGTTCTGTAGGCCTTGTACAGTGGGCTTTCTAGAGGGAGTCGATTAAGTCCAAATTTGAACAGCAGAGTGTTTCTCATTTTGGGAATCAAATTGAGCGGCGAGATTTACGCTTTGAGCCCATACACCCCGAGCATCGTCGGTATGACTACATCGGTAGAGTAATTAAGTTCAATGGTTTGCTGAGCGTGATATTTGATTTGCGAGCGTTTGGCGTCTGAAAGTGAAAACCAAGTGTTTAGTGTGGCTCTCATATCTTCGGGAGATGAGGCGATCCAGCCGTTGCTACCAGTATCAATAACACTAGGAAGCTCACCAAGCTTGAAGCTTATCACGGGTATTCCTCTGGACATGGCCTCTAGAGCCGCCATCGGTAACCCTTCATAGCGAGACGTGATCAGAACAAGGTCGACGCTTTGCCAAACGTCATTCATATTCGATTGGTGCCCGTGAAACTGCACATTTGGCGGAGCAATCTCTTTTAACAGCGATTCCATCGGTCCTGAACCATAGATATGAAAGTCCTGGTTTGGAAAATGGGTGGCCATTTCAATAAAGGTATCTGGGCCTTTTTCTTCACTTAACCTGCCGACAAACGCGACATTGCGCGACGCAAGTGACACAAGCGGCGCTTTGGGAACAAAGTTTTTTACCAGTATGCTCTTGTAGGGAAGCTTCGATTGAATAGTGCGACTGACGCAGATACGTTGCTCGCTAAGGAAAGCACTGAATCTATCGAGAGCATCATAAAATTTGACGCGACCTTTCGGGGTTTCTCCAGCGTGAAAGCTTGAGACAATGCGGATTGAGTTGGTATAGCCAATAAGGCGAGTGACTCTCGCTAAAAGGCTGCCTTTATAACCATGAGTATGAATCACCGCTGGGCGTTGATTGTGCTGCTCAGCGCTAGAAATGGCCTCTTTCAGACGCAACAGTGGGTGGGTGTTGGGATACTCACGGCTCAGGGTCATGTTAGGAATTGAATTCTGGTTTAGCGCTGTTTCGAGCGGTGGGGTTGGGTGGTATTCGTTGGAAAATACCACTTTTACCTGGTAGTTATGAGCGAGCAATCCCTTGGCGAGCTCCAAGACATGAGTCTCAATGCCGCCAAATGAGCGGCTATCGAGCAGTAACCAAATCACCGGATTAAGAGGCACTGTCTTCGGCTTCCCATGCTTGTTTTTTACGATAGACGGTGGAGGGGCTGAGCTCCAGTAACACCGCAGCATTGAGTACATTACCATCGCAGTAGTCAATGGCTTGCTGAATGGTCTCCCGTTCTATTTGCCACATCGGACGGATGGTTACCCCTTGTGAATGGCTGGGTTCTTCATTTGGCGGGGTGTGACTAGCAGGGCTCTCCATCGGCATTGAAGTCGTGGCCATATCAGGGGCTGCTTCTACTACCGGGCTAGGCGTTGGGCTGGTCTGCTGTACGACAGAAAGACGGTTATTCGGTGCCTGTGACGCCGATGATTTAGTTGCCGTTGAAGTCATGATTTCGGGCGGAAGGTGTGATACTCCGAGTGACTTTTCATCATTAAGCACGACAATATTGCGGATGATGTTTTGCAGCTGACGCACGTTGCCAGGCCAAGTATAGCGTTTCAGGTAGCGCTGTGCGTCTTTCGTTATGGTTTCAAATTTGCGTCCATCCTGCTTGGAATAGATACGTAGGAAATGTTCAGCAAGCGTGACGATGTCACGGTCGCGTTCTCGCAGTGGCGGCATATGGATGGGAACAACGTGGACGCGATAGTAAAGGTCTTCTCTGAAGCGGCCTTCTTGAACCTCTAAAAGTGGGTCACGGTTGGTCGCGCAGATAATGCGTACGTCCACTTTTTGCTCTTTGGTGGCACCTAAAGGAGTAAACGTGCCCGTTTGTAGAAAGCGCAGCAGTTTTTTCTGCATTTCCAAATCCATCTCGCAAAGTTCATCTAAGAACAGCGTGCCGCCATCGGCGAGTGAGGCGGCGCCTTTTCGGTCAGTGGCTGCGCCAGTAAACGCCCCTTTTACATGACCAAACACTTCACTTTCCATCAGATCTTTTGGAATAGCACCACAGTTAATGGCAACGAATGCTTTGTCTTTGCGGTTACTTTCATTGTGAATGGCGTTGGCGCATACCTCTTTACCTGTGCCGCTTTCACCTATGATGAATACGCTTGCGTTGGTGTCGGAGACCGCATCTATGATTTTATACACCCCCTGCATTGGGATGCTGGCACCAATAAAATCGTGGAAGCGTTCGCGATCCATTTTTTGCTGAATATCATCCAGCATGGTTTCAAGCTCAGCTTGCTTAAGGTGGATCTGGATCGAAGTTTTGAGTCTGTCAGCGCGGATAGGTTTCTCGAGGAAATCTTTCGCGCCTTTTTGAATTAACTTCACAGCCGTGTCAACGCTGCCGTGCGCGGTAACGACCACAACGGGTATGCTGATGTTTTTCTCTTCAAGCCACTCTAAAATCTCGTCGCCTTGCATATCGGGTAGCTGAAGGTCGAGGATGATAAGAGAAGGAATCGTACGTTCAAGTATGCGCTTTGCTTCACCGCCTGTTGCAGCATGAAGTAAGTCAAAAGGTTCATTCTTTAAGTATTGCTTGTAGAGAACGGCGAGAGAAGACGAGTCCTCCACCAAGAGTACCTTGGGTGTCATACTTACAATCCTTTGTTTTATTCGACGATGTTGTTTTAATGATAGTACAGATTGTCAATTTGCAACAAAGTATCGCATGTTAAGGTACTGAATAATAACAATTTGACAAGGAGCCTCTCAAAATGAAGGCTCAAATCGATTGAGATAGGAAGCGGTTGTTGCGAACTTTAGTTTTCATCCAGTTGGTGACACGTTTGGGTAGCCAGCTTAAGCGATCGATTTCTCGACAGATCTCGCTGGCAAGCGACGGTTGATCTCGATAGTTGAGTACAGATCCAAGCAACTGAACGGACGTGGCGTCGTTCAAGATTTGTGTCGCTTCTGTCACTTGATTGGTCATAGTCACGCCGCTAAGCACCACTAAAAAGGTACCGTCGCAGGCATTGGCGACCACTTGAGCCGGTATGTTGTTTTGATTGACGTTGAGAATGGGGGAAGTATCAAACACGACACGGTCATATTCTTCCAACCAACGTTCAGTCTGCTTGCGAAGCTGAATTGGATCTTTAAACTGCAAACGTGTTTTCGGGTCGCTCGGTACACTGACCCCCAAAAACACCTTGGGAGACGAGGTGTCACTGTCTTGCTCCTGAAGCAATTGACTAGAGGTATCACTGTTGTCCGAAGGCCTATCAAAATCGAGTGGTACTAAACTGGGTCGAAACATATTTAAGTCGACGAGCAGTGTTTTGTAGCCAGCCAGCAGATAACGTTCGGTCAGCGCTTTTGCGAGTGTCGTTGTACCTTCCCCACTATTGCAAGCGGTCAGGCAAATAGAGCGGCACTGCTTTAACTCAGCATTTAGATACAGCTCTTCAATCTCAGCATGAGTGGCAGGTATCGTCATCATAGGGCTCCGATAATAGCGATTGTCGAAACGATTCGGAAAATATCAGTGAGACCCAATCGTGCTTGTTCAGCAAAGCTGTTGCGGCGATCGGGTACATAAACGGTATCGCCAGCGCGAAGTACAGGTAACATACGGATGTCTGCTGTTTTACTAAACTCAACCAAATCAAATGAGCGAGCTTGCCCTTGACAGCACGACATGTTGACGATGCTGATTTTGCTGATGTAAGCACGCTCATCAGGGCCGCCAGCTTCGGCTAAGATATCCAAAATAGTCATGTTGTCATTGAATACATAACGGCCTGGGCTTTTTACTGCACCAAGTACTCGAACCGTTTTTTCTTTTGGCTTATCAAGCCAGTTTTTGTTTTTTTCCGGGACGTAGATAGTATCTCCCGGCTTCACCAGCGGTAGAATGGACTCGTCACCTGTTTCAAAGTAAGTCGACAAATTGAGCCTACTGACTTTTGCATAAGGTTTGTCACGATGTGTCACACGAATGTTGTGAATGTCGGCGTCTTTAGTTGGTCCATCTGCAGCGGAGAGAATGTCTAGGAAATGCATCTCATTGGTAAAGCGATACCGTCCAGGTGCATTAACCTGACCAAATACGTAGATAGACGCATCAGAGCTCTGTCTTACCCATTGAGCTTTGTTGTCAGACGGGTCTTGTGGAAGATCGTGTACCCTTACTACCGCACCCGCACCGATAAAGGGAAGTTCAGATTGTGGTGCGCCTTTTTTAATGAATTCATCGAGGTTAAACACAACGGTTTTCCCGCCGTTTGCGACTTCGATTTTAGAGGTATCTGCGCGCCCCTTAGG
Organism: Vibrio variabilis; assembly: GCF_003263785.1. Lineage (GTDB taxonomy): Bacteria > Pseudomonadota > Gammaproteobacteria > Enterobacterales > Vibrionaceae > Vibrio > Vibrio variabilis. Next base: position 100,608 of record NZ_JYJK01000012.1, read on the forward strand.
GCCGCCAACGTGCGCCAACAGATCCATCAGATCCATTTCATCTGACCATTCGATGCGCCCAGTCTGACGACTTCACCAATAACATTAACTGCGCGATCAGGTGAGATTTTCAACCATGACTTTTCATTGATATCTGTTTTCTCAGGTACAAAAATCGCGTCACCAGCTTCGATAAGGGGGCTTGAGCGGTGCTGAGACCCTCAGTGTAAGCGGTCAAATCAAAAGGTATGATGGAACCATCTGATTTAATCACTCGCATTTGACGAGATTCGGCAAAACGCGTTGGACCGCCGGCATTGGCTAGAATATCCATAAAGGTCGCACCTGGCTTACCCTCGAACGCGCCTGGTGCGGCCACTTCACCCATGACATAAACGGTGTTCGAGCCGGATTTGATTTCTTCTTCCTGCTTAGGAACAAATATGGTTGCGCCTGGCTGCAATGGTGGAAGTAGAGAAGTGTCTCCACTGTCCAAGTAACGTTTTAAGTTGAACAGAATAGGGGAGTTATTGCTGATAACTCGAATTTGCTCGACGCTGGCATAGCGCGTGACACCGCCTGCGCGCATAAGAACATCGACAAGGTCGGTATTGGCTTTGTATGAAAATGAGCCTGGCGCGTTGACCTCACCGAACACCTTGATCGCTTGGCGTGAATCTGCACTGTCACCAGAGTCGGCGAGCTTTGCTGCATCAAACTCTTGTTCCACGTTACCAACAAGCGGCGAAGCTGGGACAAAAAGAATATCTAAGGACTCTAGTGCGGGTAAGTCGCTGTCATCACCAGTATCAAGGAACTGTTTGTAATCAAACTCAATACGATCTGCTCCGCGACGGTGAATCATTTTATTGAGCTGCGCCCCAGCTCTTAGTCCACCAGCGGCTTGCAACGCCATTTGTACGTTCGAATTATAAGGGATGGTGTACTCCCCAGGTGCCTCAACATAACCCTGTACGGAAATTAGGATCTGGCGCTCGGCGATGAATACTTTGACGTTGGTGGTATCGCGAAAGACTGTGCCCAGAGCATCTACTACGATAGATTCAAGCTGGGTTTCATCAAATCCAGCGACGAAGACTTGTCCTACTTCAGGAAGGTTAATGCGACCGCGTTTGTCGACTTGAAATGCTCGGTTAAGGCTCGACTCTCCGGGTAGATCAACTTGGATAAGGTCGCCAACTTGGACGTTGTTTTCGTCAGTGAGTGCAGCAGGGCTAAACACTACCACGATCATTGCCAATAACAGTGTTGCTAGGGTATTGAGAAGCTTCATTATTGTGCTCCTTTGTCAGCAGCTCCATATCCAGTATGGCTACTTTCTTTGGCGCTATAACTTTCTGCAGCGCTATAGTTATCAGCAATGACATCAAGCTTACGCGGCGGTTGGTGAGCATGACGCCCGGTGTGTTTCCTTCATATAAGGCAGTTCTTCGCCTAATGAATGGGTGTCGATTCGATTCGGCGCTAATCCAAAGATGGTTAAGTAGCGTTTTACCTGTTGCGCCCGTCCTTTGGCGATTCGCTCGTTATATTCCTTCGTTCCGGTCGCATCTGCGTGACCTGTGACCGATAAGCGAATGTTTGGATACTGTTTTAAAATGTTCGCTGCCTCGGCTAGGTGCCCCATATACTTGGGATTCACTTCTATAGAGTCATAGGCGAACTGGTTGTCGACATTCAAAAGGTTGTAGATTCGTTTCACCACAGACATCTGTCATCAAATGCCGCTCCTTTTGCTGGTGGTGCGCAGGTTGCTTGGCTCAATACGTAGTCTAGTCGTAGCTCTAGGTCGTTCAATTTTTTTCGCTGGATAACGATGTCGTTGGCGGCGTCAATCCAGAGTCCGCCCTCAAGCTCTCGTGCGATACGGTTTTGCTTCTCCTGAGCTTGCAATACTGCAGCGGGAAAGCACCATTGAGCGCCTTCTTGTATTAGCGAATCTAAGTGGAGTTTAGTCAGCTTCCAATCGAAGCGCAGCCCATGCTCTGGGCCGAGTGGTTCGTCTGGCATAACAGGTGAAAAATCGGAGCCTACATATTGTTCGGCAATGCCTCCGGTTCCATCATCAGGATAACTGGTACATGCAACCAGAAGACTTGCCAAAATACAGGTTAATGCTTGTTTAATACCCGTGTTTACTTCCATGTAGTGACCACCTATTTTGCCAACTTTTTTGTCTAATATTTTGAGGCTACAAGTACTCGTTACTGGCGTGAGTATTGACTGGAATCGCCTGACCAATTCGAAGTAACTTTATGATTTGCAGGGGCTGTCCTGTGACATTTTCCAGACGCATTTTTCGTTCACGTTCAACGAGTCGCTTATACAAATAAACAATAGCACCGATGCCAGAAGAATCCATAAAGCGCACTTGTTCTAGGTCGATTTCTATTTCTTGGTGTCCATCATTGTGAATGATGTCATCAATTTGAGCTTGAGCCGATCGACTGCCTCGAGCATCAAAATCGCCTAAAACTTTTACTTGAAGGGTTTGAGTGTTGGTTTCTGCTTTTAGTAGTTCCATGGTCTTGTCCTCGTCCTAAATGGCTAAATTGTTTCTACATCCAATAGATTGCATGGAGTGTGCCAATAATTTAGTTGTTATATTTCAATCGCTTGGGATTTTAAGGCGGAGTGTTTATCAAATTGAAGATGTGATTCTCAATTTGAAAATAGAAATTGCAGGGTGAGAAAGGAAAAAAATGGAACGGAAGGCGCAAATAGATAGCTGTAATAAGGCTATAGGGAAGACTTGCAATCTAGCTCTGCCACTCGCGAGTGGCAGAGCTAGATTCAACTAATAGACAATCGCCGTTTTCACCATGGCCTTGAACCGGCGAACGCTCGGGTAGGTGATGAAGGTTTGCACATGTTTTGCTGTGCGATGGAAATATCCTTTGTGCTGCGAAGCATACTCGCAATAGGCGTCCATCAGACGCTCATCGACAAAGCGCTTCGCTTTAGAGCACTGGGCTTGAGCACAGCTGACATGACGCTGAGCAATCGTCTTCATTGCTTCAATGCGTTTTGGAACATTCGAAGAGACGCTGCCTTGGCGCATCAGGTAGTGCATACGAATTTCGTTGGTAAACGACACGTCACCAATCTCACTTAGCTTTAACCACAGATCCCAATCACTGGCACTTGGTAATTCACAGTCAAACCCTTGCACTTGAAGGTAAGCATCACGGCGACACATGACCGAAGAAGTACCGACAATGTTCTCTTTGAAAAGCATCGCCGTTGCATGCTTTAACATTTGATAGCCGGAAATCGCAGATTGCGATTCAATATGGCGTTGAAACTCGGGCCAGTATTGAAAGCATGGAATAATAAACTCGTTCGCTTCATTGATGTGCTCATAATTGGTGAAGCTGAGTACGCAGTTGGGGTGATTACTCATAAAAGCGACTTGTTCAGCGAGTTTACTATGTGTCCATAGATCATCAGCATCTAAAAATGCTATCCATTCCCCTTTGGCTTGTGCTACGCCAAGATTGCGAGCGGCACCTGGGCCTCCACGCTCACTGAGGATAAGTGAGATATGTGGATGGGTATGACTTAATTCAGTTAAGTACTCACGTGAACCGTCCGTGGAACCATCGTCAACGAACAGGATTTCGTAATCGGTATACGTCTGCTGCTCGATGCTATGTAAGCACTGAGAAAGGTACGCCAAACAGTTGAAGTTTGGAATGACAATACTGACGGTTGGGTTTGCATGTGAAGTCATGTTGGGATTCCTTATAAACGTTTAGCGAACGTATCAGTGTGGATGGCGTTGTCGGCTTGTTTCGCTTTAGGTCGCCAGCTGTTCATCAGCCAAAAGCTGAATAGGGCGGTTTGTACCAGCCAGCCCGCAACCAGGTAAATGGATGACAATTGGTTTAGTGCGATAAAAATTGTTACCCAAACTAGGTGAATAGCAAGTTGGATGTAGTGATGATTCAGTACCAGACGTTTTTGGCTGGCACGGTCAAACAGATAGGCACGCAGTGCATAGATGGCGATAAAGGCAAATACAACGCCTTGGATTCCAAATAGCCAGCTTGAGATGGTAAACGCACTAAGCGCTGCTATGGCCATAATCGTATTGATTTTTAGGACAATTTTAGGCTGTTTCTCAATATAGCAACCCGTGGTCAAGGTATGGGAAATTTGCTTAAACGCGATGCCCAGTGCTAGCCACGGAATCCATTGTGACGCTTCGTGGTAGCGTGCCGGAAACCCGTTTTCAATAATAACAGGAGCAAACAGAGCGATACTCATTGCGAACCAAATAGTGGTATGGCACAGGGTTTCGGCGATACGTACGGTTTTTACTTTTCCGTTCTCTTCATTGAGTATCTGAAAGCGCTTTGGAAACCACCATAGGGTGAGGGGTTCACACAAAAAGGCGACAATAAGGGCGAATTGCATCGCGATGGCGTACTGAGCTAATGATTCTAGCCCAACAGATGCAGCCAAGATCCAGCGCTCAGCACCAGCCGCGACAAATAGTAGCGATCCAGAGAAGATAAGAGGTAGCCCATAATGTCTCATTTGTTTTGCGATATGTGCATCCCAGCTAAATGAAAGTGAACACCATTGTTTGACTAACAGAAGGGTTGCTAAGTACAGAGAGGAGAGCAGAGCGGAGAGCAATACGCCAGTCAATCCTAAACCATAATGTAGGAAAGCAAAGGTCAAAACGGCTTGAATCACAGCTTTACTACTGGTTAGCAAAAAGAACAAGCGAGCATTGTCGACTAATCTTAGCCAGGTTAGCGGCATGTTGATGGTACAGCTGACGATCAGGGTCAAAGTGACCAAAATAAAATCTGTGCTGCTGATTTGCGTCCATGTGGACAGAACAACAAAACCAATGGGTACGGCAGCGACGAGTGCCATGGCGGCGATAATGAGCTGTTGAATCGTGGCGGTGCTGTTTGAGGTGTCAAACGTTCTGCCTTTCGCCTCTCCAGCTTGCTTGTAAAGCGCTTCTACCAAACCAAAACCAAGAATAATGCCACCAACGTTTAATATGGACAGCCATAGATCAAGCTGACCGTAGTCCGTGGTAGACAGTGCCCCAGCAACAATTGGCAGCATGATAAACGATACGCCTTTCATCAAAACTAGCCCTGCGGCGTAGTAAAGCGACTGTTGAATAGCGCGGCTCATAATGTTGCTCCTTGTAACTGGTCGTTGCCTTCAATGGCGGTGGCCAGTTTCTTGGCTGAGCTGCGAGCACTGTAAAGTCGAGTCACACGAGTTCGTGCTTTGTCTAACTGGCTCATTCGCTGCGAGATGGTAAGTGAGTACGTTTTGACGATGGCAGCCGCCAAACTTTGTGGATCTTTTGGTGGTACTAACAGTCCGGTACCTTCAACGATCATTTCCTTGCAGCCCATGAAGTTACTACAAATAACTGGCAGCCCGAGAGCCATCGCTTCTTTTACGACAACGGGTCCGGTGTCTCTATCTCCGTCACGCGCTTCACAAAAGGGAGTGCAAAGCGCTAAATAGTGTGAAGCATTATCAATGATCCATTCTGAAGGGCGGCTGCCGAGAAAGTGCACTTGCTCAGCAATGCCTAACTGATTGGCTAGCGCGACGAGCAAGGACTTCTGTTCACCATCACCGACAAGGTCTAAATCGGGACGTTCATCATCCGGAAGTAGCGCAATGGCTTGAAGGAGATCAACCAGCCCTTTTTTCTCCGTCAGGCGACCGACAAAAAGTAACCGCCCATTGTGATGTTGGCGAGGATGAAATGGATAACGGCTAAGCTCTATGCCGCATTCAACGATATGTACTGGGTGGTTAGGTGCAAGCTCTAAAAACTGGTTACACATATCTTCACAAACGCAAACTGAAAAGCTGGAAGATTCTAGCTTGAGGCCAAATCGGCCGGGCGCGCATAAACATCGTAACCGTGGCCGACAAAAGAGACTTGGCAACCTGAAAGCTTGCTTGCTGCAATCGCTGTCGCCGCGGTATGCAGAGCAAAATGAGCATGAAGGTGGTCACAGTCATTCTCTATTGCCACTCGTGCGAGTTGTCCTGCACTGCGAATCAGTGATTTTTTTGGAAGGCCATTTTGACGAACAATGAATGACAGAGCTTTGACGCTTCTGAAAGGGTTACGAAGCCAAATAGCAAGAGCAGAAAAATTGCTAATGCTAGAAAGCGCAACGGCCTTATCGAGCAGTGGCTTATCAACAGGCTGACCACCACTTTGATGGATGTTGAAGGCAAATGGCTTCACTTGATACCCGAGTGCTTCCATCGCACGTATTTCTGTACCGACGAAGGTTTCTGACAGAACAGGGAAATCGCTGAGTACGTAACCTAGAGTCTTCATTGCTTGCTCCTATGCGCCAGTGATCGACTGAATAGCGGTTAGCGGCTTCGATTGCGACCAAACCGCGCTAAAGCCAAGAGTCGGTAAATGCTGCTGAACGCGTTGCCATGCCTGATCATCTTTGATGTTGTTTAGACAGTTCATCTGACGCAAGCTGCGCTCAAGGGTACCGCGAGACAGATGCTTTGCTAGCTCGCTGTAGTTATACATAGGCGTGCTGTTTTTGCCCCAGTTTTCAATGCCTAGGCGACTCGTCAATGCAGGGTAGCGGTAACTTAGTGGCAATCCGTGGCTAAGCGGCTGATCGGTTTTGTCCCAGCGAACATTAGCAAGCTTTGGAGACAGCTTCTGTATCGCTTTTCGATGAAAGCGGCTCGCGAGTTTATAGCGCACTGGTAAGTGAGCAATCTGATACAGCGCATCTTTGTTGAGAAATGGATGGCTGCGAAGGTAGTGCGAATCTAACATTTGTTGGCCGCAAGCGACAAACCGAACCACGCGATTTTGTAAATAGAAGTTGTCCAAAAAACGTGCTGGTGTATCAAATTGATGGGCGTGACGTTCAATGATTCTATTTAGGTCACTGAGCATGGTTTTTTTGTATTGAGGTGCATAGCTGAAAAACGGTGTGGCTGATTTCGAATATTCCTCACGAATGTAGCGCTTAGCTCGCTCCATCAGTGATGTGTGACCTACCATGCCTTGACCGAAGATGCTAAAACCGGGAAAACCACGGTCGTAGTAAAACGCTCTTGCAACTTCAGCACCGGTGCCAGTGAGAAGCATGCGCCCAGTGGTTTGTGCCAACAATGAAGAATCAAGAATCGAGTGGGCATGATGAAGAGGGACTTCACCATTGCCGAGATCCGCGACTCGTTGAATGGTGCTGGGTTCTGTGGGCGTCGCGAACTCGCTTCCAGTAATCAAACGAAGCCCTGCACACTCGGCAAGGGTTTTGGCAATTTGATGGTCACTAGAAAGTGGTGAGCCATAGGTTAGCGTCGTTGGCTTTTTCCCCAGTGCTGTAGCAGCAGACAGAATTAGGCGAGAGTCGAGCCGCCACTTAATGACACCATTGGGTCACTGTCGCAGTTAAATGCTTCGCGAACAGCTTCGACAAAGGCTTCCAAAGCATCATCAAAGCGGGTGATGTCGTTGCCTAACATCGGGGTATCTTGATGAGATTCGACGCTGGTACGCTCTGAATCTATGGTGACGGTTGTGTTCCCATTTAGGCAGCGGATCTCATCCCATAATGTTTGCTCATCAAACAACTGGCCGAACGCCACTAATGTGCGTTGAGCGCTCGATGTTTTAGGCTGGTGCTGCGTAAAGGTGCTAAGCGCTTGACGACTGGTATAAAGTATTGTGCTGTGTTGGTGTTCGCCAACCCAAACCGGGAAAATACCTAGACGATCGGTGCATGCTTGTACGGTTTGCTCATCGTTATCAACAACAATCCAACTGCGACCCCAATAAGATTGGCTTCGGTTTAGACTCACATCGGCGATGATGTCCGCATCGCTGGCAGCGCTGGCGGGGTCACCCCAACAAATCACGGTTTTATGGCCAAGGTTCCAAATGGTCGCACTATCCAGTTCGCCCTCATTGGCGGTGTTAGTCATGCCGACTGCTTGGTTGGTCGCTTTTGGAATTGTAATGAGATAATGTGCCATAACCCTGCCTCAGAAGTTTTATTGATACCTCTGTATTGCAACAGCCGTGCCCAAATTTAAGTTCAATAAATACAGTTAGTTATGTTTGTTTCTTGAAGTGGTAACGGTGTTTTATCATTTTGACAATCAAAATCAGATTGAGAATTGGCATAGAGATAGGATTGAGAGTGGACAAAAAAAGAGAGTCGCAAGTGACTCTCTTTTATGCAGCGACAATTCGCTAAATGTTGGCATCGGTGCGTTAAGCACGCGCGCGGCGTTTAGGTGCGCCTTTACCGTTTGGTTTGCCAGCTGGTTCGCGCCTGATCTTTGTTGACCATTTGGTTTGCTATTTGGCTTACCGTTACCTTGTTTACCGCTACCTTGCTTACCAGAGCCTTTAGTACCTTGAGTACCATGACCTTGAGCACCATGGCCTTGATTCTGACCACCTGCAGAACGTTGACCTGGTTTCTTGCGGCGCTGACCGTCGGTTCGGATATCCGGTTGTCCCTTAGTGTGCTTGGTGGCAAATCGATTCGCACCGTGACGGCCAGATTTACGGCGCTGGCTGGTGTGCGTGAATCAATATCTTCAGCCGGCACCAAGCAGCTCGGCTTATCACCAATGAGGTATTGTTTACCCATGTTGACCAAGGCTTCACGGATCAGTGGCCAGTTGTCTGGATCGTGATAACGCAATAGAGCTTTGTGCAAACGGCGCTGACGTTCGCCCTTGGCCACTGGCAAGTCTTCACGTTTCTTGTATTTGACGCGTTTCAGTGGGTTCGTTTCTGAGTAATACATGGATGTGGCATTACACATTGGTGACGGGTAGAAGTTCTGAACCTGGTCACACTCAAAGTTGTTCTTTTTCAGCCACAGCGCTAGGTTGAGCATGTCTTCATCTTCCGTCCCTGGGTGAGCAGAGATGAAGTATGGGATCAGGTACTGTTTCTTGCCCGCTTCGGCGCTGTATTTTTCAAACATCTCTTTGAAGCGGTCATAGGTACCCATACCAGGCTTCATCATCAGATCCAGTGGGCCTTTTTCAGTATGCTCTGGTGCGATTTTTAGATAGCCACCCACGTGGTGGGTCACCAGTTCACGAACGTATTCTGGAGATTCAATGGCCAAGTCATAACGAACACCAGAGGCGATCATGACCTTTTTCACACCATCAACTTTACGCGCTGCACGGTATAGGTCGATGGTGTGCTTATGATCTGTGTTGAGCTTGTTACAGATGCCCGGGAACACGCAAGAAGGACGTCGGCAGTTAGCTTCTGCTTTTGGATCCGAGCAGCCTAAGCGATACATGTTGGCTGTTGGACCGCCCAAATCAGAGATGGTACCTGTGAAGCCTGGTACTTTGTCGCGGATCTCTTCAAGCTCACCAATGATGGATTCTTGTGAGCGGTTTTGAATGATTCGTCCTTCGTGTTCGGTGATTGAACAGAAAGAGCAACCACCAAAACAGCCACGCATGATATTAACCGAGGTTTTGATCATGTCGTAGGCAGGGATCTTGGCTTTACCATATTTAGGGTGAGGTACACGCGCGTATGGCAGGCCAAACACGTAATCCATCTCTTCTGTGGTAAGCGGGATCGGTGCTTGGTTTACCCAAAGCTCGCGGTTTCCATGGCGCTGAATTAACGCTCGACCCGAATAAGGGTTGGTCTCAAGGTGCATCACACGGCTGGCATGGGCGTAAAGAATACGGTCATTATTGAGTTTCTCGAAAGGTGGCAAGCGCACCGCCGTCGAGGCAGCATCATGACGAGATGGACGAATAGTAATCGGCTTCGCTTCAGCTTCGGTCTCTGACTTGTTGGTGTCGCAGTTTGATTCCACCTGATATGGGTTTTGTGGCACGAATGCTTTGCCCGGCTTTTCGATACGAGATGAGTCAATGATGGTGTATTGCTCAGGCTCTGCTGCTAAGTTGACTGCAGTGCCGCGAATATTGGTCATATCAGCGACGCTTTCACCATCGGCTAATCGGTGTGCGACCTCGACGAGCGCACGTTCGGCGTTACCAAACAGCAGGATGTCTGCTTTGGCATCAAACAGTACTGAGCGACGAACTTTATCTGACCAATAATCGTAGTGAGCAATACGGCGCAAGCTGGCTTCAATACCACCCAGTACGATAGGGGTTTCTTTGTAGGCTTCTCGGCAACGCTGTGAATACACCAATGTTGCACGATCTGGACGTTTACCACCTTCGTTGTTTGGTGTGTAAGCATCGTCGTGGCGCAGTTTTTTATCCGCGGTGTAACGGTTGATCATCGAATCCATGTTGCCAGCAGTGATACCGAAGAAGAGATTCGGTTGACCGAGGCTCATGAAGTCATTTTTATTGCTCCAGTCTGGCTGAGCAATGATACCAACGCGGAAGCCTTGCGATTCAAGCAGGCGGCCAATGATAGCCATACCAAAACTAGGATGATCCACATACGCATCCCCGTGACAATAATGATGTCACAGCTGTCCCATCCAAGGGCGTCCATCTCTTTTCTGCTGGTGGGCAAAAAAGGAGCAATACCAAAGCATTCCGCCCAGTATTTTTTGTGCTCATGGATTGGGGTAATGTCGTTGTGCATATTTTAACCTCTAGTTTGAAGGCGGGCATTATATACTTCAATTCCAGTGACTTCAAAGCCCAAACAAAGTGTGGTTATTTTGGTTTACGACGAGTCAATGGCATTCATCCTCAAGCTGATATATCATCAGCGCCAATGATTTTTGCTTTGAACTCATACCCATGATTACCGCTGTTTTGACATTACTTGCTCCGGCACTTGCCGTTGCGATGCTCGTTCTCACTCTTATTTTAGCAAAGGGTGACATTTGCCCTGGGCAAAGGGGTCGCATTCACAAGCTACTGCCGGCAATGGGCATACTTTGGCTTGCCATCGCATCTTTAAGGATTGAAGCCTTTTTGGTGGTGTTTGCGCTGTTCTTTTTCTATTCCAAAGTACAAACAGGTAAAACTCGAGAAAAAGGGCCTTTCTGGGCTTTGCACCTCGCTAATGGTATGGCTATGACGTTCTCGGTTATTTTGATCGCCCAACAACCAAATCTAGCCCAATCTTTGTCGCTCGCCAGCGCGGGGTTACTACTGGGCGCCGCTTTTGCCCATCTACTGCTGACAATGGCGAAGACACGACTTCAAGCTTTTCATCGCATCTTACCGGTGTCAGGCGTCGTCTTTGCCATGCTATTGGCATTAAGTTTTGTGTTTAATGCGTATCAGTGGGAGCCAGAGGTTGTTGCTAACTATACACCCGCGGTGATCATTTCCTTGCTCATGCTAATGGCGGGTATTGTGATTTGGAGCTGGCACATTATTCGACATCAAGCGCCAGCGAAAGGTCAGCTAGCGGTCGCGTTTTTGAGCCTGTTGGTGACCAATATCGGGCTGTTGCAGCTTTACTGGCTTGCTTGAACTGTAAACCAAGTCACTTTCTATTCCGTAATAAACAGCTAGTCTTTAAGGGCTAGCTTTTTTTATGGAGTGCAGTTATGGATCTAAGTAATGTGAGCGGTTTTGATAGTATTATTTTGCTTGGTATCGTCAACGAAAAATTGCGCTTAGAGTGCGACTCGTTTGATGAGTTGGTGAGCATGTATGAAATGGACGTAGAAGGCGTGGTAGGCAAATTGGATATGCTCGGTTACCAGTATGATCCATTGACCAATCAGTTCAAAGCGTATGAACGCTAAAACGCTGACCATAGAAAAAGGTCGCATAATGCGACCTTTTCGTTCTTTATAGAGCCTGTTGTTAGACAGCGCTGTATCTAGTGTGGCTTATTAGCCGCAGCATTTTTTGTGCTTTTTACCACTACCACATGGACAAGGGTCATTACGACCCACTTTTACCGATTCAACGGTGAGTGGTTTAGGGGGAATGCTATCATCGATTTCACCATCGACGTAAAACCATTGGCCTTGTTCGAATAGAAAGCGCGAACGCTCTGCCAAGCAGTACTCATAGCCATTGTCTTTAAGAAAAGCGCGAAAGCTCACATAGCCTTCGTTTTCATGACTGCCATTCTCGGTGCTAATGACCTCAAGCTTGAGCCAATCACTGTTTATAGAGTCGGCAATCGCTTCTCGCTCACTCTCAGCTTGACAACTTGGGTGGTAGGTTGCGACAACGAAGTCAACATCCTTGGTTAAATGGGCACTATAGCGAGCGCGCATGAGCTGCTCAGGTTGTTTCGCTAGGGTGACATCTTGGTGGATGGGTTGGCAGCATGTTTCGTAGCTTTGATTACTGCCGCAGTAGCATGGTTTCATGTTTAATCTTTGGTTCGGTGTTTAACGTTCAAGCGTGAACGTGGTATTCGGACTCAATTGCCAGTAGGTCTTCAGTCCACTTAATGGCGTCATCATAATGCTTCGCCAGCTTTTCGTCACTGATCCCGAGCTTATCTCGATAAGCAATAACGGTTGTCCAGTCGGCATTCTCATACGCTTTGACCAAGGACAGAATATTGCCAAGCTTGCCTTGCTTAGTTACTAATGCTGATTTGACCATATGGTCGATAGGCATCTTTTCAACCAACTCTTCCAAAGGTTGATCAAACAGCGAGTCTAGTAACGAGAACATACCTGTGAGAAAGCCGAGACCCTCGTCGAGATTCGTGTTCATGTCACGCAACAATAGCTCACAAAAGCGTGCACGTTGAATCGACAAGCTGTAGAGGCTATCTGGTTTGTCATCTTGAGTAGAAGTAATCGCGACTAAGGAGATAAATTTGCGCAGTCTCTCTTCACCCAGATACACCAAGGCTTGTTTGAACGATTTGATTTCTGAGCGGATCAGATATGAGGCATTCACAAACGTCAGCAGTTTGTAAGATAAGGTGACATCGAGGGAGATCAGTCGCTCGAGTTCATCGTAATTGATGTCTTGGTTGGCAATCTCTTTACACAGCTGTACTACGGTCAAAAAAGAAGGTTTGATTTGCTTTCGGCGAATCAACTGCGGACGGCTAAAGAAATAGCCTTGAAACTGATCAAAGCCGACTTGCTTGGCTAGTTCAAACTCTTCGTAAGTTTCAACTTTCTCGGCTAGGAAAGTAATGTTATGCGGTCGTAACCTTTCGATGAGCGCTTGAGCCTTTCTTAACGAGTATTGGCGAATATCAATTTTGATAATCGATGTATAAGGCAAGAAAGGCAGCCACTCTTTGCGCGGTACAAAATCATCAAGGGCAATGGTGTAACCCGCTTGAGACATTTTCTTAATTGCAGCCAGCAACTCAGTTGTCGGCTCACAACTTTCTAAGATCTCGATAACCAGATTTTCTTTAGGGAATAGGGTCGGGACTAAGTTCACCAAGCTTTGGTAAGGGAAGTTCACGAAGCCCAGTTTATCGCCTATCGTACTGTAATGTGTTGCAAGGAAGTGCTCAGAGAGTAGTCGGTTGGTGGCCAATTCCGGGTCAATATCTGGAAAGGTATTGTTAGGCCCATCCCGAAATAGCAGCTCATAGCCAACAGTTTTTTGTTCGCTATCCAAGATAGGTTGTCTAGCGATGTACGAGTATTTCAAATTCTGCATGGTTATCTCAAAAACGTTGACTCATAGTAACGTTTTATTACTTTCTTTGACTATGAAACTATTGGAATTTCGAGGGGTAGTTCATGGTTTGCTAAAAAAACGGCGCTCAAGACGCTGTGATTCTGGCTCACACACCAATACCGAGCCTTGTTGATACCAATCACCGAGCACGATTCGTGTTGCGACTTGTCCTTGAACGGTAAACTCATGGGTTCCTGGCCTATGCGTGTGACCATGGATCATAAGATCAGTACCAGTCTCTCGAAGCAGTGCCTCTACTTCGCTTTGGTTTACGTCCATAATGTCTAGTGACTTACTGGACTTGACCTCTTTGATATCGCCCTGAATTTTATTTGCAATACGGCGTCTTGTAAAGAATGGAAGGCGATTAAATAGCCATTGCAGCCAAGGCATATGTACTTTGGCGCGAAACTTCTGATATCGCACATCATCAGTACATAGCGTATCCCCATGTAATATCACCGCTTTCCTACCGTATAGGTCGATAACACTGTGTTCATCGAGAAGGGTAATACCGGTTGCTTTGCAAAAACGTTCTCCCAATAAAAAGTCGCGATTACCTTGTATAAAGTAGGTATCGACGCCGCGCTGAGTCAGGGCAAGAAATTCTTGCTTAATCTTAGCGGCAAAAGGAGAAGGGTCATCGTCACCAATCCAAAATTCGAACAGATCACCGAGTACATACAATGCGTCTGCGTGAATGGCTTCTTCGCGCATGAACTTAACAAAGCAATCCGTGGTTTGGGGTAACTGAGGGGAGAGGTGTAAGTCAGAGATGAATAATGTTGTCATAATATACAGCAAGGGAGGGCAAGCCCTCCCTTTTAACGATTACTCGTGAATCGTAGAGCCAGTGATGATCACTTCTTCTAGAGGTACGTCTTGGTGCATACCCATAGAGCCAGTGCTCACACCTTTGATCTTGTTAACGACGTCCATGCCTTCAACAACTTCTGCGAATACACAGTAACCCCAACCGTCTAGGCTCTCAGAGCGGAAGTCTAGGAAGGTGTTGTCGTTCACGTTGATGAAGAACTGAGAGCTCGCAGAATGCGGTTCCATAGTACGCGCCATAGCCAAAGTACCGACTTTGTTGCTTAGGCCGTTGTTTGCTTCGTTTTTAATTGGGGCACGAGTTGCCTTCTCTTTAAGACCAGACGTCATGCCACCACCTTGGATCATGAAACCGTCGATAACACGGTGGAAAAGCGTGTTGTCGTAGAAACCATCGCGGCAGTATTGTAGGAAGTTTGCACTTGTCTCTGGTGCTTTTTCTTCGTTCAATTGAACTTTGATGTCGCCGAAATTAGTGTGAAGGGTGATCATGATGAATACCTATTCCATTTTTTCTATTTTGAAGCCATGATTCTAGCCTAACTCCCTGTACAAGCAATAGTAGAAAGCGGGATATCTGCAATAAAAGGAGCGCTTTTTATACAACGGATACGGTTGGTCGCAAAAACTGCCGTAAAAAGCTGAGATTTCTTCGCTTATTGACTCCATTCTGCAGAGCTTTATGGTTATAATCGCCGATACATTTCAAACGTAATAGTTCAGATAGAGATCATGTTAAAAATATACAACACACTGACACGACAAAAAGAGGATTTTAAACCTATTCATGCAGGCAAAGTCGGCATGTATGTCTGTGGGGTCACTATTTACGATCTCTGTCACATCGGTCACGGTCGTACTTTTGTTTCATTCGATGTGGTATCTCGTTACCTTCGTTACGTCGGTTATGACCTAACATTTGTACGTAACATCACAGATATCGACGACAAAATCATCAAGCGTGCTAACGAAAATGGTGAGTCTTGTGAGTCGCTAACCGAGCGTCTGATTGGCGAAATGCACGCAGACTTCGATGCATTGAACATGAAGCGCCCAGACATTGAACCTCGCGCGACCGAGTTCATCGCAGAAATCATTGCGCTGGTTGAAAAGCTCATTGAACGCGGTTTTGCTTACGTTGCTGATAATGGCGATGTGATGTTCGAAGTCGGTAAGTTTGACGAATACGGCAAGCTATCTAAGCAAGATCTTGATCAACTTCAAGCAGGTGCTCGCGTAGACGTAGAAAGCGCAAAACGCAGTCCGCTCGATTTCGTACTTTGGAAAATGTCTAAACCAGGTGAACCGACATGGGAATCTCCGTGGGGCGCAGGCCGCCCGGGTTGGCACATCGAGTGTTCAGCAATGAACTCATCGATTCTTGGTGACCACTTCGATATCCACGGTGGCGGCTCGGATCTTCAGTTCCCACACCACGAGAATGAAATTGCGCAATCTTGCTGTGCACACGACACACAGTACGTGAATACTTGGATGCACAGTGGCATGGTGATGGTAGACAAAGAAAAAATGTCTAAGTCACTGGGTAACTTCTTTACTATCCGAGACGTGCTTGGTCACTACGATGCAGAAACGGTTCGTTACTTCTTAATGTCTGGTCACTACCGTAGCCAGCTTAACTACAGTGAAGACAACCTAAACCAAGCACGTTCAGCCCTTGAGCGTCTATACACGTCACTACGTGGTTTGGATGCTAACGCTGAGCCTACAGGTGGTGAAGACTATGTGACTCGCTTTACGACAGCAATGAACGATGACTTCAATACTCCAGAAGCGTACTCAGTGCTGTTCGACATGGCGCGTGAAATTAACCGTCTGAAAACCGTTGATATGGCAGAAGCGAGCCAGCTTGGTGCGCTAATGCGTGAACTGGCTGATATCATTGGTATTTTGCATCAAGATCCAGAAGCCTTCCTTAAAGGCGATGCGGGTGATGATGAGGAAGTGGCGGAAATCGAAGCACTGATCAAACTTCGTAACGATTCGCGTGCATCGAAAGATTGGGCGAATGCTGATTTGGCTCGCGATAAGCTGAACGAGCTAGGTATCATTCTTGAAGATGGCCTGAAGGCACGACGTGGCGTCGTAAATAACCGTTTTGATAGCCCTAGCTTGCTAGGGCTTCTTTTTAGTTTCTAATTTTTGGTGATACGTTTTGGCTCAGATGTACTTCTATTACTCAGCAATGAATGCGGGTAAATCGACGACTCTTCTTCAATCTTCTTTTAACTATCAAGAGCGTGGTATGACGCCACTTATCTATACTGCAGCGCTGGATGATCGCTATGGTATTGGTAAAGTCAGCTCTCGAATTGGTCTGCAGTCGGAAGCTCAGCTGTTTCGCGCTGAGACCAATCTTTTTGATGAGATTGCAACGATCAATGCAGAAACGCCAAGGCATTGTATTTTGATCGATGAGTGTCAGTTCTTATCCAAACAGCAGGTGTATCAGCTTACCGAAGTGGTGGATAAACTGAATATTCCTGTGCTTTGCTATGGCTTGCGCACCGACTTCTTGGGAGAGCTTTTTGAAGGTAGTAAACACCTTCTGGCATGGGCGGACAAGCTCGTTGAGCTAAAAACGATTTGTCACTGCGGACGTAAAGCCAACATGGTGATCCGTACCGACGAGCACGGCAACGCGATTGCAGAAGGTGACCAAGTTTCTATCGGTGGTAACGATAAGTATGTGTCTGTTTGCCGTCAGCATTACAAAGAAGCACTTGGTAAGTAATTGCTTTATCTCATGAAAAGGAGCCACTTGATGTGGCTCCTTTTTTTTGGACTGAGTGATTGCAGTGCAATGAGTCATTACAATGCATCAAGCGTACTCTGATATTTGAAATGATAACCAAGGTTTTGTAGCTTCTCGCTGGAGATGGTTTTATCAGGCGTGGAGTTCACTAAATTGAGCGAAGTGTCCAACCCTGCCGCTCTCAATGCCGCTCGGTAAAATGTCACCTTGTCACAGGATGTCGGTGTGGTGGCATTAACGACACTTGAGCTGATGTTTTCGAGGGCGAACACGATCGAGCCGATGGCGTCATCAAGATGGAGCATATTGGCGGTCGCTTGATCGCTGACGCTTTTCAGTTTCGAAGCAAAGCGCGATGGGTGGCGGTTTGGCCCAAATAATCCACTGCAGCGCACGATGGCGTAGTCGAGCGTCGAGTTACGAACGTATTCTTCGGCTGTTAACATGATCATAGCTTTAGCGCTAAAATCGTCGCGGCCTTTGGCAATCGGTAGGCGAGCCATATCTTCAGTCATCAGCTCGGCTCTATCAGGGTAAACAGACGTTGAGCTCACCATAATGATTTTACTGATGTCGGCACCTTTGGCGAGTTGACACAGCGTATCCCATTGAGAGGCGTAGAGTGCGCCGCCACCAGTGCGAAAGCCGGGTGGAAAGCAGCCAATGAGGGTTTCGGCGTTTAATCCTCTTAAGTGGTCTAAGGTGGCAAGCTTTCTATCGTCATTGGTAAGCTCGGCCAAGTCGAGCACAAAGCCGTCGATACCATGGTGAGCGAGCTCGCTGACGCCTTGCTCTGTGGTACGCGTCGCGGTGACTCGATAATCTTTGTTTTTGAGCGCTTTTGCTAGGGGTAAACCAAGCCAACCAGCGCCAACGATGACGACATTATTCTGGTTCATGTCAACCCTCCTTGAAGTTCTGTTTCAGCAATTCCCTTAAACGGCGATGGCCAAGATCACTACTTTTGCTTGAATGCTGAATAATACTGACGTTAATCATGGCAGAGATCTTCTCAAACTCTACCGGAACAGGGACGATGATTCCTTGCTCAAGCGCCGACTTTGCAAGGTAAGTGGGTATATAAGTCCAGCCAAACCCGGCAATACACCACTCGAGTAGCATTTGGTAGCTGTCCGAATACCAAATGTCTGGACTCAACGCATGATGTAAGCTGCTGGTTTTGTTGTTGCGAGAGCTAATCGACAACTGACGATGCAAGCTCAAAATCTCAAGATGAGGAGCGACGGTTTTCGCTAGCGGATGAGACGCTGAGACATACACATCAAACTGAAGCGAACCGATACTCTCGAAATCGAGTGAAAAAGGCACGGAAAGATCTTCATGAATGATTGCGGAAGTGGCTCTTCCGGTTTGTACCATTTCGACCGCATCACAGCTTGAAGCAAACAACAGCTCTAACTCGAGTCTTGGAAACTCATCTGATAGCGCTCGAATCATAGGCGTAACCCACCCAAAAGGAATGCCCTCGTCAATGGTCAGGACGATAGGTTGGATCTCTTTTTGCGTCAAACTATCGACGCGTTCGGCAAGTCGACCATGTTGAACCATGGCGGCTCTGGCGTAGGGTAGTAGCTTTTCTCCCTCTTCAGTCAGAACTGGGTAACGACCTCTTCTATCAAATAGTTCAACCCCGCAGTCAATTTCTAAGTTCATAATATTTTGACTCACGCAGATTGTACCTTGCCTAATTTTCGCGCTGCGCTAGAAAACGACCCGGTTTCCACCGTGGTGATGAAGGCTTCGATTTGTTCCACACTCAACATATCAGTTATCCTGATGTTATCTAACTGTCTATGACGTTAAGCATAATTGATAATACGCCTAATGCTAGTCCTTACGATAAGGTTAGGGTGTAATTATATGAATGTAAAAGAAAGAATATTCCATGCAGTGTTGTTTGAAGTGACGGCTTTAACCATCATTATTTCTGCTGCATCGATACTGGCGGGAGTGAAGTCCACGTCGATGATGGCCGTGGGTATTGGTATGAGCGTGTTTACCGTTATTTGGAACTATTTCTATAACGTACTTTTCGACAAGCTAGTTCCAGGGTGTCGAACGCAAAGAACGTTTGCAGTAAGAGTAGGGCACGCATTAGGCTTTGAGGGGGGCTGATTTTCTTTACGATTCCAGCCATTGCCTGGGCATTGGGTGTGACGCTTTGGACAGCACTTATGATTGAAGCTGGTTTCCTCGTGTTCTTTTTCTTCTTTACTGCTGCATTTAATTGGGCGTATGACAGGTGGGCGCCATACTCAAGATTCGTGTCTTGGTGGTGTGCGGTTGTTAAACGTCCAGCACACTAGTGTGCTGGACCCTAAATTAATTAGTGCGCGTGGCGGATGGCGTTGTCGATAATATTGGAGGCGTCTTTGGTATCAATTTTGTTCTCAACACCGTCGACACGAAGCACAAAACCTAGCTCATTGACGAGAGATGGTGCGAATGTCTCTGGAATGAGGCATCGCAGTAGCTTAGTGACGCCGCGTGTACATTGGTAATCGATATAGTCCGACAGTGTGACAGTCTCACCATCACTCATTAGTAACTCAATCTTCTTCGCGTTGTCGGTTTTCTCAGCAACGAGGTCAAGAGAGATATTGATCGTGTCTGCACTCGGCGCTTTGTGAATAGAAATGCTTTTTACCAGTTCAAGGTCACAGCGTGCTTCCGCTACATGTCCATAGTGAAAATTATGCAAAACCCAGTAGCCAGCGGTTAGTGTTTCGCGATTGTATTGGTTGTTGTCCATAGTCTGTTCCTCGAACCATTTAACTGGTGTCCATGATACTCTAGCCGCAAAGTCTAGGAAGTAACAAACTAGAGGATACTTATTTCAAACAAAGTGTTACGTGTTACAGACTGCTCGAGTTAAGTGAGGGCACTTTTGGGTGGACTATCGGTAGGTTTGTGATTGCCGCCTACGTATACGCGGTCAAACTTGAGCGGCAGCAAGACGCCGCCGCAAAGAAGGGAGGCACTTAAGAGCTTAGCACTCGTAATATTTTATCCGCATGTTCTGCGATCTCTATCCCCTCATCCGTTAAGTATCCACCGTCAGGCAGGGTACAAAGTCCTTTGTCATACAGTCTTTGGACTGCTTTTTGCATATCTTCACTAGCATCATGGTGCACTTTTATACCGGTTGCCGCACTGCTGATATCAAATTGCAGTAGTAGGTTCATCTCTGCGAGATGCTCAGGCGTGAATTTCATAGATTTGCCTCTTGGTTGCGTTTCTTCCATCAACATAGTGGGGAAATAGCACATTGACAATCGCCGAGTGAGGAAAGTGTTAGCTTGCGCCGCCTTCTAGTAAGAATTGGTCAATATTTCGTACTAAGTGAATGAAATATAACCGGTTAGAATGCGCCGAGATGTTTTTAGTGATGAATTTGAATATAGTGAGTTGTTTTTGCTTGCTTCACGCTTGGGAGCAGGCTTACGGGATGTGTTGTCCCAGATTAGGAGAGTAGATGTCTACGCGCAAATTGATTGTGGTATTGCTGTGTGTTTTGGGCGTGGCCTCTTGTGCGAGTACGCCGCCAGCCAACGATGCTCGGGCGAATTTAAGCCCCAAAGAGCTAGAGTTGACGCGCAACAAGGAATTTGAACAGCTGACGGCAACGTATACATACTGGTCGAAAGCGTTGGAGGGTGCAGAGTCGCTACGCATCTATGCCCCAGAAAATTACCGAGAAATGATGTCGTCTTGGAAGAGCGCTCATGATCTGTTTATTGAGATCCGCAAAGATCCCAACCAAATTGACAACAAGCACTCGGTGTTCTCCAGTGAGACTTACGCGGTCGGATTTCGAGATCGCATTAATACCGTCGAATATAACTACCGAGCGATTCAAGGCTTGAAGAAGCAAGCGGATGAACTTCTTGCGCCGGCGATGACAGAAATGGCTTACCTACAAAAAATAGAGGCAGGTCGTTACTTTAAACATGCGATGAATACGTTAAGCCGTGACTATCAGCGCCTATTTGAGCACTTGGTGGTATCGGAAGTGGATCTCGCGACGAACTATCAAGAGCGGTTTCTTAATCATGCCAAAGCCCTCGAAATACGAGTGATTGATGCGAAGTACGTGAAACCACTAGAGCAAAAGCTTGCGACATTAGCGAATGCTCGTTACAACGTTTTAGCGCCGGTGAGCTTTGGTTATGTGGAGCAGGGCATTCACGAACTGTCTGAGTTTGTCACACAATCACCACGCGCGTTTGTCGAGATTGATGAACAAGTGGAACGCATCGATTTTCAATTTCGACGTTTAGAATCTGTTGTGCAAGAAGTGACGAAACTTATCAATGTAGAGAAATCTCAGTTTGAGCCGTTTGTCCTTAAGGCGGAGTCTCGAATGCACCTCATTTCCTCTGCAGCGAAAGGGAATGACTATCGTGATCAGTCGCTATCTGCGCAGTCGAGTCGTATTGCTCATGATGTCGAGCGCTTGAAGGCGGCTGACAATACACGAGCGCTCAAGAAAGAGAATGCATTGCTGAAACAGCAAATTGCATTGCTTCAGCAGCGCAGTGACAGTGTTGTCTCCTCTGATGAGGCGCAGGTAGCCCAGGATGTTGCCGCGCAAAATCGAGCTGAAATAGAGACCTTGAAAAAGCTCGTCAGCGCCCTTCAAGAACAAGCTGAATAAGCCTACCAAAACGCTGCGATTGCAGCGTTTTTTGTTTCCAGCCCTCAATCTCATCTCCAGGCGGTCGCTTCATTAACGTTATGATTGAGCGACGCTTTTTCCTACGTGCTTATTTGTATTAACCACCATATTTGGTAAATAACATTTTACCGCCAAATAAATCTTGATTTATTGATTGATTGGAGTGATTATCCGCGCCCGTTTTAATTGTCACAAAATATGTAAGAGAAAAATGGAAATCAATCAATTTGATGCGCTGTTGCCTCCTCAAATGGCAGAGCGTGCAGCAGAAGCTGGCGTAGGTAAAGCGACAAAAGATCCGATGAAATCTTTCCTGTTAGCAATCACGGCAGGTCTGCACATTGGTATTGCGTTTATTTTTTACACCACCATCACAACAGGAGCTGGCGACCTGCCTTGGGGACTGACTCGTTTTCTTGGTGGTCTGGCGTTCAGTTTGGGTTTGGTTCTGGTCATTATCACCGGTGGTGAACTGTTTACCAGCTCAGTGTTAACCCTTGTGGCAAGAGCAAGTGGCAAAATTACCTGGCGTGCACTGTTTAAAAACTGGATGGTGGTTTACGTTGGTAACATGCTAGGTGCATTGTTCCTAGTTGGTATTATGCTGACGGCAAAGCAATACATGTTTGATGGTGGTCAGGTTGGCCTTAACACCATGCATATTGCTCAACACAAGCTGCATCACGACTTTTGGCAAGCGGTAGCGCTTGGCATCATGTGTAACGTATTGGTCTGTGTTGCTGTATGGATGACGTTCAGTGGTCGTACATTGACTGATAAGATCATCGTGATGGTACTGCCAGTGGCGATGTTTGTCTCCGCAGGTTTTGAGCACTGTATTGCAAACATGTTCCAAGTACCGATGGCGATTGGCATCAAAAATCTCGCATCACCTGAGTTTTGGCAAGCCATAGGTTCGACACCGGCAGAGTTTGCTGATTTGAACCTAATGACGTTTGTTGTGAATAACCTAATCCCTGTGACGTTAGGTAACATCATTGGCGGTGGCGTATTTGTTGGCATGTTGTATTGGCTGATCTACCTACGTGACTAAATCCAACGGGGATAGATCTACCATGATCCAATGAACTGTGTAGTTGGATAAGGAATAAAAAGGGCGGACACGCCCTTTTTTAATGCCTGTCAGTAAGTAACAATCCATCCTGTGCATGCCAAACTTTTGAGTATTCGAAAGTTACAGAGCGGCGATAGCCATGATCACCGGCATCATTGAGTGCGTCGGGCGTGTCGATAAGCCAATTACGAGCGACATCATCTTGATCTGCACTTGTATATAATTTATCCAACATCTTCTTCATCCTTGTGTTGCTTAGCTTTTAGAACCTAGCACTGTAGGGCAACTACGCTATTTGCCCCTTGTTTTGCTGATAAATTAACCATAATTGATGACAGGAACATGACGCTGGGGATCTTTTGACCATTTACGGGCATGTATATTGATAAATAGCGTAACTTCAGAGACTTGGTTATCCACATATCCTGTGGATAACCTGGTTTAAACTTAGTGAGTAACCACGAAAAGTGCTGAACTAGCCATTCGTTTGGGGGCGAATTTTTGGCTTCCCAGAGGCGTCGAATCCTCGATAGACCACAAGGTTTAAGCAGACAACGATAGAAATACTCATCATGACCCAAATAGCCATCATAATGACCAACTGATACTTCACAGCCACGACCGGACTCGCGCCGCCTAAAATTTGACCAGTCATCATGCCCGGCAGCGATACCAGTCCAGTGGTGGCCATGGTGGCCAGAATAGGCGCTAGAGATTTTTGAAGTGAAACACGGACAAAAGGCAAGGTGGCGATAGAAATCGGTGCCCCAAGTGCGATTGAGGCTTGATACTCGCTCCAACGGCTTTCTAGCGCACTGTAGAAGTTCTGCAGCGCAACAATGTTCCCTCCTAAGCTATTACCAAGCAACATGCCAGATAAAGGTATCGCGTATTGCGCGCTATAAAATGGGTCTGGCTGAACCGTGACAAGGCAAAGCAGTGCCAGAATTGGGAACAGCCCAATACACAGTGCGAATATCAAAAAGCCGACTATCGGCCGTTTTGGTAGTTTCGATTTAGCGGCTATTGCGTTGGCACCGACGATAATCATCACCAGCAACCATACCAAGTTGACGACAAAGCTATCTAAGTAAAACAAATATTCAAGATAGAGCCCCACCAGCGCTAACTGGATTGCCATTCGAATAAGCCCAACACTGGCATCTTTACCTACCTCTAGCTTGTAGTGGTAGTTGATGGCGTAAGGGATGAGCAAGGTGGTAGCGAATAGCGCGATCTGCCACCAACTGATATCAATAACTTGCTGCATGTCATGCTCGGCATCTTGGGGAAATGTGTCTCAAAAGTGTACCTAAATTGACTGCATCAATCACGTGGTTTAACTGCAAGTGAAATAACAAAAAATTAACAAGCAACCCGCTTTAGGTGGCGAAAACGGTCTAAAAAAGTTGGCAGAGTTATTGGTGAGAATGTGTGAATATTGTGGATATGTATCTATATTTACAGATGGATAACAGTATTAATTTTTCATATCTGTTCATAACTTTACACATCAATTTTTAATTGAATACAACTCGGGATGAACTCAAAAAACTGTTGAATAACAAGGGGTGAAGAGGCGGAATTGATTGAACCATACTCCTAGTATGGTTTAGCATTTTCCCATAGATGTTTTAAATAATTGAGTGTCCTTCGTGGAATGCTCGTGGACTGGACAACATACAATATAGGCAAATGTATGAGTGATGTTAACAAAGTAGAAAGTGCGGAAAAGCACGGGATGGAGTGGAAGTCGTTTTTCTTCATCTGTGCCGTATTCTTCCCTCTGTTGAGTGTGGCTATCGTTGGTGGCTACGGATTTATCGTTTGGATGCTCCAAATGTTCGTTTTCGGCCCTCCAGGCGTGCATGGCTAATTTGTAGCCAAACCCGTTCAACAAGTTTCAAGAGAGTTAGTCATGAAATCCTTTTTTATTAAACTTTGGCGCACCATCAGCCGCCCAGCAGTTCACATCAGCCTTGGTGTGCTCACCGCGGGTGGTTTCGTTGCTGGTGTGGTTTTCTGGGGTGGTTTTAACACCGCGCTTGAAGCAACTAACACAGAAGAGTTTTGTATCAGCTGTCACACCATGCGTGACAATGTATACGTTGAGCTTCAAGAAACCGTTCACTGGAAAAACCACTCTGGTGTCCGTGCCACTTGTCCTGATTGCCACGTTCCACATAACTGGACAGATAAGATTGCACGTAAAATGCAGGCTTCCAAGGAAGTCTTTGCTCAGGTTTTTGGCGATTTAGATACCCCAGAAAAGTTCGAAGCGCGTCGTCTAGAGCTAGCGCGCCATGAATGGGATCGTTTCTCTGCCAATAAATCTCTAGAGTGTAAAAACTGTCACAACTACGAGTCTATGGACTTTGAACAAATGTCCCCTACGGCGCGCATTCAAATGAAGTCTGCGGCTGAGCGTGATCAAAGCTGTGTAGACTGCCACAAAGGTATCGCACATAACCTGCCTAAAGATATGGCAGCGGCAAGTGGTATTGTTGGTGATTTAGAGCAAGTGGCAAGCAGCACGTCTTACTCGAAAGGTCAGAGCGTCGTATCTATTCGTCACCTACCACTTTACACCGACGAAACAGGCTCAACGGAAGCGGGTCTACTTAGCCCTGCAAGTAAAGTTGAAATCTTGGATGTGAAAGGTGACATGATCAAAGTTGAAATCGATGGCTGGCGTAAAGCGAAAGGCTTTGGCCGCGTGATTCAAGAAGACTTTGGTAAGAACATCTCAACCGCGATTCTTTCTCGTGAAGTATCACAAGGTGCTGACGTGCATGTGGGCGAGAAGAAAGAAGACGAGCTAACAGGTCTTCCTTGGGAAGAAGTTGCCGTCGACCTATGGATGAAGCAAGAGTCTATGGTGACTGACTTCACTCCAATTTGGAACGCAGCTGGTGAAGCGTATCAAACCAACTGTTCTACGTGTCATACACAACCTGACGTTGCGCACTTCAGTGCAAACGGCTGGGTAGGCATGCTAGACGGTATGATCGCGTTTGTGAACTTCGATACAGATACAGAAGCGCTGGTTCTGAAGTATCTACAGAAGCACTCTTCAGATTACTCTGAAGGCCACCACTAATAAACGTCAATTGGAGTTAAAAAATGGCAATTACAAGAAGAAGCTTCCTTAAAGGCGTGGCGGGCTCGAGTGCAGCAACACTGATTGGTCCGAGCCTACTGGCATCAGCGACGGCAAGCGCTGCAGAAACAGACGGCACTTGGAAAGTATCGGGTTCACACTGGGGCGCGTTTCGCGCCCGAGTGTGGGGCGGCAAAGTTCAAGAGATCAAACCGCTAGAAGTGGACAAATACCCAACAGACATGTTGAACGGTATTAAAGGCATTATCTACAGCCCATCGCGCGTTCGTTACCCAATGGTTCGTCTTGATTGGCTGAAGAAGCACAAATACGCACCTGAGACGCGCGGTAACAACCGTTTCGTGCGTGTGACTTGGGATGAAGCGCTAGATTTGTTCTACCGTGAACTTGAGCGCGTGCAAAAAGACTACGGCCCATATGCTCTGCACACCGGTCAAACAGGCTGGCGTCAAACAGGCCAAATGCACAGCTGTACTAACCACATGATGCGTGCGATGGGTCTACACGGTTACTCAGTTAAGAAAGTGGGTGACTACTCAACAGGTGCGGGTCAAACCATCCTGCCATACGTGTTGGGCTCGACAGAAGTTTACGCTCAAGGTACCTCTTGGGAGCTTATCCTAGAGAACAGCGACAACATTATTCTTTGGGCAAACGACCCAGTGAAAAACCTTCAAGTTGGTTGGACATGTGAAACGCATGAGTCGTTTGCATACCTAGAGCAGCTTAAAGAGAAAGTCGCGAAAAAAGAGATCAACGTTATCTCAGTTGACCCTGTTAAAAACAAAACGCAGCGTTACTTAGAAAACGACCACATGTATGTGAACCCACAAACTGACGTAGCCTTTATGCTAGGTTTGGCTCACGTGCTATACAACGAAGATCTATACGATAAGAAGTTTATCGAAACGTATTGCCTAGGTTTCGAAGATTTCATTAAGTATGTTCAAGGTGAAACGAAAGACCGCGTTGAGAAGACGCCTGAATGGGCTGCTGAGATTTGTGGTGTACCTGCTGACAAGATCCGCGAGTTTGCGCGTATGCTGGTTAACGGTCGTACGCAAATCCTGTTCGGTTGGTGTGTTCAGCGTCAAGAACACGGTGAGCAACCTTACTGGATGGGGGCGGTACTGGCGTCAATGATTGGTCAGATCGGTCTACCAGGTGGCGGTGTGTCTTATGGTCACCACTATTCAGGTATCGGTGTGCCTTCAACAGGGTTTGCAGCTCCAGGCTCGTTCCCGTTGAACATTGACCAAGGCCAAACACCTAAGTACACCAACCAAGATTACAAAGCTACAGCCGCGTAATCCCAGTTGCTCGTTGGGTGGACAGCCTTCTAGAGCCAGGTAAGAAGATCAACTCAAATGGTTCGGTTGTGACGCTGCCTGACATCAAGATGATGGTATTTAGTGGTAACAACCCTTGGCATCACCACCAAGATCGCAACCGCATGAAGAAAGCGTTCCGTAACCTCCATACTGTTGTGGCCATTGATTTTGCTTGGACGGCAACGTGCCGCCACTCTGATATCGTGCTACCAGCATGTACTCAGTGGGAACGTAATGATATTGACGGTTACGGTGCTTACTCAGGCCGTGGTCTGATTGCGATGCATAAGCTTGTCGACCCGCTATTCCAGTCTAAGACTGACTTCCAAATCATGACGGAACTGACGCGTCGTTGGGGTCGCTCCGAAGACTACACGCGTGGTATGACTGAAATGGAGTGGGTGAAATCCCTTTACAATGATTGTAAAGAGGCCAACAAAGGTAAGTTCGAGTTACCAGAGTTTGAAGAGTTCTGGGAGAAAGGCTTCCTTGATTTCGGTACGGGCAAACCTTGGGTGCGTCACGCTGATTTCCGTGAAGATCCAGAGATCAATGCATTGGGTACACCATCTGGCTTTATCGAGATCACCAGTCGTACTATCGGCAACATGAACTACGAACACTGCCAAGAGCACCCAATGTGGTTTGAAAAGTCAGAACGTTCACATGGCGGTCCTGGCTCAGACAAACACCCGTACTGGCTACAATCGTGTCACCCGGACAAGCGTCTACACTCACAAATGTGTGAGTCAGAAGAGTTCCGTGCGACTTACACCGTACAAGGTCGTGAGCCGATTTACATCAACCCAACAGATGCTAAAGCAAAAGGCATCAAAGATGGCGATGTGGTTCGTGTATTCAACGATCGTGGTCAACTATTGGCGGGTGCGGTTGTCACTGATAGCTTTGCACCAGGCGTAGTTCGTATTGAAGAGGGCGCATGGTATGGCCCACTTAATGAGAAAATTGGCGCATTGGATACCTACGGCGATCCAAACACTTTGACGCAAGATATCCCATCTTCGGAGCTTGCGCAGGCAACATCAGCGAACACTTGTTTGGTCGACTTTGAGAAGTTTGTAGGTAAACTTCCACCAGTGACCTCGTTCGGTGGCCCGATCGAAGTGGTATAACGCAAGTAAGTGCTAACTAGTACACAAAACCCATCGGAAACGATGGGTTTTTTTATACCTGACAATATACTCATTAGGTAACCTATTTAATTGTTGAGTAACAATGACTGAGTATATTTCTGTTTTACCAGAGCTCGATGCTCTGGCGATCAATCCTGACATCGAAATTAAATTAGAAGGCTCTGAGTTAACGTGTCGTTATCGCAGCATTTTTCCGCGCGCCTTGTCTTCCCAAACGGCATTACTACGTTTTGAAAACCAAGTAGAAACGGGCGCTCAACTGCTTGGTGATGGGTTTCAAATGCTCTGCCAGACAACTGGCTCACCGACAGCTTTGGTGGACGTCGGCCGCTGTCCAGATAACAACGCCAGTTATCGTCTCTATCCGCAGGATGCGCCTAAACGCTTTTACAACTATCTCGTTGTGGAGCAGTCAACCGGATTCCAACTGTACGGTTTCGTTACCTGCCATCGCTTTGCTGGCTACTTTGAGCTCGAGCAGACACATCACGGTATTGACGTAGTGGCTTACCTTGATGGCGAAGAGAGTGAGCCACAGTATTGGGAAACCAATCAACTAGAATCGCTTGTCGTGGTTCATGGCAGCAGTTTAGAGAGTGTTTATGAGCGGTATGCACAGCACATTACCAACCATCATCCGGCTCGAAGCGGCGTGACGGAGGCGAGCCAATTGGATGGTGTTCGTGGTATGCCTATTATGCTGAAGTAACCAAACAAAACGTCATCGACAACACGCACATCATGGCAGAGCAGCTTAATGACTTACAGTGGGTATTGCTCGATGATGGCTATCAAGCTTTTATGGGAGATTGGCTAACGCCTTCTGACAAGTTCGAAGGTGGGGTGAAATCACTCATTGCTGAGATCCGAGCTCAAGGTAGAAAGCCTGCCATTTGGTTGGCTCCGTTTATTGCTCAAGCGGAATCAGAGGTTTTCCAGCAACATCCAGATTGGTTTTTAAAACACCCATCCGGTGAGCTTTTGAAAGCGGAAGACATCACCTATGGCGGCTGGCGCTGCACGCCGTGGTACATTTTGGATGCGACACACCCAGAGGTGCAAGCACACTTAACTCGTGTTGTTAAAGTGATGCGCGAAGAGTGGGGTGTTGAGCTTTTCAAACTTGATGCCAATTACTGGGGCACTCTAAAAGGCGTGCGTCATCAAAAAGGAGCGACGGGTATCGAAGCTTATCGTCTCGGGATGGCAGCAATCAACGAAGGGGCAGGCGATGCGCTTGTACTCGGCTGTAACGCACCAATGTGGCCGTCTCTTGGGCTAGTGGACGCGATGCGAGTATCCGATGATGTTGAGCGACATGTAGAGCGTTTTGAGCAAATCGCGAAAGAGACCTTCTATCGCAGTTGGCAACATCAGCGCTTGTGGCTGATTGATCCTGATTGCGCTACGTTCACGTCACTGCCGAATCAAGGCGCTGATCGCAGCGCGTATGAGTTTCATCGTAACGTGCTTTTAGCGGCGGGTGGCTTGCTGCTTTCTGGAGATCCTTTGCCTGAGCTAACGCCTTTTGCCGAGGAAACGTTGGCACGGCTGATTGCTCGTCAGCATCAAACCAGTCGCGCATCAGTCTTTAGCTCGTTGACCCTGAATCACGCCACGCTGAAGTTGTCCGAAGAAAGACGACTGCATAGCCTATTTCATTACAACGATGTGGTCAGTGAGTACACATTAACGACCGAGTTTCCAAGTGATTGGTATGACTTCTGGACTGGCGAGAAGCTTAACCAAGAGCCTGCGCAGATACAGATAGTGCCCGTGAACCAAGGACTCAGCAGTCGGGCTATAGTGTCAATGGTTCACTTACCTGAGGCTTAAGAGGCGCGGTCAGATCTCAAACAGCCAATAATAGCCGTATCCGACAATCAGCGCTGGTAGTGCAGAGTAAAAGGTCGCTACCAGTGCTGCTTTAGGCGCCAGCGCAATCGCTGGGAACAAAGCATCACCATCATTAGAAAGCGCGTTCGATATCTGCGCAGACATTGGCATAACGCCACCAAGATATAAGCTGGTTACCAGTATTTGTGGGCCACAACCTGGCAGCAAGCCCACAAGCATACCGATCAATGGCATGTAGACGCCGTATCCAGATAGCGAGCTCGCCATATCGAACTGGGCGAAGTGAATCGATAGTTCGAAAGCGAGAAAAGCCACGATCACCCAGGCGCTGACAAAGTGCGTATCTTGCGCCGCTTTTTGCATAGGATGTGAAGTCGGGCGTTTGTTATCTTCGGCTACCGCACTCTGATAATCTTTAATCTCTTTGGTGAACGCCCACAGAAACATCATCACAACAGCGAGCAGTGCACCGGCCCATTCAATCGTGCCCTCTGAGAGTCTGAGAACGTCATTGACGTCAATTTGAAATGACATAGCGAAAGCAATCGCGATGGTTGGCACGATGAGCCAAGTCCAGAACAGCCCCTGTAGATTGATAGCTCTGTGCTGCAAAGACGTCGCTGCGTTTTGTGAGCAACAATCAATACTTGCTGCCAGGTCGCTGACCATATTACTGATTTTGCTTTCTGGGTTAGGTCTTAGGAAGTCGTTGGCGTGAATGCGATTGACGATTAAACCCGTGATGGCTCCGACAACAACGCCAAGTGCTATCATTCCCAGTCCAACACTTGGCTGACTGGCTATTAATAAGAACGCGGCATCGCCCATGGTGGCAGTGAGAACGGCAACCACTGAGCCAAACCCCACGCGACCGGTAACAAATTGAGTGGTGACGATAATAGCGCCGCCGCAACCGGGAAGAGCGCCGAGCATTGAAGATATCAATACTTGGTAGGTGGGTGACTGATGATAAAGTTCCACCATTCGGTGCTGACTTGAGATCATGCGGGCGACTTGGTGGTAGATGATTAAGGTGAAAGCGACATACGTTGACACTGCCCAAAAGGCATCCGCGAGGGCATTCATGGTAACGTCACGCGTTTCGCCTGTTATCAGGAGCATCGTCAACGCGATAGGGAGAATCAAGCGTTTATACTTCGGCTTGAATTGGTCAACGCTGAGACCATTGACGACAGTAGAGTTTGTCATGTAATGCATAACTTTCACCGATGTTAAATGCGAGTCATTATCAAGTATATTTGATTGATAATAATTCTCAATGTCATTTGTGGCTTTTATTTACATTCTGTGAGGGGGAAGATTCCCGCTAATCGCACATCAACCGATGACAAATCGAGAAAATCAGGTAAAGTATCGCCCCTGTGAGAGTAATACAGGCGATCGCGCCTGAATGATCAGAATTAGTTAGGAAGCAAAATGATTTTAGTTGTCGGTCATAAAAACCCAGATAGTGATAGCATTTGTGGTGCACTTGTTGCTGCAGAACTTCTAAAGGCTCGTGGTCTTGAAGCGACGCCAGTTCGTCAAGGCGAGATTAACCGTGAGACGCAACACATTCTTGCAACAGCAGGCGTTGACCAACCAGAACTACGCACAAGCGTTGCTGGTGAAAAAGTTTGGCTAGTAGATTACACCGATCTAGCGCAAGCACCAGACGATATCAACGAAGCAGAAATCCTAGGTATTGTTGACCACCACCGTCTAGGTGATGTGATGACAGTAAACCCTCTTGAAGCTTGGATCTGGCCTGTAGGTTGTACTTGTACCATCCTATTTAACCTGTTCAAGATGGAGCAAGCAGAAATCACTCGCCCATTAGCGGTTCTAATGATGTCTGCAATCCTATCTGACACAGTAGGTTTCGCATCTCCAACTTGTACTCAAAAAGACAAAGATGCGGTTCTAGAGCTTGCACAAATCGCTGGTGTTGAAGATCTAGACGCGTTCATCAAAGATCTATTGATCGCTAAAACAAACATCGAAGGTCTATCTGCTGCTGAACTAGTAGAAAAAGATCTTAAAGCGTACCCATTCAATGGTCGTGATGTGGTTGTTGGTCAGGTTGAACTTGCGACACTTGAGCAAGTTGATGGCATGATCGAAGCACTAGAAGCGGACTTAACTCGCCGCTGCGAAGAAGAAGGTCTGGCTTTCGCTGCTGTGATGCTCACTGACATCACAACCGCTCAAACTCGTCTAATCTACAAAGGTGAGTGGGCTGAGAAACTGGTTAAGCATGAGAAAGACGGCATGCTTATGATGGAAAACACACTAAGCCGTAAGAAGCAAGGCTGGCCTTGGCTTCAAAACGAGCTAGTGTAACTTTTCACTAAGTCTTACCAAGCCCTAGTTACCGTGACGAAATGTCACAGGTGCTGGGGCTTTTTAATTCCGCTATTCTAAAGTTAATCTTTAGAACAACTAATCAAAAGGCGCGCTGCAATGGCATTAGAACAACATCAAATTGATGAGATCTCTCGTTACGATGAAGAGAAGAGACTAAAGTACAGTGTGAAAACCATGGTGCAAGAGCGTCAGATCTGGATCCTAACTGACGAGCATGGCTGCGTGATGCTCAACACTGAAGACGAAGATTGCGTGCCAGTATGGCCAAACCAAGAGTTTGCGGAGCAATGGGCAACGGGTGAATGGGACAACTGCAAAGCTGAAGCCATTTCACTGAACAAGTGGCACAGTCGTTGGACATATGGTCTAGAAGACGATGAGCTTGCGGTCGTTGTATTCCCAAACCAAAATGAGGAAGGCGTTGTACTCTTCCCAGACGAGTTTGATTTTGAACTGAAGAAACAGGCCAGCAAAACTCGTTAATCGCTGAGAAAACATTAGCGTAAACAGACATTTCATCCAGTAGGCAGACAAACAAACATAAGGTAGACTTATCGTTCTCTTTTCTCTGCTTACTGTTTGTTATGTCGCGTCTTTTTCTACTTCTCTCTGGTTTCATTTTTTCTTCTTTTACTCATGCGTCCAATAAAGAGGCATGGGATACGTTTAGCGACATTGGTGCCTATGGTCTCGTAGGAC
The DNA here is from genome assembly GCF_003263785.1 of Vibrio variabilis. Taxonomy (GTDB): domain Bacteria; phylum Pseudomonadota; class Gammaproteobacteria; order Enterobacterales; family Vibrionaceae; genus Vibrio; species Vibrio variabilis. Next base: position 134,123 of record NZ_JYJK01000012.1, read on the forward strand.
TCGCCGCGGCAATGCCTGCTTACCAAAAAGATTGGGAAGGGGTTTGGCAAGCCGGCCTCAGCATCGGCTCTGCTTCAGCCATTGGCCTTATCGGCAAACATACTATTGACGCGCCGCGCCCAGATGGCAGCGACAACAAGAGCTTTCCTTCTAATCACACCGCGAACGCCTTTGCATCCGCAACCACACTCTATATTCGTCAAGGGTGGCAAGTAGGCCTTCCCGCTTATGGTGTAGCGGCTATGGTGGGAGTCGGTCGCGTACAAGCAGACAAACACTATTGGCGTGATGTGGCCGCCGGTGCTGCCCTTGGCGTTTTGACAGGCTGGGTATTCACCGACAAGTTAGATGACAATCTTCAGGTGACACCTTACGCAAGTTCGCGTTCAGCAGGGGTATCATTGACGTACGTTTGGTAGTACTGCACTGTCACAGCAGATAATAGAAAGCCCAGCATTGCTGGGCTTTAAGCGACTAGTGGTAGCGTTAGTCACGCTTCCAAAGGATATGGCAGAACTTATTGTCAGGATCACGGCTTACCAGTAAGCGCGCAAACACATCATCTAAGACATCGTCTTCTTCGTTCACAAGACCAATGCGAACTTCTGCATAGCTCTCATCAACGTCAAAGCCAACGTGCTCCACCCAATCTGCGCCAGTTTCAACAATCTCCGCTGCACCGCGGTCATCGAATTGCGCAGTGAAAAGGATAACGTCGGCTGCTTCTAGATTATCTGGTGCCATCTCTAGGAAGATATCGTATGCCGCTTCAATCACGTCATCGTATGAAATCAGTTCTGACATAACTTACGCTCGGTTCATGTATTTGCGTTCTGCAGTGTTGATCACTACGCGGTCACCCTGTGCGATGTACTCAGGTACTTGCACTGTCAGGCCTGTTGATAGACGAGCTGGCTTAGTACGAGCAGACGCTGAAGCACCTTTGATTGAAGGGTCAGTTTCTTCGATCACTAGCTCAACAGACGATGGCAGCTCAAGGCCAACCGCACTGCCGTTCACTAGGATAACTTGAACACCTTGTGTGTCTTCGTTGATGAACAGTAGATCATCTTCGATTTCATCGTGCTTGAATGTGAACTGGCTGTAGTCTTCGTTATCCATGAAGATGTACTCATCGCCATCAACGTAAGAGACGTCACGTTACGCTTGTTCATTTCTACCGTTTCAAGCGTGTCATCGGATTTGAAACGCTCATCAACTCTAGAGCCTGTTGCCAAATCAGTACAACGTAGCTTGTAGATCTTAGCGCCGCCACGGCCACCCGGAGTGGTGACTTCGATATCTTTGATTAGCAACGTTTTGCCATTTGACTCAATCGCAAAACCTTTTTTAAGCTCACTTGCCTTAGGCATGGAATATTTCCTTCGTTTTTTGTTTAGACAGTCAATTATACGTTCGAAATCTAGGTTTGCTCAAGAAGGGAATGATGTCTCAAGCACGACAATTCAACGTTGAATCCCAAAATTGGCAATCGTAGAATAGGGAGACTTTCAAACTGGCTAAGTAACAACGTGCAAACCCAAGTATCAACCCCATCGTTAATTCAACGCTCTATCCCTCAGCAAAACTACGTTCCGGTCGTCGAAGACCTAGTTGCATGCTTGAAATCGGGATTGAAGGAGAGCCTGCACAGCGTTTATGTCTATGGGTCTGTGGCGAATGGCACCGCGATACCAAACGTATCGAACCTTGATGTGGTGTTGGTGACTCATGCGCCCTTCTCGGTGAGCCAGAAATCATTGTTTAATTCGATTAACTGGCGATTTCAAAAAGACTTTCCCTTTGTTAAAGGACTTGCCATTCGTACGGCTCTAGTGAGTGAAGTCGCGTCACTCTCTGCTTTGTTTACTTGGGGCTTTTTGCTCAAGCAGTGCTGCACCAATGTCTATGGTGAGGATTTGTCCGAGTGCTTTGGCGACTATGTGCCGAGCTGGGAGATTGCCAAGCAGTGGAATATGGATATTGAGCAAAGTGCTGCGATGCTGAGAAAAGAAGTGGCGCTGGCAGAAGATGCGCAATCACAAGTCGAAGCCCAGCGCAAGTTAGCGAAAAAGCTCCTTAGAGCAGCCTATGGTTTGGTACTTCACAAAACTAAGCGTTGGTTAGATGATCCTATGGAAAGCGGTCGTGCATTTCTTGAATTCTACTCAACGGGAGCAGACGGTAGAGCGACTTGGGATATTGCTGGGCAACCGAGTCATACCAAAACGTTCTGTTGTCGGCCTTGTGGACGACTTTGCCCCTTGGCTTGTCAAAGAGTATCAAAAGACCGAGTTTAAGATTGGTTGAACGAGCCCTTTGTCTTTTGAGGCTCGCTAAGCTAGAACAGTCCCATTTGCGGGGCGCTCAAATCATCGAAGTTCATACCAATAAACGGCAAGATTGCCTCAGCAACTGGCCTTAACTGCTTATCAATGTAGTGTTGATAGTCGATAGGTGAGCGTTGATACTCTTTTGGCTCTGGTCCATTAACGGTAATCACATACTCGATGCGCCCACGATTTTGATATTGTAACGGCCGTCCCAATTGTTGGTTGATGTCATCCGCCATTCTCGCTGCTCGTACTTGCGGTGGAACATTCTTCTGATACTCGTGCAGCTTTCTGCGTAGCCTTTTCTGATAAACCAGCTGTGTATCATGCTCACCCCGAAGCGTTGATTCGACAAACTCGCGAACATAGTCTGCGGGATCTTGATGGTTAAACACCATCATATAAAGGGTTTGCTGAAACTCCTGTGACAGCGCCGTCCAGTCGGTACGCGCACTTTCCAACCCTTTAAAGATAAGCCGTGCATTGTCTCCTTCACCAATGAGACCTGCGTAGCGCTTCTTAGAGCCGGTTTCTGAGCCGCGTATGGTCGGCATTAGAAATCGCTGATAATGAGTTTCGTATTCCAGCTCCAAGATGGACGTTAAGTTGTATTCCTGCTTGAGGTGCTCAGTCCACCACTGGTTGATGGACGCCACTAACTCGTTACCCACCTTGTCTGCTTCTTTCGGGCCAAAAGCCGCATTTAATGACACGAAAGTAGAGTCTGTATCACCATAAATTACCTGATAGCCTTTTGCTTCAATCAGTTTCTTGGTGGTTTTCATGATTTCGTGTCCACGCATGGTGATGGAAGAGGCCAGCCTTGTGTCGAAAAAACGACAACCCGATGAGCCAAGCACACCATAAAATGAGTTCATGATGATCTTGATAGCCTGGGAAAACGCCTTTTCATTGTTGATTTTTGCGACATCACGCGCCTTCCACAATTCTTGGATTAAATTTGGAAGAAAATGCTGCGTTCTATGGAATTGGCCTCCTCTAAATCCTGCGACAGCTTGGTCGTCATTTTTGCCGATTTCTAGCTTTAGGCCTTCAATCAAGCCCATTGGATCAATCAAAAATGAGCGGATAATCGAAGGGTATAGACTCTTAAAGTCGAGAACCAAGACCGAATCATACAGACCGGGAATGGAATCCATCACATAACCGCCGGGGCTTGCCACCCAGTTCTCAGGATGCAAATTAGGAGCTGCGTAGTGAGCGCGGTGTAATCTCGGTAGGTAGAGATTGGTAAACGCCGCCACTGAACCACCGACACGGTCGAGTTCCACTCCCGTCAGCTTGGTGCGTTCAATGGCGAACTGTAGCAGGTGGGTATGGTCGAAAATACGGTTCACCAGTACACAGTCTTGCAAGTTGTACTTAGCAAGGGAAGGCTTGTCTCTGCGGAACATGGTGTTAATTTCATCCATGCGGTCGTGCACATTGTGGATGGCTTTTCCTTCGCCGAGCAGTTCCTGAGAGACAGACTCAAGGGACCAAGAACGAAAGTTATAGGTCGCGGTTTTAAGGGTATCTATTCCGTCTAGTACCACTCTGCCGGGCATAGTGATAAAGCTTTGCTGGCTAGAGGGAAGTGTGCGGAAGTAGATTTTTTGTTTATTGCGCCCAAGTGAGAGTACGACGTTATTAAACTCGGCTCGCTTGTTAAGCAGTTTGAAGTCGAAATCGATAACGCTCCAACCAACCACCACATCGGGGTCGAACGTTTGAAACCAATCATTGAGCGCAAGCAGCAGTGATTTCTCATCATTGACCCACTGAGTCGGCGTGTCACACTGTTGTGGCTCACCAATCATAATGACTCGACTGTCGCTTGGACTATCAAGGCCGATGGAATAAAGCACGCCCTTTTCTGAGCATTCAATGTCGAGCGATACAACTTTCAGCTCTGGTTGGTAATCGTGAGCCTTACACTTGGCTTCTGTAATACGTAGGAATTGGTTTGGTCTACCTGGATTGATGGTCTCAACTCGACCTGCTACGGCTAAGCTACCTTGAATATAGCGCTCCATTAGAAACCGGTCAGCCAGTTTGATGTCAGCCTCTAGTACGAGAATATCTGCCGCGATCAGTTTTTCATTTAGCTGGCGAGCCGCGGCGATAGAATCGCTATAAACCGCTATCAGAGCTGTGCCGTCAAAGCTCGACATCTCTATTTGTTTGAAACTGACGGTGAGCCCAGCATCATGCGCTACGCTTTGAACATGGTCTTGATCATCATTCGGCACAAAAAAGACGGGTTTTTGTCCTTCGATGAGAATCTGTGCGGGTCCTTGGGGCGTAGATAGCCACAGTTCTATCTGCGGGCCAAAGCGAGTATCTCTGGCTTGACGGGTTAATAAAAAACCTTGATGAATGTCCAAATGAAGTGAATTCCTACATGGTGCGCTGAGCTAGAGTAAATTTTGTGTAAGTCCTTACTCAATGATAGCCCTGAGTGATAGCCAAGTGTAACAAAGGTCCCTCTTGAGCCAAAGTTTCTCAAATTGGGCTAAACTTTAGTGGCAGTACTAGATTTCTAGAATAGTGATTTATATCGATATTTTGCAAATATGTAGCGGATGGTGTGATAAGTGTTTCATAGTGGGTTAAAGTGGATTTATGCCCATAAATCGGGGGTTACGTTAGAGATAACTAATGGTTGTATGATTTGTAACCTGATGATTTTAAAGTTTTTATGATTGACGACGTTGAATCTTCGTCGTAATGTGTTTCGCAAACTATGCGCCCGTGCACGATTTGTATGGGAGCTTTTAAACGTAAGATGAGGTATGATAGTCAGCCATGCTGCTATCCACTAACCTCAAGTGGTCGCAGAGCCAATAGATAAGTGTGGAGATACAAGTTTGATTAATGTTTTCCTTGTAGATGATCACGAACTGGTTCGCACAGGGATACGACGTATTATTGAAGACGTCCGTGGAATGAATGTGGCAGGGGAAGCTGACAGTGGTGAAGAAGCCGTAAAATGGTGTCGTAGCAACCATGTTGACGTCATTTTAATGGACATGAATATGCCTGGTATTGGTGGACTTGAAGCGACGAAAAAGATCCTTCGCCACAATCCAGACATTAAGATCATCGTGTTAACTGTGCATACGGAAAACCCATTTCCGACAAAAGTTATGCAGGCAGGTGCCGCAGGCTACCTGACCAAGGGCGCTGCGCCAGATGAAATGGTGAATGCCATTCGTCTTGTCAACAGCGGTCAGCGTTACATCTCTCCTGAGATTGCTCAGCAGATGGCGCTTAGCAATTTTCATCAGCATCAGAAAACCCGTTCAAAGATCTCTCTGAACGTGAACTTCAGATCATGATGATGATTACCAAAGGCCAAAAGGTAACGGATATCTCAGAGCAACTGAGCTTGAGTCCGAAAACCGTGAATAGCTATAGATATCGACTGTTCAGTAAGCTCGATATTAACGGTGATGTTGAACTCACTCACTTAGCAATTCGACATGGAATGCTAGATACTGAGACCCTTTAGTTGAGACAGTATCGTGTCGGACACCATTTTTGACTCAACATCCTTTCTCAAAACCGTAACAAACCAACCCGGCGTCTACCGTATGTACGACGCCGAGTCGGTCGTTATCTACGTCGGTAAAGCCAAAGATCTCAAAAAGCGCCTTTCTAGCTATTTCCGCAAGCGAGTCGATAGCGAGAAAACCCGCGCGCTAGTCAGTAACATCCATAAAATTGATGTCACGGTTACACACACCGAAACCGAAGCGCTGATCCTCGAACACAACTACATCAAACAGTACCTTCCTAAATACAACGTACTGCTTCGTGATGATAAGTCTTACCCGTATATCTTTTTGTCAGGTCATAAACATCCACGACTTTCGATGCATCGCGGAGCCAGACGGAAAAAAGGCGAGTACTTCGGGCCATACCCAGACTCTGGAGCGGTTAGACAAACTCTTCACCTGCTACAAAGGATTTTCCCTGTTCGTCAGTGCGAAGACTCTGTCTATGCTAATCGCAGTCGCCCATGCTTGATGTACCAAATCGGTCGCTGTGCCGGGCCTTGTGTTAGCTCAATTATCTCTGATGAAGAATACGACGAGTTGGTCGGTTTGCTGCGTCTGTTTTTGCAAGGCAAAGATAAAAATGTGGTGCAGATGCTGGTGGAGAAAATGGATGAGGCGAGTCGTAATCTCGCCTTTGAAAACGCTGCCAAATACCGCGACCAGATCCAAGCTATCCGACGTGTCCAGGAGCAGCAATTTGTCTCTGAAGACAGTGACGATGACATGGATGTGCTGGGTTTTGCGCAAGAAAATGGTGTGGCTTGTGTCCATATATTGATGATTCGCCAAGGGAAAATCCTGGGCAGTCGTAGCCATTTTCCTAAGATCCCGAATAATACAGAGCAAGCTGAAGTGTTTTACAGCTTCTTGAGTCAGTATTACCTCAATCATTCGGAATCACGAACGATACCAACGCGAATCATTTTGAATGACGGTTTGGTGGAAGACGTCAATGACATGTCGAAAGCCCTGACTGAAATCGCCGGTCGTAAGGTTGTTTTCCATATCAATCCTACTGGAGCAAGAGGGCGATACCTTAAGCTATCGAACACGAATGCACTGACGGCGATCACCACCAAGATCAATCATAAGATGACGATCAACCAGCGCTTCAAAGCCCTTCAAGAGGCATTGAGCATCGAGAACATCAGTCGCATGGAATGTTTCGATATCAGTCATACCATGGGTGAGAACACCATTGCTTCTTGCGTGGTATTCAATCAAGAGGGGCCGGTGAAACAAGAGTATCGCCGGTATAACATTACAGGTATAACCGGTGGCGATGACTATGCCGCAATGGGGCAAGTACTTGAGCGCCGCTACTCGAAGCAAATCGATGTCGACAAAATTCCTGATATTATCTTTATCGATGGTGGTAAAGGTCAGCTCAATCGCGCCGTCGATATTGTCTCTGAATACTGGGATGATTGGCCGAAACGTCCACTAATGATGGGTATTGCTAAAGGTGTCACTCGTAAACCGGGTCTGGAGACTTTAATTGCTCCTGAAGGGCGTGAGTTTAATTTACCGAGTGACGCACCAGCGCTGCATCTTATCCAGCATATTCGCGACGAGAGTCATAATCATGCGATAGCGGGGCATAGAGCAAAACGTGCGAAAGCTCGTCGTACCAGTCCACTAGAGGGCATTGAAGGAATCGGCCCGAAACGTCGCCAGTCACTACTGAAATACATGGGCGGCTTACAAGAGCTGAAACGTGCAAGTGTAGAAGAAATCGCCAAAGTACCAGGAATTAGCAAATCTTTGGCAGAAAACATCTATCAAGCATTGAAACAGTGATGAAAATCCCGCAACATAAACAGGCAGTAAAAAAGAGCCGATAATAATATGCGTTTAAACATCCCTAACATTCTGTCTTTGTTGAGATTATTTCTCATCCCCGTGTTCGTCGTTGCATTCTATCTTCCGTATAGTTGGGCGCCGTTTGCCGCCGCTATGATTTTCTGGGTGGCAGGCTTCACTGACTGGCTCGATGGAATGTTAGCGAGAAAGCTTGGGCAAACGTCTCGTTTTGGTGCTTTCATTGATCCGGTAGCGGATAAAGTCCTAGTCGCCACCGCACTTATTCTCATCACTGAACATTACCATTCCATTTGGGTCACCATTCCTGCAGTGACCATGATTGCCCGAGAAATCATTATTTCAGCACTGCGAGAGTGGATGGCCGAGATTGGCAAACGAGCCAGCGTAGCAGTGTCTTGGGTGGGCAAGGTTAAAACCGTTTCTCAAATGTTTGCACTCTGGGTTCTTATTTGGCGTTATGACGACTGGATGATCTGGGTCGGTTATGTAGCGCTGTATGTCGCAACTGTTTTGACTTACTGGTCAATGATGCAATACCTTGCAGCGGCAAAAGACGATTTGCTTAATGCAGATAAGTAGTTAGCGGATTACCACAGCAGTATTGAGTACTAAGGCGAGCATTAAGCTCGCCTTTTTGCTTTTTAGCTCAGTTCAAAATTTGCATGGGTAGGGGCTAGAAGGCCTAGAAGTCGGCTCAAATCAAACATCGCGGTTAGGTGTCTTTTAGTAATTTGACAAGTTTTCTAGTCCTAAATGTGCATGTTTTTGCTAGAAAATTGAGCAAATTAGCGGTTTTTGGGTATTTCTTGGTCAAACGATTCAAAATATCAAAAAACGTGTTGACTCATTTTCCTGATTGCGTAAAATGCCTCCCGTACTCAAGAGGAACTGCTCAAAACGAAAGTGAAGAGCAAGGCTTCAAGGGAAACAAGAAGGCGCCTTGGCAGAGTGGCTATGCAGCGGATTGCAAATCCGTGGACCTCGGTTCGACTCCGGGAGGCGCCTCCATTCTCTCTTTGAGAATATGCGACACTAGCTCAGTTGGTAGAGCGCAACCTTGCCAAGGTTGAGGTCACGAGTTCGAACCTCGTGTGTCGCTCCAAATTATAGTGATATGGCCTTGAAGGCGGTATCAAGATGGTGTCTCCATCGCAAAGGATTTTGCGTGCCCTGGTGGTGGAATTGGTAGACACAAGGGATTTAAAATCCCTCGACGTTCGCGTTGTGCCGGTTCAAGTCCGGCCCGGGGCACCATCTCAAATTTAGTCTGAAAAGACACATGCGACACTAGCTCAGTTGGTAGAGCGCAACCTTGCCAAGGTTGAGGTCACGAGTTCGAACCTCGTGTGTCGCTCCAAACATTAAAACCCCAGCAGAAATGCTGGGGTTTTTTCATTCTGACACTTTTCCACTTTTAGCCTTTATCTTACTGATTCTTTTTGCAATGATGTCCGTACTAAAAGCACTCTAATCGTAAATCGAGGCCTCTATGTTTACCGGTATCATTCAATCCGTTGCCACCATTGATAAAATTACAGACCTTAATGGTATCCGCACTTTTGAAATTGACTTTGAAGAAGGCTTTTGTGTCGATGTCGAAATTGGTGCCAGCATTGCTGTAGATGGCGTCTGTTTAACGGTAACCGAGATCCAAACTGACAAGCGTTTGTCGTTCGATGTGATGTTGCAGAGTCTCAACATCACCACGTTAAGTTCATTTGAACAAGGACAAGTCATCAATGTTGAGCGTGCAGCTAAAGATGGTGCCGAAATTGGTGGTCACCCTTTATCAGGGCATGTGGACTTTAAAACCCCTTTAGTGGCCGTAGAGCAGCAAGAAGATAACTATCGCATCAAGTTCCAATTGCCTAAAGAGTGGAAGCCGTATGTGTTCCCTAAGGGTTATATCGCAATCAATGGCGCGAGTTTGACGGTGTCTGAGGTCGATAAGCAAGAGGGCTGGTTCGATGTTTGGCTTATTCCAGAGACTCGCCGCATGACAACCTTTGAGGGTAAAGGTGTAGGCGATGACGTCAATATCGAGATTGAACGCGGCACGCAAGTTATCGTCGACACAGTGAGAGACACTATCGCAGACACATTAGGGCCACTTTTACCTATGTTTGAAAAGTTCTTGGAACAAAATGGCGTGGATGTAGACACCATTGGCCAAGCCACGACTAAGAGCTTGAGCGATAAGAAAGATCAGTAAACATGTTTAGAAAAGCCGCCTCCAAAGAGGTGGCTTTTTTTATGGTATCGGTTTGATATCGTTAACAAATACTTTATAAATTGAGCAACACTTCCACCGATAAAACGGTTGCGATGATAATGAGTTCTATGTTACTTTCCCGCCCAATCTCGGAACGATTCTGGGGGATACGCGTCGTAACCATTCAAGCTGATTGTGATACGACGTAGGGTAGGTACTGGTTATGCCAATAATCAGTAGACGGGATACTGATGCCTGGACAGGCATATTTATGGGAAACCCAACATTGAAACACATTAACTCTCACTCAAAAATCAGCTTTGTACTTCCAAACTGTGTATTGCGCGTAAATCGTAGTATCACAGAGCCTTGATTTTCAACATCGATCTATTTTCCTAGCGCGATTGCGTTGGGCTTCGTCACATCTGTTATTCAGGTGGGGCTCGTTTTGTTGTTCGCGTAACAGCCAATTCTGTACGCGTAAAATCAGGTTACAAGTAAATGAGTACAGCATTCGAATTTGATTCCAAAGAATTCGCGTCTTCGATTTCCGTGCAAGTTCCGCATGTCGAAGGCACCTACGATCTAACCCCAGATCAAGTTCTACTAGACCAAGCTGAGCATGAATCAGAAGTACGTTCGTATCCGCGACGTCTTCCGATTGCCATTAAGCGTGCCTATGGTGCCTTAGTGGAAGATACTCGCGGTCAGATCTTCTTAGACTGTCTGGCTGGCGCTGGCACCTTGGCGATGGGATATAACCACCCTGAAATAAACCAAGCCCTAAAAGAGCAGCTAGATTCTGGCCTGCCATATCAAACACTCGATATCACGACAGAAGCCAAAGACCGTTTTATTAAACGTGTTAAAGCCTTCCTGCCAGAGCAATTTGCTGCGGATTCTGTGATTCAGTTTTGTGGCCCTTCTGGGGCTGATGCGGTGGAAGCGGCGATCAAGCTTGCTAAGCAAACCACAGGCCGCAACACCATGTTTGCCTTTCGCGGTGCTTACCACGGCATGACCAATGGCACCATGGGTATGATGGGTAATCTTGGTACCAAGCGCGTCGCACTGGACTTATGTCCGATGTGCACTTTATGCCATTCCCATACAGCTTGCGTTGCCCGTTTGGACTTGGTGGTGATGCGGGTGCTAAGCAAAGCATTCGCTACATCGAGCGCCTGCTTAATGACGACGAAGCGGGCATCATGAAACCTGCGGCGATCATCGTTGAGCCTGTGCAAGGTGAAGGCGGTGTGATTCCAGCTCCAGCGTTTTGGCTCAAAGAGCTGCGCAGGATCTGTGATGAGCATGAAATCTTACTGATTCTGGATGAGATCCAGTGTGGCGTAGGTAAAACGGGTTACCGATTTGCGTTCGAAGAAGCGGGCATCAGCCCAGACATTCTTTGTCTTTCGAAAGCGATTGGTGGCGGTTTGCCAATGTCGATCTTAGTGTTCAACAAAAAGGTCGATACCTGGAATGCGGGTGAACACACAGGCACATTCCGTGGTAACCAATTAGCGATGGTGTCGGGTGCGAAAGCACTAGAGATCATCGAGCGTGACAACCTTGTTGAGCACGCGAGCATCGCCGGTGAATACCTGCGCCTAGGTCTAAACAAAATCAAAGATCGCGTAAACTGCATTGCGGAAGTTCGCGGCAAAGGCCTGATGCTAGGTGTTGAGATCGTTAAGCCAAACGCTGAACACAACAAGTTTGGTGAGCCAGTTGCTGATGGCGAACTGACACTTGCGATTCAACGCGCTGCGCTCGAGCGTGGACTAATGGTTGAGAAGGGCGGTCGTGACGGTTCAGTCATTCGCTTCCTTCCACCCCTTATTATTAGCTTTGAGCAGATTGACTTTGCGCTACGCACTATCGAAGAAGCGATCATTGTTGCTGGTGGCGGCGAGAAAGCCGAGCGTGAGGCGAAGGAATCTAGCTGGCGAAAGCACTTCATCCATACCGGTGAACAAGGCGCAACGGAATTTGCTCAGGTGATGAATCACACCACTCAAGCGATGAAAGAAGTGTTTGAGAAGGTCAGCAAACCCTATTCTGGCTTGGATCCGAAGACGCTCGAAAACCTTATCAATGACGTCAATCTTGATAGTCAAAACAATAGCCTGCAAAGTGTAGTGGATGAAACAGCAGGACTCGTTGCTGAACACTCAATCTTCACTCAACACCCAGACTGTATTGCTCATTTGCACACCCCTCCGCTCATGCCTGCGGTCGCCGCAGAAGCCATGATTGCGGCGCTAAACCAGTCGATGGATTCTTGGGATCAAGCATCTGCTGCAACCTATGTTGAGCAAAAGGTACTGGACTGGCTGTGCGAGCGTTATGAGCTTGGCGACAATGCGGATGGCATTTTCACCAGTGGCGGTACGCAGAGTAACTTGATGGGTTTGCTGCTCGCTCGTGACCGTGTTGCTGACATCACTGACGGTCACTCTATTCAGAAACTTGGCCTGCCAAGCTACGCCGATAAACTGCGGATTGTATGCTCAGACAAGTCACACTTCACGGTACAGAAGTCAGCGTCACTGCTTGGTCTTGGTGAAAAAGCGGTGCATTGTGTGGCAACTCACGACAATGGCACGATTAACACCGATGCTTTGCTTGCGGACATCACAGCACTTAAGGAAGAAGGACTTATCCCGTTTGCATTGGTTGGCACCGCTGGCACCACAGACCACGGCGCGATTGATGACCTCGCTGCACTCGCTGATATCTCCGCTCAGTTTGGTCTTTGGTTCCATGTTGACAGTGCTTACGGTGGCGCTCTGATTTTGAGCAGTCATAAAGACAAGCTTCAAGGCATCGAAAAAGCCGATTCCGTGAGTGTCGATTTCCATAAGCTGTTCTATCAAACAATCAGCTGTGGCTCACTGCTTGTTAAAGACAAAGCTAACTTCAAATACCTGCTTCATCATGCTGATTACCTCAACCGCGAACATGATGAGCTGCCGAACTTGGTCGATAAATCCATCGCGACGACCAAGCGTTTTGATGCGTTGAAGGTCTTCATGACCATGCAAAACGTTGGTCCAGACGCACTAGGTGACATGTACGATCATCTAATGGATCAAACTCAGCAAGTGGCTAAGCTTGTTAAAGCACATCCGCAGTTTGAGCTATTGGCAGAGCCGTCGCTATCAACGGTTCTATTCAGAGCGGTAAACAGTGATGCGGATGACCTAGAGCAGCTTAACAAAACAATTCGTATCGAAGCGCTGACTCGCGGCGTTGCGGTACTCGGGGAGACGGTAGTAAACGGCCACTCGGCACTGAAATTTACCATCTTAAACCCTTGCTTGAAGCTATCGGATTTCGAGACGCTTCTGAACAATATTCATCAATTAGCCCTTGAGCTAACTAACTCTCACTAAGAGAAAAAGGAAACAAAACAAATGGCAATTCTACAAATTGGTGCTGGTGGTGTTGGTTGGGTAGTCGCGCACAAAGCGGCTCAAAACAACGATGTGCTGGGTGATATCACAATCGCTTCACGCACTGTAGCGAAATGCGAAAAAATCATTGAGTCAATCAAGGGCAAAAATAACCTAAAAGATTCAACTAAAAAGCTAGAAGCTCGCGCTGTTAATGCAGACGATGTTGAAGCGCTAGTAGCTTTGATCAACGAAGTAAAACCGGATCTTGTGATTAACGCAGGTCCTCCTTGGGTGAACATCACCATCATGGAAGCGTGTCTACAAGCGAAGGTGTCTTATCTAGATACATCCGTTGCGGTAGACCTATGTTCTGAAGGCCAGCAAGTACCACAAGCGTACGACTGGCAGTGGGGCTTCCGCGACAAGTTCAAAGAAGCAGGTATCACAGGCATCCTAGGTGCCGGTTTTGATCCAGGTGTTGTAAGTGTCTTTGCCGCTTACGCAGTGAAGCACTTGTTCGATGAGATTGATACTATCGATGTTATGGACGTAAACGCGGGTGATCACGGTAAGAAGTTTGCAACCAACTTCGACCCAGAAACCAACATGCTTGAAATCCAAGGCGACTCTTTCTACTGGGAAAACGGCGAGTGGAAGCAAGTGGAGTGTCACTCTCGTATGCTTGAGTTTGATTTCCCACTAGTCGGTAAGCACAAGGTTTACTCTATGGCGCACGATGAAGTTCGTTCAATGCAAGAGTTCATCCCTGCAAAACGTATCGAATTCTGGATGGGCTTCGGTGATACTTACTTGAACTACTTCAACTGCATGCGCGATATTGGCCTACTTAGTCCAGACCCACTTACACTGCACGATGGTACAGTCGTACAGCCACTACACGTGCTAAAAGCGCTTTTACCAGACCCAACTTCTCTAGCTCCAGGTTACACAGGTAAAACCTGTATCGGTACTTGGGTTCAAGGTAAGAAAGACGGAAAAGAGCGCTCAGTATTTATCTACAACAACGCTGATCACGAAGTGGCGTACGAAGACGTTGAACACCAAGCGATTTCATACACCACAGGTGTTCCGGCGATTACTGCAGCACTTCAGTATTTCCGCGGCAAGTGGGCAGAGGCTGGCGTGTTTAACATGGAACAGCTAGACCCAGATCCGTTCTTGGAAACAATGCCAGAGATTGGTTTGGATTGGCATGTTCAGGAATTGGAAGTGGGTGCGCCAGACATCCAGATCCTCAAGTAAGAAGTTGAGGTCCTAGGCCCTGGAGCCTAGGACCTAGGACCTAGGACCATTAAAGTGAACAAATCCCAACTAAAAACCCCATACTTCATGATCAACGAATCCAAGCTGATTGAAAACCTAGAGAAAGCCAAACAGCTCAAAGAGATCTCAGGCGTCAAACTGGTGCTCGCATTGAAGTGTTTCTCAACATGGGGTGTTTTCGACATCATCAAACCATATCTCGATGGCTCAACCAGCAGTGGTCCGTTTGAGGTAAAACTTGGTCACGAAACCTTTGGTGGTGAAACGCACGCTTACAGTGTGGGATACACCGAAGACGATGTACGTGAAGTGGCGGATATCTGTGACAAGATGATTTTTAACTCTCAGTCTCAGTTAGCTGCTTACCGCCATATTGTCGAAGGCAAAGCGTCTTTGGGGTTAAGACTTAATCCGGGCGTTAGCTATGCTGGACAAGATCTGGCAAACCCTGCGCGTAAGTATTCACGCCTTGGCGTGCAAGCGGACCATATCGACCCAGCTGTGTTTGATAGTATCGACGGCGTTATGTTCCACATGAACTGTGAAAACAAAGATGTGGACGCATTCATTGGTTTACTTGATGCAATTTCGGAGCAGTTTGGTGAGCACCTCGACAAGCTGGACTGGGTGAGCATGGGCGGCGGCGTGTTCTTTACTTGGCCTGGCTATGACATTGCAAAGCTTGGTGCAGCGCTAAAAGCATTTTCTGACAAACACGGTGTTCAGATGTATCTGGAGCCGGGGGAAGCCATCATCACCAAAACGACTGATCTCGTCGTGACTGTGGTGGATATTGTCGAGAATGAAAAGAAAACCGCCATTGTTAACTCAGCCACTGAAGCGCACCGTTTAGATACTTTAATCTACGATGAGCCTGCATCGATTCTGGAAGCCAATCCACAAGGCGAGCATGAGTATGTAATTGGTTCGTGTTCTTGCCTTGCTGGAGATCAGTTCTGTGTGGCCAATTTTGATGAGCCATTAAAAGTCGGTCAGCAGTTACATATTATGGATAGTGCTGGCTACACCATGGTGAAGCTGAACTGGTTTAATGGATTAAAGATGCCATCCATCTACTGCGAGCGTTCTTCAGGCGACATCGAAAAACTCAATGAGTTTGGTTACGAAGACTTCAAGCGTTCACTGTCTCAGTGGTCGGTGAGCTAATTGATATTAGTCGGTAATCGAATAAAACAGGCAAGCACTTAGGGCTTGCCTGTTTTTTTATAAGCCCCTATCTTTTAACAAGATATACGGTACGCGCTTCACTTTTCTCAAGGAGTCTTTTCTGATGAAGAAATCATTCTCTGCCAGGTTATTTGGGCTGATCATAGTGCTGTTCAGCTTGTCTGGGTGCGTGAGCTACAGTATTACAGAGCAAGAGATGACCGATTACCTTAACCAAAACCTGAGGCTTGAACAGGCCGTAGGAATTGAGGATATGCTGTATGCAAAAGTGTCAGTTGATGACTTGAGAGTGAATATTGGACGCAGCGACAAAGACAGAGTTGCAGTGTTTGCCAATACCACTGCTGAGCTGCACATGATGAGCCAACCAGAGATTAACTTAGATCTGGATATCGAATTTAGTGCCATACCGAGCTACAAGAAAGAGACGGGTGAGGTGTTTCTCCAGTCCCTTAGACTAGAGCGCTTAGATGAAGATGGCACTGTGTTAACCCCGGAGATCAGGCAACTCATTAAGCCAGCTGTCGCATTGATTGGTAATGCCGTTTCGAGCTATCCCGTGTATCAACTTGATGAAACCACGGTAAAGCAGTCACTGCTTAAATCCTCAAGCCCTGAAGTGAAGGTAGAGGACAACAAATTAGTTATCGATTTTTTTGAGTAGACCGAGATTTTTGAAGCACTAAGTGATCTGGTTTGACCAGGTTGGACTATTATGGATAATTCATTCAATTAATTGGAAAAATGGCGGAAGGGCTCCCTTGCCGTCAACAGCAAAAGGACTGTTCATGATCAGCAAAATTTTCACCACTCTGATACTCGTTCTTATCGGCTACATGTTTTACAAAAATAATAGCATGCCGTCCTATTTAGGCGTGGATGATGGACAGTTATCGCGAATGCCTTCTACTCCAAATGCCGTTTCTTCGCAGACCAAAATTCCAGAGAAACAGGTACAACCTATTGCGTTTGACGACTTAGCGACAGCCAAAGCTCGCGCATTGGCAGCACTTAAAACCTTAGGTCGCAATGAAGTTGTGACGGACAATGGCGATTATGTTCATGCCGTGTTTACTACGCCGTTGATGCGCTTTCATGATGATGTCGAGCTGTATTTTGACGCGGACAATGGTGTGATGCATTACCGCTCTCAGTCGCGTACCGGATACAGCGATGCAGGTGTTAACCGTGCTCGCTATGATGAGTTTGTAAAAGCGTTCCAGCAAGCCAACGGCTGACCTCTGAAAGCGATTCTCCTCACTGGCGGTCTGATTAAGTATCTGACAATGTGAGGAGAGAAACATGCGCTCTATTCTTCCTGTACTTTCATTCGTTACATTTCTGCTTGCCCCTTCGTTTGGATTGGCTAAATCCCTCAATGGCTTTGAGTTAAACAATGCCACCGTACCGCTCAATTTGATTCAAAGTGGAGGCCCACCTCGAGATGGCATACCTGCACTGACCGATCCCAAATTTGAATTGGGTAGTCGCACAAAAAGTGTTAAGCCACGAGATGTGGTTCTGGGGTTAGTCATCAATGATGAAGCAAAAGCCTATCCACTGAACATTTTGAATTGGCATGAGATCGTCAATGATACTGTTGGTGGAGAACGAGTCGTAGTGAGCTACTGCCCACTTTGTGGTAGCGGGATGGCGTTTAGTAGCAAGCTAAAGGGAATGGAGAGCGTGAACTGGAGTTTGGTGTATCGGGTTTGTTGTATAGCTCAGATGTGCTGATGTATGACCGTGAAACCGAGTCACTTTGGTCACAGATCCACGG